>CAIFEZ010000029.1 GCA_903789595.1 uncultured eubacterium 1-6
TACCTTCATTTCCCCTGTTTCCATATGGCTTTCCTCCATCTGATGGCAAAAAAAGGGAGAGGTTTTTACGCCTCTCTCTCAATCAAATCCTGTTCTTTTTTCTGTTCCCTGCGTCGCTTGTTTTCAAAGCTCCGCTTGTCTGTGACCGCCAGCTTTTCCGGATCGTCCTTCACGGGATCGATGTTCGTTGGCACCGTGGTGTCAAATCCGCATCGCCAGTGGACGGTCAGAGTTCTGGTCTCCTTATCCCTGTGAAGTCCCAGATCGATGTGATCGATCAGTTCATCCACCCAGTAAAATTCAACTGTATGAATGTCTTCCTCAAGCATTTCCAAAAAGGCCTCTGCCGCCTTTATCTCTTCCGGAGTTCCTTTCTCCCGAATCTTTGTAAGCACCAAGCGATCCACCTCATGAAAAGCTGACAGTATCGCTTCCTCCACATGCTTCGAATGGATGAGAAAGTTATGATCCGGGCAGACCCATCCGCGGCTTTGCCTATACACGAGGATCTTCTTCTGGATCATCGGTTTTCCACAATAGGGGCAGCGGAGTTTGTCTCCAAGTGGATAGGTGTCGTATCCATTTTTCTTCCTGTTTCGGTATTCGAGGATTTTCTGTACCCGATTGAACTGTTCCCGCGAGACAATCGCTTCGTGATGGTCTTTGATGTAATACATTGGTGCTTCTTCGCCGTCGTTCTTTACAAAGGCATGCGTCAGGTGATCAGTCGTCACATATTTTTGAAGAATCAGGTCTCCACAGTATTTCTCGTTTACAAGAATAGAACGCACCAGAGCTCCGTTCCACACCTTTTTTCCTGCTGGCGTGAGGATCTTCCGCTTCTCCAGTTCCCTGCCCACTTCTGTTGTGGAAAGACCTCTCTCATAGAGGCTGAAAATCAGCCGGATAACCTCTGCTTCATTCTCTACAACGATGTAGGTTTCGCCAGTATCAAAGTTCTTCCGGTAACCATAGATCTTCGCCCAGCGCTCCTGCCCATCCTCAAAACGCTTTCGAACGCCCCAGGTAATGTTGGCACTGATGGATCTGGATTCTTCCTGTGCGAATGCAGCCAGAACCGTAAGGAGCATCTCAGAATAGGTGCTTCCGGTGTCGATATTTTCCTTTTCGAAGAGAATTGTCGTTCCAAGCTCTTTCAAATGCCGTACGTAAGCGATGCAGTCAAGGGTGTTCCGGGCAAACCGGCTGATCGACTTCGTGAGAATCCGATCAATCTTTCCGTTCTCCGCGTCCTTGATCATCTTCTGAAAGCCCGGACGTTTCGATGCCTTGGTCCCGGTAATTCCTTCGTCTGTGTAGACCCCGGCGTACTCCCATGCGGGATTGGCTCGGATCTTCTTCTCGTACACTTCGACCTGTGTTTCAAAGCTGGTCTCCTGCTCATCGCTGTCCGTGCTGACACGGCAGTAGGCTGCAACCCGCAGCTTCTCTTCTCCGGCAGCCTTTGTCGTTCTCCTTGTTTCAGGCCGGTTCTGCGGTCTTCTGATCTGTACACTTTCCATGCAGCTTCCTCCAGTTTCTCGGCGTGAACAGAGCCTTCGTTTTTACCAGCTCTTCTACCGTTTCAAAATCTTCCTTACTGATCAGCGGCTCATGATGGTTTTCAATGATGAATTGTCCTCTCTCACCGCTGTTGTCTCTTCTGACTTTGCCCTTTCCTCCGACAACCGTCTCGATCGTCTTGTTGCTGATGTAGCTTCCCGTGTAGTAGGGATTCACAAGCAAATACTGCAAAGTGGACTGGATCCATGTTCGTCCAGTCCCATCCCGATCCTCCATCTCCTGCAGAGCCATCCGGATCTCTGTGTAGTTATGGTGGTCCAGCGCCATTCGAAATGCGGTCCGTACCCGCTCCGCTTCCGGCTCATAAATCACCCAGGTATGATCCTTCTTCTCCCGATAGCCGTAGCTGACCTCGCCATAAGGTCTTCCCTTCTTCAGTCTCGCCTTCCGGCCCCAGTGCAGGTTCTCTGCAATCGACCGGCTCTCTTCCTCAGCGATCGTCGCCATGATGCCAAAGATTATCTCTGACTGCTGATCCTTCGTGTCCAGACCTTCCTTTTCGAAAATCACCCGGACATAGAGCTTCTGGAGCTCCCGGATCGAAGCAAGGACGTTCTCCATGTTTCTTCCGAATCTGGAGATGCTCTTGCAATAGATCAGGTCGATCTTTCCATCCCGGCAGTCTTTCATCATGCGCTGGAATTCGTTTCTCCCCTTGATCTGTGTGCCGCTCCGACCAAGATCCCCGTAGACATCCACCAACGTAAGGTCCGGATTGCTCTTGATCCTTTTTCGGTAGGTTTCCATCTGCAGGTCGAAAGAATCTTCCTGCAGCTCCTGCGCTGTGGATACCCGGCAGTAGGCGGCAGCGCGGATCTTCGGCTTTTCTGCTGTAATCTTTTTCACGGTTTTCCGATGTTCGATTTTCTGAATCATTGCGCTTCCTCCTTTGGTAGTGACATGTTCCCTCTGAGGGGCCGTAATAGCAACGCATTATAATAAGAAAGAACGTAGAATAAGCAGGCCCTGTGCGGAAGGAAATTGTCGATGATTGCAACAGACCCTGCTCCTGTTTTTTAAAGAATTACAAGAAAAATGTCCCGGAATCCTTTCATTTCCGGGACAGACTTTGCTGAAGATTGCGAATATAGGATTGATATTTTCCTTCAAGTTTTGTAATGTAATCTATATATCAAAAATTTCCTCGTTACTGCCGCGCCCTTGGGATCGTCCTTAGGTTCATAGTGCTCAGATAAACGCCTGAATCTTAACAATTCCTTGAATTTACTCCAGCTTGTGTTATACTCTTTATAGAGGATAGCGACATTGATCAGCTATCGTGAGCTGTGAAACAGTCTACTGTGTCGGAATGCAGCCGATTGCGGAGCTCTACCATGGGTTTAGCGATAACCACAAACCGAATAGGTTCTCGTGAACTGAACGAAAACGCTAGCTTTAAATGTAAAGGGATCTTGCAGTTGCAGGATCCCTTTGTTATTGCTCAAAATTAGCAGGATTTATTCTATATGGAATGCTCAAATAAAGACATCCTATTTCAGGCTGCTGAAGCATGGATGGATCTGACACGATATCGTTATATCTTCACCTATGGTTACAAGAATAAACTTTATACCATAACACTTGGATTCACCCCTTCCGATTTCCCGCATTTGGCTGGATTTCAATACATGAAGGACATAGCAGCACCACGTTTTTCTCCAAACAAGCTGCTTAAGAAAATACTTGATGGTACTGTCGATACCGCTCCATTCCTCCGTGCGGCACAATTTGAAAATGACGTTGTCCCAAGACTGCATGCTATCATGAGACTGAAGGAGTCACTGGATAGTGAATTCACTCTTTTCAAGTACATGTCGCAGTTCTATTCGTTTTACACAAATATAAAAGCGGATTACCTGATTTCGAGCCATATTGATAATACGGACTTTATTTTCATCATCAATTCTCAGAATGGATCTGCCTCCATTGAATATACCTGTTGTTCAATTTTCGAGAAAACCAGACGAAACTTTGAAGAAGGGCAACGTGAACGCACACTGCTTAAAAAAGAGCGCGTCCATATCTCCACGAACCAAACCGATATTCTTTATGATCGGTTATCCGCCAAGTCTGAAGAGTAATCAAATTTATTGCACCCGGATCTTCCATCCAACCTGAATCACGTTTACATTTCGAATCAACGATGCATTCAGCCTCTGGATTGTTGCCACGCTGGTTCCGTACTTTCTGGCGATGGCCGAAAGCGTATCACCGCGCTGCACGGTATAGTAAACCGCCTGCGGTCTGCTCTGTGCGCGGAGCAGTTCGTTCACCTTTGCCTGAACGGCTGTGTAGTCATATCCTGCAGATGTGATACGGCTCTTTCGATCCGTTCCGTTACCCCACTTTCCAGCCAAAACCTCCCGGGCAATTTCATTCACTGACTTCATCGGCTGAACCGGTGTGGCAGGCTGCGTATTTACGCTCTGCTTCGTGAATCCGTTGAATCCACCGCTCTTTATGATGGACGGAAAGTCCTGATAGGAAATATCCATATCCACTCTGCCGCTGATGCCGTTCACCTGTCCGGATGACGAATACTGCCAGATTCCATAGGATCCGCCATAGGTGCATTTGGCTGCATACTGTGCAACCCAATGGGTGAATGGCGTGAGCTTGGAATCATCCAGTCGGTCGCGGAATCCGGAATAGGTGGAGCTGTAGATCCCGGCATAATATCCAGCCGCTTCCATCGCCCTGCAGAATGCAATTGCTGCCTCTGTCGCACCGGCCTTAGCCGATGCAGGAGTCGCCTCAACATCGATATACACCGGGTACTCGAACCGTTTTCCGTTGAGCTGTGCAAGGAAACGCTCTGCATCCGCTTTTCCATCTGCCGCCGAAATGCATCCCGGGCCTACGAAGTAATAGGCTCCGACTGCAATGCCATTATCCTTGGCTCCTTTGTAGTTCTCCTCCCATCTGGGATCGGTATAGAATCCGGCATCGGATCCGCCCGATTTGATGATGGCAAACTGAATACCGGCTGCCTTTACCTTTGTCCAGTCAATGGCTCCCTGCCAGTGGCTGACATCAATACCTCTGTATTCACTCATGATCTTTCCCTCCTAACAAAAAAGCCCTCCGGGCTGTGACACCCGAAGAGCCATGTAGTTCCTTGTCCCTTTGACGGAAGGGACTGCCGAGATACGAGGATCACCTCCCCTCACTCCCCTGTCTTTGTGAGCTGCTTGTAGATCTGGTTCACACCAGTCGCTGCAAGACCGGACACGATACCGACAGCCAGTGCATTGATCGCATCTGTTGCCGGGAAATCCGGCATAAGATACAGCCCGGCGATGCCGAGCACTGCACCAACGCAGCCGCAGATCACCGGAATCAGCTCATCCTTTACGGAGCCAGCTGCCTTGCAGCCGATACCGACGAGATAAGCAATCACCGTGATTGCTGCCACACTTGCGATTCCAAAATCCATAGCGTCATCCCTCCTTCCATAGAAAAGGCCCCGGGCAGGAAGTTGTTCCCGCACGAGGCTCTTTGATTATCTTTCTTTGCTGATTTTACAGTATCACATCTGCCACCTGGACATTTGCGGACATTTCCGGCGTTCTTCAACTTTCCGTCCCGCTCATTTTTTTTTCATCCTCCCTGACCTTCTCTTCTTCAAACGGCAGGGCCAAACATCTCTGATACAAAGACTCTCCGGTTCCATTTCCACCGAGTGCTTTATAAGGCTTATACAGATACTCGAGATTGCTTCGATCCTCCATCGAGCACCATCCTCGTTTCAGGAAATAGCTGCATGCCTGATAGATCCGATCATGGAGTAGTGCCATCATACCTTCCCGAACGGCATCGTTCTCGTTTCTTCGTTTCAGCAGCTGTCTCCAAAGCCATGTGATCACAGCGATGATCACTGCGAACAGCTCCTGAATCCAGTATTTCAAAATGAAATCACCCATCGGAATCACCTCTCTCAATCTTCCACATAGACCAGCAGGTACTGATACTTGAGCGTTGCCTGATTGTATGCCATCAGCGTCGTCTCATCATTGGCCACCCCGGAAGCAAATTTGAAATGCCCGATCTGGTCAGCGTCCGGATAGCTCGTTGTGCCGTTATCTCCATTGTCGATGATGCATTTTCCTGTCGTGGCGTAAAAACGGAAGCCATTATAGGTATCCATATCCGTTGACAAAGTTCCATCGCTCAGCTTTACCTCGACCACCTTCAGGCGGATATCCGGATCGCTCTTGGGCAGCGATGCCTTGCTTAAGTGAACTGCGCTGTTTGCCTTGTAGGTGATGAATCCGTTTCCGTCATCCACATCAAGAGCAAGTTTCGTCACGGCAACTACGTTTTTGATATGGTCAAAGGAAGGCTTGGTCACTTCCGTGACATCTCCACTGCTTCCACCTGAACTTGACGTCGGAAGAGTCAGCACCTGCTTGGTACCCGCAGAGGAACGGATCGTCAGCTGCCCGTCTCTCAGTTCAAACGTATAGGTGGTGTCGGAAAAGACTGCATCCGCCGGGACATCACTTTTCACAGTATGTCCATTCACCTTGGCAGCGTTGTCGACTATTCCGTCCCCGTCCGCGTCAAACTTCGAGAGCGCATCTTCTGCTGTGGTCAGCTGATTCACCGCCTCGCAGAGCCGCTTTATCACCTTACTTTTTCCCGTATAGTTTATCGTCATCTCACGTCTCCTTCAGATCTGTAAGGGTATAGGTCACTTTCATCGAAGTGGCGGATGTTTTGGTGACAGGAGAAGAGAGGTTGCAGATCGTTCCGATATAGGAGGACGGAATGGACTTTCTCGGATAGGAATTATAGTGAAAGCTGAACAGGTGCGGGCTTTCATATCCGTAATCCGGTATAGCCCAAGTATTCTTTTTGATATAGGCTCCGTCCGGATAGATCAGAAGACCACCGCCTGTGATCACGCCGCCGTTATACATGGGGTAGAGTCCGCCGTCTTCGTACTGCTTGAACTGGTTTAAAAGAACGATGTTTACCGGATTCGCCATCTCGACCTTATAGACGCTGTGGTTATCATATCCCCTTACATAGTAGAATCCTCTCGACACGACAGCATCGTTTATTGCCGTCACGGATGACAGCTCTATCGTCTGCTCATCGCCCTCCTGCGTGAAGCTGAAATCGCTGATCTTATATTTCCTTACAAAAAGAAGGGCATTGCCAGAGGAATTCTCCATGCCATAGGTATAGTAATTCTCATATTCACTGCCATTCCAGCGGGAATTCTCCTTCCGGTTCATACGGATCAGGTACAGATATCCGTCCTGCCCGTTTGAGATGATCCAGTTGTCCCAGTTATCCGTTCCGGATAGATTAACGACCTTCTCATCAGGCCCCCAATAAGGGTCGGATACCAGCAGTTTCCAGTCAGGCACTTTCTGACGGATGATATTCCCATAGCGGTCCGCTTTGTACAGAAGACCATTGTCTTCATCGAAGGCAAGGCCGTATTCATAGTCCGTCGTGTTTCCAGATTCTCCAGCGTACAGTTTCAGGGGATCCTCTCCGGCGGTGTCTCTGGTAAGAGCCAGGGAGGCGATTGTCCCGTTCGCCTGTGAAGTAGAAAAATCCCAGACAGATACATAACCGGTGTCCGTCCTCTTTGTTTCCAGCGCATTGATACTTCCACGCATGGGGTCATCCGTGTTTACGGTTCTCGAGGCATACCCGATGAGATGTACATCCATCGGGAAATGCACATTCTCCGCATTCTCCTCGAGCTTCCCGTCAAAAAGAAAAATGCCTCCGAGACCTCTTTTGCACGCTGGAAGCATTAAATCCGATAAATTAGCGCCACAGGAGACGGCATGTCCCATCGCATAGGTCAGGGCGTTTGTCACCATGTTGTCCTGCTCGATCCGCTCGGTAAAACCGCTGTTATGATTATGCAGTTCAATACACACATGTCCTTTCATTACTGTATCTTTCCTCCGTAAATATTAATTGCATAAAGTGCTGAGTCGTTTTCCAGCACGGCCTTTACCATCAGCTGATTCGATTTTTGCAGGGCGTCCTCCGGGATCTCACGGATATCCGATTCCGTCATGGCGACATTTTCTTTCCATTCATTCTCAGCGTAGCTCATCCAGGTGGAGCCATTATCGAATGAGATATAGAAAACCGCGTTTTTCGAATCTGCTGTAAGGTGCGTTGCCTGGGAGACAGCGCAGGTCGTTACCGAAAGACTGGTCTTAAGCGTTGTAGAGCCGGACCCGATCCAGCCGTTATCCTTCACCTCGCAGGACGTAGTCACTTTGTCGGCATTCGCCCACGGTGAGAAAATCATGATGTCAGAAGTGGATTCAACCTTCTCTGCAAAACTGCCAAAGATCGAAGCGATATTGAACCCAGCCACACGGTCTGCGATAAGGCACGGTGTATCATGAAGAAGCCTGTCATCTGCGGCATCCGAAAACCGGTTCATGATCCGGCTGATAAAGAGTCGGTCGATCGCATCCTCTGCCGTGATCTCGCCGTCCCATTCTCCGTTTCCTGCCAGTCCCATGCCGCTTACGACTCCAAGAACTCCGTATCTCTCGATCAAAAGGGAACCGCCTGTTACAGACAGAACAACATTCCACGTATGAATCGCTGCCTCCACAGCTTCGAGTTCATACCGAAGACGCAGGATATGCTCACCGTCCTGAAAGGTTTCCACAGGATGTCTGGTACTGATCTCATCGCCATTTAAGTAATAAGTAGCTTTTACGACGGCATCTCCTTCCGAGACATTTCCGGTATCCTTGCCCTCCGTTGTATCAACCGACAGAAGGATCTCCATGTCGAAGGAGATGTGCGTAGTCTTCTGGACCGCGAACTTTACAAACATGACAGAGCCCTCTTTGCCATCAGCTATATTTACGCCCTCGGCGTTCTGGTAGAGCACATAGTGCATGTCGTTATCCGTCTGCGATGAAAGCAGGCCGGCGATCGTCTTATCGGATTTACTCTTGGCGGATGCAAGAGAAGGATCCTGTCCCACGCCCTGGATTTCATAGGAGCTGTTGTACTTAAACGCATACTTCGTGATGCAGAACAGTTTATCCGCATCGCCGATCCCTCCGGGAAAGGAAAGTACATCTCCAAGGTCATAGGCGGGGTTTCCGATCATCGTGACTTTGAAAGGCACATAGTCGATCTGTGAAAGCGATGTTAGGATGGCGCGCAGCTGTTTCTCTAGGCTTTCTGCTACTCCGTACTGGAGGAAGGGATTGCTGCCGAGGTTATAGGTGAGTCCGTTGTCCTCGTCCATCCCATAGTAGCTGGTTGTGTTGTCGCTTAGATTTACACAGGAAATGCCGGTGTATCTTGTCTCAAAATCAGAAAAAGAGCCTCCGCTAAACCGATGGCTTGCATCTATGACATCCGTGACATTTTGATGGTAGGAGCAGAACGTTATCCTTCCCGCCCTGTCGCAGGTCACAAAGCACCCGACAGCGGCAGACAGCCATGATAAGTAATCCCGCCAGGTCTCGATGTCATTTTCTGAATAAAGGGAAAGCGTCTCGGTGCCGTTAGCAAAGTTTGCGAATTCATCTTCTGTAGTAGCAAGAGGCACTTTGCAGCTCTCACAGGCCATCTTTGCCAGATCATACGGCTTTCCGGCGGTCGTTCCTAACGAACAGGTCTTATCAAAAAGTGAAAGGTTGTCGTAGGCTTTCAGCACGATGCCGGACTGGGTCCACTGCGCTTCGGAGATGAGATAGATGCCGAGTGGGATATACTCGAATGTACCGTCCGCGAGCTTAAGCCCGAAGAAGGGCGTGATCTTTTCACCTTTCAGGGAGTAGCGCTTAAGGCCTATGTTCATAAGAGTAATATCCATCTGCCCGATATAGACCTGCCCGATAGAGATCATCGTATCATCAGAGCACTGGTTGGTGATCTGACAGGAACCGGCGAGAATGTTCTCGTCGCTGAAGAAAACATCGCCGACGCTTCCCTTCATGGAAAAATGCTGGACCGGCTGCTTCATGGCAGTCTTGTATTTGTCGCTTACAGCGTACATGAAGCACCTCCCTCCTCGCTGTCACATCAATGTCTTTTAGAACTCTTCCAAATCAAAGCTCACCGTGTATAGCCCATTCGTTCCTTTTGTCTTCTCCGAGTTCTTCTCCGGGCCGGACTTGAAGTTTCTGATCCTCATCGTCCTTGTCTTATAATCCTGCGTCTTCAGATCATAGAGCTTCACCTGTATCGAATCCTTGTCCCGGAACGTGGCAAAGGTCGCCGCCCAGCGGCTGGAACACTGAAAAGAGGCAGAGACGGACAGCTTGTCATATCTTGTGACAATGATCTGATCCGTTCCTGCCTCGGTCTGATTGGTACTCTCAATGACGGAATAACTCTCTTCCCAGCTTGCCGGAGAAAAGAGCTTTGCATCATCAAAGTAGATTGGATAATCGCTTAACATCATCGTCCTCCTGACCGGTAATTGCTCCTCTGGGTGGCACGGACGACGATCTCATCAATTCGCTCTTGTCCGATGTAGACCGGGATGATGATGTCACCGCCACCGACTCCTGCAAGAGCGCCCTGTACAATTTCCGCGAGCTTGTCAGTTCCAACCACAGCTTCCTGCCCCGCTTCGCCTCCACCAAGGAGTCTGCCGCCTGCAGCGCCAAAAATCGTCGGGCTGTTTAATATGTAGGCA
This sequence comes from uncultured eubacterium 1-6, assembly GCA_903789595.1. GTDB lineage: Bacteria > Bacillota > Clostridia > Lachnospirales > Lachnospiraceae > Bilifractor. The sequence continues at coordinate 10,241 of CAIFEZ010000029.1, forward strand.
TCATCCATGGCTTTCCGATACCAGTCCACAGAAAGATGCGGAACTGAAGGCGGGTCAATGGAGAGTTTGCCACTGATCGAGAAATGAGGCAGCTTGATGTGGGGCAGTTCCAGATGACACCCGGCAAAGAAACCCTTGATGCGGTCAAGACCACCGCTTACGATGCTCTTGGCATTCTCAATCATCGAGGAGAAAGCCCCTTTGATTGCATCGAGTTTTCCCTGCGCTGCGGACAGTGCATCGCCGAGCTTACCACCTGTAAGATCATTGATCGCAGAGAACCCGGTCTCCCAGATCGACTTGTATGCATCGACCGCCGTTCCGATCACGCCCTTGATGCCGCCGCCGTGCTCGTCCACCGATGACTGAATGGCATCCCACGCGGTGCCGGTGTTTGTTTTTACGGCGTCCCATGCGGTACTGATGGTGATCTTTACGTTATCAAAAGCAGTACCGGCTGTCGTCTTGATCCCATCCCATGCACCAGAGAGTGTCGTGGTGATCCCGCTCCATGCCGTCGATGCTGCAGAGCTGATCGTTGACCATGTATTTTCTAGGAAATCAGAAATACCCGTGAATACCGTGGTTGCTGTTGTACTGATTCCGCTCCAAAGTCCGGTGAAGAAGCTACTGATGCCGTTCCAGACAGTCTCTGTCACAGACTGAATGCCGTTCCACAGCCCGGAGAAGAAACTACCGAGCCCTTCCCCGATTGACTGTACTCCGGAGCACACCGTTTCCCAGACGCCGCCGAACCACTCGGAGATTTCTCCCCAGTGCTTTACGATCTCAATGACCGCTACTACAGCGGCAACAACAGCGGCGATAATTCCGATAATCGGAAGGATCGGAACGGATACCGCTCCAATCGCAGGAATCACCGTGCCGGAGAGAAAGCCGACCAGTTTTCCGACGACACCTGTGACGGATCCGACCGCAGAGATCACCTTGCCGACACCGACCACGACAGGCCCGACAGCCGCAGCAATAAGCGCTGCCTTGACAATGGCTTCCTGCATGCCCGGAGAGAGCCCATCCCACGCATCCTTCAGGGCAGTCACCACATCTTTGATCTGTGTCATCGCCTCGGTGATCATCGGTGCCGCAGCATCCACGATCTCTGCGCCGAGGTCCTTTAAGTTGTTCATCACAACCGTCATCTGGTCCAGTGGATCGAGCGTTTCATTGAAGGTGTTCTCTACCGACCCGGCGTAATCACCGAGCGTCGAAGACAGGTCATCCAGAGAGAGTTTTCCTGTCTTAACCGCATTGTAGATTGCTCCACCGGCACGAGAACCAAACAAGTCGTATGCCGCCTGCAGCTTTTCCGTGTCGCTCTGGTTGCTGCTCATGGTTTTCGAGAAGTCCTTCAGTGCATCACTCAGGGACTGCCCATTCTTCGTTGCGGTCTTCTGCGCCTTGGTAAGACCGGTGAGCATTGTCGAGGTATCAAGGCCTGACATCTCGACCGCGCCCATAAATCCTGCCGCCTGCTCAGCGGAAAGACCCATCGCCTGAAACTGTCCGGCATTCTTCGCAAGGTCCTGCGACAAGGTGTCCATCGACACACCGGTTGCCTGCCCGACCTGGTTTAAGGCATCAAGAAGGTTCCCAGCATCATCCGACGACTGCCCGAAGGCATTGAGGACGGAAGATACGTTATCAACCGAGGTGGATACATCCGTGCTGTTTAAGGTGGCAAACTCCACAAACTTTGTAGAGAGGTCCTCCAACGCATCCCCGGTCAGTCCGAATCTTGTGTTCACTTCACCAATGGCATCACCGGCAGTCTGGAAATCAGTCGGAATGGTCTCTGCGATCGACTTCGCCCTCTTCTGCATATCCTCAAGGGCTGCACCGCTTGCACCAGTCTTCTGAGTCACTGTATCGAGGGCTTCATCGACTTCCTTCCACGCGGCTACCGAAGAGGCACCGACCGCAGCGACAGGAACCGTGATGCCCTTGGTGAGCCCTTCACCCACATCGCTGATCTTGCCGCCGACTTCCTTCATCTTGTCACCAGCAACCTGAAGCTGCTGTCCGGCAACGGAACCAAACTTCTTATACTCGTCCTCAAGGCCTTCCAGCGACTGCTTGGTGGCTTCAATCTCCCGAGTCAGGGCTTCCTGCTGCTTCTGCGTCTCCTCCGTCTGAGGTCCGGCCTTCAGCTGCGCAAGAGCTTCCTTCTCCTCGGCAAGCTTCTTCTTTGTCGCGTCAATCGCTTCAGTAAGATACTTCTGCTTCTGCGCAAGAAGGTCTGCATTGCCCGGGTCCATCTTCAGAAGCTTGTTCACATCCTTCAGATTACTCTGGGTGTCCCGGATTTCCTTGTTCACGCCCTTCAGGGCATTGGAAAGCTTGGTGGTATCGCCGTCCAGCTCAATGGTTATGCCTTTAATACGATCTGCCATGTGCTCTCACCTCCTGAAAAATGGCATGAAAAAAGCACCCGACTTTTTATCAGGTGCTGTATAAGCTAAAATGCATCATATAGATTTGTTGTTTACATTTTCTACTCATCGTCATAATGTCCGCCGCATTGAGCGATGTAGATGGTCACCTCATCTGCCCTGAAGATCAGTCGATTCTTATGGTCGATCCGGACGCTGGCATATCCCCGGAAATTGCCTTTCAGCATCTCAATCTTTCCATAAGAAGCCTGATAGCCATTTCTCATTACATCTTTGAGCAGTTTGTTTACTTTTTTCAGCGCGGCCTTGTCCGTCTGAAGCTCTAAATAGTCTTCCCAGGCACCCACTGACCACAGAAGTTCTCTCATGCTCACTCCTCAATCAAATCGTGCCTGACGGCATTGCCTTTTTCAATTTCATCGATCCGCTTCTGCAGTTCTGCTGCCTGAGCCGGTGTAAACCCATTCTCATCGCGTACAGAAAAGCTCATGCTCTGTGAACGAACCGCCTGCCGTACCAGAGCCAGTGTTGCAGATGACATAGAAAGGCCAAACTCGTCACACAGTTTAGAGTAACTATTCCTAGTCTTCCGATCCATTTTAAAGGTGAAATTTGTCATTTCCTCTGTTTTCGGCATAATGAAAACCTCCTTACTTGTGCTTTCATTATAGCGAAATAAGCATGATTTTACAAGTGCTTTTTATGTGCTATAGCACTTTTATATGCGTGTAAATTTCAAATGATCCCAGATGTCCATTAAAAGGAATCAAAATCTGACTGAGTAGCGACCTGCCGGTACTCATCATCACAGAGGTCGTTCCCGGACTCAATGATCATATCCATCACGGCTCCCTCGTCCAGCTCATCCAGCTCGGACAGTGTCAGCCCCATCTGCTTCGCCCTCAGGAGGTATACTGCCGTGTTTACTTCCCGCTCCGTTGGGCGGCTTCTTTTTTTGGCTTCGAGCTTGTCCTCCTTGAGCCAAGATAGAGAGTGACAAACTCCTGCATATGAAGAAAGAGCTCAGCTCCATCGAACTGGTCCGCCCATTCAAGAAATGCGTCCTCGTTCAGCTTGTTCATGTCACGCTTCTCGGCCTGTGCATTCATAATGAAGGCCAGCTTGTCCCCGACCGTCATATCGGTCTGGTCATCTTCACTGTTCTCCATCTTGTTTAAGAGGATCATAAGGTCCTGATGGAAGGCCTGCTTGTAGCGGTATGCTGTCGTCCCCGTTGCGAGAAACGGGAACTTCTGCTCCGACCCATCCGTAAGCCGGAGCGAAATTTCCTGATACATGTTGTCCCCTCCTTATCACTTGCTGGAACTGGTCGTCGAAGATGCAGTAGCATTTGTCGTACCAGACACCTTCGCCGCAGCAGGGGTATAGACCTTGCTGTACCAACTCTGGTAAGTGGCATCCGTCGTATCCGCGCTGGAACGTGCTTTGACGATATTCTTCCCAAGCGTCGCATCCTTGATCGATGTGGCATTAATCGTCAGGTTCTCCGTCTGCACTTCGATAGAGTCCTCCTTCGTGGACGAAGCCACGGAAGGTCTCGTTGCCGTGCAGTTATACATGACGTGACGGATTTCGTTCACATCGCCATCGAACTCAAAGAGCAGCGCGAAGTGAATCGGCTGCGCATCGGCATCCTCAACCAGAACCCCGTTCCCATCCTTGATCTCGCCCAGCACGTTCTCGCGGAAATCCTCCGGAACCATTGCGGACTCGAAGTCTCCGTTGTAGCCACTATTTGCAGTGGTTACAAAGTATTGGATACCGTCTGCCCAGAAGATGGTCTGATCTCCCTGCGCATCCAGTGAGAGAGATACGGCACCTGGCCAAGCAACCGGATCTGCAAAGGTGGCAGTGCCATCCTCAGCAATCGTCGCAATGGCGTAGTGCACATTCTTCAGATTGTATTTAACTTTGTTTTTCTTGTTCGCCATTTCAGGCCTCCTGTTCAAATGAATACAGGACCTCGTAGAGCTTCTCCGAATCTATCCAGGTCTCTGTCTTATCAAAGAAGATCCCGCTCCCTACGAGCAGACCTTCCAGTTTCTTTTCTATTTCCGGATCTTTCTTGTCCGTGTAAAGCTCGATGTCGATTTCCGTGATCGGAAAATACACCGTCCCATCCGCAGCGAAGTTGTCACTGTTCGGACAGCGGTAACAGAGAAAAGGAGGATCCGGTCCCTCACCCTCTGCAAAATGATCGTAGGCATAGGGAAGACCCAGTTCCTCCAGAATAGTGATGATCTCGTCCATAGTCCTCCTCCGTCAGCTCTTCAGTTCCTTCTCAATCTCATCCGACAGCTTTCCGGTGACTTCTTCCTCCACGGTCGAGATATGTGGGATCCCATCTACCCGGCCACCACCACGCTTGGCATGACCATTCTCCAAGAGATGTGTCAGACCATAGATCTTGTTATGAACGACAACTTCCGCACCGACTGCTGTTTCCTTCTGCACTGTGGATCGCCAGCTCTTTGCGTACTTTCCTCTGCGCTTCGGTGACTTCTCCTTCAGTGCCTTCACAGCTTCCTTGCCGGCATCCTTGATTTCCTGCTTCACGACATCGTTCACATCATCCACGTAATCGGAGAGTGCTTTCTCGACTGTCGCTGCAAGATTTTCTGCTTTTATCTTCATCGTTTCACCCTCTCACATTTGAACTTGAGGCTCGTCTTCTTGAAGCCCATCGGATCAATCGCAGTGACGTTATAGATGGCGTCTCCCATTCGGATCCGGATCTTCGTAGAGTCCAGTCCTTCGAGGCACTTGGCATATCGGACGGTGAAATCAATCGCATCCGTGCTGTTTGTGGTCCCGGCCTCCTGCTTCTCCGTTCCTCCACCCTGTACCGGTGTCGCCCAGCAGGTGTAGAAGTCCGTCCAGGTGTTCACATGATTTCCAATCCGATCGGTCACGGTCTCATTCTTCTGAACCGTGATCCGGCACCGCATGGCTGCAATGTTCATCCCGCACCTCCTTTAAAACTTCGGATCCCGTTCTCCAAAGAGCAGGTTCCGGAGCGTGATCGTCAGAGCGTGATGGTCTGCCTCCTCCCGATGCTCATTCAGATAAGCCAGTGCATAGAGAACTGCCACCACAATGATCGGACCGTTTTCATCATTCAGACTGTCCTTCCGGAGAACCGACGCGACCAGACTCTCGGCAGCACTCAGTTCCTGCTGGATCATGTCGTCTTCATCGCTTGAATCGACCCGGAGATATTTCTTTGCTTCCTCCAATGTGAGCATTGACCTCACCCCCTCATTGATGCAAAATAAAAGCATCTATCCCACCGTTCCAAAGTTAAGCAGAACACATCTGTCGATTTATGTTGAAACTTCTGAAATATTGCTATACAATAATTATCTCGGAGAGCAGTTTTACAAGCTTCAAGAAGTCAAGTTTCTGAAATGTCTGTGTTGACTTTCATGTTACTTGTGCTATAATAGAGATGTAAAAGAATCGCCAGTTTGTCCTCCGGTGTCCTTCGGGCCCGGGGGCTTTTTTTATGAGGAAATTATGTCGGAAAAGACCTACAAATCATATCGCCAACAACTAAGAATTCTGAGATCCAGAGGAATGGTTATAAACAATGGATCTCAGGCGTCACGTGTTATGAAAATACTTGCACGTGAAAATTATTATAATGTCATTAATGGCTATAAAGATTTGTTTTTGGCTTCTCCCGCCACTCCTACTAGCGAAGAAATTTACAAACTCGGAACTACTTTTGATGAAGTATACGCTCTATATACTTTTGATAGAGAGCTTCGCAATATTTATTTAAAATATCTTCTTAAGCTCGAAAACTCATTCAAAACAGTCATATCCCACGAATTTTCCGCAAAGTATGGTCATGATAATTATCTAAAAATTGCTAATTTTGATAATTCAACCGAAAGCAAAATTGCTTCCTCCATAAAGCTCATCGGTGATATCCAGCAGGAAATTGCCCGTCAAATGAGCAAGCACCATCAGGTTGTAACTCACTATATGACCGAACATGGTTATATTCCCCTTTGGGTTCTGGTGAATGTTCTTACTTTTGGAAAAATCGAAAATTTCTACAAGAACATGAAACCAGTTGATCAAACTTCTGTTGCAAAAGAATTTGGCCTTCAACCAGAAGAACTTGGCAAATACATGCACATGCTTGCACTTGCTCGGAACAAGTGTGCTCATGATGAACGATTCTATGACATGAAATTCAAAGAACGTCTTCATACCAAAAGCATTAAGAACTTTTCAGTTCTCGGTATTGTCCGTGCCAAGGATGGTTCATATACTTACGGCACAAACGATGTATATGCTATTAGCATCATGTTTGCTCTACTTTTGAGCAAAACAGATAGAAAAGAATTTGTTTCGCTAATGAGAGCAGCCTTTAGCAAGCTTGATAAGCAAATGAAATCCACTCCTGCTTCGGAGGTAATGAAAATTATGGGTTTCGGAAGCAATTGGGATTCTATTTTGAAGCTTCGATAAGTATTACACAACAATCATTCTTTTATACCTGCAACTTCATTTTACAAATGTATCAATTCCTTCCGCGTCTCTTTACTTGTTGTAAATGCACACCACGGAAGGACTTTTTATTTCTGAAAATAAAAGCCCAGGGTTCTGACGTCCTGAGCTTTTATCTTTATATCATTTCGTCTCTACTGCAGATCAGGCAGATGCTCCTGCCTTCAGGATCTGCACGGCCTCCGGCAGCACCAGAAGACCGTCGACACGCTCCTTCGCAACATAGCCGATCATGCCGTTTCCAGCGAAGAGCTCGCGGAGCTCCTGCATAGAACGGGTGCCGCGATCGCCGATGTTGTAGTAAGAGAAATCACCGAATGCCATCACAGGCTTTCCGGCGGCAAGCTCCGGGGCGAATGCGCTGGTGTGGACAGCGTATCCAACCAGTCTGTCCGGCTCTCCTGCCTGATAGGATGGCTGCCAGATGTAGGCGCCGTTGTTGTCCTTGAGCTTTCTCAGTGCCGCAAGGGTCTGGTCGTTCATGATGAACGAGGCCTTCTTCCGGTACGGGCGCTTCAGGGCATACACGAGATCCAGAACATCATCGGTGCCGAGCTTGGTTCCGGTGAGAGTCTTGGCAACCGTGCCGCCGTTTGTGGCATCAAAGATACCAGTCGGCTTCCCCTTGCCGTCGCCATTCAGGAAAGCATCCTCCTCGGCATTGGCGATAGCGATACCGAACTGCGTGGTGATGTAGCTTGCGAGGTCAAACATGGAATCGTAGAGAAGCTCCTCCGTCACCTTCACTGCAACGTGCAGCTTGTGGGCGTCGAGCATCTTCTGGCCAAACTTTGCATCCGTGAACTGAAGGGCTCCGCCTTCCTCAATCCATGCAGCGGTCGGTTTCGCTCCTGCGATGTTGATCTTGTGTTCTCCGGAAGTCGTGATGTGGGTAGCAAGACCTCTCATGATGTTCTCTTCATTCAGAACATCAATGAGCCTCGAGTCCCACTCCTCCGGAACCAGATATCCTCCATCAGCATCGACTCCCTCCTGCAGGAGATCAGATACCTGATGGAAGTTCGTACGCATGGCGGTCAGCATATCTCTGGCATACTGATCGGAAGCACGTCCCTTTCTTTCCGGCCTTTCATTTCCAGCAGACGGCTTCCCGGAAAGCGGAGAAGAAGTCGGCTGGTTAAGCTCAGCCTCAATCGCAGCCTGACGGTTCAGGCGGTCGATCTCCTTGGTAAGATCCGTGATCTCCTTTTCCATACGGTCATAAGTTGCACCATCTTCCGCAGAGAGAACACCGTTCTCTCCTCTGTGTGCTTCAAGGAAGGACTTTGCTGCCTCCCATGCCCTGGCTCTCTTTGCAATCAAATCCTGTACGTTCATATGTGTTTTCCTCCTCACATCATGGTGTGCAGCAGATTCAGGCGATCCATCAGCGCATCGACGCTCCTGCCCTCCTCTGCGGTATCTTTGGCAGCCGGTGTTCCCGATGCCAGCTTTTCGATTTCGTAGTGCTTCTTCACCTTACCCGTGAAAGCCGCCGCCATCTGGCGACTGGAATAAAGGAATCCTGTCTGAATCTGGTTCTTTTCCTTTTTTTCGGGATCCTCTTCTTCCGATTCTTTTTCAGATTTCTTTTCTGATTCCTTTTCAGATTCCTCTTCTGGTTTCTCTCCATCCGGATCCTCCTCTTCCGGGACTTTCTTGTCCTGCTCTTCCTCATGGTAGAGATCCGGGCGTTCCATCACGCGGTCTGCAAAATGTAGCTCGACTGCCTTGTTCGCATCCATCCAGGTCTCATCATCCATGAGCTTCGAAAGCTTGTTCTTGGAAAGACCGGTCTTCTTCACATAGGCATTCAGAATGGAATCTTTCACAGAATCAAGCATCGAGATCGCCTGTTCCAGATCACTCTTATCGCCCATCGCTGCCGTTGCCGGATTATGAATCATCAGCATGGATACCGGAGATACCAGGACCTCATCTCCTGCCATCGCGATGACCGATGCTGCCGATGCGGCAAGACCGTCAATCTTCACGGTGACCTTCTCCCCATAGGAAAGAAGCATGTTGTAGATCTGCGCTGCCGCCCAGACATCTCCGCCCGGCGAATTGATCCAGACCGTGATCGGTCCCTTCCCGGAATCCAGATCGGATTTAAAAAGAGCCGGTGTGACGTCATCGTCAAACCAGCTCTCTGAAGCGATTGTTCCATTCAAAAACAGCGTGCGTTCCGCAAGGTCCGGATCTGATCCATCCGGTGCCTTGTTCCGCACCCACTTCCAAAACTTGTTCATACGTTCCTCCTTCCCCTCCGATGGGGTTTCGCATTTTCCGTATCTTCCTCTGTCTCATGCTCGGGATCATCTGATTCCTGCTCTGTCTGTTCCTGTTCCGGAGGATCACTTTCTCCACCAGCATTCTGATACGCAGCGCCCGCATTCTTGAGTGGTGTCATGCTGCCATTCACGAGGAACAAGTTCCCGCCTTCTGCATCCGGCACAAGATCCATGTTTTCCAGCCGCCGGACATCGTTCACACAAAGGAATCCGTTACTGATGCCGGTTGCGTAGCCCTGCATGCGGGAGGCGTAATTGCCCCGAAGCAAACCGTCTACGTTAAACCTCGCATAGTAGATGAGCTTTTCTTCCTTCGACAAAAGTGACCGGGAGATCGCGGTCTCGATTCTTGTGAGCCACGGCTGCAGACTGTAGGTGACAAACTCCAGCGACTGTTCCTCAATGTTCGAAAAGGTCGCGTGTTCCAGATCTCCGATCATATGCGGAGGGACACGGAAGATACGGGCAATCTCATCGATCTGGAATTTCCTTGTATCAAGGAACTGTGCTTCCTGCGGATTGATTGAGATCGGCGAATACTTCATGCCTTCCTCAAGAACAGCCACTTTCCCTGCATTCTGGCTGCCGCCGAACGCTGCCTGCCAACTATCTCTCACCTTCTCCGGATCCTTCAGGATACCCGGGTGCTCCAAGACACCGGAGGGTGCTGCACCGTTCTGGAAAAACTTACTGCCGTATTCCTCACAGGCCATCGAGAGGCCGATCGAATTTTTCGCCATAGCGATCGGACTGTATCCGACCAGACCATCAAACCCGAGGCCCGGGATCTGCATCACCTCGTGAGGAGACAGCTTCACAATCGTCTCCTTCAGGGTCGGTGCATCATCACCCTTGGACCAGAGATACTGGTAATAGATGTGTCCGGTCTCATCCCGATCCACGGTCATACGATTCGGCATCAGAGGATACAGAGCAGTAATCTCACCCTTGCCGTTTCGGATGATCTGAACGTAGGCGTTTCCCCACAAAAGGAGATGCGTCATCAGGGTTTCCCAGAAGGAGTATGCCGTCATCTCTTCATTCGGTTCACTGTGGAGTAAAAAATACAGCGGATGATCCATTGCCTTCACTTTGCTGTCGTTCTCCTCCCTGTACAGGTGAAGCGGCAGGCTCGCCACAGCTTCTGCCAGAACCCGGACGCAGGCATACACAGCAGTGACCTGCATCGAGCTTCGCTCAGTCACCGTTTTGCCGGCTGTGGTGTGACCATAATAGGCGCGGTACACACTGCCCGAGGTCGAGTCCTGCGGATCTGCTCTCGCCTTCCTTCTGTGGAATAAATCTCTGAAACCCATTTATGCTTCCTCCATCAAAATGTGATCAGCCCTCGGCTGTCGTAAACACTCTCTTCATTCTCATGACGGACACAGCGGTCCAGCGCCATGATGGCCGCAACAATGCCGTCGATCTTTTCCGGTGACTTTGCCTTTGTCGGCTTGATGTTATCGGCTGCGTCCCGATCCACTACCACGTTCAGCGCCATCCATCGGAGGACCGGATTACCGCCGTGGATAATTTTTCCCTCCATCATCAGCTTGTAGAATTCCTTGGTCGGAGGGCTCATGTCCTTAAAGCCCTGACCGAAGGGAATCATCGTCATGCCGTCCCCTTCCAGATTGATGATGAGCTGGGTGGCATTCCAGCGGTCCACCGCAATCTCCCGGATGTTGTAGATCTGATACAGGTCCAGAATGAACTGCTCGATGAAGTTGTAGTCAATCACGTTTCCTTCCGTCGCCTTCATGTATCCCTGCTTCACCCAGACATCATAGGGGACCGAAGCCCTCCGGACTCGAATCGGAATCGTCTCCTCCGGCACCCAGAAGAACGGCAGGCAGATGTATTTCTCATCCTCGGTGCGAGGAGGGAACATCAGAACCAGTGCCGTGATATCTCCGGTGCTGGAGAGATCGAGTCCGCCGTAACACTCCCTGCCACGAAGGCTGTTCAGATCGATCGGCTGATTGCCCTGATCAAAGACCTGCTCCGGGATGAAGGCGGTCGTACTGGACACCCACATGTTTAAGCGAAGCTGCTTGAACACAGCTTCCTCTGCGGGATTTTCCAGTGCCTCATGGTAATGCTCCCGGACACGGTCAATGTCGATCGTCTGTCCGAGGCTCGGATTTGCTTTGTACCAGTTCTTCTCATCGTGCCAGTCTTCTACTTCTTCCAATCCATAGACGACTGGATAAAATGTATGATCCACTCTCTGACCGGAGAGGATATCTTTTGCCTTCTGGTGCAGCTCGTAACAGATCGAGTTCTTGTCCGTTCCTGCTGTGGTGATCAGGAAAAACAGCGGCTGCTCTCTCGCATCACCAGACCCTTGTGTCAGAACGTCATACAGCTTCCGGGTCGGCTGTGCGTGCACCTCATCGAAAACCAGACCGGAAACATTCAGTCCGTGCTTGGTTCCGACCTCGGCAGACAGCACCTGATAGAATCCGGCATTGCTGTAATTCACGATTCGTTTCGTTGCCGCCATGATCTTCGAGCGCTTCAGAAGTGCCGGTGTCATGGAAACCATCTGGTGGGCAACGTCAAAAACAATTGAAGCCTGCTGCCGATCCGCAGCCGCGCCGTAAACTTCTGCAGACGGTTCGTTATCCGCATACAAAAGATACAGCGCGACGGCAGCCGCAAGCTCCGACTTTCCGTTCTTTTTTCCGATCTCGATATAGGCGGTCCGAAACTGCCGCTTGTCATCCGGCTTTACAATCCCGAAGAGATCCCGGATGATCTGCTCCTGCCACGGCAGAAGCCAGAAACGTTTCCCGGCCCACTTGCCTTTGGTGTGGCGGAGCATCTCGATAAACTTTACGGCCCGGTCTGCCTTCGCCGCATCGTAATGCGAGGTTGGCAGCATGAACCGGGTCGGCTGATAGTCCGTGAGCTTTGGTATGTCCTCGGGACGTTCCTCCATTACGGATCACCTCCCAGAAGCTCCTCCATCTCATCACCCGGTTTCTTTTCACCGGCATCCGCGATCAGCCGCGATCTTGATGCCGGCGTCAGACCAAATTCGGTAGCAAACTTGCCCATCTGTTTCATGTAGGTTTGCGCGATGGATACTTGCGGAACCTGCTGCCAGTATCCGGAAGGCGTCCGGACGAGGGAGCCATGTTCCGTGATAAATTCCTCGGCTTCTTTCCATCTCGCGTAGGACTGGCAGTAAGCTGCGAAGGCTGCCATATCGACTTCTGTCAGAACACCGATCGCCTCCATCTTTTTTGCGAGCCTGTGCCACTCCTTCCGTGCATCTTTGCTGAGCCATTTCGGGCAGGCAGGTGCTTTCCGCTCAGGCTTCGGCTCGTTCTCATTCAGTTTTCGTTTTCCCGGATTTCCTTCCAGCTCCTTGATTGCCGTAGGAGTCGGCTTTCTTCCTCTGGTCGCCATAAGAGGCACCTCCTTTCCCGTAAAATTCTGTATCAAAAAAGGACCGCCGAAGCGATCCAGACCATGTGTGTACGAGAGAAGGAGCCTTCCGGCTCCCTCTCGGCGCTTTCTTATCTGAAGTTGTTCATGATGGCTAAAAGCGCAAGCTGTGCGTTTTCGGTTTCCGGCTCGATGTCCCAGCCTCTGTCGTATCTTGCAACCGGGAAGTCTCCGAGGCGGATCTCAAGCTTGCTGATCCTGCCGCCCTCGATGCCGTAATCCTCGCTCGGCTCTCCGTATACCTTTGCGCAATAGGTGAATGTCTGGTTCCCGATCTTAATGCTTCCTTTGTTCCACATGGCTTTGTCCTCCGTTTTCTTGGTGTGCCTTTTCCTTTGGCATGTACATATATCACTCTGCGCCGGGTATATAGCAAGGAGAACAGACGAACATATGCCACAAAGATCAGCCTTGGAATCTGTGTATCTTTCTACGAGGAAGAGGCCCCGCTAAAGGGGCTTCCTCCTTTGCCGTGTTCAGTTCAGGATCATCTTAAAGGCGTGACCCTTTTCGTAGCCCTTTCCGAAGAAATCCTTCCTGAGGTTGACCTCGACCATCTCGCCGATCGTGCAGCCCGCCTCTTTGAAAAGCCAAAGCGTCTCGACCGCGTCGGTTGCCCGGCAGGAGTAGGTGAAGGCCTTGATGCCGTTCTCCTTCATGCAGGCGGTGAGGGCTTCCACATCCCGGTCCCAGATGATGTCGTCGAAGTTTAAAATCTCGTTCTCGTTGTCTCTTGATTTCTCGTAAGCCCGGTAGATTGTGTAGGCGATGTCGCCCATCTCATCGATTATGTCCTCGGCTGCCTTTGCAGCTTCCCTTGCGGCATCCCTCTCCTCTGCGGTGGCGGCTGCCTTGTAGGCTTTCTTTGCTTCTTCGATGCGGTTGTAGGTTTCTTCAAAAATGTTCGTCATGGTTTTGTCCTCCTTGCCATGTGCCTGTCTTGTCTGCCTTTTCCTTTGGCATGTACATATATCACTCTGAAGCCCTTTTATAGCAAGGAAATGTAGTTTATAATCTGCACAAGATTTTTGTGCGGAAACTGTGTATTTTAGACCTCGCCGTACAGAATGTAGTGCACGTATTCCTCGCGGTGATCCTCAAGGTAGAGGACCAGCTCGTAGCAGCCTCTCTCATAGGCAAGGCGCTGGACCATCGGCAGGTCGAACATGTTTGTAAGCCCGGTATCGCGGATCAAAAGGATCTGCTCCTTTACTTTCGGATCCATCATCGCGCCACCTTCCTCACAGCATCTTCGCCGTAGATCACGCTGAGGCCGGAACCGTTGTCCCAGCGCACCATGATCGATCCCATATCGTCCACTCCCGAAACCGTTCCCTTGGTTCCGATCGGCGGTGCCTGCGGGTCGTCCATTTGAAGGAGCTTTACCCGGGTTCCTGCCGGGTAGCACTCACGAAGGTTCTTCACAATATCCTCAGAAGGAAACATGCTTCTCATTCTGCCGCCTCCTTCTGCTCTTCTGTCTTTGCCGGAGCTCCGTTCCGGAATGCTGCGCTGCCGGTCAGGTTCTGAAGGAGGATCTTTCTTGCTTCCTTGTAATCCGGTCCGATAAATCCGAGGCGGAGAAGGAAGCAGCGGAAGGCGTATTTCTCGTTGTCCGTTTCCACCGGTCTGCTGCTGGCGTGCTTCAGTTCCTTCGAGAGCTTGCAGAGAAGGCTGATGAAAAGGGTGTAAGTCTTGGCTTCCTCTGCGGTAACTTCCCGGGTAAACCAGGGGAATTCGATCTTGTCCTCGGTGACGTTGATTCGGATGTCCGTAACCCCGAGGGCGTGCCGGATCAGGTTTTCCTTGGAGGAAAGGATGTTTGTCAGGGTTCCGACGTTTGCAGCTGCAAGCGGGAGGCTGATCGTAAGTTCCGGTGCTTTTTCTGTGTTCTCTGCAGGCTCCTTTGGCTCTGCAGGATCCGTAGTTTCGGAATCTGTCTCCGGTTCCGTTGCCGGTTCAGTCTCCGCATCCTGTTCATCTGTCGGCGTGGCTTCCGAATCCGTCTCCGGCTCAGCCGCCTCTTTCGTTTCCGGAACCTCTGTGGGCTCCGGGTCTGCCGGCTGTTCCGCGTCCGGGTAGTATCCCATCTGGCCAAGTCCAACCATCACCCTGCCAAGCTTCTCTTCATCCTCGCAGATGAGGGTGCCTTCCTTATCGACCGTGATGTTTCCGATCTCGTAGGCGCAGGTCGGTACGAACTGGTACTCGGCTTTCTCTCCGGTGATCCTCTCGATTGCGTGAACCAGATCTCTTCTTTCTGTTCCTGTCATGCTGTAGTTTGCTCTCATAGCGTGTGCCTCCTTTTCTTTTGGTAGTACATACATCACTCTTTGCCGGCCTGATAGCAACTACATTCCGACTGGAATACTGAACAAAGATCTGGTGCTTTCCTCGTCACTTCTGTACGTAACGGAAGGTCGGATCAGGGTGCTGGAATTTCATCCTCTGACGACACTTCCGGTCTCTTAGAGTGCTCTGTTTCTGCCTCCCCTTCCATGTCCGCTGACACTTCTTCAAAGGTGAGCTTCTGACCATCCCGGAGAACATACACGCCATCGGATTTCCCGGCCTGCTCGATATAGCGCTTTACGATTACATCCACAAATTTGGGATCGAGTTCGATTCCCCTGCAGGCCCGATCGATCTGCTCACAGGCGATCAGAGTTGATCCAGAACCGAGGAAGGGATCCAGAACGATGCCATTGGTCATCGAGGAGTTCCGGATCGGATAGGCCATGAGCTGCACCGGCTTCATCGTCGGATGATCCTTCGATGCCTTCGGGCGATCGTACTCCCAGATCGTGGTCTGCTTTCGGTCACTGTACCACTCATGTTTCCCGCCCTTCTTCCAGCCAAACAGGCAGGGCTCATGTTGCCACTGGTAAGGAGATCGTCCCAGCACCAGTGCGTTCTTTTTCCAGATGCAGCAGCCGGACAGATAGAATCCCGCATCGGCGAAAGCCCTGCGGAAGTTCAGTCCCTCGGTGTCTGCATGGAACACGTAGATCGATCCGTCGTCCGCAAGATTGTCATGCATGCAGGTGTAGGCAGAAAGCAGGAACTTATAAAAGTCCTCATCTGCCATGTTGTCATTCAGGATCTTTCCTGCGGTCTCTTCCACGTTCACGTTGTAGGGAGGATCCGTCACGATGACGTTTGCCTTCACACCATCCATCAGTTTGTCATAGGAAGCAGGATCCGTGGAGTCTCCGCAGAAGACGATATGCCGGCCCAGATGCCAGAGGTCTCCGGTCTTGGAGAAGCATGGCTGTTTCAGTTCCTTCTCCACATCGAAGCTGTCCTCTTTGACTTCCTTCGTCGCTACTTTGTTAAAGAGCTGCTCCATTTCCGGAGGCTCGAATCCGGTGAGCGCGGTATTGAAGTCGGACGCTTCCAGATCTTTCAGGAGATCGGCGAGGAGGTTCTCATCCCATGCACCCGTGATCTTATTGAGCGCGATGTTCAGAGCTTTCTCTCTGGTCTTATCCACATCCACGACAGCACAGGGCACTTCGGTGTAACCCAGATCCATCGCAACGGTCAGTCTCTGATGTCCGCCGATGATCGTCATATCGGAATTCACGACCAGAGGATCTGCAAAGCCGAACTCTTTGATCGAGCTCTTGATCTTCTCGTATTCCTTATCGCCCGGTTTCAGCTTCTTTCTCGGGTTGTAGGCTGCCGGCTTCAGCTCTTTCACCGGTATCGTTTTTAAGGTTGCTGTTTTCACGTTCCTTCTCCTTCCTCCGTTCCTCTCTCTTGTTGTGCGCCCAGCGGCAGCGGTCACTGCAGAAGCACCTGGGTCTGCCGATCTTATTGACCTCGATTGGTTTCCCGCACTCCGGACAGAAGCGCTTCGCGCAGGACCGGATGAACGAAGAAAGATCCTGCGTCTCTTCCCTGTCTTTCATGAATTCTCCTGTCCGCAAAAATGCCGGAGCCCTTATCAGATCAGGCTTTCCCGGCATCAAAAAAGCAGCGCTGGATTCTGCTCCATCACTGCCTGTCAATAAACATCCACTTTTTCTGACAATGCCCGTTTCACGCGGATTTCCGGCATTTCCAGTATCCCGGGTGTACATTTTCCCGGGTCCCGTCCCGGCCCGGATACCCCGGGGTATCAATTTCGCGCACGCGCACAAAAGAGGGGCCGGCGGTCTTTTGGCCTTCCGGTTTTTGGTATTTTGATCTCCCCTACCCCGTCTTCTGATTTGCTTCTCTGGAGAGTAAAAATCGCAAATGATTGATCTTTTTCTCCCAGCGCTTCGGATCAGAAAGGAATCGACTCATCCAGTCGATCTGAAACTCTGCTCCGTTATCCTGCTTTGCAGAGTTACAAATCCGATGGGCCAGCTGACAGTTGAAGTAGGTGTGGGCTCCCTTCTTTGTGATGGGAATGATGTGATCTCGGGATGCTGCCCAGTCATCGTTCCGGTCGCAGTCCCTCGGGACAGGCAGACCGCAGATCTGACAGATCCCTCTGTCCCGTTCGTACACCTCGGCAAGACTGATGCGAGTGTTCTTCTGATCGCCGGTGGTGTTTCGTCTCCACCGCTTCTTGTTCTGTTCCCTTCGCCGCTTGGCATGCCGGGCGCATTCGTCCGAGCAGTACCGGATCCGGTGCTTGTCCGGAGTAAATTCTTTCCCACACCATTTACAGATCATGCATTTCTCCCAAACAAAAAAGACAGCCGAAGCTGCCTCTCATCAATATTTGTATGTCGGTGTCTCATCCCGGTTTCTTGTTTTCCTGTCGTGGCACCTCTTGCAGAGTGCCTGCCAGTTCGACTGATCCCAGAAGAGTTTCGGATCTCCTCGGTGCGGAATGATGTGGTCCACGACCGTTGCCGGTGTTGCAATTCCTCTTTTCAGGCACTCCTCACAGAGAGGATGAAGCTGTAAGAACTTCTTACTCTCTCGTCGCCAGCGGCTGTTGTACCCACGTCTTGCTGCTGACCGGATCTCTTCCGGGTGCAGGGCTTTGTGTTCCTCACAGTATTTCTGCCCTGCGGGAACGAGATTCGGGCAGCCCGGATGTCTGCAGGGAACCTTCGATCTGTATGGCATTTCTTTCGCCTCCGATTTTTCCCACAAGAAAAGCCCCGGAGGATTGGTTTCCTTCGAGGCTGCATCTTATCTTCTTTGCTGATTCTACTATATCATATATGGCACCCGGACATTTCCGGACATTTTCGGCGCATTTCAAATAATGGTAGGATTTTCCGGAACCTTTACGTGGGACAGTGCTCTGCTGTGCCATCTGCGGATGGTACGCTCGTCAGCAGAAAGCTCATTGCCGATCCTCATCCAGGTGTAATTTTTCAGATACTTATAGGTGAGGACAAGACGTTCATCCATGTTGTCAAGCTGATTGATCACGGACTGTATCTCACCTTTTAGCTGCAGGAGGAGGCAAAGCTCGTCATTCACTTTCTTTTCCATCTCCCAGATCCGTTCCAGAGTCTTCACAAAAGGTGCTTCGCTTGCGTGATTCGGATTGTAATGCTCCTCAAATCCGGGGCTTCCGACAGAAGCAGCCAGCGTTCTCAAATCTTCCAGTTCCTCTTTATCCAGGCGGATCCGCTTCTCCAACCGGTAAGCCTGATCCAGATAAGCTTTAGAAGTCATGATGCCACCTTCTCTCTCAGTCTCCGAATCAGATAATCCGGATCCACCTTTGTCAGAACGCCATACCAGCCGGAATGGAAAAAGTTCTCCAGCTCCATGGCCTCTCCCATAGCCGCTTTGTTTCTCGGATTCTTTTTGAGTTTCCGAAGTGCTGCCTCATAGTCATCTGCGGCCTGTTTCACGATGGCATTGGCAAGATTCTCAAATGGATCTCCCGTATTTCTGATACTCATCCCTGACACCTCCTGATCTCGCCTGCCACCTCTTCTACAGAGCGGACTATCACAGCGACTCCGCCAGCTGCGTTGATTCTTCGAATCGTTGCTTCCTGCAGCGCAGTCGGTACACCGGTTTCGTTTTTCACTTCAAAAGCGAAAAATCTGCCATCGATGCAGCAGATGATGTCCGGAACGCCTGCCGTACCATACATGCCGCCATGCTCTTTCCAGCAGAAACAGTGCGGGACAGTTTTCAGATATGTCAGGATGCGTCGAACGATGACGCTCTCCTTTATGGGTCTCTTTTCCATGGCTACCTCCAGTCATAAACGAGGACATATCCCTCATGTATTAGCTGGGGAATTAACCACCACGGGATTTGACACTTCTGTCAAATGATCAGGGATTTGACACATGACGGGAAATATATGACGTCGAGGATGCAGAATCATCTGCCAGAGGGGAAGGAGAAAAGGCCGGGAGCAGCTTTTGACACTTCTGTCTGCTCCAATGTGTCAAATGAAAGCCCTTTATTTTCAAGGCTTTTGACACTTTGACAGCAAAAAATGCATTATTACATAAGTACGAAATAAAAATGATACATCGAATATTTTTTTCATAAATATATAAAGAAATAGGAATTTTGCTGTAAAGCGTCAAATGTGTCAAATGGATTCCTTCTCTGGGGGATGCTGTTCGTGGCATAAAAATACCCGGACATCTCTGCCCGGGCACTGATCAGAATTCATGGATTTCCTTATCCAAGATTATCTGTAATGGCGATATTTCGAATGATTCTCCGCTTACCGGTTTTGTCTGTCCCGCGTTCTGTCTCCGGAAATGCTTCGGTAAGCATCGATACAAATTTTCTCTGTGAATACGGCTTCATGCCAGACTCATCACAGTATTTCTTGTACAGGTCAAAGAGCCTTGTGGAACCGGTCTCCGTTCCCGTCTTCACTTCACAGCATTCACTGACAAATGAAAGCACCGAGTCGCTGTCTTCCTTGTACTGCTGAAGCTCCGTTCTGTTTTTCTCTGTTTCATCGAATCTGTAATCATTGTTGATGACCTGCCTCAGTCCCTCAAGGGCAAAGCGGAAAATTCCGTCTGCCTCTCCACGGAACTTGTCCAGAAGCATCGGATCCCGCTTTTCCTTGGGCACCGCATGTGTGAACCGGATAATAATGAGTCTTCGGTAGAAGCCCTCGGATTTATCGCCATAGTTCTTCGGGATGCTGTTGCAGGAGAAAAGCAGCCGCGCAGTTGACTGAAACGAGAACGGGTCCTTGTTCTTCTTTTCCACAGTCAGGTAGTCCTCGCCGACAAGGGCCTTGAAGATGCCATTGTCATCGATGTTCTTGGTAGGCAGGTCAGCGAAGATGTTCGCAAGTTTTCCGAAGAGCTCTGCTGTCTTGAAGCGCTCATTCAGCGACTGCCAGGATACGTTCGATACGTTCCCGTTGCCAAGCAGGATCTCGTTTAACACGTTAAGAAGCACCGACTTTCCTGCACCAGCCGCACCGACAATGACAAAGCACTTCTGAGACTTTGTGATCGGGACGAGGAAATACCCGAGCATCTCCTGAAGGAGACGGACCTGATCCATGTCGCCGTCCATCGAATCTGACAGGAATTTTTTAAACAGCGGGCAGTCGGCATTCGGATCATAGCGCACGTTCAGCTGAATCGTTGAGAGGATATCCGGTGAATGATCGTAGAGCTTTCCTTCCAGCACGTTGTAAATGCCGTTCTTGATATTGATCATGAACGGATTGGCATTCAGCTCCCGGATCTCTTTCTGGATCTGCAGCCGCCACTGTTTCTCTGCATCCGTGATCTGTGCCATCTTTGCCTCTTCCGGCAGCATTTTTGCCTGCACCATGCGCTGGGCTTCCATTTCCGGGATCGGAGAATACACGCCATCTTCGTAGCGGTAGTGCTGCTGGGCTGCGTAGAATACCTTCTCGGTATCTTTCATCTTGCCTGCCAAGACACCCGGCATGAATTTCAGTCCCCGTTCTGTCGGCACATACCAGAGAGGAAGCTCGTCCATCACTTTGTGCTGCCTTGTTTTAAGTCCGGACAGGTATTCCCGATTCTTTTTCTTATAAGTCGAAATCAGTGCCCGAACATCCTGCGCACTGATCTTGAAATGAGATTTCAGCGTGTAGCTGATCACTGCCGTTGCAACAGCGACATCCTGATTGTAGAGATAATCCTCCACAAATCTGGACGCCGTCTTCATATCTTCCAGAGGCTTGTTTGTGATCGGAAGTTTGCCTGCCAGTTCTTCAATATAGTCCGTACTGACCGGCTGATAGCAGAGTGCTGCCGGAGCGTGACACTTACATTCTTCCGTACCGAGTTTCGGGCATTTCCAGCCTTTCTCCGCGATGGTCTCACAGGTCATCGGTCTTGTACCGGAGCTCAGAAAATGATTGATCTTCTCTGTGGTCTCCGCTTCCTTATAACCCGGATATCCGGCAGAGAGCTTATGAATCATCTCCACGCCACCCTCGAACGGAGCAAGATTCGTGATCATCGCATACCAGTCATGCTCGGACAAGGTTGCCGCGTCATCCCGGCAGTGCTTCAGGAACTCACACTCATGCATGACAATCGGGAGGCCCTTTTCCGTACCGGAAAGTTTCTCCGCTTTCTTCTTGGCGGTTTCTACTTTCGGCAGTTCCGACGAAAGCTCATCCTGCGTATATTTCCGCTCCGGATGGAACAGAATGCACTCGACCATGACAGGATCCTGCTTACAGTGATAAAATCCCGGCAGCCGCATCACACGAGACTCGTTCTGGCAGGCAGGATCCCCCTGAAATTGCTTCACAAGCTGCAGCTGAATCTCCCGGAACCGGCTCACCTCGGGATGGTCCTTCATAAACCAGTATGTATGGAGTGACTTCCTTGTTTTGATAATCATGGATGGCGGCAGCGGAAAATTCCGGATCCGGTTCAGCATCTCCTCAAAGGACAGCTCATCCGACTCCACGAACTGAGCATTGATCCGCTTGATCTCCTCGTCCGACTGTCCGCCGTAATTGACAACGAAGAAAACACCGTGACTCTGCTGATTATGCTTCTTCAGGGTTTCTTCCATGGATGCCGTGTATCTGGAACACACGCATGCAAGTTTCTGGCCCTGAAAAATGCCGCGCTTCTTGTCGTCAAAGACGCGGAAACAGACGGTATCGTCCGCATTGAACAGGGCATTCAGGACATCCTGCGCTGTAATATGCAGTGGGACAACTCCAAGTGTCTCGCCTGCTGTTTTCTTCTCATCTTCCATTCAGCATTGCCTCCCTGTCAAAAAAACGGATCTTCTTTTTCAGTCTCATGGCTTCACGGTATTCTGCCTTCATGCCATCCGACATCTCGATTTTGCCATCCTTCTGTTTCGGGCCGATAAACCATACTTCATCGCATACTGCCAGAAGCGACTGTCCAAACAGAAGTCCCAGCTCCCTCTCATGGGGATCCGTGTCATTCAGAATCCTCGGATACAGAAGATGCGATGCAACCGGAATATATCCTTTCCTGACTGCCTCTCTGCAGTAAAGGGCAGCGTCCTTCGTGTTCTTCTCCACGTCGCCTGCATACTTTGATGCGATGTACACCTTACTGCGCTCCTTGATCTTGGTTTCCCTTTTCCAGATTTCTCTTCTCTTTTCGCGGTATTCCTTCATCACATTGCTGATTGCCGCACCTGCGGTCGGATCCCTGAATCCTTCACTGTTTCTATACATGTGAATGCCTCCGTAATTGAAAAATGAAAAGTTACGGAGGAATGCTGATAGCATCCCTCATGTATCAGCTGAAGAATTAACCGGCACAGAAAAACCGCACCCCGAGACGGATGCGGTCCTGTAAAAATGTGAGATTGTCAGTCGTCCAGTTCTTCCATAGAACCAAAGGCAGGTCCGGCAGAGGCCTCTGCAATAAGGGGCAGATCAAACTCCGGGAAGGGCTTAGCTTCCATGCACTGCTTTACAAACGTAACAGCCTCAGAAAGCTTATCCTCTGGTATAATAAATGTGAGCTCGTCGTGAATCTGCAGGATCGGTTTGAGCCACGGTCTCTCCGGCAGTCCTGCAAGGATCCGCGCTACCGCCATCTTTAAGATATCTGCTGCCGTTCCCTGAATCGGCGTATTCATTGCGCAGCGCTCTGAGAAGGATTTCTGTCCCCAGTCATCGCTGTTGATATTCGGAAGATACCTCCTCCGTCCGAGCCAGGTCTCTGTGTACATCCGGCGCGATGCCTGATCCTTTACCTCTTCCTGCCAGACAGAGAGTCCCGGATATCCGGTTTTCAGGTTCTCGATCATATCGGAACATTCCTCATAGGAACGCTCAATCCCGGCTTTGAATTTCAGTGTCTTCTGTAGTCCGCGAGGGAAGAGGCCATAAAAGACGCCGAAGTTCACGTTTTTCGCAATGGTCCGATGTTCCTTGTAATTCTCTGAATTTTTGTCGTGTGCCTGCTCATACGGCACTCCGAAAATGACCGAGGTGGTCTTGGCATGAAGATCGAGATTTTTAAGATAGACATCCTTCATCGTATCGTCCCCGGACTGCGACAGATAAAATGCACCAACCCGAAGCTCGATCTGTGAGAAATCAAGACTGATGATGAGATGCCCTTCCGGCGCTCTGATGAAATTTCTGACACCGATCGGATCATTGGTCTTTCGTGGCATATTCTGGGCATTGGGATGCTGACAATTGAAGCGCCCGGTGTCAGTCGACAATGCAAAGAAGTCCGGATGAATACAGCCTGTAACAGGATTTAAGAATTTGAGATATCCGTCAATGTAAGTTGACTTGGTCTTGCCCCACTTCCGGTACTCCTGCACCAGCGTGAAAAGCTCCGAGAGCTCCGGCCTGTTTTCATCGCACCATTCCTTTAACATCTGCATTGCCTGATCGTCTGCGGCTTCCTTATTGGACAGCGTCGTCTTCAGGACAGGCAGACCGAGGGTTCCGTACAGATACTCCTTAAATGCCCTCGTGGAACAGTTCGCACCGATATTCACATCTCCGATGATAAAAGCAATCTGCTCCCGGAGCTTCTCCATCTCAGCTTCCGCTTCCTGCTTCTTTTTCTCCATAAGCGAGAGGTCCAGTGGTGCGCCATTGTGTTTCATGATGCCGAGGTACACTGCTGTCGGCGATTCCAGATTTTCCACGATCCACCTGTGCCTTGACAGGTATCTGTCAAACCACGCATTGAAGATCCGGTACAGCTGAAGTGCCTGATCCGAATCCTCACAGGCGTATTCAATGGTTGCTGCGTCCTGCGGATCCAGCTCATCAAAATGCCTGCCTGCCGTTGTCTCAGCAAAGGTCTTTCTTTTGGTATCGAGGAGCGCTGCTGACAGGGTTTTCAGGCCACTCTCTGAGAGCTTCCGGAAGGCGTACTCCCCGTTCTGTGTCATCTGTGCTGCGCACATCGTGTCATAAACCGGAGCCTGAATCACGATGCCTATGTGATAGGAAAACGAGGATTCAAAAGCAATGTTGTGACAGACCTTGATCCTGCTGCCGTTCATCAGAAGCGCCTTGTGAAATGCATACCAGGCATCATAATCCATGTTCTGACCGGTCAGATGTTTCAGCGGAACAGCCACAGCCGTGCCTTCCTTTACAGAATAGCTGCACTCCACAATATGTGACCGGAACGGATCAAGGGAAGCGTGCCCATCATCCCGGAAGGCCTGATCCGGCGAGGTTTCATAGTCAAATGAGACGATCTTTGCATCACCGATATAGCGCTTCAATTCTTCAATGTCAGTGACGCTCTTATAATTTGTATCCATATGAAAATCTCCTATAAAGAAGACTCCGGAAGGCAGCCGCCCTCCGAAGTCTGTGGCCATGATAGTTTCAGTACACCAACCGTTATTTCAGCGGCTCGATGACTTCTCCTGTCTCTGCATCGACAAAGAATCCGTCACCGGAATCCTCATCTTCGATCAGGGCGTTCGATGTAAGATTGTCAGCATATCCCTTGATCAGGTCTACCATCTTCGCCACATACTCCTTTTCGTCGGCATTCAGCATGCGCACGAACCTGAAGGTGACTCTGGAAAATGTAATACTGCCGTTATCCTGTTTCGATTCTGCCTTCTTCAGGGAAATCTCTGTAACAATGCTGTTCAGCCTGCGTCCGCGAGTGATCTGCTTCTTCACGTAGTCGGTGTAGCTCTTGAGGCTGCCGGTCGGAATCGACATCATCACAGGGAAAATCTCACCCTCGCGCAGGAGATAGAGCATCTGGCGGTTCTTGCAGGCTTTTCCCTTTCCTTCACCGGAGCCGAACTTATTGAACGGGCAGGTGTGGCAATCCCCACCGGGATTTCCAACTCCGTGCTCTCCGTCAAAGGATCCGCAGTCAGGCGGATTGTTGCCGCCATGAAATGCAGAGGCGTAATATGCATAAGCCGGATGCTGGTAGGCGATGACCGCCGTGATCTTGGTCACAAGATCCGGATCATCCTCCTCGCCCGGTACCTCGAATGCAAGTCCACCACCAGACGGGATGCGGATACGGTCAAAGGTGAAATCCAGTCCTGCGCATTCCCCGGAGAGTGCCTCCTGAATCGTTGTAAGATTGTCTATGAGCGCAAAACCCGATGATGCCGTGAGGGATGTACTCTGTGTCTCTACTTTCTTTTCTTCTGACATAATTTTGTCCTCCATAATAGATATTTGATACATTCAGGGAAGGTGCCTTCCCATATATCAGCTCAGAAATTAACCGGGCAGGCCGCCGGCAGCTTGTCAGCTTTTCCTGATTCCTACCGTGATCTTTTCAAAAGTATTCACGACAGGTTCCAGCCAGTCCGGAAGCTCATCCTCGTTCGCAGCCATCTGCTCCTTGCAGAAACTGGCCAGTGTGTTCGCATTTACGGTTTCTGTCACAATGTCGCCATACCCGTTCTTCTTCAGAGCTGAATCCGTTTCAGCGTGCGATTGATCGAAGGCGGTAAACGATCCATATCAGCTGCAACTTCCACCTGCTGCTTTCTCTCTCCATATACGGAGAGGAAAATCTCCTGATTGTCCTTGGTGCCGCTTGCGAAGAATTCGTCAACAGCCGCGATGATTGCATCAATCACCATCTGGCGATTCCCGGCGTATTCGGATTCATCTGCCTGATCCCGGAGCCACTTGCCATATGCAAGGGTATCCGCCAGACTGATACCGCCCTTATCGTCATCCGTGTCTCCGTCTTCTCCGAAACTGCTTCTCTTCGATTCAAGGTCACCGTTCTTCATAAAACGCGATCTGTGTGCGTCCTCACGCTGATCTCCGATACGCTGCGCCTCGTCGAATCCTGCGAGATCTTCCTGATCTTCTGCCGACCAAACTCTGTCCTTGTTCATAGATTCGTCCTTTCCGCTGAGTTGCTGCCTGCGGCGGAAAGCACGAAAAAAGGAGCCGGCTGATGATTCACCGACTCCCGGGACACCTGAAATGGCACGACGAACAGCGGTGAAGAAGCATCAGAGTTCAGAATCCCTATGGATTCTGGATTGACTCTTTGTGCTTCCCGCCGTCTTATGCGCATCTCAGACTTTGAGAATTATTGGTTACTGGAGGAATCACTCATGTATGAGCAATTCTTCATATTTTGTCGCGACTGGAAAACTTCGGTTTTTTATAACCTCTGCCTCCCTATCGATAATTACATGTTAACGAAATCAGATATTTTTAAATGCAACGCACTCGTCACAGTTTCACCTCTGCTGTTGTCGAATTCGTCACACTTTGCAAAATGGAGAACTTTTGGCAGTGACACGCGTCCATCAAAATAAAAGCAGGCCACCATTACCAGAAAAATGGTCAAAAAAATACCGTCCGATTTATTCACCGAACGGTTATGCTGATATGTTCTGTTGTTTTGTTTTAAAGAAATCGATCATTTCTAAGACCGTTTTTCGGTTTGTTTCATCTAGTCCTTCCAGAGGATCCGAATTCCTGATAGTTTCACCGAGAAGTTCTGATGTAGTCACACCCAGTGCTGTTGCAAAGCGTTGTAGGGTTTTAAACCCCATTTCTCCCTTACTGCCATTTTCATAGTTTGAGATGGCAGAGCGATCCATATCCATCAGGTCAGCAAGCTGTGTCTGTGAATAACCAAGTTCTTTTCTTCTCTTTTGGATTCTTTGACCCAGATAATATTCATCACTATTAAAGTCGACCTTTTTCGCCACTGCCATCTCACCTCCTTTCGCTTTTTATGAATATTGTGAACTGCCCGCCTCTAATATGTGATACGCATATGCGGGGTATATTTTTTTCGAGAGATTGTTCTTAACTACTATATCCGGGAAAAGTTTACAGATAGCAAAAAAGCCGGAACAATCACACAGATACCAAAACAACATAGGCTTGATCTCTGTAATGACTGCTCCGGCTTTCCTCGCGTGGTGCTCTGACCATCGGAATTGCTCAACAAGCACTCCATATATCAAATTGTAATACTGACTCACTCGGGGCTCTGATACGATAAATGACGCTCCATACACAAAGGTCTGGTCAACATCGCTGCCGCCTGACATCGTGGTCGTATCTCCGGATCATCTAGCTTATATGGTAGTTAACATTGGTGTTTTAACCTTCTTTTACCTCTCTGGCGGTCTGGACACAATGCCTTTGCTTCCAAATCTTCCAATGGAATTTCCGCATTCTTTGTTCTCAGGTAAATCCTGCCGTCTGCGTCTCGTCTGCCCTTGCAGAACAGCTTATTATCCTCCGTTCTGATATCGTATTCTTCATCTACCACCATTATAAGTCTCCCTCCATACCATCAGTTATCATCATCCGAATTATCCCACTCAACATATTCGTTGCTACTATCTATGTTGTTGCCAGGATACAGAACAGGTTTATCAAAGATTCTTGACGCTTCTTTCGCCTGTGGGCAGTTAAACCATTCTTCTTTAATTACAGTATGCGCAGTTTCATCCATGAGAATGGTAGTAACTTCATTATGGAAATATGTATTCTTCATATATTTACGAAATTCATCATAATAAAGCTGATCCGTGAAAACGTATGACTGTTTCTTACCTTTGAGTCTATCCGGTTGCCATGCATCAATCAGGAAATTCGTTGCATACCTGTCAAAAATCATCGCCATATCGCGTTGCAAGCATTTAGCCGTAGCTTCGTCTTTTGACATTTCCATTGTATTCATATAGCCATTTATGCGTTCCTGGTCTAAGTGATACGGCAGCAAAACTATTTGCCATCTCAAAATCGTATTCTCCAACTGCAATTGTATTTCGTAATCAAAGCGATTGGTTAATATCGATTTACTATTTGAAGACTTGAATAGATGACGTATCACTCTAAGCATGTAACCACGATCGAAAAGCTCATTGCTGAGATCTGTTATAAGAGCTCGATCAGCCTCCCTGCGTTCAAGAATACGGGCATTGCGAAAGTCAGCCCGTGAAGTTCTGCTCTCATATGCATCTTTTTTCATCATCCCATTAGCGTCAGCCAAATATCTAAATTCCAACTCACAGTCAGGAGATTTATGCTCATAAAGTTTCTGCAATACATCTATGGACAACGGTTTACTGATTCTTCCATTTAAAATTCTGGAAAGAGTTGAGGGACTAATATCACCACAGTCTGCAGCATACTGCGCCATAGTCCGATCATCGCCCTTTAACTTATTCAGTAGCCGCGACAATTTTTCCTTATCTGGTATCCGCACCTGCAAATATTCTTTATCTTCTCCAGCCATTTCAGCCTCCATTTCAATAATGTGCATAACAATTTCATGCTCTTGCAATTATTGTTATACTACACCCCCACTCATGCTGTCAACATGAATTTCATATTCAATAAATTAAATTTAAAGTTTGCGCAATTTTGCATGCGAACTCTAGAAAAAAAGCCGGACGCAGGCAGCTTCCCATTGCAATGCTCTTTGCGTCTAATAGAAGCTTAATCCTGTGTCCGGCTTTGCTCGCTGCATGTTGCAGGCCTTGTGATACAAATTTCGTTCACTGCCTATGCGCGGCTATTTGCTCGGTACAACCAATATTCTGTTTTTCATCTTGACTGCCATGATCGTCTTGCAGCGTGAACACTTGATGCTGATCGCGCCCTGCGTATCTGTCCTCATATCAAACAACCTGCGGCCACAGCAGGGACACTTGATGGCAATAATTCTCTCTCCCTCATCCATACGATTTCACCGTCCTTCTTCATAATCCGTAAGGACTGTGATAATCCATGAAATCGTATGGGGTCTCGCCGCCTCCAGTTGTCCTGCTGACAACGGTTCTCTCTCTTCTTGGTAATGTCCTCTCCGCTTCCTCTCTCGTCTTGAACAATCGGCTGGCTCTTAAGTTCATGCCCTTCCCACCGGCGGCGACGGAATAAAAATCTCCATAACTTCGAATAATAACGACTGGCGTCACATAGGAATGATTCTCCACAATGTAAGCCTGTTCTCCTACTTTGAATGTCATCTGCTTCCTCCATAGATGGACATTCTCAGCCAAAAGGGAAAGTCAGACTGAAAATGCTGCAATCCCGCACGGTTCTTGTGCATAGCTCTATGCACATCGTTTTTGCTAAGGTAGCGAATCCTGCTTTACGATAAACTTTGTTTACTACTTCACTATTTCTCGACTACTCAAGATCCTTTATGACTTTAACGGCCACCCCCTGTATCTCACACGTCGGAACGTAGATATCCTCCATGTGGTCATTCTCCGGATGAAGCCGGATCCGGTTGTTCTCCGGCTCCGGGAAGTAACGCTTGAGTGTTGCTTCCGTCTCCATGAGAGCCACCACAATCTGCCCTGGTTCGGCACTTCCCTGCTTTCGAATGAGGACCAGGTCTCCGGTGTTGATTCCGGCATTCACCATAGAATCCCCATCCGCACGCAGAAGATAAAATGTACCTCTGCCAAAGAGCGCGACTGGAAGATCTACATACTCCTCGATGTTCTCCTCCGCAAGTTTCGGAACACCACAGGCCACAGCTCCAAGGAGCGGAACAGAGATCTTCCCGGTCTGGCTGTCCATCTGACGTTTCGTCCGATAGCCCTGATGGCCGTGATAATCGATCATACTATTTTTTCTCATGTACTGGAGATACCGGCTGACGGTTGCCGTCGAGAGGTGCGTGCCGTCTGCG
The DNA here is from genome assembly GCA_903789595.1 of uncultured eubacterium 1-6. GTDB lineage: Bacteria > Bacillota > Clostridia > Lachnospirales > Lachnospiraceae > Bilifractor. The sequence goes on from CAIFEZ010000029.1 coordinate 39,977, forward strand.
ACTATCTGGTTGGTAGGGGACACACCATACTCGTCCCAGTAGTCCTCGATAAATTTCGCCAGTACATCAAAATACTCCTCGTTTTTGTGGCGCATGTTGTTCTTCCTATCTGTAATATTTATTACACTTGCAATTAAAATAATACCCCGGACAAGCCGGGGTGTCAATAAGAAATATTGAAAAAATAGCATCTGTATCACATGGAGGTCGGTGCTTTTTTATTGTTGAACGGTACCCTCAGTACACCGCATCGTTATATCACCACCACAGCGGACGGCGCTGTCATCAAGCGGATGTACGACAATAAACTGTACTCCCTGAATCCGCGGTACCCGGAAGATCCGCAGTACCCCTACGGAGAAAAGGGCGAGGACGATCGTGTACCGGTCCTCGGAAAAGTGCTCGGAACCGTCAGTGCTGATGAGATTCCGGATGCGGAGGATGTCGTTATCTTAAGAGAGATTAAAGTCGAGGAGTTGTAAAAATTCGAGAGGGAGGATCAGTAGGGGGACTCAATCACGCGGGGAAGATCGCACTGCAAATGCCTTCACGATCAGAACTCCCAAAGCCCCGCCAAGTGCATTAGAGACAACGTCCTTCCAATCAGCCATACCGAGTCCTGTCCACTCTTGAAGCAGTTCGATGCCTACGCTTACAGCGATACAGATTACCACAGCAAGCCATGGTCTCTTTCGAAGTCTTCGGAACCAAAGCCAGAGCAAGTAACCCATTGGTACGAACAGCATAGCGTTGAAGGTCATTGCCTTTACTACCCCATCGCCTGCAAGGGTACCGTCAGATTGAGGACCGAAAATAGCGATCACCGCTTCTATCAATCTCTCTGCGAGGGACGGCTCTGTGGCAGGCGTGGTTGTGATCGTACTATCGGCAGCAACAGGAACGGATGTGAACATCGGCAGACGGCAGAGTAAGGTGTACCACAAGAGGACGAAGGTGTAGATGACTGTGACGATCTTTCGCATCCGGATGGACCGATTCGAAATGTAGAATCCGAGTAGGATCAGGGTGGAGAAGATGATCACGCGTAAAACAAATATCACTCTCCCTTATCCCCCCTTTCGCAAGATAAAACTGTGAATCCTCTTTACTTCCCGCGGCCGCCGTTGTCTGCCCTTCCGCAACTCCCTCGGTGCTCTCCTTCATAAACAGGATTTTCCGGGGTCACGTGCTGAGCCAAGACGCTTCTGCAGAACAATATGTGGTATTTTCGGAAATTAGTGTCCACAATTACTTGTGTTTCACCATCATTTCTGATTGAAGCCCGCTCTTGTTTATTAAAGACTCTTCCGCAGACAATAAAAAAAGACCACCGAAGGAAAAATTCCTCGATGGCCTGTTGCCAGATTCCAAATTCTGTTAAATTTTCAAATTACGGCTCTCTGATTTCCGGATCCCGGAACTCCTCGTCCCGGATGATCGTCGCTTCCTCCAGCCGGAATTCCACGACCTGCTCGTTCCCATAATTTGTTCCATAGACCCGGTACGTCTTGCTTTCATCCCAGTGGCAATTTTTGTAGAGCACACGAAGAAAAGCCTTACTGGCGATCTCATACTGCTGGACCTCCTGAAAGGCTGGTACCTTCAATGCCTCCTTATCGATCGGCGTGGCGACCTGAATGGCCACCTTGTGGTCTCTGGAATTAAAGAGAAATCGAATAAATTTAGGATTCTTCAAAGATCTGATGGTAGCCCAATAAATCAGGCTCCTTCCCCGTTTCAGCGAAAAAGAGAGCCCGAGTCTTCTTTCCTGCTCAGACATAATAGCCTCCCATTATTGATTTTGCAGCTGTAGTTCCTGCTGGCCGGCAAATCCGTCCAACGATTGCAAAGAGACCCTGTCCTCGTGTTTTTCGACAGGTACGCCATAAGTATCCAGATCTCCCGGATAGAAAGGTGTCCTCGACGCCTTTGCCTCCCTCTGCTTCATTGCCTCCAGTTCTTCCGGCGTCATCTCCTCGCGCAACTTCTCCAGCTCTGCCTTGGTACGCTTCGGCCTCTCACGGAAGATTTCAGCATCGTCCAGCTCAAAGACATAGAGAGTCTCCCCCTGATAATCGATGCGGTGGCCAAGGATCTTATAGCGGCACAGATTGTCCCAGCTCATCATCTTGTAGATCATGTTGCAGAACTGCCTGCCCGTAATTTTTCTGCTCTTTCTCTTGTCATTCTTCTGGATACACCACCGGAGTGAGTCCCTGTCGTCTTTCTCGCATCTTCGGATTACCAGCCGCTTCTGGTCCTGATTGACGAGGACCTGAATGTAGACCGTATCCTCGAACCCCTCAATACAAGCATTATTGAAAGTAATGCTGTCTGTCCGAATGGTCATCTGAGGCTCACGCAAATGTGCAAACAGCTCCCTTCGGACCGTCTGGTAACCGTCATAGCTGAATGTCTTCTGGATCTCCGCTGCTTTCTCGTCATCGATAAATGTATCCATAATTTACCCCACATTCGTTT
>CAIFEZ010000030.1:0-39020 GCA_903789595.1 uncultured eubacterium 1-6
TTAACATCGTATTTTTTTATCGTGGTTTTTCTCCTCCTTAACTGCATGACATTGCCGGTGAACAGTAACGGTAACTGATTTCTGTTAAAAAAATAATGGCAGACGGGTATTGCCATACCATGAAAAGGTTGTTAAAATTTTTACATCAATAAAAGTGAGAGACATCGGTGATACAAAGAAGTATCCGGGACAGACAGCCGGATACTTCTTTTTACTGTATAAGTCCAGTCGCAATGACAGAGACGGACTGCACACCCGAAGGGCGTGCAAGGCCGGCTATGGCTTTGCGACGACAACAGGTATGAGCACGAAGGGACGCGTTAGCGGCACGAGAGTGCTCATACCTGTTAGCGGCACGGAAGCTGCGAAGCAGCGCAGTGACGCGGGGACTTATACAGTTTGTGGCACAATGTATCGTATGGCCGTTACTGTATAAGCTCTTCGAAAACGAGGACAGGCTCGCCGCACGCGGAGCGCGCGCAAGAGACCGGATGCGAGAGCACGAAGTGCGAAGCGGCGCGCAGCTTATACAGTTCATGACACGATCTATTTTATGGCCATTACCGTATCAACCGATCTGAATACGTACAGTGCAAAGGGGCATGTGGATTGATTTCGCATGCCCCTTTTGCTGTTCCGGACGTCTCTTCATGGCAGCTGTTGATCATTTTCGGATAAGTAGTGAGGTGAAGCATATGTCAACCGGTTTACAAGCAGTATTCATTATCCTGGCTATTATCGTCATCGCAATTGTGACAAAAAGGTGCGCCGAGGTTCTGATTGTGGGATCCCTGATCGCGTGTCTGGTCTATTATAAGGGAAGCTTCCTGACACAGTGGTGTCAGCTGATTCAGGACACCCTTGCCGACAACGTCTGGATTATCATTGTCTGCGGTCTGTTCGGCAGTCTGATCGCATTGCTGACAGCGTCCAAGGGCAGCTATGGCTTTTCGCGGGTGGTTTCCAAGCTGTGCAATACAGAAAGAAAGACACTCTTTACTTCCTTTATCCTCGGTATTCTCATCTTTGTCGACGATTATCTGAACGTGCTGACGATCGGTGTCTGCATGAAGGGCGTCTATGACAAGAGAAAGATTCCGAGAGAGGTTCTTGCCTATATGCTGGATGCCACGGGCGCGCCGGTATGCGTCATGCTCCCGTTCTCCACATGGGCCGTCTTCTACGCAGGAATTTTTGCCGATCAGGACAGTGTGCAGAAGCTGGGCTACGCCACCGGTCTTCAGGCATATACACACGCGATTCCGTATCTGTTCTATCCAATTTTCACCCTTTTAATCGTGTTCCTGTTCTGCCTGGGTGTCATGCCGAAGATGGGAACGATGAAAAAAGCGTACCAGCGTGTCGCGGAGACCGGGATGGTCTATAGTGAAAAGAGCCGGAAGTATAACCATGACGAGGGAGAATACACAGAAGAGGGCAGTATCTGGGACTTCATCATCCCGATGGGTGTGCTCGTCGCGCTTGCCATCATCACAGGAAATCTGCTTCTCGCGGTTGTGGTAGGCATCCTTGTCTGCTTTGTGATGTACGTTCCGAGAAAGGTGATTCGTTTTGAAGACTTCTACACAACGATCTGCAAGGGCTTTGCCGATATGCTTCCGATCCTGATTCTTCTGATCGCGGCATTCTCGCTAGAAAAAGTACTGGCGGATATGAAGATGACGAATTTCATCGTTCAGATAGCTGAGCCGGTTCTCACGAGATCCGTATTCCCGGCGGTTACCTTTGTTCTGGTCGCAACCCTTGCCTTTACCACCGGTTCTCTCTGGGGCATGAGCGCCATTGTCACTCCGATTGTCTTTCCGCTGGGAGCAGCGGTAGGCGCGAACACGATCCTGATCATGGCGGCCGTGATTTCCGGAGGCGCTTTCGGAAGCCACGCATGCTTCTACACAGACGCGACGCTGCTGTCCTCGCAGAGCGCCGGCATCGACAACATGGAGCACGCGCTCTCGCAGCTCCCCTACGTGCTGATCGCTGCCGGAGCCTCGGTGGTCGCGTATCTTGTCTGCGGCTTTGTGATGTAGCAGGCGGGGATACAGCGCTGTGATCCTGCGATCATCAGACAGCATAGTTTCAGTATAATCTTGTGATATCGTGTGCGGACAGTTCTGCCGCATTTGCAGACTGTCAACAGAAGTTCCGCAGCTTAATAAATGCAGCTTAATAAATAAGGATAAAACCTTGTTGCAGCCAGTTTGTGAACGGCAACATGGCTGTGAAATCCCTGCCTTTCAGATATTCCGTGAACAGTAACTTTCAATGGATTGTCGCAGAAACGTATATAGGAAAACAGCAGGCAGACGGTTCGGAAAGAGGTGTGATTATGAGTAAGAGTAAATTTGTAGTGACCGTGAACCGGCAGTTCGGCAGCATGGGAAGGCCGATTGCCAAAAGGATGGCGGAGGAGCTCGGCGTCGAGTATTACGACAGAGATCTGATCGAGAAGGCGGCGCAGGAGCTGGATCTTCCGGCGTCGGTGATTGAGGAGTCGGAGGAATCTGCCAGAAAGGGCGTCGAGAATCCGTTCTCCCGGATGCAGTTCCCGCTCGGCGGAGGAACGAGCGATGTGCAGGACAAGATTTTTCACACGCAGCAGAACATCATAAAGTTTCTGGCGCAGAGGGAATCCTGCATCATCGTCGGCCGCTGTTCCGATTTCATCCTGGCCGAGATGCCGAACACGATGCACATCTATATCTATGCGTCCTATCAGGACAGGCTGAATCACTGTATCTACGACCTGAAGCTGGAGGAGAAGGAGGCCCGCCGGATGATCAAGGCAGTGGATGACGCGAGAGATGAGTATCAGATGCACTACGCGGGCTATCTGCCGGACGACAAGAGGTATAAGGACATCATGATCAACAGCAGTCTGTTCGGCGTACAGGGCACAGCGGAATATCTTACGGACGCGGTCAGACGGAAATTTAGTTTGTGAGGCGATGAGAATGAGATATCTGATCAGAAGTACGGCGGTTTATGGCGGACACGAGGATCTGCCGAAGCCCGAGGCGATTCTGGTGGAGGATGAGATGATCCGGAAGATCCTCCCCTATGAGACGGATGTTGAGACGCTTCCGCCGGACACCACAGTTCTGGATTTCGGCGACAGGCTGGTGATGCCGGGCTTCATCGACGCACACACGCATTTTTTCACGGGAGCAATGGAGAACAGCGAGCATGTGTGCAGCGAGATTGCGGATTCCGTCTCCGAGGAGGACTGCGCACGGATCGTCGCGGAATACGCGGCGAAGCATCCGGAGGAACGGGTGATCCGGGGAAGCGGATGGTTTCTCCCGAAGTGGAAGACGACGGTGCTTCCCACGAAAAAAAGCCTGGACGCCGCGGTGCCGGACCGTCCGGTTCTGCTGAAGTGCGCTGACGCGCACAGCTACTGGCTGAACAGCGCGGCGCTCAGGCTCTGCGGCATCACGCCGGACATGAAGCCGGAGAGCGGCTCTGTCGGTCTTCTTCCGGACGGGGAACTGAGCGGGATGCTGATCGAGCCGGCCGCATATGAGCCCGCGGACAAGGTGTTCCGCACGTTTCCGGATGAGGAGTATCAGAAGATCATAGAGGATTTCGAGAAGGTGCTGGCCGGATACGGCATCACCGCGCTCAGCGAGATGTTCGCGCCGGATTACAATGAGGAGAACAGCCGCCTCTGCGAGATGATTCATTCGATGGCGGAAGCGGACAGGCTGAGCGCGCATCTGTATTTGTTTCCGCGGCTGTTCGGCTACACGGATTTTTCCGCGGCGGAGAAATGGAAAAAGAAATTTGCCGGGAAGTGGTTCGATATCCCGGGCGTCAAGGGATTCCTGGACGGGGTGACGGAGACCTACACCGGTCTTCTTCTCGAGCCTTACACGGACCGCCCGGACACCTGCGGAATCGGAGTACCCCTGCGGGAATACGACGATGTAAAGCAGTCTGTCATCGCTGCAAACAGAGCAGGGTTTTCAGTCAGACTGCACTGCATCGCGGACGGCTCCGTCCGGATGGCGCTGAATCTCTTTGAGGACTCGATCCGCGCCAACGGCGACAGAGATTATCACAATACGATCGAGCATATCGAAAATATAGATCCCTCGGATATCCCCAGGTTCCGGAGGCTTCATGTCATCCCGTCCATGCAGCCGGCGCATCTGGTTCTGGACGAGAACGGCAAGATCATTCACATCGGAAAAGAGAGAATCCGTTATGAATGGCCGCTTCGCTCCATGGAGGAAGCGACCGGAGCTCTGGCGATCGGCACAGATTTTCCGGTGGTTGGCATCGATCCGTTCCGGACGATATACACCGCCGTCACACGAAAGGATTATCAGCACCGGCCGACCGGATTTAATCCGGAGGAAAAACTGACGATGCTGCAGGTTCTGTCCGGGTACACTTATAACGCCGCGAGGGCGTATCACATGGAAGACAAAATCGGAAGCCTGGAGGAGGGAAAATATGCGGACATCATCGCGCTGAAGGAGAACCTGTTCACCATGCCGGAAGAGGAGATTATGGACAATCGCGTCGTCTTCACGATGTGCTGCGGCAAAATCACGAAATCCGAATAAGGGATGCGGCGCAGAAACACGAAGCGCAGAGCGGCGCGCGGGAACGCAAAATGCAGAGCGCAGAAACATGATGCGCAAGGTGACGCTCGGAAATAGGAAGCGCAGCGCGCGGTCTCACGCGGTTTGTGCGGCCGCTTGCAGCATGACCGGTTCCTGGTATTCGCGCGTGCAGAAATCAGAACGCGGTGCCGCTTCCGTCGGTTCCGGACATGATCCGGAACAGCTCGAGCCTTGAGGAGATGCGGAACTTCCGGTAGATGTTCTGCATGTGCTTCTGCAGCGTGTTGTCCGTGATATGCAGCTGCTCGCGGATTTTCGCGTTCGGAATCGCCTTTATGACGAGACGGACAATCTCGGACTCTCTCCGGGTAAGTACGGCCTGTGCCATCAGGGCGTCCGCCCGTCCGGATTTGACGGCTGCGGATGGAGAATCCGATGTCCGTGCGTCCGGGCTCTTCAGAAGCAGCCGGCCGTAGATATAGTTCAGATGCTTGTCCAGAGACTTCAGAAGCGTCATGTCGTCCTCGGAGAAGGGCGGGTCCTCCCGGGTGCGGAACAGCGTGATTACGCCGAGGAACTTCCGCTCGGATACGATCGACATCTGAAGCGTGTCGTAGATATGATACGGACGGTAGCATTTTTCGTAGATTGCGGAATGAAGGCGGCTCTCGTTCTTCAGAAGGTCGCTTTCCCGGAGAACCGTGGAAACCTTGGAGTGGAGCATCCACTGGATCTCGTCGTCCTCATAGTTGTCGATGTATTTCTGCTCCGCGCAGGCAAAATCCGCCGGATCGCAGTACACACCGTTGAACGTGAAGCGGGGCGCGGCGGGGTCAGCGGTCAGAAGGCTGGCATAGGGGCTCGGTATCAGCATCCGGAGATAGGAGAGGAGATCGTGGTTGATTCCCTTCGCATCGTCGGATGTGTATAAAGAATACAGCAGGTCGCTGAAGATCAGTAAGTGATTGGTATCCATTATTTTGTTACCTCATTTGTGTCGGTATCATGTGAGCAGATAGCAGCCGGTAATGCTCCGGCAAAGGGCTGTAAAATCTATGCCGTGTAAGCAGCGTGTAAGCAGTAACATACCGGAAATCAAGTATAAAAATCGCAGAATTCGGGAATGGTATCCGCGATTGTCATTTGCTAGAATAGAACCAGCAGTTAAATTATAACAGCACCGATACAAAGGCGTATCTGTCATTCATTATGGCGGATGCGCTTTTTTTATCAGTATCTGCGGGAACCGGAAGGCAAAGCTGTCTGACGGTACGGCCTGCGGGATCTGCATTTACAGAACCTGCGGATGCAGAGCCTGCAGTTACACAATCTGCGATTGCAGAAGCTGCAGGTGCAGAACCTGCAGTTGCACAATCTGCGATTGCAGAAGCTGCAGTTACAGAAGCTGCAGTTACAGAATCCACATTAACAGAATCTATATTACAGGAGGAAAAAACCATGGCAGACAAAGCACAAACAATTAAGGATCTGGATCGTATTATAGGTCTTATCGAGACGGACAGCAAGGATATTCCGAAGGATGAGAAGAAGAGAATGGTCTCGGAGACGCTGGACTACTTCAACAACTATGTCAGCCCGGGCTGGCTGAAATACAGAAAGTCCGTTTCCTCCGATTCGGAAGGCGGAGCGGTTCTGGAGTGGGAAGACGGCGGCGCGTACGTATATGGACTGAACGGCGAGAAGTTCATCGACTGTCTCGGCGGCTTCGGAATCTACACCTGCGGACACAGAAATCCGGAAATCCTCGACGTTGTCAAGAAACAGCTCGATCATCAGGCGCTTCACTCACAGGAGCTTCTCGACCCGCTGAGAGGATATCTGGCGAAGGCGCTTGCGGACATCACACCCGGCGACCTGCAGCAGTGCTTCTTCACAAACGGCGGCGCGGAGGCCGTTGAGATGGCGCTGAAGCTGGCCCGTATCGCTACCGGCGGCAGATGGTACATTTCCATGGTAGGCGCGTTCCACGGCAAATCCATGGGAGCCATCTCTGTAGGAGGCAAGGATACCTACCGCGTGCCGTACACGCCGATGGTACAGCAGGTACAGCACGTACAGTACGGAAACGCCGAGGATGTAAGGAAGGCGATCAAGAACCTTCAGGCAGTCGGCGAGAGCGTCGCGGCCGTCATCGCGGAGCCGATCCAGGGTGAGGCCGGCGTCATCGTTCCCCCGAAGGGATACCTGCAGCAGCTCCGTGATATCTGTGACGAGACCGGCGTAGCGCTGATCTTCGATGAGATCCAGACCGGAATGGGACGTACCGGCACGATGTGGAGATGTGAGGCAGAGGGCGTTACACCGGATATCATGACCTTCGGAAAAGCCTTCGGCGGCGGCATCATGCCGATTACCGGAATCATCTTCAAGCCGAAGATGTGGGGACAGCAGCTGATCGACAACCCGTGGCTGCTCGGATCTCCGACCTTCGGAGGAAACCCGGTATGCTGCGCGGCGGCACTTGCGACGATCCGCTACATGCTCAAGAACGATATTCCGGGCGTATGCAGAGAGAAAGGAAAAGTCCTGAAGGCCGGACTTCAGTCCATGGCAGAGAAATATCCGGACATCATTCAGGAGGTCCGCGGCGAAGGGCTGATGCTTGCCGTAGAGTTTGTAAACTGCGAGCTGGGCTACGCGACTGCGAAGGGACTGTTCGCGCGCAGAGTCATGACCGCGGGAACACTGGTGAATGCGAAGACCATCCGTTTCGAGCCGACAGCCGTCATCTCCGATCAGGATATCAAGGACGTCATCACCAGACTGGACGAGTCACTTGCTGACGTAAGGGCGTCGATGTAAATAAGCGTAAATCAGCGTATAATGGCAATGAGCCGGTTATAAAAACGCCGGCATCAGCCGTAAAGAATCATACAGACAATCTCAAATCTGTTTTTGCCGAAAATATCCCTGTCACTGGAGGAAGGCACCGCATGGGGCCGGGACATTACGGCTGGCCTGATACAGTAAAGGAGGAAACGAATGGAAATCGTTAAGAATTACATCGGCGGTGTCTGGAAGGAATCCGTTTCCGGAAAGACAGAGGAAGTAATCGGACCTGCGGACGGCAGCGTGATCGGCGTGGTGACGGACAGTGTTCCGCAGGATGCGGAGGAAGCTATTGCCGCGGCAAAAAAATCATTTTATACGGACCGCACGTGGAGAGACATGCCCGGTGTGGCGAGAGCGGGAATCCTGTACCGGATTGCGGAGCTGATCGATGAGAATGCCCACGATCTGGCGGTGACGGACACTCTGGACAACGGCAAACCGCTTCGGGAGGCGGAGGGCGATGTATCAGATGCAGCGGAATGCTTCCGCTACTATGCCGGTCTGATCGACAAGCCGGAAGGCGGCGTATATGCCACCAACAACGGATTCGGCGAAATGCTCAACATGACCGTAAAGGAACCGGTCGGCGTCTGCGCGCAGATCACGCCGTGGAACTACCCGCTCTTGATGTCCTGCTGGAAGCTTGCACCGTGCCTTGCCGCCGGCAACTCCCTGGTATTCAAGCCGAGCTCAAAGGCGCCGCTGTCCACCGCAAAGCTGTTCCATCTCTTTGAAGAGGCGGGTCTTCCCGCCGGATGCGCAAATCTCGTGCTCGGCAGCGGATCAAACGTCGGAAACGTGTTCGCAGAGAGTGAGGACGTCGACATGATCACCTTCACCGGGAGCACAAAGGTGGGACAGGGAATCGCAAGAGCCGCTGCCGGCAACCTGAAGAAGGTCGGCCTGGAGCTCGGCGGAAAATCACCGGTTGTCATCTTTGACGACTGCGACCTGGAAGCCGCGGTGGAATGGGTCATGATCGGAATCTTCTTCAACGCCGGCCAGGTGTGCTCGGCGACCTCAAGGCTGATCATCCAGGAAGGCATCCATGACGCCTTCATCAAACGGCTTGCGGAAAAAGCATCAAACATCACCATCGGACCCGGAATGGAGAATCCGGACCTCGGACCCGTGGTATCAGAAGATCAGATGAACAAGATTCTCTCCTATATCCAGGCAGGCATCGACGAGGGCGCAGACCTCGTCTGCGGAGGAAAACGCTACACGGCAAACGGATGCGACAAGGGCTACTACATCGAGCCGACAGTTTTCGATCACTGTACGCCGGACATGCGCATCGTAAAGGAAGAAATCTTCGGACCGGTTCTGAGTGTCCTGACCTTCCGGACGGAAGAAGAAGCCATAGCCCTCGCCAACGATACGGAATACGGTCTTGCCGGAGCGGTAATCACCCGCGACGGCGCGAAAGCACTCCGCGTCACGAAAGAGCTCCGCGCTGGAATCACCTGGATCAACTGCGACCAGCCGACCTTCTGCCAGGCGCCCTGGGGCGGCTACAAGAAGAGCGGCGTAGGGCGGGAACTGAGCATCCACGGACTGGATGAATATCAGGAGACCAAGCAGATCAACATCAACCTGCACCCGGAGAACCCGGTCGGATGGTACGTGCACTGAGGGCAATAACTTTACGGAGCTCAGTTTGACAGCGCAGTTTAACAAGCTGACACAAGTACAAGTGCCGAACATCATACATAGTCTGGTGACGACGCGCCACTGACAAGGCAGGGATTTCACAGGACCTTTGTCAGAGCATTACTGGCTGTTAAAAGTTTTATCCGCAGGTCTTCAAAGAGTAAAAAGCGAGGACTGTTTGACGAAGGCGCTTGCGCCTGAGGAGTTCCGCAGCTTCACAGAACAAGGATAAAGCTTTGTTACAGCCAGTTTGCGAATGACGGCAGGACTGTGAAATCCCTGCCTTGGTGAATATTGTGTATAAGTCCACGCAGTGTTTCGCTGCCTGGCAGCTCCCGCACTGCTAACAGGAATTCGCACTTTCGTGCCGCGTGCGCGTCACTTCGTGCTCATTCCTGTTGTCGTCGCTAATGCTCCTGGCCCACCGGTGAGCGTGCTCCCCGTGTGCCAGGAGCATTGCGACTGAACTTATACATAAAAATAAGTATTCCCATTTTCAAACTGTTCTTATAGAATAGGGAACTGATGACAGGCAAAGATGCTTAATCATAAGAGCGTCTATGCCTGTCTTTTTTTCGTGTATAAGCTCTTCGAAAACGCAGACAGGCTCTTGCGCGCGCAGCTGATACAGTTTGCGGCTCGATGTACCGCATGGCCGTTTACTGCTGCGAAGTACATTCCCGGAATAGGAGGAAGAAAAAGTGGAAGAAAAAAGACTTGATTTTGTGGAATCCGTTCCTGAAATCTTCGGCAGCCTGGTATTCAATGACCAGGTAATGAAGGAACGCCTGCCGAAGGACGTGTATAAAGCGGTTCATAAGACAATCAAAAACGGCAGCCACCTGGAGCTCGATGTGGCGAATACGGTCGCGGCGGTTATGAAGGAGTGGGCCATCGAGCACGGCGCCACGCATTTCACACACTGGTTCCAGCCGATGACAGGCCTTACCGCCGAGAAGCACGACAGCTTCATCTCCCCGACCGGCGACGGCAAGGTCATCATGGAGTTTTCCGGAAAAGAGCTGGTAAAGGGCGAGCCGGATGCCTCCAGCTTCCCGTCAGGCGGACTGAGAGCGACCTTCGAGGCGCGCGGCTATACCGCCTGGGATCCGTCTTCACCTGCCTTCATCAAGGACGGCTCCCTCTATATTCCGACGGCGTTCTGCTCCTTCGGCGGAGAGGCGCTCGACAAGAAGACACCGCTTCTGCGCTCCATGGAAGCTCTGTCAAAACAGGCGGTCAAGGTTCTTCACCTTCTCGGCAATGAGGCGGTTACCCATGTGGACACCACCGTCGGTTCCGAGCAGGAGTACTTCCTGATTGACAAGGATATGTACCTTCACAGAAAAGATCTCCTGATGTGCGGACGCACTCTGATCGGAGCTCCGGCGCCGAAGGGACAGGAGATGGAGGATCACTATTTCGGCGTCCTGAAACCGAAGGTATCCGAATACATGCATGATCTGGAGCAGGAACTCTGGAAGCTCGGCGTTCCGGCAAAGACCAAGCACAACGAGGTTGCGCCCTCACAGCACGAGCTGGCGCCTGTTTTTGAGACGGCCAACGTCGCGGTAGACCACAACCAGCTTACAATGGAAGTCATGAAGAAGGTGGCCGACAAGCACCATTACGCGTGCCTGCTCCACGAGAAGCCGTTCGAGGGCATCAACGGATCCGGAAAGCACAACAACTGGTCCATTGTCACCGATACGGGAGAGAACCTTCTCGATCCCGGCAGAACACCGGCGGAGAATACACAGTTCCTTGTCTTCCTGATGGCCGTTATCGAGGCGGTTGATGATTATCAGGATCTGATGCGTGTCTCCGTGGCAACTGCAGGAAACGATCACAGACTGGGAGCGAACGAGGCACCGCCGGCAGTGATCTCCATCTTTGTCGGAGACGAGCTCGCAGCCGTTCTGAAATCCATCGATGACGGAACCGCCTTTGTCGGAACCGGCAAGACGAAGATGGGCATGGGCGTTCATGTACTGCCGCACATCACGAAGGATACGACAGACAGAAACCGTACCTCACCGTTCGCGTTCACCGGAAACAAATTCGAGTTCCGTATGCCGGGTTCCTCTCTGTCCGTGGCGGACCCCAACATCATCCTGAACACCGCCGTTGCGGAGTCCCTTTCCCGCATCTATGACGCACTGAAGGACGTAAAGGGAGAGGACCTTGACGCAGAGGTTCACAAGCTTCTGAAGAAGATTCTGGACGAGCACAAGAGAATCCTGTTCAACGGCAACGGGTATACCGACGAGTGGATCGCTGAGGCGGAGAAGAGAGGCCTTGAGAACCTGAAATCCCTTCCGGACGCGATGCCGAAGCTGCTCTCCGAGAAGAACGTGGAACTCTTCACAAAGCACAAGATCTTCACCAGGGAGGAGATCGAGTCCAGATATGAAATCTTCCTGGAGAATTACTCAAAGACCGTGCACATCGAGGCGCTTACCATGGAAGAGATGGTACGGAAGGACTTCACGAGCGGACTCCTGGGCTATATGAAGGATCTGACGGAGGAGAGCACCCAGAAGAAGGCGCTGCTCGGAGATGAGGGCGGCGTTTACGAGACCGGAATTCTGAAGAAGCTGGATACCCTCTCCGGAGAAATCGGAACCGCTCTCGGAAAGCTTACCGAGGACACCGCGAAGGCGGAGAAGCGCGAAGGCCTTGAGGGAGCACGCTACTATCACGACGTGATCCTCTCGGATATGGAGAATCTCCGCAGCTATGTAGATGCGGCGGAAATCTACGTTCCGGAGAAATACCTGCCGTATCCGACCTACGGAGAGCTCCTTTTCTCACTTCGATAATAAAGAACAGCTGTCCTTACCGAAAAAGGATCAGCCGGGATTTTGCGGGATTGCAGATGTGCGTCCGAAGTCCTGAAGCACAGAGACAGAAAATCTGGAGGCTTCAAAGGATAAAAGCAGAAGGATCCGGACATCAGCAGAATGGAATGCATCGTGAATATCAGGAACTGTCGCGGGTAAAAGCGCGGCAGTTCCTAAAACTGTATTTATAATCAGATCGGAGATATGATTGACATTAAGCAGATTTCACGGCAGACAATACATGAATTAAGGTATAAGATGTGCGGAAAAACGGATGAATACTTACAAAAGAGCGGATATTTCGAACCGGAAGAGAAGAAAACGGAAAAAAACTGCTTGCATATCCCGGATAATCACTATATGTTCTAATCAGCACTTCATAAATTTAATTTCAGAAGCTCATAAATCCTGCGGGAGAGACTCCCGCAGACTGCACAGATGAGGAAAAATAAGTATGGATGAGTATACACAGCATATCAGAAAGTATCGACAGCTTCAGAAGGATCATGATGCCTGCGGTATCGGTGCGGTTGTAAATATTGACGGACACCAGGACAACCGGGTTCTGGACGACGCGCTTGCCATCGTCGAGAAGCTGGAGCACCGCGCCGGAAAGGACGCGACCGGCACCGTCGGAGACGGCGTCGGCATCCTGACGCAGATTAGCCACGATTTCTTCCGCAAGGCCGCGGCGGCGGAGGGCATCGCGCTGAAAGACGCCGGCGACTACGGCGTCGGCATGTTCTTTTTTCCGCAGGATACCATGAAGCGCACCTTCGCGATGCGGATGATGAGAGTTATCGTGGAGAAGGAAGGCCTGAAGCTGCTCGGCTGGAGAACGGTTCCGACGAATCCGGGAATCCTCGGAAAGGCAGCGCTCGACTGCATGCCGCATATCATGCAGTGCTTCATCGAGAGGCCGGAGGAGCTGTCCAGAGGAATCGAATTTGACCGGAAGCTGTACGTTGTGAGACGTGAGTTCGAACAGAGCTCCGATGATACCTATATCTGCTCCCTGTCATCGAGAACCATCGTATACAAGGGAATGTTCCTGGTCAAACAGCTGAGAAGGTTCTACGGCGATCTTCAGGACAAGGACTACCGGACAGCGATTGCGATCGTGCACTCCCGTTTCTCCACGAACACGACGCCGTCCTGGAACCGCGCGCATCCGTACCGCATGATCGCGCACAACGGAGAGATCAATACGATCCGCGGCAACATGGACCGTATGCTCGCCCGTGAGGAGACCATGACCAGCCCGATCATGGAGAAGGACATCGATAAGATTTATCCGGTCATCAGCGCGTCAGGCTCCGACTCCGCGATGCTGGACAACACCCTGGAATTCCTATACATGAACGGCATGGACCTTCCGCTCGCCATGATGGTGACCATTCCGGAGCCCTGGAATCACAACCGGTTCATGGATGAGGACAAGAAGGATTTTTACCATTACTATGCGACCATGATGGAGCCGTGGGACGGCCCGGCCGCGATCCTGTTCTCCGACGGAGACGTGCTCGGCGCCACCCTCGACCGGAACGGACTGCGTCCGTCCCGTTACTATATCACCGACGACAACCGCCTGATCCTCTCCTCTGAGGTCGGCGTTCTCGATATTCCGCCGGAGCATGTGGTGAAGAAATCCCGTCTGACGCCCGGCAGAATCCTTCTGGTGGACACGAAGAAGAAGAAAATCATCTCCGACGACGACTGCAAGAAGTATTATGCCCACCGCCAGCCGTACGGCGAGTGGCTGGACCGCAATCTGCTGCGCCTGAAGGACGTTCCGATCCCGAACAAGAAGATCCCGGTACACGATCAGGAGATGAGAGACCGCCTCTACAAGGTCTTCGGATATACCTATGAGGATGTCAAGGATTCGATCCTTCCGATGGCAGAAAACGGCGTCGAGCCGACGGCTTCGATGGGACACGACGTTCCGCTCGCGGTTCTGTCCAGACAGCATCAGCTTCTGTTCAATTACTTCAAGCAGCAGTTCGCGCAGGTAACCAACCCGCCGATTGACTCGCTGCGCGAGGAAATCGTCACCGACACCACCGTCTATATCGGATCGGACGGAGACCTTCTGAACGAGAAGAGCGGAAACTGCACGATGCTGGAGGTCAGTCATCCGATCCTGACCGGAGTCGATCTGATGAAGATCAAGTCGCTGGACCGTCCGGGCTTCCACGCACAGGTGGTTTCGCTTCTGTACTACAAGAACACCTCTCTCGCGAGAGCGCTGGAGCAGCTGAACATCACCGTCGACCGCGCGTATGCGAACGGGAAGAACATCATCATTCTCAGCGACCGCGGCGTCGATGAGAACCACGTTCCGATTCCGTCTCTGCTGGCGGTATCCTCTGTGGAGCAGCATCTGGTCCGCACAAAGAAGAGAACGGCGGTATCTCTGATTCTGGAGAGCGCGGAGCCGAGAGACGTTCATCAGATCGCGGCGCTTCTGGGATTCGGCGCGCGCGCCATCAATCCGTACCTGGCGCACGAGTGCATCGCGGAGCTGATCGACATCGGCATGCTGGACAAGGATTATCATACGGCGATCGCCGACTACAACAAGGCCCTTCTCGGCGGAGTCGTAAAGACGGCGGCGAAGATGGGTATTTCCACGATTCAGTCCTACCAGTCCGCGCGTATTTTCGAGGCGATCGGTCTGGATAAGGAGACCATCGACAAATACTTTACCGGAACCGTGAGCCGGGTGGGCGGCATCGGCATCAGGGAGATCGAGGAGGGAATTACCTTCCGTCATAATCATGCCTTTGACCCGCTGGGACTGTCCGTGGACACCTCCCTGGATTCCGTCGGCTTCCATTACCTCAGAAGCGGAAAGGACAAGGAGGACCACCTCTACAATCCGGAGACCATCGTCACCCTGCAGCAGGCGGTCAGGGCTGGCGACTACGACAAGTTCCGGGAGTACACCGATATGGTGGACGATTCCGGAAGACCCCATACGCTGAGAGGCCTGCTGGAATTTGCTCCGAAGCAGGATCCGGTTCCGCTGGAAGAGGTAGAGCCGGTGGAAAGCATCGTGAAGCGGTTCAAGACCGGCGCCATGTCCTTCGGCTCGATCTCGAAGGAAGCACATGAGACCATGGCCATTGCGATGAACCGGCTCGGCGGAAAATCAAACACCGGCGAGGGAGGCGAGGATCCGGCGAGATACGGAACCGAAAAGAACTCGGCGATCAAGCAGGTGGCCTCCGGCCGTTTCGGCGTCACGAACGCCTATCTGAACAGCGCTTCTGAAATTCAGATCAAGATGGCGCAGGGCGCAAAACCCGGCGAGGGCGGTCATCTTCCGGGCAAGAAGGTCTACCCGTGGGTAGCCGCGACCAGATTTTCTACGCCCGGCGTATCTCTGATCTCTCCGCCGCCGCACCACGACATTTATTCCATCGAGGATCTGGCGCAGCTGATCTATGATTTGAAGAATGCCAACCGGGACGCGCGGATCTCCGTCAAGCTGGTATCCGAGTGCGGCGTCGGAACGATTGCTTCCGGCGTGGCAAAGGCGGGCGCGCAGGTCATCCTGATCTCCGGATATGACGGAGGAACCGGCGCGGCGCCGATTTCCTCGATCCATAACGCGGGACTGCCGTGGGAGCTCGGCGTCTCCGAGGCGCATCAGTCGCTTCTGCAGAACGGTCTTCGGGACCGTGTCATCATCGAGACGGACGGAAAGCTGATGAGCGGCCGCGACGTCGCCATCGCCGCCCTGCTCGGCGCGGAGGAGTACGGTTTTGCAACGGCTCCGCTGATCTGCATGGGCTGCATGATGATGAGAGTCTGCTCCAAGGACACCTGTCCGGTCGGCGTCGCGACTCAGAACGAGGAGCTCAGAAAGCGCTTCGCGGGCAAGCCGGAATATGTGATGAACTTCATGATCTTCATCGCGAGACAGCTCCGCGAGATCATGGCGAAGCTCGGCTTCCGCACCGTGGACGAGATGATCGGCCGCACCGACTGCCTGGAGAAGCGGATCAATCTGATCACGGACCGCGCGGCGGAGGTTAATATGGATCTGATCCTGGATCCGTCCTACGCGCACGCGGAAAAATCGCACTTTGACCAGAAGGACGTATACAACTTCCATCTGGAGAAGACGCTGGATGAGGCGGTTCTTCTCCCGAAATTCAGGGATGCCCTGTCTGCGGGATTCGGACAGAAGCCGGGCAGACAGGAGATCACGCTGAAGGTGTCCAGCACGGACCGTGCGTTCGGAACCATTCTCGGATCCGAGATCACCAGAAAGTTCGGCAGTGATCTGGACGACGACACCTTTGTGGTGCACGCGGTCGGCGGCGGCGGACAGTCCTTCGGCGCCTTCGCTCCGAAGGGTCTCTCCCTCTATCTGGAGGGCGACGCGAACGACGGATTCGGAAAGGGCCTCTCCGGCGGAAAACTCGTCGTTGTGCCGTCTCCGAAGGCTCCGTTCCGCGCGGATGAAAATATCATCATCGGCAATGTGGCGTGCTACGGCGCGACATCCGGAAAGGTCTATGTGGCCGGTATCGCGGGCGAGAGATTCTGCGTCCGGAACTCCGGCGTGACAGCGGTCGCGGAGGGCTGCGGCGACCACGGACTGGAATACATGACCGGCGGAAGAGCGGTCATCCTCGGGACGACCGGCAAGAACTTCGCGGCGGGCATGTCGGGCGGAATCGCGTATGTACTGGATTCCGACCACACCCTTTACCGCAGGATGAACAAGGATATGGTTACTCTTCAGGAGCTCACGGACAAATACGACATCCAGGAGCTGAAGTACATTCTGGAGGATTACGAGAAGGAGACCGGATCAAAGCGGGCGGCAGAGATCCTGTCCGACTTCGCGAAATGGATTCCCGACTTCAAGAAGGTCGTGCCGAACGACTACCAGAGAATGCTGACGGCGATCGGAAAGTACGAGGAGCAGGGAGTAAAGCATGAGAATGCCGTGCTTGAGGCGTTCGAGGAAGTGACAAGGAGGGTGTCCTGATGGGTAAAGCGACAGGTTTTCTTGAATACAGCAGAAAAGACAATGCCGACGTTCCGGTTAAGGAACGGGTACAGAGCTTCAGAGAGTTCCATGTGCCCCTCGGAAAAGAGGATCGGATGGAGCAGGGCGCGCGCTGCATGAACTGCGGCGTCCCCTTCTGCCAGTCCGCGATGAAGCTGAACGGAATGGTGACCGGATGTCCGCTTCACAACCTGATTCCCGAGTGGAATGACCAGGTTTACCGCGGCCATTTCCATCACGCCTTCAGCAGACTGATCAAGACCAGCAATTTCCCGGAGTTTACCGGGAGAGTCTGCCCCGCGCTCTGTGAAAAGGCGTGCATCAACGGCGAATACGGCGATCCCGTGACGATTCACGACAACGAGCGCTTCATCATTGAAACCGCCTTCGAGAAAGGGTACATTCAGCCCCGGATTCCGCAGATCAGAAGCGGAAAGAAGGTCGCGGTCGTTGGGGCCGGCCCGTCCGGACTCGCGGCGGCGGACGAGCTGAATCACAGAGGCCACTCGGTCACCGTCTTCGAGCGTGAGGACCGGATCGGCGGACTTCTGATGTACGGCATCCCGAATATGAAGCTCGACAAGAGCGTCATTTACCGTCGTCAGAAGCTGATGGAGGCGGAAGGCGTGGTCTTTCGCACCGGCGTGAATATCGGGGAAGAGTCCGTGAAGGATATCCTGAAGGAATTCGACGCGGTGGTTCTCGCGTGCGGCGCCAAGCAGCCCAGATCGCTTGCCGGAGCGGACCCGGACAAGATTCACGGAATTTACTACGCGGTTGATTTCCTGAAGGCGACGACAAAGAGCCTTCTCGATCACGGCATGACGGACGGCGTCTGGAAGACCGATGACAGCCGCGATGCCCAGACACTCCTGAAGGAGAGGGATTTCATCAGCGCGAAGGGCAAAAATGTCGTCGTTGTCGGCGGCGGAGATACCGGAAACGACTGTATCGGAACCTCGATCCGACACGGCTGCAAATCGATCACGGCGCTCGAGATGATGCCGGAGCCGCCGGTGGAGAGAAGCGCTTCGAATCCGTGGCCCGAATGGCCCCGTGTGAAGAAGACCGACTACGGCCATGAGGAGGCAATTGAACTCTTCGGCCATGATCCGAGAGTCTATGAGACGACGGTTAAGGAATACCACACCGACAAAAAAGGCAATCTCAAGGAAATCGTTACGGTTAAGGTAAAGTTCGAGAACCGCAAGATGGTCATGATCGAGGGGACGGAGAAGACCCTGCCCTGCGATCTGCTTCTGATCGCCGCCGGCTTCACCGGCTGCGAAAACTACGTGGCGAAGGCCTTCGGACTGAATCTCACGGCGAGAAACACCGTCGCGACCGAGCCGGAACATTACAAAACCAATGTGGAGAAGGTCTTCACGGCCGGCGATATGCACCGCGGACAGTCTCTCGTGGTCTGGGCGGTCACAGAGGGCAGAAAGTGCGCCTGCAGCGTCGACGAGTATCTCATGGGCTACACCAACATGAGAGAAGCCTGAGGCTTTCGCGCTTCGTGGTAGGCGGGTTCCTCTTTGTTTTCAAAGAGGTGTTTATGCTTTGATACTGTATATGCTTTGATACTGTATAAGTTACGGATTGCTCCGTGCTCCGCACTGCCGCAATCCTGCAGGATACTTTAAATTAAGTATTTTCAAAGGACCCTTATTCTTATAGAATAGGAAACTGATGACAGGCAAAGATGCTTTCAGCAGAGTATCTTTGTCTGTTTTTTTATACTATAAAAGAAAGAGGATGAGATTATGTGCAGTATACTAGCTTATTGCAGCGAAGGCGGATCGGAAGAAGCACTTGCCAGAGCCCTGAGAAAAACCACCTCACGCGGACCCGATGCTTCCAGACTGATCAACACAGAAAAGGGATTTCTCGGATTTAATCGTCTGTCTATCATGGGCCTCACACCGGAAGGCATGCAGCCCTTCGAGCTGAACGGCAATTACTGCGTATGCAATGGTGAGATATACGGGTTTCGTCCTCTGAAGGAGGAGCTGATCCGGAAGGGATATACCTTCCGTTCGGACAGCGACTGCGAGATTCTCCTCCCCCTCTATAAGGAATACGGAGTGTCGATGTTCCGCAGGCTGGACGCCGAGTTCGCGCTGGTGATCTACGACGCGGATGCGGACGAGTATATCGCCGCGCGGGATCCGATCGGCATCCGCCCGCTCTATTACGGCTACGACAGCAGACACGTGATCCTGTTCGCCTCCGAGCCGAAGAACCTGATCGGCATCTGCGACAAGATCTACCCGTTCCCTCCGGGCACCTACTATAAGGACGGCGAGTTCCACACCTATCATGATCCGTCTTATGTCGGCGGGGATTACAGCCACGACGACGCGGAGACCATCAGCGCGAATATTCATGACAAGCTTGTCGCCGGCGTACAGAAGCGTCTGGATTCGGATACGCCGGTCGGCTTCCTTCTCTCGGGCGGCCTGGATTCCTCCCTTGTCTGCGGAATCGCCGCAAAGATGCTGGACAAGCCCCTTGAGACCTTCGCCATCGGCATGGATATCGACGCGATTGACCTGAAGTACGCAAGAGAGGTCGCGGAATATATTCACAGCAACCATCACGAGGTCATCATCACGAGGGACGACGTCATCAACGCCCTGGATCCGGTCATCGCCGCTCTCGGGACCTACGACATTACCACCGTCCGCGCCTCCGTCGGCATGTATCTGCTCTGCAAGTGGATTCATGAGAACACCGATATCCGCGTCATCCTCACCGGCGAGATCTCCGATGAGCTCTTCGGGTACAAGTACACGGACTTCGCGCCGGACGCCGAGGCGTTCCAGAAAGAGGCGGAGAAGAGAATTCGCGAGATCAACGTCTACGACGTGCTCCGCGCGGACCGCTGCATTTCCGTGAACTCCCTGGAGGCAAGGGTTCCGTTCGGCGACCTGGACTTTGTGGACTATGTGATGCACATCGATCCGGCGAAGAAGATGAACACCTACGGAATCGGAAAGTATCTCCTGCGCCATGCCTTTGAGAAGGACGCATGCATCCCGCACAGCATTCTGATGCGTGAGAAGGCGGCGTTTTCTGACGCCGTGGGACATTCTCTGCGCAACGACATCATCGATTATGCAAACAGCTGCTATACCGATGAGGAGTTCCAGGAGAAGATCCGGAAATACACCTATGTACAGCCGTTTACGAAGGAATCTCTTCTCTATCGCGAAATCTTTGAAAAGTACTACCCGGATCAGGATCAGCTGATTCCGGCATACTGGATGCCGAACAAGGAGTGGGAGGGCTGCGATGTGGACGATCCGTCCGCCCGCGTGCTTTCCAACTACGGCGCATCCGGTGTCTGAGGCGCGATCATATTTTTGTATTTGCAATTTTTGTGTAACGATTCAGCACCCCAATCTCGAGAGTCTGCGGTTCTCTCGATGCGATAAGTCCTGGAGCCTTCGGTTCCGGGACACATCATAATTTCAGTCGGAAAAGATACGGAGCTTACCCCTGATGCTGACGGGGTAAGCTCCGTATCTTTTTCGGTCAGGGGCGTTTATTATATTTCTCTAAAGATGAAAAGTGTCAGGCGTTTCGTGTTAAAATATGAAATTATAATACTATCATTCGAGAGGTAAAGCATGAACAGCGAGATCAGATATCCGGATTATGACAGGAGCCTTCTGGCATTGACAGCTTCCGTTCTGAAATATTACGGAGTCTGTGACTACGGACATACGACGCTTCCGGAGATGGATTCCCTTCTGGAGGTGAGGCCGGACCGTGTGATCGTGATTGTGCTGTCCGGAATGGGGACGGCGAGTCTGAACCGCCATCTGTCGGAGTCGGATTTTCTCCGGCGGGACAAGGTGTGTGATCTGTCGGCGGTTTTTCCCTCCTCGACCGCGGCGGCGGCAGCTACGCTGCGGAGCGGGCAGTCGCCGCTCGAGCATTCGTGGCTCGGAAGAGATCTCTACTTTCCGGAAGTGGACCGGAACATCTCGCTTTTCTGCAACAGGGTGCAGGGGACGCGGAGGAAGGCGGCGGATTATAATGTTCCGATGAAGTATATCCCTTATCGGACGGTGTCGGAGCGGATCCACGAGGCGGATCCGTCGGTGGAAACGCATGAGCTCTCGCGCCGTACGGGCGAAAGAGTCCGGAGCTTTTCCCAGGCAATGCAGCGGATCCGGAAAATCGCTTCTGCTCCCGGGAGAAAATATATCTGTCTCTACTGGAATGAGCCGGACCGTGAGATGCACACCTTCGGTGCTGCGTCCGGAAAGGCGCACAGCCGGATCCGGTTCCTGAACCGCGAGATCGAAAAGCTCGCCGGAGATCTTGATGATTCTCTGGTGGCCGTCACGTCGGACCATGGAATGATCGACACGGGATGGATTTATCTGGAGGATTATCCGAACCTGGCCGGACTTTTGGAGAGAGCGCCTTCAGTTGAACCCCGTGCGGCGGCCCTGTACGTCCGTCCGGGAAGAAAACTGGAATTTGAGGAGATCTTCCGGGAGCTGTTCGGAAAGCAGTTTCTGCTGCTGAACCGGGAGGAGATTCTGGACAGAGGACTGCTCGGTTCCGGGCACCCGGGAGAGAAGACGTACGATGTGCTCGGCGACTATCTGGCGGTTGCCATCGGAGACGTCAGCCTCGGATGGAAGCGAAGAAAGCGGGAAAAGGAGAAGATCGGAAATCACTCCGGACTGACCGCGGAGGAGATGACGGTGCCGTTCATCGCATGTACAGGGAAGAAATGACGCCGCCGTTCATTGCAGGTGCAGGGAGGAAGGGCGGCTCCGACTGCAGCATCTGTATATTTCGCACAAGAAAAGACTGGTTATAGCTGTAATAGCGTGCTCGAGGGGCACGCTATTGGTCTGTATTGCACAAAATGACAGAAAGGAGTAAAATTTTCTGTATCATTTAAGTACAAAAAACGCCGCATTCGTCGGGATGAAGAAGGTTACCGTTCACGGGATATCTGAAAGGCGGGTTTCGGATAAAAATATTACAGCCGGTGATGCTCAGGCGGAGTGATCGTGAAATTCCTGCCAGGCCGGTGAAGCGTGAACAGGAACAAAGGAAGTTCTCCTTTCGCGACAGAAGACGGTGCGGTGATATGGGGTGGTTGATATGAAACTGAGTATGTGGATGATCGCGAACCGTCTGGCGCCGCTCATGGACATCCGGGCGGATATTCATAAGGATGCAAAGCCGATTCTGAGCAGCGCGAGGCTGGCTTACGCGACGAACTGTGTGCATGTCTATGAAGAAAAGGATTACGTTGTCTACGAGGGCGAGAACGGCGATCGGATCCGGATCTACAACCTGAGTGTTCTGGAGGCGTTTGAGATTCTTCAGGGAGTATTTGACTATTATCAGGACTGGGAGGCGCGGGTCGAAGAGGATGTGCGGAAGGGGGACTACAAGGACATCATCGAGCAGACGGAATTTATTTTCCGGAATCCGATTCTGATTCAGGACGGCAACACAAAGGTTCTGGCCATGAGTCATGTGGACAGAATCGAATCCATGGATTCGGAGTGGCAGTACATCGCGCGCTACGGCTACTCGTCGCTGAACAGCATCTATCAGATCGAATATGAGAATCTGGAGCCGGGAAACCGGGAGAGCTGTTCGGTGTTTCACTGGAAGCAGAATGTGGAGAATTCGTTTCACGGCATTTCAAAGGCGCTGTATATCGGCGATACCGAGTGCGGAAGAATTTCCGTCGTAGAGTGCAGCCGCCTGGCAAACGCGGGCGATGTGCAGCTTCTGGAGAGGCTGGGTCAGATTCTGCAGCCGTACATCGGCATCGCGATGCAGAATCAGGTGCGACAGGAGAACCCACTGTATGATTATCTCTTTGAAGACTCGGGGGATAAGGAGAAGGTTCTCCGGCAGCTGTCCCATTTCGGATGGAGCGAGGATGAGAATTTCGAGATCGCGCTGCTGGATCCGGAGGGAATGGACAACGGGATGAATCCCACGAAGGCCAGAAACGTCATCGAGCACGCAATCATGCACAACTTTCCGGGGTGCTTCGTTCTGCAGAAGGCGCCGTATGTGATTATCCTGACCAACCGGAACCTTTACCGCGACCGGGTCTTCCAGACCTTTCTGGTGTCCTTTACCGAGCAGAATTCCGTGTACAGCAGCTTCAGTCTTCAGGTGCGCGGCATAGAGAATATTCCGTCGCTGTACCGGCAGGCCGTGTACGCGCTGGAGTCCGGGAGAAGAGATAAAAGGCTGATGGAAGAAGATGAGCTTCTGCGGCATATCTTCCGTTTCGGAAGCTACGCCAGTCGGTACATCATCGAGGTGCCGGACATGAAGGACAAGGTCTGCGCCTGCCATCCGGCGGTGGTCCGCCTGTGGGAGCAGAAGGTCCGGAAGGGAAAAACCGAGCCCTATGACACGCTGAAGACGTTTTTGGAAAGCGAGCGGTCGATTCAGCGCACCGCCACAGAGATGTACGCGCACCGGAATACGATCACCTACCGGCTCGGGAAGATTCAGAGCATTCTGAAGGAGGATCTGGATGATCCGGAGCTTCGGATGTACCTGCTGCTCAGCATGATGATTCTGGAAATGCAGCAGAGCAGAGAGGAAATCGTGGAGAAGGACGCGGAGAAATCCGCAGAGGGGCAGAAAAGCAAATGAAAATGCGCTGCCTCCGGGGCAGCGCATCACATGGAGCAGACCAGGCTCTGTCTTTGAACGATGCACAATATAGAGCAGATCAGGTGCTGTTATTGAGAAAAGGCAGGAATTTCACAGTTCAGCGGCTGTCCGCAGAGCGGATGCTGCATGAGAGCTGTGGAATTCCTGCCTTTCAGCGATGATGAAACGGAAATGAAAGATCAGGGATCCGGATCGGGACTCTCAGCCTGCGGTATCTCCGGCGGTTCCGGATCCGTTTGAAGACGGCGCCGTGTTTCCGGCGCCGCCGCTGTTCTCCGTGCCGCCGGTCTCTGCGGAAGCCCCGCCGCCGGTCTCTGCAGAAGCGCCGCCGGTCTCGGCTGAGGCTCCTCCGCCTGTTTCAGCAGAAGCGCCGCCGGTCTCTGCGGAAGCTCCGCCGCCGGTTCCGGGGTCGGTTCCTGCATTCGTTCCGGAACCGGTGCCTGACGGGTCGGAAGAGGAGGCCCCTCCGCCCGTTCCGCTGTTCTCCGAAGCCTGCTGGCCGCCGGAAGCGGCCTGAGAATTCGCGGAAGTTCCGGAAGCTTCGCCGCCTGATGCGGCAGATCCTGCTTCTGATGCGGTTCCGCCGGATACGGCCGGAGCCGTCTCGTAATAGGTCCCTCCGGGCTGGCTGCCATAGCTCTGATACTGGCTGTAATAGTAGTCGGAGGTGTTCTGGCGGCTGCCGATGATATCTTCTATATTGTCGGGCGCGTCGGATCCGGAGCTGCCCTTCGAGTCGGAATCCGCCGATGAGGTATCCAGCTCGGTCTGGTCCACACCGTTTCCGTCCATGAGAACGACGGAGTACATGCCGGTTTCGTTGAAATAGGATTCGAACGCGCCGGCATCTCTTACCACGATTCCGGAGAGCGGATCACTGATCACGACGGTCCCGGAATCCAGGTCAAAGCCGGACAGAACCATGCAGTGCTCGTTCTGATACCAGGTGTAGGTGTATCCGTCGTACTCGTAGGACTGCGAGGTGATCATGGGATCCGACATATACATCGTGCCCCAGACCACGACGGGATATCCCGCCGCGACGACCTTGCACAGATCGGAGAGAGAGGTTCCTGAGGTGTTGATGGCGGCGATGTCCAGATCCTTTTCCTCAATGTACTTCTCGGCGGCGGTTACGATTCCACCCGCAAAAACGCCGGCGCCGCTGTCCGTGTGCGGGTCGCCCGCGTACTGGTAGGCAAGGTTGTTGCCATATTCGAGATAGTTGTCGGCAATTTCGGTTTTCTCAAGATCGCAGCCGAGGGAATTGAGAGCAATTGTCAGAGCGACGGATTCACAGCCGGTCGGAAGCTCGGGGTTCTGAAGGATCTCCGGGACGTCGAGTACGACCTTTGTGTCAGTGAGATCGGAGGAAAGGATGGAGTCGAGCACTGTTTCCGCGGTGTCGACGGACCAGTTCGCATTAGAGACCAGATCCGCGCCGTCTGTCGTAAGAGAAGCATCCTCAGAATCCGCATTCGCCGCTTCGGCCGTGGACAGCTTCGTCTCCGATGTGACATCAGAGGAAGAACCGCAGCCCGCAAGCATTGCCGAAGCAAGAGCGGGAGCGAGGAGCAGAGATAAGAATCGGTATTTGTTTTTCATCATTTTTTCGCCTTTTGAACTTTTAAACCTTCGTCAGTTCTGTTTCTGAAGAGCCTTCAACTGGAAAGACAGTCCTTCAGCCGAAAATCTGCGGAAGATCTGCGGAAGAACCGTCTGATAATAGCTCGTTCTTTTACCTTCAGATGACGAGAAGAATTCTAGCACAATAGTGCCGTCAGAAAAAGCGAAAATATTGTGAACGTTATACAGAATCTGTCGGATGTACCCGAATCGCAGGAATGCGTGGATACTGCTGTGCGATGCACGATTAGAGATTCCAAAGGATGGTGAACAGTACTGCCAGGAATACGAGGCAGGACAGGCGCACCAGCATGGATATTTTCTTCTGAGCGGTCATTCTCCGGAAGGAAAAGATACGGGATTTTCCGGTTTGTTTATTTGAAGTATTTGTAATGGTACTCATGATAACACCTCCTGCTATTTTTACAATAGTAAAAGGTGTTTGACGGATCTATCGCCGGTCGGATAAATGTGCGTTAATGGAAGGTTAATTTCCGAGGCTGTTCCGACCAATAGTGAAATCACTGTTTTTTAGGCATGGTGGGAAGGCTATGATTTCACGGCATTGCCAGACGGTAAAGCCGGATCCCCTGGGACGGGTCAGCCGGGCAGCTCGGATGTGTATTTCTGGTAAAGCTCGGAGAGCCGGCTGTATTCATCGGCGCTGAGGTTTTCCTGCGCGTACTGCATCAGCCCGTCGTAGTCCCGGTTCTGAATGTAGGAGGTGGCCTTCGCGATGGTGGAAGGTGTCAGGTGTTTCTGCAGGATCTGCGCGGCCTCTTCCTTATCGGAATCGGAGATGGAATCGATGACCTGCCGGACGGCGGCGGAGTCCGTGCCGTTTCCGGCGGCATCCAGAATCTGCTGCGTGACGGTGTCACTGAGCTTTTCCGTGATCGCGTCCGCGGCGAGCTTCTGAACCTGACCCCGGTTTACATAGAGAACAGCTGCTGCCACGAAGAGCAGCAGGAGGATCGAGAGCATGATGTTTCGTAAAATGTGAGAGCGGCGCCTGCGCCGGCGGTATCTGGACATATTTTTTCTCCCTGTGTGGATGGGTCTGCATACAAAATATTGTTCATTGGTAAACATCAGTATAACATCAGAACAGCATCAGCGCAGCATCTTGCGGAAAATGCGCCGCAGACACAGATTGCGGAAGATGTGCTGCAGATGTATTATTTACGCGAACAGTGAGCCGCAGCCGAATGCGAAGTATTCGTGTGCGGCGAGCGTCGCGATAGCGAGATAAAACTCGCGCAGCGCGTTTTATCTCGTTTACGGTTCTGACACAAAAACGCCGAAGCGACTCTGACTCACTTCGACGTCCTTTCTTTTATGAGGGGGGAGATGTGACAGCCGGTATGTTTATCAGCTGTCTGACTTATACTTTACGTGATAAATGTGTCGAAAGTGTGGACACGGAGTAAAAGAATTCTAAAAATGACTGCGAAGTCGGATTTTCTCCATTTCTTGACAAGCTATATGAAATTCAGTAAAATTATTTTGCATGAATAGCACGAAAATGCGTGCTGGTTTCGATAGCGATTTGTTGGTTTTGCCAATAAAAGCAGAGGCGTTCCGGAATACAGAACGGGAATTGCCCCCTGTTTTCAGACAGCAGCCGACCCATGCAAATATCCGGAATGAGAAGGAAGAACGGAGGAATCAAATGTATCAGGACGATTACAAACGCTGGTTGAATGCGGATCTCATTGATTTTGATCTGAAGAAGGAGCTTCGTGATATCGAGGGCGATGACGAGGCGATCAAGGATCGCTTTGCGGTGAAGCTGCAGTTCGGAACGGCAGGACTTCGCGGGACGCTCGGCGCCGGCACGAACCGGATGAACATTTGGGTAGTCAGACAGGCCACACAGGGCGTGGCGGACTGGGTGAAGACCCAGGGCGGGACGCAGACTGTGGCGATCAGCTACGACAGCCGTCTGAAGGGCTGGAATTTTGCAAGGGACGCGGCGGGCGTGCTCGCGGCGAACGGAATCAAGGTACGCATCTACGAGGAGCTGATGCCGGTTCCGGCGCTGAGCTTTGCCACCAGATATTACAAATGCAACGCCGGCATCATGGTGACGGCTTCCCATAATCCGGCGAAATACAACGGATATAAGGCTTACGGACCGGACGGATGCCAGATGACCGATGACGCGGCGGCTGTTGTATATGATTCGATTCAGAAGACCGATGTGCTTACGGGCGCAAAGTATATGTCGTTCGCGGAGGGCGTGGAGAAGGGCCTGATCCAGTTTGTCGGCGACGACTGCAAGGAGGCTCTGTATGCCGCGATCGAGGCGAGACAGGTAAGACCGGGTCTTGCGAAGACCGCCGGACTAAAGCTCGTGTATTCCCCGCTGAACGGAACCGGACTCGTACCGGTCACCCGTGTGCTGCAGGATATTGGAATCACGGATATTACGATCGTTCCGGAACAGGAGTACCCGAACGGATATTTCACAACCGCTCCGTATCCGAACCCGGAGATTTTCGAGGCACTGAAGTACGGACTTGAGCTTGCGAAGAAGACCGGCGCGGACCTGATGCTGGCGACGGATCCCGACGCGGACCGTGTCGGCATTGCCATGAAGTGCCCGGACGGCTCCTATGAGCTGGTGTCCGGAAATGAGATGGGTGTGCTCCTTCTGGATTACATCTGCGCGGGACGCATCGAGAAGGGAACCATGCCGAAGAACCCGGTAGCTGTGAAGTCCATCGTATCGACGCCGCTGGCGGATCTTGTGGCGAAGCATTACGGGGTGGAGCTGAGGCACACGCTCACAGGCTTCAAGTGGATCGGCGATCAGATCGCGCAGCTGGAAGCTGCCGGAGAAGTAGACCGCTTTATCTTCGGATTCGAGGAGAGCTACGGTTACCTCGCCGGCCCGTATGTGCGGGACAAGGATGCGGTCATCGGATCCATGCTGATCTGCGAGATGGCGGCATACTACAGAAGCATCGGCTCTTCGATCAAGCAGCGCCTGGAGGAGATCTACAAGGAGTACGGCCGTTACCTGAACAAGGTGGACAGCTTTGAGTTCCCGGGACTTTCCGGAATGGACAAGATGGCGGGAATCATGGCGGAGCTGCGCAAGAATCCTCCGACGGATTTCGCGGGCAGAAAGGTGGTCAGCGTCACCGATTACGAGGAACCCGAGAAGACAGGTCTTCCGAAGGCCAATGTACTGATCTACGGTCTCGAGGACGGCGCGTCCGTCGTTGTGCGTCCTTCCGGAACAGAGCCGAAGATCAAGGCATACTACACGACAAAGGGAAAGGATCTTGCGGAGGCGGAGGCCGAGAAGGAAGAACTCGCGGCAGCGCTCAAGCCGATCTTCGAGTAACAGAGAAAAGTCCGGGGCTCCTGTGATGAGCTCCGGACTTTTCTGTTACATGCAGTCAAAGGTCTGGTTCCGAATATACACATCGAATCTCGGAAGCACGAATGAAATCTTTCCGTAGCCTTCCGGCTGAATCAGCCCCTGCCGCATCAGACGGTTTCGGTAGACGCCGAATTCGGACGGCGGCATGGATATCTGCTTTCGAATGGAGGTGACGTCTCCGGTCGCGGACCGGGCAGTTGCTTCCAGGATCTTCCGTTTCATCGGGGACTGCTCCTCCCAGATTTTACTGTAAACATATTCCTCCATAAACATATCAAATCTCGATACGATACTCTCTGTGATTTTGCCGGAATCCGCTTCCCAGCAGAGATAACCGACCACCTGATAGGCATAGGAATACCCTTTCGTGAGTATATCTTTGGACGCTTGTTATATCTTGTTATATCTTATGGAATTTGTTATATCTTGTTATATCTTATGTCAAGGATCGAAGCGGAAAAATGGTTCACGGTATATTTGGCAGGCGGCGCATTTACAGCCTGGTCAGTTAAGCGTGAACAAAAAATGATTGAAGAGGACGGACGCAGAGGCTACAATAAAAGAGGTATCTGCTGTGTTTTACGGCAGACCAGCAGGACGGAAGACGGGGATTACAGATACAGGAGGCGGGCTTCATGAGGATTGCGCAGATTCAGTCTCACGTATACGAGGATAAGCAGAGAAATCTGGATATGCTGGCCGCGAAGCTGGACCGGCTCGACAGCGAGGCGGTGGACCTGGTCACGGTCGGTGAGATGTTCACGACGCCCTATGAGACCTCCTGTTTTCCGAGGTACGCGGAGCCGGAAGGCGGCATGAGCTGGAGGCAGCTCTCCGATCTGGCGAGATCTCACCGAATCTATCTGTCCGCCGGCTCGATTCCGGAGGTAGACGCGGAGGGCCGCGTATACAATACGGCCTATGTGTTCGACCGGGAGGGAAGACAGATCGCGAAGCACAGGAAGGCGCATCTGTTTGATATCGATGTAGAGGGCGGACAGCGATTCCGGGAATCGGATACGCTGACGGCGGGGCGGAGTGCGACCGTTTTCGACACGGAGTTCTGCAGAACGGGCATCTGTATCTGCTTTGACTGCAGGTTTCCGGAGATGGTGCGCGAGATGGTTCTGTCCGGCGCGAAGGTGGTGCTGGTTCCGGCGTCCTTCAATATGACCACCGGTCCGGCGCACTGGGAGCTGATGTTCCGTTCGCGCGCGGTGGACAATCAATGCTACATGGTCGGAACGTCGGATGCGAGAGATCCTTCCTTTTCCTATGTGTCCTGGGGGCATTCCATGGTTGTTTCGCCGTGGGGAGATGTCATAGCAGAGATGGATGAAAAGGAAGGCGTGCAGATCACGGATCTGGATCTGGCTCTGGTGGACAAGGTGCGGCGGGAGCTGCCGCTGCTGCAGGCATTCAGGAAATGAGAAGCTTCTGAATTTGCTCTTTCTTCAGAACGCAGATATCGGGATGATATAGATGATATAAGATGATATATTAGAACATATCCAGGTATACATATTACATGATATACAAGAGTACATATCAGAATGTATATAATATAGTAAGGAATTTTATAGAATTTAAAATAGGAAGGAATCAGACATGGATATTTCCAGTGCGGTATATATTTTTCTGGAGGACAAGAAGCGGATCGATAAGTTCGGGCCGGAGGACGGGCATCCCGCGATGGCGGGCCTGAATATCCTGCATTTTCTGCAGGAGCGGATCCGGAATGACGAGATGGGAAAGTTCGGGGAGATTGTGCAGGGGTGCCAGTTCATTCCCTACGACGAGACGCAGACCGACGCGAGAACAGACCGGTCGAGCGACATCCTGGGCCTTCTCTGGAGAAAGGGTTCGATGAAGCTGTATAACAGCGAGGACTTTGCGGATGTCGTGGACTATGTCTACATCATTGATCTGGACAGCCGTTACCTCCGGATTATCAACAACTATGAATACACGATCCCGTTCGATGAGCTGGCGGAGCTCTCGGACGACGATTACCTGGAGAGAATTGCGGCGTTTGAGGGAGACGGGGAAGAATCATGATCGCAACAATAACGATGAATCCGTGCATCGATAAGACGCTCACCATCCGGGGATTTGCCTATGGAGGGTTGAACCGCGTGCAGACGAAGCGGTCGGATTTCTCCGGGAAGGGGATTAATGTCTCCATCGTGCTGCACCAGCTCGGAATCCCGGTGCGGACCTTCGGCATCAATTACACGAAGAACGGGCAGGATTTCGCGAAGGGACTGGAGGCTCTCGGGATTCCTTACGAAGCCTTTATGGCAGAGGGAGCGGTCCGGGAAATTATCAAGGTGATGAATGAGGAGGACCGCGTTACGACCGAGCTGAACCAAAAGGGCGATCCGCTTGACGGAGAGACCCTCCGGGCGTTCCGGAAGCAGCTCATGGATCAGCTTGCCGATCCGGAGATCGACATGGTGGTGATCACCGGAAGCGTGCCGCAGGGAGTGCCGTCCTCTTTTTACAGGGAATTGACAGCGGCGTGCAGGAGGATCGGGAAAAAAGTGATTCTGGACGCGGAGGGCGAGCTTTTTCTCGAGGGAATTCAGGCGTGCCCTGATGTGATTAAGCCGAATCTCTATGAGTTTGAGACGGCTTTTGGTCTGGAGAATCCGGGACGTGAGGATATCCTCCGCAAGGCGAGAGAGATCATCAGCGGAGGCGTCGGGATCATCTGCCTCTCCATGGGCGCGGAGGGAGCCATGATCATCGACCGGAAGGAGGCCTGGATCTGCCCTGCGGACCGTATCGATGTGAAAAGCACGCAGGGGGCCGGAGATTCGATGGTCGCCGGAATGTGCATGGCGATGGAGAAGGGACTCCCTCTTTCTGAGATCCTCCGGTACGGAGTGATCGCGGCGGACGGGTCGCTGATCCGGGAAGGCACGCAGCTTTGCACAAAGGAGAATTTTGAAAGGTTCCGGAAGGAAGTCCGGGTTTTCAGAGCAGACGAATCAGAGACAACTGGAGGGACGGGAATTTTATGAGATGTCCATATTGTGGAGAACAAAATCCGGACACGGCGAGGCGGTGTTCCCGCTGCGGCAGGCGGCTGGATAAGGTTCGGGTAAAGAAAAGAGAACGCCAGCTTTTGCTCATGGGAATCATCCTGATTCTGGTGATCCTGGCAGCGGGAATCGGCGCGATGTTCGGCATATCGAAATTTCTTCAGGACGGGAAGGACAGCAGTCCGCAGAAGGTCACGATCAATGCGACGCCGACGCCGGAGGAGGAATCGGTGAGCACGTCCTCTTCTTCGTCTTCCGTCTCCTCGACTTCAGAACCGTCTGTGACACCGGCGGCAGAGGAGGACAAGGTCACGGCATCCATCGTGGATTCGAGCCGGCAGGCGCAGATTGATCTGCTCGGGTATTCGCAGGTGACCGTGGCGAGCGCCGATGCCACTTCGACGATCTCACAGGCCGGCATCGACAATACGCCGCACGTACTGTACGACGGATCGAGGGACAGCAGCTGGCAGGACGGAGTGGACGGACCGGGCATCGGCGAGAGCGTCACCTATCATCTGGATCAGGTGTACAAGATCCGTTTCCTGGTGCTTCGCCTCGGAAACTGGTACAGCTCGGACGACAATTACACCATGAACAACCGGCCGAAGACCATGACGTTCAAGATCGGCGACCAGAGCGTTCAGGTCACCTTCCCGGATGAGAAGAAGGAATTCTGCGTAGAGCTCTCAAAGGATGTCGATGCATCCGAGATCCAGATGATCATCGACGCGGTCTACTCCGGCAGCGCATACGACGATACCTGCATCAACGAGGTTGACGTCTACGGCGTTCCGACCGGGGAAGCCGCGGCAGACACCGGGACAGATACCGGTACCTCGGCAGGCACGGGAACGCAGGCATCCGGAGCTTCCGGAACAGGCGCGGATGCAGCCGCGTCCGGAACCGCAGGATCCGGAACGGACGGCACCGGAAGCACAGGAACAGCCGGGACTGCCGGCGGAACGGGAACCTACGGCGGGGATACCTACGGCGGGACAGGAACCTACGGCGGGGATACCTACGGCGGAACAGGAACCTACGGATCGGATGCTTACGGCGGAACAGGAACCTACGGCACAGATACCTACGGAGGAACGGACGGCAGCACATATGGCGGCGGCAATGCCGGCGGATACGGGAACGGTACATACGGCGGATAATTACAGCATATTATATTGAAAAACCGCCTTCAATTCAGGCGGGATTCATGGTATGATGGATCTTGTCCGAAGGACATCGGGTGTGAAGAATTCTGACCGGTTAACATCGGCAAGAGTTCATATATAACAATGCAGCAGAGAACAGGTATTGGAGGTGTACAGAAATGAAACTGCAGAACATTAAGGATGTAAACGCATTTTTCAAGGTAATTGACAATTGCAAGGGCCGCGTGGAGCTGGTTACCGCAGAGGGCGACAGACTGAACCTGAAATCAAAGCTCAGCCAGTATGTATCTCTTGCGAATATTTTCTCAAATGAGGCTTCCATTCCGGAGCTGGAGATCGTAGCTTCAGAGCCGGACGACATCAAGGCACTGATGGATTTCATGATCCAGGGCAATTGATGAATATCATAATCCGGGGCAACTGAATATGGATCACAGGAACCGCCTGGAGGATGCAGCAATGCATTTTCCCAGGCGGTTATTTTTTATGGCTTTTCTTCTTTGACAGAGTTCATTTGATACGGTTCAAAAAAGATTTTTTGAAAATGAACGGAAAAAATGAGGCTGCGTTTGAAGAAGAACAGATGATGCGAAGCGTGCAACGCCTGGAAGATATGCGGCTGGCGCAAAGTGATGTGATGCCGGTACACAGTGATGTTCCGTTTTATATATTTAACGTTTACAATTCTATTGTACAGATGAATACGGGCCAAAAGGAAATATTGGACATCCGATACGGATGCTCAGGCCAAACTTTCAGAAAATAATCAGTGAAAGCAGATTAGTATTACCAATGTACAGACGAAACTTAAATTGAGTTTAATTAATTCAGACACTTGTATATCTGAGAAAAAGGGGTTATATTAGTTTAAAAGCATATATTGGAAATATTATATTCGTGAAAGTACTGAGGGTACTGTAGCTGAGAATGGAAGGGTACAGTGCCTGCGGCACCTGGAAATTACAGGAACTGCGCACCCTACACATCCAGGTATAAAGACATAACTGATATCCGTAATCATTGGAGGATTGCTTTTCGAACAACGCAGGAAGGGCAATCTTTTTTTGATATCCGCCACAAAAACGTTTTCGTAAAAATTACCGCAGTTTCGGAATACCGAAACGCACCAGGCACCAGGCACCAGGCGTCGGGCGGAGGGATAAACAGGGATTGTAATTTCGTTCAGGCACTGACAGGGAAGGGAGAGAGATAGATGAAAGAGAAGAAGAGCTACAGAAAGCTGTTGATGAAGGCTTCTGCACTTGTGTTGTCGGCATTTATGCTGACTGCGGCGGCGCCGCCGGTGTGGGCGGACGAGACGCAGGAGAACGCGGTGGTATCGGGTTCCGCGGAGAACACAACTGTGAAAAGCAATACGGAAACTGATGCGAGTACCGATTCGAATGCCGAGAACGGAACATTTACCATCACATTCAAGGATGTCAACGGCAATGTTCTGGAGGAATTCACCACATCAAAACATGATACCTGGGGACCTTCCGGCGATATCTCCGTGCGGTCTACCTTCTATAAGAATGGAAAAGATTACGATATCGTGAGCGGACCGAATGGGACATCGCTCAATGCGGCATCGGACAGTATGCAGGTTTCCTACAAAGCACCTGTGACAGGAAATATGGTCTTTACCTATCAGGAGCATACGGGTACAGCAACTTCGGATAAGACCTACAAGTGCATGACGGAGGATGGCTCGCTTCTGTATATCTTCACCGGCTCTGAGGACAAGATTCCGGAGACGCTGGCGCCGGGAAGCAAGCTGTATACCAGATCATCAAAGAAGAATGACAGTGCGGATGAATCGGTTGTGAACGTCTACTACACCCTGACGAAGGATACCGACACACGTTATCCGGTCACCGTCAATTATGTGAACGAGGACGACGGCAGCACCATTACCTCGAGAACCTTCTATGTAAATGACAAGAAGCATACCTTCGAGGCTCCGAGAGCTTTCTCCGTGACAGAGAATGGGAAAACCGTGAACTATAAGGCGGTGGATAACACCAGCATTACACACGAGGTTTCCGATACAGCCAGAACCTACACCATCCGTTATAAGAAGGTAACGGCAGATTCGGGCGAGAAGTACAGCTGGTACGTGCTTCTGTACAACTCCG
Source organism: uncultured eubacterium 1-6 (assembly GCA_903789595.1). Lineage (GTDB taxonomy): Bacteria > Bacillota > Clostridia > Lachnospirales > Lachnospiraceae > Bilifractor. The sequence goes on from CAIFEZ010000030.1 coordinate 35,032, forward strand.
AGACAAATCGCTGCATTGATTCGAAGGTCATTGACATCAAACCGGGCGAGGAAGGAACGTTCACTCCGGATAAGACCATCACGGTGAACGGATCCACCTACACGATCAACAAGGCGTTTGATAAGCAGTTCACCCATTCCTACGACGACAGCAATCATACGATCTATGTCTACTATGATCCGGAAGGATACAGCAATTCCTCCGAGATCCAGACAAGGGATATCAATATCCAGTATGTAAATATCGCGAACGGAAATGTGATCCAGAGCCGGACGCAGACCGTGACGTCTGAGGGCGACACGAGAATCGATTTTCCGGACAGCCTTGATATTGATGGCATACATTATCTCCGGGTAGCCGGTCAGGTAGCGTATGTAGATCATAATTTTTATTCGCCGAAAGAGACCTACACCGTTTATTACTACGATGAGAACAACACCGCGTTCCAGAAGGTGGTCATCACAAGAGAGGAAGTTCAGGAGGTGACCGTTACGGACGGCGGAACGACGTATCGGGTCATTCCGGGAATTACAAGAACTGTTATGTTGAATACGGATACCGGAGTCAGTACGGTTCTGTCGACAAATGATTCTACCGGTGCGGCGATCGCTCCGGTTGCTCCGGGAAGCGTATCGAATGGAACCGGGGATACCGGAAACGGTACAGAAGCAAATGCGGAAAACGGAAATGAAGCATCGAGTGAAGCTTCTTCCGACGCAAATGCAGGAACAGATAATAATACAGCAGGAACCGGGAATGATTCCGGTGATGTTTCCATTGATGGTGTCCAGGCCGATGAGATCCAGACCCCTGAGAGCAATATCAAGCTGAATTCCGACAAGGACAAGAATTCCACAAGGAACCTTGTCATCATGGTGGTCAGCCTGGCGGCTCTTGCGGTCTGCGCAGTCATCGCGGTTCTGCTTGTACGCAGAAGAAAAGCCCTGAAACACTGACGGTACTTTGTGGGAGGAGAGAGAACGATGAAGAACAAGAATACATTCCGAAAATGGATGGCGCTGTTTCTTTCCATATCCATGGTGGCGGCCAGCGGTATCACATCAAATGTGAGACTCCGCGCCGCGGAGGATACGCCGGTACAGGAAACAACTGCCGAGGGAACAACAAATGAAGATGCCAATGCTTCTGCTTCGGAAAATGCGGGAGAAACGACCGTATCAAATGTGGAGCAGAACGATACCACCAGAACCGAGGAGATCGGCCTGAACGGTACCGAACAGGCAGCGGAGGAAAGTGCGGCTCCATCTGAGGGCGAAAATACGGAAACCGCAGCAGACGCTGAGCAGGCGGCTGCTCCGGAAACGGCTTCCGGGTCCGAGAACAAGGAAACAGCGGCGGATTCTACCGCATCCTCTTCCGTATCCTCATCTTCTGAGGAGAAAGACAAGAATCTCACCGCATCGGAGCAGATCGACGAAGCCCGCAAGGACGCGACGAAGAGAGAATATTCCTATGAGGATGATCTGGTAAGCGTAACTGCGACGCTCGATGACGCAAAAGCGGTTCCGGATAATGCAGAATTCCGCGTGACCCCGGTTACAAAGGACAGCACGGATTACAACTACGATGCGTACATGAACGCTCTGAACGACGACGCCGCAGCATCGTCTGATTCTGATACAGAAAAACAGTACACCGACGAGAATACCCTTCTGTACGATATGGCCTTCATCTATCCGGTGGAAGAAAAAGATGAAGACGGCAATGTAACGCAGAAGGAAGTAGAAGTACAGCCGGCAGAAGGGGCAGTCAAGATCAGCGTGAACTTCAAGAAAGATCAGCTGACCAATAGCCTCGATGCGGAAAAAAATTCTGATGTCGAGATCAAACACCTGCCCCTGACGGAAGCAGTGAAGGAAAGCACGGATACGACGGCTGAGGCTACCAATATCAGTGCAGAAGATGTCAAGGTTGAGGGTGTCAAGAATGCGGATGTATCTGTAGGAAGCCAAAAGGCAGAGTTCAAGGTAGATTCGTTTTCTGTGTTTTCACTATATAGATGTGATAAGACAACTAATTGGCAGACGATTAGTGTCCCGCAGAAAAATTATTGGCCAGGTTCTAACGATGTATCCATATCAGATATCACCAGTCACCTTGGGGGATTGTTGAATTACGCTGTAGTGGCAAATGATTTGCAGACAAATGATCATATTGAAGGAAATGCAAGAGTAGGACAACTTTCTACGACAACTGCTAATCTGCCACTAAATGCAGCAAAAAATTTCACACATAATACGATATATGATTCCATTACGGTTTCTAAACAGGTGCAGAGTAACGATGAAAATAAGAGTGGAAGATTTAGTTTTGAAACTGTAGATATTGAGGGAAATGTTTATGACAAGTTTTCTATTACTACGGATAGCAGTGGAGTCGGTAGCATAGTATTAACAAAAAGTACTGCTTCAAATACTTTTAATGCTCTAGAAAATGCGAAGTCGATTCAGGTTTATGAACTATCAGGAAATGATATTGTTAAAAATGGGGAAAAGAACGGTGACTTTACGGTTTCTTATTCCTATGACTCTAATACGAAGACAAGTATTGAAAATGGTGGCGGTATGGAAAATGCTATTGGGCATTTTAACATTACCGACAATAGTCAAAAACAGGTTGCATTAACTGGGATATCTGAGAGCGGAAAAGAAGCTTCTATTTTAATAGGAGATTCATTTAAAGAAGAGGGGGAGGATGTGATTTTTGATAACGTTCCATTGAAGGTGCAATCTGCAAAGGGTGCGTTTACATATACCCCTGGGCTTAGAAATACGATAGCTTCAGAAATAGCGCAGGCAGGATCGTATTCCAGTACGCTTCCAAACGGTAAAAATGGTCCTTTAGCAGGAAACGGAGTGAGCGTAATTAATCTGACTTCCACGACTGGGGATTATAAAAATGATTTAAAAGCTGCTGGATTTGATATTTATAATAATAATGGTTTCATTACACAATTAGGAGACGGGTATCTTCTGGTAAATATTGATGCGACAGGTTACAATTCATATGCGATGAATACGCAGGATCTGAAAATTGATGGAACCTCATTACAAGATAACTGGTCGCCCTATGCAGGAAGAATCATTTATAACTTTGTTCAAAAAAATGGCAATACATATACGCCATATACTGGAACTGTAAGCATTAATGGCTTTACTACAGGCCAGATATTAGCGCCAGATGCAACCGTAGATCAAAGCGGAGGAATGTTGATTGGTGGTGTAATAGCTAATGTTGTAAAACATGGTGGGCAAGAAATACATAAAAAACCAATTGGTATTCGGGAGCACCGTTCGATTTCAGTTAATGTTACCAATTCGAAAGATTCGGTAACGAAGAATTTGAGTGCAACCAAGGCTTTTTCTAGTGGAAATTGGCCTGATGGAGCAATATTTAAAATAAAGCTTAGTGCCATTTCAAATGCTCCTATGCCAGAAAATAAGCAGGGAGGATCTGTAACAAAAGAGGCGACAAAAGATCATCCGAGTGTTAATTTCGGAAACATCACTTATACTGCACCGGGTACTTATAACTATAATATTAATGAAATAATCCCGGATGAAGCAGCTAAGAACAATAATACAGCAAATGGTGTTACATATGATTCAAAGACATATGAGGCAATTGTTACAGTCACAACTAAGGATGGAAAGCTTTCGGCAAGTGCAAAGTATAAAAATGGGGATGAATACTCTGATAGTTTGACAATTAGTAACAGCTATTCAGCGAACGGAGATATCACACTCGATGTCACGAAGAAACTGATGAATCGTGACTTTAAGGATGGTGATAACTGGACGTTTACACTGGCAGGAACGGATAAGGCTTATAAGGATCCGATGCCGGCAGAAAACGGAAATGCCATCACGGCGGATGCGACAAGCGGAAACAGCAAGACGTATCAGTTCGGAACGATCAGCTATAAGCTGGCGGACCTTGGCGGAAATAAGAGCCGTGACTTCCATTAC
>CAIFEZ010000030.1:39120-41350 GCA_903789595.1 uncultured eubacterium 1-6
CGACAAGCGGAAACAGCAAGACGTATCAGTTCGGAAAGATCAGCTATAAGCTGGCTGACCTTGGCGGAAATAAGAGCCGTGACTTCCATTACACGATTACCGAGGGCGGTACGGTTGCAGGTGTAGATAATGATTCGGATAATGTACTGAACGTAACCGTTACGGTAACTAAGAATGGTACAAAAGATCTGTCTGTAGTTGCAAAGTATGACAATAATGATCATACGTTTACGAATACATACAGTGCTTCTGGCAGGGTGCAATTCAAAGGAACAAAGAGCATTGCGAATAAGCCTAAGAAAATGAGCCTAGCCGGTTATGAGTTTAATGTGCTGAATAATGATACTGGTGTACTGGTTGCCTCAGCATCTAGCGATGGAAAGGGAAATATTGAATATCCAGAACTTACTTACACGCAGAATGATGCAGGTAAGACATATACCTACACCGTGAGTGAGGTAAATGCTGGTAAGACGTTCAGTGGCGTTGAATATGATACCAAGAGCTATAAAGTGACAGTAAAGATAAAGGACAATGGCGATGGTACACTGGACGTAAAGACAAGTGATAATGCGAAGAAACTTAATTTTACCAACACCTATCAGGCAAAGGCTGCTTCCGCAGTGATTTCCGGAACCAAGACTCTGAATGGAGTCAAGGCTTCTGTTGCAGGACAGTTCCGATTTGACCTCTTTGATGCAAATGGAAACCGCATAGATACAGCTGCGAACGATGAGAACGGTAACTTCATCTTTGGTAAGCTTCATTTTGAGAAAGCGGGTGATTACACTTATACAATCAAGGAGCAGAACGCTGGAAAGACGATTCAGGGGATTAAGTATCAGGATAAACCGCAGAATGTAACCATTCATGTAGGAGACAATGGAGATGGTGTGCTGAAGGCTGATGTTGTGAATGGTTCTATTTCGTTCAACAACACCCAGTACGGCTCAATCACGATCAGCAAAGACTGGGACGACAAGGGCAATGAGAGTTACCGTCCGTCTTCCGTGGTGATTGATCTGATTGATACGGCAACGGGAGCTGTGGTAAAGAAGCTTGAGCTTTCCGAAGTGAATGGCTGGAGTATGTCCTATGATCAGCTGGAAGCCGGGAAGAGTTACACCGTTCATGAGGAAGAGAACGATGAGTACTATAAAGCCGAGAACAACGATCAGGTTGTGACGGCTGGTGTGAACGGCAAGCTGGTTACTCTGACGAACAAGCTGATTCATCCGAACGTTACCATTTACGCGAATAAGGTGCTGAACGGCGGAACACTGACAAACGGCGAGTTCACGTTTGCGCTTTACAGAAACAGCGATCCGGATAAGGTTTACAGGACAGCTGCGAACACAGCGTCGGGTGAGATCTTTTTCACGAATGTGGAATATGATGAGAAGGGCTACACGGTTCGAGAGATCCAGGGAAGCGACCCGTCCGTCGCATATGACAGCAGTGCAATTGTTTTTGACGCGGAGGGCAACGTGACCAGTACCTCTCATGCGGTACTTACAAACACCGTGAGACCGATCGTTCTGAGAGTACAGAAGAGATCAAGGACAGCTCCTTATGATCCGCTGCCGGGCGCTACCTACGGCCTGTATGAAGTGGTCGAGGGAGGGAATGATATCCTGATCGAATCCCAGGTATCTGACGAGAACGGTTACATGTACTTCGGAAAGATTCAGCCGAGCACGGACGGAGAGACGCATATCTACTACTTCAAGGAGATTGCGGCGCCGGAAGGCCATGAGGTGGATCCGTACGTCGGACAGAAGTTCCAGGTAAGATATACCGGAAACGGTGAGATCGCACTGTATAGTGCAGATGGAACAACACCTGTTACCATCGGTGACATTACGTCTCAGAATTCAGAAAATCTTCTCGTACAGCATTCGTCTGCGAAGACGACACTGGATACGACAGGAGCACTGACATACTCAGATTCGAAGATCACCGCGACGGCACAGGCAGTTAAGGGAGCATTCGAGGCGGGAACCACAATGAAGGTGGTGCCGCTGACAGGCAGTGATCTGAAGGATGCGCAGAACAAGGTTGAGATTGCATGCGGAAAGATTGCAAATAATGTCGCTTATTACAATGTTGAATTCATAAATGCGAAAGGAGCAGTGGTAGAGCCTGCGTGCGGCGATGTTACTGTTACCATTCAGTATCAATGTCATGCAGTTAAGGAGGAGAAAAACCACGATAAAAAAATACGATGTTA
>CAIFEZ010000031.1 GCA_903789595.1 uncultured eubacterium 1-6
GCTCATATTTCCGTTGGGAAATACTCGCTCGAGCTCAACAGGCTAAAGCCCATAAAAAAAAGAATGCCGGAGTGCCCTCTCGTTTGGGTTCACTCCGGCATTTACCTTTCCTGATGTCTGTTTCTTATCTGACCGACTTTCCCATTTCATATGCCTGTTTAAAAACAGGACTCTTTTTGATCTCTCCAGGCTGATACACGCCGGTTCCATAGATGACGCCTTTTTCTTCGGCGCCTTCAACACAATCGGCATAACCTCTGAAGCATGCAAGTGTCGTTTCCTGTGCAGCTTTATCAGTATCAGCACAGGTGACGATATAATAGAATTCCTTGTTCTTCACTTCGGTCCAACCGGCCATTGTCCGATCAATGAGTGCCTTCATCTGGGCGTCGATCGAATAGAAATAGACAGGGCTTGCCAAAACGATCACGTCCGCATCGATCATCTGCTGCAGGATGTCTGCCATATCATCTTTCTTTGCACAGACCCCGCCGGACTTCCTGCAGTAATAACAGGCACTGCAGTAACCGATCTTCTTTTCGGCAGCGCGGATCTTGGTGACTTCGTTGCCGGCTTCAACTGCTCCGCGCATGAACTCATCACACAGAAGATCCGAGTTCCCGCCCTTTCTGGGACTTCCGGACAGGATCAATACTTTTTTACTCATCCCCGTAAACCTCCCTGATGATAGGAAAAGTGCTCTATGCTTTTGGCCAGCCGCAATAGAATGCAAGCTGTGTCACAATTTCAACTGCTTCCTCCTTTGTGATGCCGTGCTCCTTTCCAAGGGTCAGATGGCTCATCAGCTGTGGGAAGAGTCCTGCGGAAAACAATGCGGCAATCGTAATCATGCTGCGGTCTCTGGGGGAGAGTTCCTTTTCCCTCGACCAGACTTTTCCAAAGAGTACATCATCATTCAGTTCTGCAAATTTTGGGGCAAGATCCCCCAGGCGATCTTTGCCAACTGTTTGTTTCTTCATATCCTTCAAATCCCTCCTTACTCGTTTCAGGACAAGAGTTACTGTGCGAGCAGTGTCTTTGTATATACAAAGACAAAATTCGCTCGTTGGGGAATCTCCCCAATCCCCTTGAACATTTCCTAGGAAATGGCTGCGCGTTCTAATGAACGCTAAATGCAAAAACAATAAACAACAAGAAAAAAGGCATATGACAGCATCATTAACAGCCATCATATGCCAATGGAATCGTTGCTCAATTATTAAGTTAAATTAATATCCTACTCATTCTTCTCGAGGCTTGATTATCAGTTTTCCTTCTGAACACTGTACATCAACTTTTGTCCCAATGAAAAAGCCATACCGCTCAAGCCACTGCCCTTTCAGAACGATTGATGGTGTGCTCTTGTAGTGATACCCGCTGCTTTCATAAACTGACAACTTACGAGTGTTTCTCTGCTCCATAGTCCTCCAATCCGCGCATAATAAAAAGCGCTACTTTTATATAATTATTGAAAAAATGGAATCCGGTGTGTCTGAAAGACACTCCCTGGCACTTTGAAGAAATGGTTGTTGTGCCGATATGATCTGTTGTCATTAAGGTAATGCTTATCCAGAACAGAAGCAACTGTTTTTTCGTAAGACCATCATTTTACTGCAAGAGTACTGGTATCGAAACAGGAAATATTGACCAAGAAACCAATACAGAAAAAGAACGTACTAGTACAAAAGCAAAATACAGTTAATGATTCAGAAAGGATAAGTAAGGAATACCCAAAGTCCAAGGCTCCTCTTATATTTGCTTCTTCTGTTCTCTCTCATTTGGTTGTTCCTTTTCATTCAGGATCATCTCCGCATTTTTTCTGGCATTGATCAGATCCCGCATCCGATCTCGTTCTTTCCTGTACTCGGCATACTCCGCATTCTTCTCTCTGGCAAGACGGGTGAACTCTTCATTCAGCTCCGCAACTCTTGGAATCTTCTTTAATCCGAGCTGATCGAAGGCATACTTCGCCGCTCTATGCAGCGTGATCTCTTCCCGATGCGTCTCAAAGAAATTCTTGCTGTATCCCGCCTTCCTGTATTCCACATAAACATTTCTTGTCTTGCTGTAATTGATGATGTGCATCCGCAGAACTTTGATCTCTTTCATTCGTGCTTCCTTCTGTTTGATATCAGAGAGCAGTTCATCGGTTCGTGCTGCAGATTCCTTTGACATCTGTTCCAGTTTGGCAAAGTCATGAATATCGTTCTCCTGCAGAAACAAAAGAACCTTCGCCATCTGCTTCAGGTTATAGACTTTTGCCCAGTGCTGATAACCAATTCCTTTGCCCTGTTGGATCTTATCCTGCAGATCGATCAAAAGATCAATCTTCGAGCGTTTGCCCGAGGGCTGACCGGCAGAATGGGATCTCTGATCGTCTTCCAGAAACTTAATCAGATCCTGTGTCCGGAATCCTTCACTCAGCGAATCCAGGCGAATAAAACGCTTCTGTGCTCTTCCCTTTACCGCGATGTGTTTCTCTCGTTTGATCTCGTATCCCTGCCGAGAAAGCTGTTCCAGAAGATCTTCTAGATCTTTGGGTTTCTTCTTCAAAATATCTTCAATGACAGCTTCCAATTCACTGCGGATCGTATGCCGTTTCGGATAGACCGTTCTCTTCGTCCGCTCGGCGTAAGGTTTCTTCTTGATGATGCTGTAGCCATGCTCGAAGCATTCGATATCTGAAAGCCGCTGAAGAGCTATCCCGGAGAAAAAGAAGTTTTTAAATTTATGCGTATTATCAAGATCGATGGAATTGAAAATAATGTGATTGTGGATATGAGCTTTATCTGTATGTGTTGATACGGTGAAGGCATGCCTCCCTTTGGTAAACCGCATGGCAAGTTCGTAGCCCATTTTGTTGCATTCTTCCGGTGTGATCTCCCCGGGCTTGAACGACTGCCGGATCTGATAGGCAATAATATCTCCCTTATATTCCCGGCCGGTTGCTTCCTGGTACTGACGCCTGGAAAGAAGAAATTCTTCTGCTGCTGTTTCAGGCTCACACTCATACGATGAGATGAGTGTCCCGTTTTCCGTCTTATCCGGATTCTGTGAATAATCGATCCGCTCATGCATGCTGGCGGATACACCTTTATCCTTATTCACATGCAAAGCGATCAGTCTTGTTGCTGCCATATTTCCTCCCATTATGCAAAAAACCGGGGACCATCCCACTGAAGAAGCGGAACAGTCCCCGATAAGCAATGATTCAAATTTTCTTATTATGAGTGAATAAAACCAGAAATTCCTTCTCTCGCTGATTCAAGTAAGACGATGACGAGTGCTGCTGCAAAGAGTACAAGAAAGCAGATGCCTACCAATACAGTCAGAATCAGGCAATTCAGCCATTGCTGGCCAAACAGACACCAGATATCGCATCCGATAATGAGGAACATCAGCGGTCCGATGATATAAGACGAAAGATTCGTCAGCAGCTTGAATAAAAGCTCTGCAATCCCCACAACCAGAAATAGCGGAATAGCGATAATTTTAAAGATAATACGAATAGCCAGCATGATGATCTGCCCCCTTTCCTGTTTCTGATTTCAGTTAAACAAGACCCGAAGGAAATTGCAAGGATGTCAAAGAATGCCTTATCGCACGGTAGACAACGCCTCAAGGATTCCCTTGCCTGTCTCCATAATCACGGAGAACTGCTCCTGCAGGTCTCTGATATCTTCTTCGTAGATGCTGCCGTCCGTATTCGCATGCTTTGCGTATTGATTCAGATTGTTGCTGCAGCGCTTCAGGAGAGTCACCAGTTCCTTGATCTCCTTCAGATCCAGATGAATGCAGTAGCCATCCAATGCCATTTTTCGGATGTAGGCACTCATATTGTGGACACCGATCTCTTCCATCTTATCGTGGATACTGTTCCGATCATCCTCTGAAATCCGAAGGATAATAACTTCCTCTTTCTTCAATTTTCTCACATCCTCATTCCAGCATATTCCTTCTCGGAGATCTGCTGAAGCTTTCGAATGACATTTGCAAGCATCCGGTCCAGTTCCGTTTCGTCTTCTTCCAGTGAACTTCTCACCTTCTTCATGGAAGCAATCGTTTCCGACAGACTTTTCTCTCCGTACAGCATCAACAGCATCCGATCATCCTGATTCCATTTCATTTGCCCTCCTATTCCCGGTTCCGGTCGATCATTTCCGGAAAACCGATAAACGGTGGTGCTTCCTTTTCCTTCATCGCATTTAGCTGATCCAGTACAGACTCTTTCTTCTTTTCGCATTTGCACGGGACAGCTTCGTCCGGCAGGTTATTCACCACTCCATCGAGCATATTGTCATTCTGTTCCAGCATATCTTCCAGTGTGCGTATATGATTCTTCTGGGAGTAAAAGCCCTCCAGCGGCGTAAAACCGACCGAATCTACATAGTGTGCAGAAACAGTTCCGTTCTGCCGCAGCATTACTACATCACTGACCGAAAGACTGTGACCATGGAAATCCTCCGGGCGATCTACGTTGAACTTCTCATATATCTGCTCCAGCATGACATTCTGATCCGCATACGGAAGCAGAGGCGCCGCATAAATTACTTCATAGTGATCAATGTCCGGCTCCTTCCCGGCTCTCCTTAAATTGCTGTAAGATTCAAATCTTTCATCCTGCGTCTCATCCTCATGGCGAAGCTGCAGGATTGCATAGGTATCGGTGATGTCCGTGAGGAATGCCTCGATCTTCTCCGGCTCAGATTTTCCGTTGACTTCATCCCATTTCACAATGTCTCTGCTCATATTGTTTCCTCCGCTTTTTCAAATGGCGAACCATACTTTTTCACCCTCTCCTTGGCTGCCATACTTTGCTTTTTCTTACGTTCCTCACTGTATGGCTGCCGGATGCTGATATACTTCTTCGGCACTGTAAACATGAGGCAGTGCTGACTGCCTTTCTCTTTCAGAACAAAGAGGCCTGGGTACTTCCTAGAAAGCTCCAGAAGGCGTTTCCCAAGTTTCTGGTCATACGTGTAAACACTGGCTGTCTCCAGCTCATTGTCCCAGTTAATAATGGTTTCCTGCTCAGCAGGCGAAAGACGATAATTCTTCATCGCACATCCTCCTTTGATGAGATCAGCTTTCCTTTTTCAGGGGTTGGCTTGTTCTTTGAAATCTCATCGATACGGTCCAGAATGAATAGTTTCTGCTGTACAGAGAGCTTTCCCTGCTTCTCATATCGATCCATCAGATCAAGCAGATCCGCGGCCTCCAGCGCGAACTCGCCTTCCTCTTCCACTGCTTCCTGCAGATAGTCCCGATAACCGGAAAGATTTCCCTTCAGCAGCTCGCCTTTGATCTGTGCAAAGCCTTCTTCTCTTGAACTGACCTCATCCATATATCCGTAAGGATCAAAATCATAACCAAACTGATCAAGTCCGGCTGCCAGCTCATCGATTGTCACATTCTCACTGCTCATGTTGACCTCTTTTCAAATTCCATGTGGAAGGACGGACGTTGCTTCTCATCCGCTGTCATATGAAGGATTGCGTTGTACTTCTTACCCGTTCTCTGGGAAGTGCAGCCGACAAGCTTTGTCTGTCCGTCGGAAAGAAGCGCCGTAACAACTGGTTCTGTCAGTTCTTTCCCGATCTTCTTGAAATACGCATTATCTCTCCAGAGCCCGAAATGGCAGTCCTGACAGCTGCAGAACCAGCCCTTCCGCGTTTCCATCACGTCGCTGCCGCAGACCGGGCACTTACCTATGATTTTCTTTTCATTCATACCTTTGATATCCTCCTGTTTTTCTGTTTCCTGAACGATGGCCCTTACCATCTCTTCTATTTCGTCCATGAATTCTTCCGGCTGCAGCTGGTCTTTCTCCACCTGCAGAAGTTTCTGTTCCCACTCCGCCGTCATGGAAGGAGACTTGATCTTCTCTGGCACCGCACGGATCAGCGCTTTCCCGGTCTCTGTCGGGATCAGGTTCTTTACCTTCTTGTCGGAGACACGGTTCAGAAATCCTTTTGACACAAGCTTTTCGATAATGGCTGCCCGTGTTGCCGGTGTACCGAGTCCCTTTCTTTCCGCTTCATCCGGTGTCTCCTTCGCGCCAGCCTTTTCCATTGCAGCAAGAAGAGAGTCCTCCGTGTAATGCTTTGGCGATTCTGTTTTTCCTTCCCTGCATTCCGATCCTGTAAAGGCAAGGCGGCTACCTTCCTGTAGATCTGGCAGAACAGCCACTTCCTTTTCTTTCTTCCGGCTGAAGAAACGATCCAGAAGCCGCCATCCAGCATCCTGCACCGTTCTTCCTTTGGTAGTGAAATCAGCACCGCCGGACTTCAGAACCGCCCTGGTCTCCGTATACTTCACTGGTTCCCCTACAGCAGCGAGAAGTCTTGACGCCACCAGTGTCAGCACCTCTTTTTCGCCTCTGGGAAGATCCTCCAGCTTACTTTTCACCATGCTCTTTGTCGGAATCACAGCATGATGGTCGGTGACCTTTTTACTGTTGATGACCTGTTCCGAGTGCACAAAAAGCTTCTCCTTCCAGCCAAATTTCTCTGCGACTGAATGGCAGAGATCCGGCAGCATCTCTGCCATGTCATCCGTCAGATACCGGCTGTCCGTCCGGGGATAGGTCACCAGTTTCTTTTCATAAAGACTCTGCAGATAATCCAATGTCTGTTTTGCTGTAAACCCAAGCGTCCGGTTTGCCTCCCGCTGAAGGCTTGTAAGATCGAAAAGAAGCGGTGGTTTCTCCATCTTCTGCTTTTTCTCAACGCTCTCGACAACTGCTTCTTTTTCCTGCATACAGGCATCCATCAGATGCGCTGCCTCATCCTGCGTTTCATAACGTCTGCTCAACACATCAAACTCAGGGAAGTGAAGCGTCACGGTGAAAAAGGGCACTGGAACAAAAGACGAAATATCCTTCTCCCGGTCCACGGTCAGGGCAAGCGTCGGTGTCATGACACGGCCGATATTCAGCGTTTCCCCATAGATACATGAAAAAAGCCGGGTTGCGTTGATTCCGACGATCCAGTCGGCACGTTCCCGACATAAAGCTGACTCATACAGCGCATCATATGCAGCTGACGGCAGCAGCTTCTCAAAACCTTCTTTGATTGCTGCATCCTCCATGGATGAAATCCAAAGACGTTCAAATGGTTTTCGGCTTCCGGTCTGACTGTAAACAAGCCGGAAGATCAGTTCTCCCTCTCTTCCAGCATCGGTCGCTTCTACAAGACTGTCCACGTCCTTTCTCTCCATCAGTTTCTTCAGCAGCGTGTACTGCTTTCTTGTTGAGGAAGAGACAAGGTATTTCCAGTGCTCCGGCACAATCGGCAGACTTTCAATGTTCCATGCTTTGTACCGGTCATCATAATTCTGTGGTTCCGCAAGTTCGATCAGGTGTCCGAAACACCAGCTTACCAGATAACCGTTTCCTTCCAGATACCCATCCTTTCGTTCATTTGCGCCGATCACCTTGGCAATGCTCTGTGCAACGGATGGCTTTTCCGCAATTACTAACTTATATCCCATCACAGCACCTCTTCTCTGCTCTTCGGCGGATGTTTCTTCACCGGCGTTTCTTTCTTCTTCCGAGAAGCCTTCAGCTCAGCGCAGACAGATTTCTTCGGCTGTTCCTCCTTATCAGCTGCTTTCTGCTCTATGGGTCGAGCATTTGTCCCTGTTTCTGCAGCTTCCGGTGCTTCCAAGGAAGATCCCCTGTCTACGCTCTTCTCCTTCTGCAGATCGAGCAAATGCCCGTCAATTCTTCCGATCAGATCGCTGGATGTGCTTCGGATCGTCTCCAGTGAGGCTTTCAGTTCCGCTGTTTCTTTCCCAGTGGACCACCCGGCAATATAGCCGAATGAATAATCCGAAGTCTCAATGCCGTAATGCTGGCACACGGTATAAGCAACACTCTCCGCCTGCACTTCCTTTGTCCTGGTATCAAACTTTTCCCTGTCCTTACCGGCATGGAGTGTTGCGTGCGCCATTTCATGAATCAGCGTTTTTACGGTCTGGATCTCACTCATTCCTTCCTGAATAGCGATCCGGTTCTCTACCGTATGAAAATACCCTTTGGCCCCTCCCGTAATCTCCTCAAAGCCGACCGGCACAGGTGATGTCTGCTCCAGTGCTGTAAGGAACTTTCCATAACCATCAACCGATCCCGTCAGCTCCTCCACACCCAGCGTTGGAATCTCTTTTCCTTCCGTCTGGCTCACATCAAATACGGTGGCGACCCGAAACGACGGCCTTTCAATCTCGACCGTCTCCTTCTGCGGTTTGCCATCCGCATCAAGAACTGCCTTCTGCGTATTCGGATCAATCACATCCCGTTCTGTCTTCACTTTGTAAGGCGCCGGGGCAATGATCTTGATTCCCTTCTCTCCACGCTTTACCTGTCTGCCGTGGTTTTTCTTCCACGCCTGATACCCGGCAACCAGCGTGGCATCCGGCTTCTGCATGCTGATAAGGATCGTGTTGTTCAGAGAATAATTGTGGAACTTGGACATACTGGAAAGATACGCCTTGTACTTCTCACTCTCGAAAAGTTCATGAACTCCCTGCTCCAGTTTTTCCGTGATCTCCGTGATTGTCTGCTGCAGCTTCTTTGTACCCGGTTCTGATACAGCTTCTGCCCCAAGGTGAAGATCGGTGACGTCTCTGGCATATTCCAGAGGCGGGACCTTCAGTATGCTGTTTTCCCGGAAGGAATAATAGCGGTCGTCATTGCCGATGATGATGTGATCCACAATCGGTGTTCCTAACAGCTCACAGATCTTTGCCATCCGGTCCGTCAGGGCGATATCTTCCTGTGATGGCATAAGATTGCCGCTCGGATGATTGTGAAACAGCATGACGGATGCCGCATTGGAGAGAATGATGCTCTTCATGATTTCTCTCGGGTGTGCAAGCGACTGATTTAATGTCCCGATGGAAACGACATTCATGTTGATGGGGCAAAGGTCATTTCTCAGGTTAACAACCGCCAGCACCTCCCGGTCATATCCCTTCAGCGTTTCTGACATCAGGCGAACAGCCGCCTCCGGTGAATTTACCGGTTCGGAGCTGTAGAGAGGCGGCTCCTTTACCATGCGGATACCGACTTTATCCAGCTTGTAGCGTTTACTTGAACTCATCTGCATCACCTCCGATCGGGATCACGATTACAACATCCTGATCCTTCAACTCTTCCAGGACATCCCGGACCGTTCCGGTCGTTGAAATGGGTTCATCAATCGTCTTTTCTTTTTCCATAGATCTTTCTTTCCTTTCATGAAAAAACTGAGCCATAGAAATTTCTACAGCTCAGTATCTTTATCCTGTTTGACGGATGGATTAGTTCCAGGGAACCATGGGATCAATATCGAATGGACTGTCACCTCCTGTACGAATGAGAAGACACATAGATGGAACGTCTCCCAGCATCGCCAGTTTCATAATGTTCTGCCAAAAGAGCTGTTCCAGTTCTCCAATCTCCTCTTCAATCTTCTTGTTTTCCTCAATAAGGGAACGAATCGCTGCTGCATTGCATAAAGAATTCATGTTTTCTGTCATGTGTATGACCTCCTTCACCTTCTATATAGACAAAGAGCAGCCATTTCCCTCAAAATTTCTTGAAAAAATTTTTATTCTTCTCCGTCAGAGTCTTCGGATTCCTGTTCATCATCCGTTTCCTCTTCTTCCGGAAGATCATAACCGTCGTCATCCTCCCGGTAATCTGCATCCGGATCCGGCTGATCGGCAGGCTTTCCCTTTTTCTTCTTTGCCTGCAGGAAAATCCATACACCAATCCCTCCGATAGCCACAATCAGAACTGCTGCAGCTGGAAGCATGTAGTTATTGCTGCTCTTTTTCTTCTCTGCAGGTTCCACCGTGGTTTCTGTCTCCTCTTTTTTCTCTTCCGGTTGCGGTGTTACTGTCTCCTGCGTTTTCTGCTGATCCAAGGATTCCCGGATAGCTTTTGCATCCTCATCATCCATCAGATTCAAAAGATCTTCCTCATCGACCTGATTCAGGAAGTGAACCGTCTGCTCCCCTTCATCATCACGATCAATGATGAGGTAAAAATAGTTTCCGTTCTTTGTAACGACGGTAATGAACTGCTTCCCACTCTTGGTCGAAATGTCATCGACCAGTGTGAGATTGCCATCCGGAGTCAGCGGTTCCAGTTTCTCCGGTTCCTCCGTGGTCTCTGTGGGTTCTTCGGTTGTCTCCGGCGGAACCGCCTCCGTGGATGCTGCCGGTTCATTTGTCTGGGCAAATACCGGGATCGACGAAGCACCGCAGCAGAGCATTGCTGCCAGTACAACGGAAAGCCATTTACTCTTCTTCATGTTCCGCCTCCTGTTCTGCCATTTCCGCGCCTTTATTCGGAACCATGGCTGCCCGATTCTGAAGAAGTTCCCGCAGTTCTTCCGGTGTAAGACTGAAGGCATGTACAACCTCATGAATCTCCGTGTTCTCCTCTTCTGAATATTTCTGTTCCAGTTTCTTAATCCGCTGATCCCATTCTGTCCGCTTTGCACGGGCTTTATTGAGATCAGCTTTGATTCTTTCCAGTTTCTTACTCATGAAAACCTCCTTACTGCAATCTGCCGAAGCAGTAGAAATGCTGTCTGAAATACGATGAATTGATGGAAGCATACTGAATCGGGTTGCCGCAGTGGATCATCATGCCATTGCCGACATAGATCCCGACATGGCTGGCACCCGGTGTGTCATATGTTCCCTGAAAAAAGATGATGTCGCCAGGTTTTGCTTCATCCGGCGGAATGATATTCAGCTTCTGACGAAGTCCCTCCGCCGTTGTCCTGCCGACATTCCATCCATTGCCGCTGTGATTGATCACCCAGCAAACAAATCCGGAGCAGTCAAAGCTGGTGGACGGACTGGATCCGCCCCAGACATACGGATAGCCCAGATATTTCTCCGCTTCATGCATCATGTTGGCAAATTTCTCATCACTGAGCGCCTCTACCGGAATGTCATAGTCCGTGTATTCTCCGGCAGACGGATTGGCATAGACATCATCCGCAAACAGATATTCCCGGTTGCCCTTTGTCGCATTGAGGAGTGCATACCGTGCCTTCTGTGCATCGGTCAGAGGTGCCTGATTGATACAGGCTTCCATCGTCTTATTGACGAGCTGCACATGCAGAATCTTATATTCGTACTGCACTTCCACGTCATAGGTGTATTCCTCCCGCGAAGTCTCCCCGGTATCCGGATCCCTGACGGTCCGGTGTCCTGTCCGCTCCTCTGTCCTTGTGCGGGTCTGGATTTCTTCCCGAAAGGTCAGCTGATACTGCGCATGGAACAGCTCCTTCAGCTTGGCCTGTACCTCTTCCTCTGAATAATCCTCATAGAGAACCGTGAGATACGATGTCAGGACATAGGGATTGTGGTTGATATTGGCAAGGTCAAACTGGTATTCGTCATAGCCGGGATGCGTGGTTTTCACCTGATCAATCTGCGACTGAAGATCTGCTTCCATAGCTTTATAGTCATTGTTTGCCCCACGAATGGATGCATCTTCTGCGGTATAGGAACTGCCGAGAATACTGTTGCCGGTGCCGCTGGCAAACATGGAACAGGATGAGAACGTGCTTACAATCAGAATAAGAACCAGTCCGAGAATACCGGTCGTCAGCAGCATCCCGGGATGATCCGCGACAAACTTCTGGATATTGGCACCAATGTCCGCAATTCCTTTGCCTGCTTTGATGCTTCCTTTAGCTGTTGCACTTCCGGCTTCTTTCCCAGCCGCTTTTCCGGCTTTCTTTGCTGCCGCATACTGCTGCTTGATGTTCTGCCGCTGTTTCCAGCGTGAAAAGAAGCTCGCATTTCCTGTGCTCTCTGCGGCGGATTCTGACGCATTTGCTTCCTTTGCTGTATTTCCCATGCGTGAAGCATATTCAAATTCCGACTGCAGCTTTTCTGCTGTCTTTGCCGCCTTGAGCTTTCTCGAATATTTCACTTTCCCAGCGATATCGCCTGCAGCTCTTCCGGTATCTTCTACAGCTTCTGAGCTGTGGTTCAATGCCTTACTGCCGACGTTGTCATCTTGATTCTCTGATTCGATAGCAGCATGCATTCTTTGGGAAAGGACTGTCGATGAGACGGTTTTTGATGTTTTCGGCTTGTCCTGTTTCTTCTTTCCAAACCGAAGCTCCTTCCCATAATTCGTATTGCCTTTGAACCGGGATTTCTTCTTCGTCCTGGTATATCCTTCCTCAGAAGGAAGCCGGACCTCTTCTGTATCCGGTGCTGCTCTAGCCGACTGCTCCGCCATATCCTTCCGGAAGCGGACTTTTTCTTTCTTCTCTGCCAATTAGCTTTCCTCCTTCTCATGGGATACTTCACCCGGCTTTGTCGTCATGATCCGGTACAGTTCCAGATCCGTCGGGAAATGATCCACAAACGGCAGGATGACATTTCCATAAAAAAGCAGCCCTTCTCCCTCTCCGGAATGCGTCACATAGGACAGCTGATGCGGAGAGATATTGAGTTGCTTTGCAAGAATTGCCCGGTCACCGGATGCCTGATTGAGCATATAGATGAAATCCGAGTTTTCAAAAATGTTCTCGACTTCCCTACTGGAAAGAAGATCCTTCACGTTCTGTGTAATGCCGGTCGGAATACCGCCCCACTTACGGAATCTCTTCCAGATCTCAACAGAGTAGGCTGCCGTCTGTTCTTCTTTGAGAAGCAGATGGAACTCATCCATGTAGTAGCGGGTAGACTTTCCGGCTTCGCGGTTCGCAGTGACTCTGCCCCACACCTGATCCTGAACAATCAGCATGCCGAGCTTTTTCAACTGCTTGCCGAGTTCCTTGATGTCATAGCAGACAAGTCGATTGTTGATATCCACATTGGTCCTGTGGTTGAAGAGATTTAACGATGACTCATGTCGTAATGCACTTTCGCGTCGTAGTAATGATCAATCGTCAGAGGCGCGTTATACAACGTTGTCAGCAGATATGCCCGGATATTACGGATGTCAGATATCTGGTCATGGAAACAGTCGAGAATATACTGGACATGACTATAGCCAAGCTTCATGATCCGGGATTTCACAACCTCCGAGGGCATATCCTCGCCGTTTACCCGGATCGTAGGTGCTGTGCTGCACATGATGTCTACACAGGTCTCCAGAATCTCATTCACTCTTCCCTGATCGAACTTGTAATACTGATCGTCCTTAAAACATTCGATTTCCAGCTGATCACGGAAATACTGTTCATACTGCCTTCTCTTTTCCATTGGATCCGGTTTTACAGGAGCAGGAGATATCCCATCACATCCATCCATCTGGTCTGTATCTGGGTGAGGTTCTTCTCCGGGATATACACACTGTGATGGATAGATAAGATTATTCTTATTCATTTCAGTTTTATTAAACTCAGTCTTATTAGTGTGTGATTCGCACATTTCAAGAGATGCGGTTTTCACATCTCCAGAAGTGTGATTTTCACATTTCTTGAAATGTGATTCTGAAGATTTACGTGGATAACCTGTTGAAAACTTCAGAACATAGATGAGAGACGGTTTCCCAAGTCCCTGGCGCTTTCTTTTAATCAGCCCCGCTTTCTGTTCCAGTTCCTGCAGGAGCTTTCCTGCTTTCTGATTGCCGCATTGCAGATCCGACATGATGTCTTCGACCGTATAAACGATGTATGCCCTGTTCAGATCGTCGAACCAACCGTTCTTCATCGACAGGGACAGGCGATCCAGCATCAGGCCATACAGCAGCTTTGACTCACAGGAGATGTCCCTGAACTGTTCACCAGTGATCAGTGCCTTCGGTATCCGATAGAACAGATACTGCTCGGCATCTTCCCGACCATAGAAATAATCAAACGGCATCGTCTTCCTCCTTTCGCTTTGTGAAAATAAAAAAGAGCGCCAGTCCATTCTTTCCGTTCAAAGAATGAGCTGACGCTCTATGTAAAATTGATGCCGTTTAATTTACGTCAAAATGTGACAGACTGGGACAAAAGATTTTTCCCGGCTGTTTCACGAGCAAAATTCTCCTGTCCGATACCCCTTCATGAGATCAATTTCTGCCGAAAATCTGTCAAGGATCCCGGTCCGATTTTGCCTCCAAAACAGGCGAAAATTATCCACTTTTGTAACTTTTTTGGGTCAAAAATGGCCTGTTATCCACTTTGTAACTGACTTTTTTGTTACAAAATGAGACAAACTGGGACAAAAAATCCGAGGTATTTTTGGGTATGAAAAAGCCGCGCAAACGGCTTGTTTACGCGGTTTTTCAGGTGTTTGCAACAATCGATTAACGCTTGCTGAACTGCGGTGCACGACGAGCCTTCTTGAGACCGTACTTCTTACGCTCTTTCATACGCGGATCACGTGTAAGATATCCTTCCGCCTTCAGTGTCGGCTTGTTCTCAGCGTCAACCTGAAGCAGCGCACGGGAGATTCCGTGACGAATCGCGCCGGCCTGACCGGTGAATCCGCCGCCGTGTACATTAACAAGTACATCGAACTTATCGGTGTTGTCCGTAGCTACGAGCGGCTGACGAACGATTGTCTTCAGCGTCTCAAGTCCGAAGTAATCATCGATATCTCTTTTATTTACAGTAATCTTGCCGGTTCCCGGTACAAGGTAAACTCTGGCGATAGATTTTTTTCTTCTTCCTGTTCCATAATACTTTTCGTTAGCCATTTGTCTTTACCTCCCTTAGTTAGAATGTGAGCACTTCCGGTTTCTGAGCTGCATGAGGATGCTCAGCACCTGCGTATACGTGAAGCTTTGTCATCATTTCTCTTCCGAGAGGTCCCTTCGGGAGCATTCCCTTGACAGCGAACTCAATGACTCTCTCCGGATGCTTTGCAAGCATCTCCTTCAGGGTTGTCTCCTTCAGACTTCCTACATAATCGGAATGTCTGTAGTAGATCTTCTGCTCCAGCTTCTTGCCGGTTACTTTGATCTTGTCTGCATTGATAACGACTACATAATCTCCGGTGTCTACGTTCGGAGTGAACTCCGGCTTATTCTTTCCTCTGAGAACAGAAGCGACCTCAGAAGCAAGACGTCCGAGAACCATTCCGGAAGCATCAACGACATACCATTTCTTCTCTAACTTATCCGGATTCGCCATATATGTTTTCATGGTAACAACCTCCTGCATGAATGAACTACAGCGCGCGGCGCGGCTGTAAGATTCGTTATATAAATGATAGCATGATGCAATCTCCACTGTCCGTATGGTCATGCACCGGAGCATCCGATCTTAGGCTTTCGATCATTCTGGATGCTCTGTATGATGCGTTTTCAAATGTCGGATGACGTGTTTGGGAGACACGACAGGCACACTCGTCCCGCGTCACACTGAATTAGTTTATAATACAGAAAAACCTGTGTCAAGCTATTTTTGCCGGAATACAGCTATTTTTTGACGGAATGCAGCTGCTTTTACGGATTTTTTCGAATCGCAGGTTTGCTTTTCAGTTCTCTTCTTTCACTTTTTTCTCCGGCTGAACCGGCTCCTCCGGCGTGTCGATGGTTACCGTATTGTACGGGATCACGATATCCGCTTTTTTGAATTCACTGACGATCCTCTGCCGCACATTGCTGCATGCAAGGTAGCTCTCCATGATATCCCTGGTGTACACGGCGAACTTCAGCAGCATGCCGTTCGCGGTAAGCATGCTGACAAGTACGGTGGTTTTCTCTGCCTCCACAACAAGGGGCTCTGTTTTCAAGATTTCCATGATAATGGCCCTTGCCTTCTCGATATCTGTCGCGTAATCGACCTCTACTTCTACAAAGGTTGCGACGGTATCGGGGTTGCTCATATTGACAATCACGGCGCCGTCCACCACACTGTTCGGAATGATACACATCTGTCCGTCCGCCTGCTCGATCACAACATGTCTCACGGTCATATCACGGACAATTCCCTCTGCAATTACGTTTCCTCCGCTTTTGATCTGAATCTTCTGTCCGATATCGCAGGGCTTGGACGAAGACAATGAAAAACCGGAGATGACGTTTCCCAGCGTCTGCTGCGCCGCAAAGGTCGCGACCGCGATCAACAGCGCACTGCTCTGCAGCACCGTCGTACTGATTTCCTTGGCGATTTCAAAGGAGCCCAGTGCGGAATACACGCCGATGATGGTGATTCCCGCCGTGAGAATGCTCTGCAGAAATTTGTTGTAGAGGCTCTGCTTCTGCGTCCGTTTATTCAGCCCCTTGAAAAAACGGCGGATAAAATATACCGTCAAAAATGTAATGCCCAGAATCACCGCGGTCCTGAGCAGAAGTCCCCAGTTAAACTCCATTATTATCCCTCCGGCTTGCTGCGATGCTGTTCTTGCAGATTCAATGATCCGGCTTGCGGCTATGCTGTTCTTTCAGCTTATATCATCCGGTCTACGGCTATGCTGCTCTTTCAGCTTATATCATCCGGCTTGCGGCTCAGATAATCAGGCTCCCATTCCGGATATCGGATCTCCAGCAGGGTGAGTCCGCGCGCCGGCGCCGTCGGTCCGGCGGCGCTGCGATCTCTGCAGGCCAGGATCTTCTCCATTTCCTCCGGCTCGATTTTGGCTTTTCCGATTTCCATGAGCGTTCCCGCCAGGATCCTAACCATGTTGTAGAGAAATCCGTTCCCGCAGATCCGGAAGCGGATAAGATCGTCTTCCCGGACGACCTCCGCGGAATAAATCGTACGCACGGTACTTCGGTCGGGGCTGGTCTCGCCTGATGCCTGGAAGCTCCGGAAGTCGTGCTCTCCGATGAGATACCGGACCGCTCTGTCCATGCGCTCCGCATCCAGCGGAACATATAGAAAACAGGTGTCATTCCGTCTCGTCGGATCGGGAAAACGGCGGTTCAGAATTTTATATTCATAGGTCTTGACCGTGGAGGTGAAGCGGGGATGAAATTCCGGTGATACTTCCCGGGAGCCCTGGATTTTGATGTCGTCCGGGAGTCTCGTGTTCAATGCGTACGAATACTTGTCCCCCGGCATCCGGGCGGATGTGTCAAAGACTGCCACATTTCCCCTGGCATGTACGCCGGCATCGGTCCTGCTCGCCCCGAGGGTATGAATTTCTTCTCCGGTCAGCTCCGAAAGAGCCTCATTCAGGACCTGCTGCACGGCGATCCCGTTCGGCTGTACCTGCCATCCGCAGTAACCGGTTCCATCATAAGCAACCGTCAGCATTACACGTTTCATGTTTTTCCCCGTATCCCCCTTTGATGTATCAGAGCATCTGTCACCAGTGAAGAACCGCGCGAAGAACGATAGCCGCCGCCAGGTATGCCAGGAGCACCGCGTATGCGGCAAGGTCTCGGGACTGATACACCAGCGGACGCATCTGCGTTCGGCCGTCGCCTCCGTGGTAACATCTGGCTTCCATGGCAAGCGCCAGATCATTGGCCCTGCGGAAGGCGGATACGAAGAGCGGCACCAGGATCGGAACCATCGCCTTTACCCTCTGGATGACGTTGCCGCTCTCAAAATCGGCGCCTCTCGCCATCTGCGCCTTCTTGATCTTGTCGGTCTCTTCCATGAGAATCGGGATGAAACGAAGCGCGATGGACATCATCATGGCGATTTCGTGTACCGGCACATGCACCTTTCTCAGCGGACGGAACAGCGATTCCATCGCATCGGTCAGCTTGTTCGGTGTGGTTGTGAGCGTCATGATGGAGCACCCGATGATCAGATATACAAGGCGGATTCCCATCTTGGCCGCCGTGCCGATTCCCTCTCTCGTAATATGAAGGATCCCGAACTGCCAGACGACCGTACCCTGGGTCAGGAAGAGATTCAGCACCATTGTGAA
This sequence comes from uncultured eubacterium 1-6, assembly GCA_903789595.1. Classification (GTDB taxonomy): domain Bacteria; phylum Bacillota; class Clostridia; order Lachnospirales; family Lachnospiraceae; genus Bilifractor. Next base: position 17,782 of record CAIFEZ010000031.1, read on the forward strand.
AATCAGCAGAATCCAGATCGCCTTCAGGCCCCTCAACATGAAACCGAGCGGAACCTTTGACAAACGAATCACGGAGAACAGAAAGACCGTTCCGAGAACATAGCCCCATGTGTGAAAGACAAACAGAGATATGATATAGATGAGTGTTCCGACAAACTTTACTCTCGGGTCCAGTTTATGAATCAGCGAATCCGCCGGGTAATACTGGCCTATCGTAATATCTTTAAACATTTATTTTCTCCCGAGCGCATGAAGGATGCTTTCTTCCGCTTCCTCGATTGTCGTGGCGTGTACATCAACATCGAGTCCTCTCTCCTTCAGCGCATGCATGATATAGGTCATCTGCGGTGCCGCGAGTCCCATCTTCTCAAGCTCCTTATAATGAGAAAAAACCTCCCGGGGCGGCGCGTCAAATGCCTTTTCTCCGTGATTCATAACAATCAGCTGATCGACATATTCCGCCACATCCTCCATGCTGTGAGAGACTAGAACGACGGTGATGCCCCGCTGCTTCTGAAGACCGGCGACGGTACCAAGAATCTCATCCCGCCCCATCGGGTCCAGTCCCGCAGTCGGCTCATCGAGAACCAGGACATCGGGGTTCATCGCGAGAACTCCCGCAATCGCCACCCTTCTCTTCTGTCCGCCGGAAAGCTCAAAGGGAGATTTCCGGAAGAGAGACTCGTCCACGCCGACCTGCCGCAGAGCTTCCTCTGCGCGCTTCATACGGTCTTCTTCAGACAGTCCCTGGTTCTTGGGGCCGAAGCAGACGTCGGTGATGACGTCCGTCTCAAACAACTGATACTCCGGATACTGAAAGACAAGTCCGACATGAAATCTGAGATTTCTGCGGTCATACTTTTCGCCCCAGATATCCTCATCATTAAAATACACATGGCCGGAGGTCGGACGCATCAGCCCGTTCAGATGCTGAATCAGCGTCGACTTTCCGCTTCCGGTATGTCCGATGATGCCGATGAAATGTCCGTCCGGGAGTTCGAGTGAAACGTCCTTCAGCGCATGCATCTCATACGCGGTTCCCGGGCTGTATGTGTAGGTCACATGATCTAATCTGATTGACATGTTCTTTCCTCTGCCCTGTCTTCCTTTAGGTCAGGCTTGGGTTCTCCCGGTCAGCCTTGTTTTCCCGCTCTTCCGGATTTTCCCCTAAAGCCTGTTTTCTTTCGTCAGAAACTGCTCCTCCGTCGCGGATTTTCATAATCGCATCCACAAATTCGTCAATACTGAGGATACCCTCCGGGATGTCGAGTCCTTTCAGGCGAAGTGCGTGCGCCAGCTGTGTGACATGCGGCACATCCAGCCGCAGCTCATGGAGCTCGTCAACATGTGAAAAGATTTCCCGGGGCGTTCCCTGCATCACGAGTCTTCCCTCATCCATGACAAATACATTGTCCGCGTAAATAACCTCTTCCATGTAATGGGTAATCAGTATGACGGTAACTCCTTCGCTTTTGTTCAGATCGCGCACCGCCTGAATCACTTCGTGACGCCCGTTCGGATCCAGCATAGCCGTCGGCTCATCCATAATGATACATTTCGGCTTCATGGCCATAACGCCGGCAATGGCCACTCTCTGCTTCTGTCCTCCGGAGAGCTTGTTTGGCGAATGGTGACGATAGGCAATCATGCCGGTCTTGCGAAGCGAATCATCGACCCGCTTCCAGATCTCGTCCGTCGGAACCCCGAGGTTCTCCGGCCCGAATCCCACGTCCTCCTCCACAACGGAGGATACAATCTGGTTGTCCGGGTTCTGGAAAACCATGCCGGCTCTCTGCCGGATATCCCACACCTCGTCATCCTCGTGCGTGTCCATCTGATCCACCCACATCGTGCCTCCCGTAGGAACCAAAAGCGCATTCATATGCTTCGCCAGGGTCGATTTTCCGCTGCCGTTATGGCCGAGAATCGCGATGAACTGTCCCTCTTTGATCTTCAGATTTACATCTCTGACCGCATGGGTGATCTCCGGTTTTTCCCCGTCCTCTCCGTATTCCAGATAGTCGTAATTCAGGTTGTCTGCTTTAATGATGCTCATGATTCCGAAGCTCCTGTCAGTTCCCCGATATAGTCGAGAATCTCATCTCTTCCCTGCTTTGTGACCGCCGAAAACGCGAAAAGCTTTTCCTCCTGTCTCATTCCGAGTCCGTCGCGGACAGCCTTGATCTGCTTCTGGACCTGACTTCTCTTGAGCTTGTCCAGCTTGGTCGCGATGATCACCGGCTCATATCCCCGGGACAAAATCCACTCGAACATCTGCCTGTCGTTTGCCGACGGATCATGACGGATGTCAATCAGCAGGAACACGGCCTTCAGCTGATCGGACATCTTCAGGTACCTCTCGATCATCCGTCCCCAGGACTGCCTGACATTGACAGATGCTGTCGTGTACCCGTACCCCGGAAGGTCAACGAAATAAAAGCTGCTGTTGACATGATAAAAATTGATGGTCTGCGTCTTTCCCGGCTGAGAACTCGTTCTCGCCAGCGCTTTCCGGTTCAGCAGCCCGTTGATCAGGGATGATTTTCCGACATTTGACTTTCCCGCGAATGCGATTTCGGGCTGCGTATTCACGGGAAATTTACTTGTGACACCGCATACGGTTTCAAGCTCGGCGCTTGTAATATTCATATCTTCTCCATTTCATAATAATATGGGATTACGATATCAACGCCTGTTTCAGCACCTCTTCCATCCGGCTGACATAGACGATCTCAAGGCCCTCTGTGATCTCCGCATCCATCTCCGCCACATCCGGCCGGTTCTCCTCCGGCACGAGCACGGTGCGGATGCCGGCTTTTTTGGCCGCCAGAAGCTTTTCCTTCAGGCCGCCGATCGGAAGAACCCTTCCCCGAAGCGTGATCTCTCCGGTCATCGCCAGGTCTGCGCGGACCGGTCGCTTCGTGATCGCCGAAAGCATGGCGGTCGCCATCGTGATTCCCGCGGACGGTCCGTCCTTCGGCACGGCTCCCTCCGGTATGTGAATGTGAATGTCATTTCCCGTGAAAAAGTCGTCCGGAATCTCGTATTCCGCAGATACAGACCGGATAAAGCTGATTCCCGTCCTCGCGGATTCCTTCATGACATCTCCGAGCTGTCCCGTGAGGAGGAATTCTCCCTTTCCGGGCATTACATTCACCTCGATCTCCAGTGTATCTCCGCCGACGCTCGTCCAGGCGAGGCCGCGGACGATGCCGATTTCCGGTCTGGAGTTCGCCATATTCACGGTGTATCTGCCGCGTCCCAGGAAATCCTCCAGGTTCTCTTTTGTCACCGTGACGGACGTTTCATCCTTTTCCTGGATCCGAAGCGCCGTCTTGCGGCAGATGTGGCCGATCTGGCGCTCCAGAGAACGCACGCCCGCTTCCTTTGTATACCTGGATATGATTTCGTCAAGCGCGCCGTCCTCGATCGTCAGCTGTTCCTTCGCGAGGCCGTTGGCCTCAATCTGCTTCGGAATCAGATGCTCCCGGGCGATGTGCTTCTTCTCGTTCTCCGTGTAGCTGTTGATCTCAATGAGCTCCATGCGGTCGAGAAGCGGCCGCGGAATCGTCTGGACATCGTTCGCCGTCGCAATGAACAGAACCTGCGAGAGATCGATCGGAACCTCGACATAATGATCGGAGAAATGGCTGTTCTCCTCCGGGTCAAGCACCTCCAGCAGAGCGGAGGCGATATCCCCCTTGTAGTCGCTGCTCGTCTTATCGATCTCGTCCAGAAGCATCAGGGGATTTTTCACACCCGCGTGATGGAGCCCCTCGGCGATCCTTCCCGGCATTGCCCCGATGTATGTTCTTCTGTGGCCCCGGATCTCCGCCTCGTCCCGCACTCCGCCAAGGCTGATCCGCACAAAGACCTTGTTCAGCGCCTTGGCGATCGATTTCGCGATCGACGTCTTGCCGGTTCCGGGAGGTCCGACCAGGCAGAGGATCGGCGCGTCCGCCTTCTTTGTGACAAGCCGGACTGCCAGGTATTCCAGGATTCTCTCCTTCACCTTCTCGAGTCCGTAATGATCCTCCTCCAGGATCTGCCGCGCCTTCTTCAGGTCACGGTTGTCCCGGGACATCCTGTTCCACGGAAGTCCGAGCAGCGTCTCGATGTACCCCCGGATCACGCCTCCCTCAGAAGGGTTGCCGGCGGTATTCTCAAAGCGGCGGATTTCATTGCGAAGCGTGTCCTTCACCTCTTTCGGTGCCTTCAGCTCCTCGCACTGGCGCTTAAATTTCGCGATTTCCGTCTGTGTATTGTCGTCTCCGAGTTCTTCCCGGATTTCCTTCATCTGCTCCCGGAGTACATATTCCCGCTGGTTCTTGTCGAGTCTCTGCTTTACCTTTTCCTGCAGCTCATAGCGGATCTTCTCGACCGCCGCCTCGTTTGCGAGCATGTCACAGAGAACCTCATACCGGTCGGTCAGATCAACGGCGTTGAGCAGCCGCTGCTGCTTCTCCGACGGAAACGGCAGATTGATGCAGATCTGATCCACCAGCTTGCCGAGTTCATCGATATCCAGGATTCCGATGAGCAGCTCTCTCGAAAGGTTTCTGCCGCCGGCGGAATAGATGCTGACGAGCTCCTTCAGATTCCGGATCATCGCCTCACGGCGGTCGTCCCCGATCACCGGTTCGTCCTCTTCCGCAAATACGGATATTCTTGAACGGAGAAGCTTCCCGGTCTCCTCAAAGTCCAGAAGCTCCGCCCGGCTGATTCCCTCCACCGTGATCTGTATCATGTCGCGCGGAAGCCGCGCGATCTTCCTGATCTCGGAAACGGTCCCGATCCGGTAAAGATCGTCAAGGGTCGGCTCCGCCACGCTGAGCTTTCTCTGGGTCACCAGAAACAGCCTGTTGTCCGCGGTCATTGCTTCTTCAATTGCGTGTATGCTTTTCTCACGGTTTACTTCAAAATGCACTACCATGCCCGGGAGAACGGTAATCCCCCTCAGGGCGACGGTCGGAAGCACATATTCTGTATCACTCATCTCTAGCGTGTGATTCCTTTCCATAACGTTGCTGTGCGTCCGCGGCGCATCATGCCGGACGCATGCGTTTGGAAGAACGGGCATTTCTCGCCTTCATCTGTCTTCTCGGAACGGGCTTCGGCTCGCCATGCACAATCACAGGCCTGTCCTTTCCCTCTACGGCATCTCTGGTGATCTCACAGGAACGGATCGTATTGTCTGACGGCGTCTCGTACATGACATCCATCATCGTCTTCTCCATGATCGCACGAAGGCCGCGGGCGCCTGTCTTGCGGCGCATTGCTTCCTCTGCCATCGCCGTAAGGGCGTCGTCGTCAAAGGTCAGCTCTACGCCGTCCAGCTCCAGCAGCTTGACATACTGCTTGACCAGGGAGTTCTTCGGCTCCTTCAGGATGTGAACGAGTGCATTCTCGTCCAGACCGTCCAGCGTGACCACAACGGGCACTCGTCCGACAAGCTCCGGGATCAGGCCGAACTTCACCAGATCCTCCGGCATAACCTCCCGAAGGATTGCTCCCGTATCCTCTTTCTGACGCACTCCGAGATCCGCGCCGAAGCCAAGGCTCTTTGTGTCCTTCCTCGCCTCGATGATCTTCTCCAGTCCCTCGAAGGCTCCTCCGCAGATGAAGAGGATATTCGTCGTATCGATCTGCAGAAACTCCTGGTGCGGATGCTTTCTTCCGCCCTGGGGCGGCACATTCGCGACGGTTCCCTCAACGATCTTCAGCAGCGCCTGCTGTACGCCTTCTCCCGATACATCTCTCGTGATGGAGGGATTCTCGGATTTTCTGGTGATCTTGTCGATCTCATCGATATAGATGATTCCGTGTTCCGCGCGTTCAATATCATAATCTGCGGCCTGAATGAGCTTCAGCAGAATGTTCTCCACATCTTCGCCCACATAGCCGGCCTCCGTCAGTGTCGTAGCGTCGGCGATGGCGAACGGCACGTTCAGCATTCTGGCAAGCGTCTGCGCCAGAAGGGTCTTTCCGGAGCCTGTCGGTCCCAGCATCAGGATGTTGCTTTTCTGAAGCTCCACATCACTCTCCTGCTGGGAGAGAATTCTCTTGTAGTGATTGTATACAGCGACAGACAGGACCTTTTTCGCCTCATCCTGGCCGATCACATAATCATCCAGAAACTCCTTGATCTCCACGGGCTTCATCAGATTGATCTCGTCGCCGGCCGGCGCGGGCGTGCGGAACTGCTCATCGATGATTTCCGAACAGATACCAATGCATTCATCGCAGATATATGCTCCGCCCGGTCCGGCAATCAGCTTGCGGACCTGGTCCTCTGTCTTTCCGCAGAAGGAGCATCTGATCTTCGGTTCATTTCCTTTATTTGCCAAATTAATACCTCTTTCTTCCGTTTCCCATTATACACAGGAAGGGCATCCCGAAATCGGATCAAAATCAACCCATTCCTGAACACCCTTACATGCGCTTACCGATTTGTAATTACGTTATCAATCAGACCGTATGCCTTTGCTTCCTCGGCCGTCATATAGTTGTCCAGCTCTGTGTCATGCTGAACCTTCTCCAGCGGCTGTCCCGTATTCTGGGACAGAATCTCGTTCATACGTCTCTTAATCTTCAGAATCTGCTCGGCTACGATCTCAATGTCAGTCGCCTTGCCCTGAGCGCCGCCCGACGGCTGATGGATCATGATCTCCGCGTTCGGAAGGGCAAGTCTCTTGCCTTTCGTGCCGCCCGCCAGCAGAAACGCTCCCATGCTTGCGGCCATACCGAGGCAGATCGTGGAAACATCGCACTTAATGTACTGCATGGTGTCATAGATCGCCATTCCGGCGGTTACGGAACCGCCCGGACTGTTGATGTACAGATGGATATCCTTTCCCGGATCCTCAGATTCCAGGAACAGCATCTGCGCCACGATCAGATTTGCGGAAACGTCGGAAACCTCTTCCCCAAGGAAAATGATTCTGTCTTTCAGCAGTCTGGAATAGATGTCGTAACTTCTCTCTCCTCTTCCCGTCTGCTCAATAACATATGGAACTAACGGCATGTATTATTCCTCTTCTTTCTTCTCCTCAGCCGGTGCTGCTTCCTCTTCCGTCTTCTCTACCTCAACGGCATTGTCGGCGATCAGATCCGCAGCCTTCTGAACGGCGAGTTCTTTCCGGATGCTCTCCTTCTGCTCGTCATCGATCAGCTTGGAGAGATCTTCCACCTTCATGTTGTAGGCCTTCGCCATATTCTCAATCTCTTTATTAACATCCTCATCGGTCACCTCAATCTTCTCGGTCTCGGCGATCTTCTCGAGAACCAGCTCATTTCTGATCTGAATCTCTGCCTGAGGTCTTACCTGCGCGCGCATCTGGTTTACATCAGCGCCGGTGTACTTCATGTACTGCTCCAGAGACATTCCCTGTGCCTGAAGTCTTCTCGCAAAGTTCTGTACCATCTCATCGGCACGGGTGTCAAGCATAGCCTCCGGGATCTCGATGGTGGCATTAGACGCCGCCTTGGATACTCCGTTGTCCTTTCTGGCCTGCTTTGCCTCATTCTCCTTGCGCTCGGTGATCTGCTTTCTCAGATCAGCCTTATACTCGTCCAGAGTGTTGAACTCGGAGTGATCCTGCGCGTACTCGTCATTCAGCTCGTCCATCTCGGTGCGCACGATTTTCTTGACGGTGCAGGTGAACTCCGCATCCTTTCCCTTGAGATCTTCTGCGTGATAATCCTCCGGGAATGTAACCTTTACGACTCTGGTCTCTCCGGTTTTGACGCCGATGAGCTGATCCTCAAATCCCGGAATAAAGGTGTTGGACCCGAGCTTCAGAGACTGATCCTTCGCTGTTCCGCCGTCGAAAGCAGCGCCGTCAACGGTTCCCGCGTAATCCAGAGTCAGGACGTCGTCCTTCTCCGCCTCCTGATCGTCCTCAAGAGTAACCTCGCGGGCATTCTTCTTCTGATCCGCCTCAAGCTCCTTCTCGACCTCCTCATCGGTCACCTCTGTATCGGTCTTCGGAACCTCAACGCCCTTGTACTCGCCCAGAACAACGTCCGGCTTTACCGCTACCTCTGCGGTGAAGATAAACGCCTTGCCCTTTTCGATCTGAGTGACGTCGATCTTCGGCTGTGATACGATATCCAGTCCGCTCTCCTTTGCCGCGTCAGCGTATGCGGAAGGAAGGATTGCATTTGCCGCGTCTTCATAGAAAACTCCAGGGCCGTACATCTTCTCGATCATCTGTCTCGGAACTTTTCCCTTGCGGAATCCGGGAATGCTGATATTCTTCTTCTGCTTCTGATATGCATTCTGCATCGCTTTCTCGAACTCCTCAGCGGATACTTCGACGGTGAGCTTTGCCATGCTCTTCTCCAGGTTTTCTACTTTGACGCTCATTCTTGTCAAATCCTCCTTATATGAAAAAATCTCCAGGCATTCATAGCTTATGAAAGCATCAGCCCCGACGGCATGCCTTCCGGGATGCGGAAAAGGCTGTATAATCGCTCATTTCTATGGCTACGCAGCCATTTAGTGAGTATATCATAAACATTTTTAAAACGCAAGAATTGCTTGTGAATCCGACGACCCGCTCTGCTTCAGACATTACTGTTCACACCCAGCTCTGCACGGCAAGGATTTTACAGTCCTGTTGCCCTTTGCAAACTGGCTGTAGTAAAGTTTTATCCTGATTTTATGAAGCTGCGGAACTCCTCAGGCGCAAGCGCCTTCGTCAGACAGTCCTCGCTATCCACTTCATGAAGAATTCACGGATAAAACTTTAAACAGCCAGTAATGCTCCGGCAAAGGGACTGTAAAATCTTTACCGTTTTAGTGGCGCATGAACTGTAACCTTCAGACTTTACCGTTCACAGTATATCTGAAAGGCAGAGATTTCACATCCCTGCTGCCTTGTCAGTTGTATGTGACCAGTGTCTACTTCAGACGGATCATATCCAGCGAGTTTTCCTTCACGACCACATATCTGTGCTTTCCGATGGAGAAGATATCCTGCGGAGAGCCGTTGTAGCTTCCGTTGTATTTTTCCACTCCGTACATATTGAATACACAGATCTTCGCTCCGTTGTACAGGCTGATTTCATCTCCGGTGAATTCCACCGAGCGATAGGCGAAATCAAATGGCCTGTTCAGCAGCTGCCGGCCTGCGGTATTGTAGACGAGCAGATCGAAGCTGCCGGAGCTCGTGCCGTTCACGATCATGCCGATTCTAGAGCTGTCGTGGAAGACGCTCTGTATCTTCTGATCTGTGGAAACCGTAGCCGTCTCCTTGACGGAGCTTTCACCGCTGTACACGGAAAAGCCATCGGTGCGGAATGCGACGCAGGTCTGAGAATCCAGGAATTCCAGCTGCGGAATGATCACATTGCTGTACTGAAAATCAGCGATCCGGTTGTCCATCTGGTTCTGGCCGGCCGTTCCGAAGTTGTAGAAACGGACGATGGCCTTCTGACCGGAATCGTCATAGCTCAGATAGGAGACCGCAATATTCTGCCCGTCGTTGGAGAGCGCAATATCAAGCGGATATCCCGGATTGTCCATGGATGTCTTGATCATCGCAATCTGTTCGCCCTTGCTGTCGTAATATTCCACATAGGCGTTGCTGCTGTCCTGCATCAGGGCCGCTACCGCACCGGTTTCGCACACCTTGGCGCGGACAATCGGAAGGCTTGTCGACATCGATCCAATTTCCCCGGCTGCATTACAGACCGTGATATTGGTTCCGTCCTTGTCATACACCGCCATGATGTCGCCGCACAGCGCCACCTCCGGATCGTTCATCGTGTAGCTGACGTCCCAAAGGACCGTCCCGGACCGGCTGATCAGAGAGGCACCGTCCGTACTGTACCGGAGAATATTGTCTCCCGCGCTGCAGTAAGAGGCGGACAGGGTGTCCTCCTGTTTTCTGGAATCCACCACCTCGTACCCTCTGTATTTCCAGTATATCGTCCCGAAAATTGCAGCCAGTGCAGATATGACGACAGCCGCCACGATGATGATGACTGCGGCAAGTCCTGCTGGAATCCAGATGATCTTCTCATCTTCCCGGCCGCTTTCCGACAAACCGTTCCCGTCTTCTGCCGCGGGCTGTTCTCCGAATGGTGCCGCTTCTTCAGCCAGCAGCCTTGCCTTTTCCTGCTCCGCAATCTTCTTTGTTCGAATCCGGATTTTGGGGAAACGGAACCTGAAATGGAAGCCCCGTTCTCCAATTTCTCCGACTTCTTCGTCTTCCTCGAAGAAGTCTTCCTCCTCACTATCAGATTCTTCGCCGCCGTCCGGGTATTCTTCCTTTTCTTTTGTTTTTTTGTCCGGAGTTTCACCTGCGGCTTTCTCCACATCTTCTTTTTTCAGTGGGACAGGGATTTTTTTCTCCTCCGGCACCTCCGGGCTGCCCAGGTTCTTCGCCGCCGGTGTTTTCGGGCTTCCTGCGGTTTTCCCCGGCAGTTCCTCCGGATCATCCGATTCCTTCGACGCCGGTATATCCGGGCCCTCCGCGTTTTTCTCCGGCAGTTCCTCCGGATTATCCGATTCCTTCGACGCCGGTATATCCGGGCCCTCCGCGTTTTTCTCCGTCAGTTTCTCCGGATCATCCGGGTCCTTCGACGCCGGTATATCCGGGCCCTCCGCGTTTTTCTCCGTCAGTTCCTCCGGATCATCCGGGTCCTTCGCCGCAGGAGTCCCGGGATCATCGGAATGCGCCCCTGTCGGTTTCTCCGGCGCGCGGCTCTCCGATAAATCCGAAGCCATCTCCTTTGATGTGTCCGTAGTCATTTCTTCCTGTGTATCCGCCGATTTCCCCGCACTTCCCTCCGGACTCATACCGGCATGTTCTATTCCCGGCTGTTCCGGAATCGCCTTCTTCTCTCCGGTTGTATCTTTCACTTCTTCACTCATTCACAGTCCTTCAACCGCGTTCCGACTTCCGGATCTCCGGTCTTCCTTTCCTCAGATCCATGCGCGGATCTGGCCGTATACGCCTTCGCCGTCGAGACGGTACTTGTGGAGAAGCTCCGCCGCCGGCCCGGACTCGCCGAATACGTCATTGACGCCGATCCGGAGCACCGGAACCGGTGCCTTTGCCGAAAGCGCCTCGCAGACGGCTCCCCCGAGTCCGCCGATCACGGAGTGCTCCTCTACCGTGACGACCCGTCCGGTCTTGTTCGCAGACGCAAGAATAAGCGCCTCATCCAGCGGCTTGATCGTGTGAATGTTGATGACTTCCGCGTCCACGCCGTCCGCCTCCAGCTTCCGGGCGGCCTCCAGCGCCGGCTGCACCTCAAGCCCAGTCGCGACGATAGTCAGGTCCTTCCCCTCCCGGAGCGTGATGCCCTTGCCGATCTCAAACCGGTAATCCGGACGGTCATTGATGACCGGAACCGCCAGGCGTCCGAACCGCAGATACACCGGTCCCTTGTACGCGTACGCTGCCTCGACCGCTGCCCTCGCCTCGATATCGTCCGACGGAACGATGACGGTCATGCCCGGAATCACGCGCATCAGCGCGATGTCCTCGAGACACTGGTGGGACGCTCCGTCCTCTCCGACGGAAATGCCCGCGTGCGTCGCGCCGATCTTCACATTCAGGTGCGGGTAGCCGATGGAATTTCTCACCTGCTCATAGGCGCGGCCCGCCGCAAACATCGCGAAGCTGCTCGCAAAGGGAACCATTCCCGCCGCCGCAAGTCCCGCCGCGACGGCCATCATATTCCCCTCGGCAATTCCGCAGTCGATGTGCCGCTCCGGAAAAGCCTTCCGGAAGATTCCGGTCTTGGTTGCTCCCGCAAGATCCGCATCCAGAACCACCAGGTCGTCGTGCTTCTTTCCGAGCTCCACCAGAGCGTTTCCGTAGCTCTCCCGGGTGGCGATTTTCTTTACTTCTGACATAATGCTTCACCTGCTTTCTTCAGTTCTTCCATTGCCTCCGCGTATTCCTCGTCGTTCGGCGCCTTGCCGTGCCAGCCGCAGCTGTTCTCCATGTAGGAGACGCCCTTTCCCTTGACGGTTCTGCAGATGATCGCCGTCGGCATGCCTTTGATCCCGGCGGCCTCGCGGAACGCGGCGCGGAGCTGATCGAAGTCATTTCCGTCCGCAACGGAGATGACATGGAAGCGGAAGGACGCAAACTTCTGATCGAGCGGGAGCGGCGAGTTGACCTCCTCCAGGGTTCCGTCGATCTGAAGGTTGTTGTAATCCACGATCACGGTGAGGTTGTCCAGCTTCTTGTCGCCCGCAAACATCGCGGCCTCCCAGACCTCGCCCTCCTCGCACTCGCCGTCGCCGAGCAGCGTGTACACGTGATAGCCTTCTCCGGAAAGCTTCGCGGCGAGCGCCATTCCGCAGGCGACGGAAACGCCCTGTCCCAGCGAACCGGTGGACATGTCCACACCGGGCGTATCGTTCATGTTCGGATGTCCCTGCAGGTAGGAGCCCACATGACGGAGGGTGACGAGATCCTCCTTCGGGAAGTAGCCTCTCTCCGCCAGAACGGAGTACAGCCCCGGCGCACAATGGCCCTTGGAGAGGACAAAGCGGTCGCGGTCCGGCTTCTTCGGATCATGCGGGTCAATGTTCTTCAGCTCCTCAAAATACAGATAGGTGAAAATATCCGCCGCTCCGAGAGATCCGCCCGGATGGCCGGATTTCGCGGAATGTACGGCGGTTACGATGTCCTTGCGGACTTCGTTTGCGATTTTCTGTAATTCCAGATTTTCCATCGATAATGCTCTCCTGTAACTATGAAATTCTGCATGACACAGCCCTGCGCAGTTCCTGCCGGATGCAAATGAAAAGCATCTCAGAGCTCCGTCCTTCCCTCCAGCGCCCGCAGAAGCGTAACCTCGTCGATATATTCCAGGTCTCCTCCGACGGGAACGCCGCTGGCGATTCTTGTCGTACGGATTCCCGTCGGCTTGATCAGCTTGCTGATGTACATTGCGGTCGTCTCTCCCTCGAGCGAAGAATTGGTCGCGATGATCACCTCATCGACATCCCCCTGAAGCCGCTGCATCAGTTCCTTCAGCCGGATGTCCTCGGGACCGATCCCGAGCATCGGGGAGATGGCTCCCTGAAGCACATGATAGACGCCGGTATACTTCTGTGTTTTCTCATATGCCGCCAGGTCTCTGGTATTCTCCACCACCATGATCTGCCGGTGGTTCCGGTTCGGGTCCGCGCAGATCGGACACAGCTCCTGATCCGTCAGGTTGCCGCACACCTTGCAGTAGTGAACCTTCTCCTTGGCGTTGATGATGGAACCGGACAGCTCCTTCACCTGATCCTCCGGCATATTGATAATATAGAACGCGAGCCTCTGCGCCGACTTCGGCCCGATGCCCGGCAGTCGTCCCAGCTGTTCAATCAGCTTCGAGATATTTTCGCTGTAATACGCCATTAAATGCCAAGCCCTCCGAGGCCGCCCATGCCTCCGGTGATGCTTCCCATCTGCTCAGCCTGTGCGGCATCCACCTGCCGCAGCGCCTCGTTGGTCGCCGCCACGATCAGATCCTCCAGCATCTCTACATCCTCGGGATCAACTGCCTCCGGATCAATCTCTACCTTTGTGACTTCCCTCTTTCCGGTAACGGTCACCTTGACCGCGCCGCCGCCCGCGGCAGATGTGAACTCCCTGGTCTCCATCTCCCTGGCCTGCTCTTCGAGCTTGCGCTGCATCCGCTGCGCCTGCTTCATCAGATTGTTCATATTTCCGGGCATTCCGCCCTGGAATCCGCCTCTTTTACTCATAGGAGCCTCCTTCATAATCGTCCGGTTCCTCACCGTCTTCATCGTCTTCCTCTTCGATCGGAATCCCCTGGATCTCTGCTTCCAGCATTTCCTCGACCGGAATATCTGTCAGTATTTTCTCGCCGCCCGCATCCGGCGCAACGGCTTCGATCTCGACCTCTTTGCCGGTCAGCTCACGAATGACAGCCTTCAGTTCCTCCTTGCGGGATTCATCATTCACCTGCGTGCGGCTGATATCATCTTCCATGGAGAGATACAGCACATTGCTGCCGCTGGCGCTGTCATATTTGGGAACCGCCTTCTCCAGATAGGCGTGCAGAGGTTCCCTTGTCATTCCCGCAATCTTCTTCCATTCCGCCCGGATCCTTCGAAGATCCTCCGGCGCCGCCTTAGCGGCCTGCGCCTTCTGAGGCGTTCCGCCGTCCGTCTTCGTTCCCGCAGCATCTGCCGTTCCTTCCGCGGCAGAGCCTGCGGGAGACGCCTGTACAAACGCTCCGCTCTCCAGCTTTTTCTCAAGCTGACGGACACGGTCGAGCACGCCGGAGAGATCCGTATCCATCTGCGGCCTGCAGAGCCGGATCAGCGCGGTTTCCGTCAGAATCTGCTTCTGCGTCGCATAGCGAAGCTGATTGCTCAGGTCTGACAATATACGAATGTACCTCATCAGGCCGCTGCTGTCAATCATCGTGCTTTCTTCCTTCAGCTGCTTCAAATTCTCCGCCGAAACATCAAGCACGTCCTCCAGATCATCGGAATTCTGCACCAGCATGAGATTCCGCAGATACCAGGTAAAATCCGTGACCAGCTGCCCCATCTCCTTGCCGTCCCGGACCATCTCATTGAGAATCCGGATGGCTCCCGAGGCATCTCCGTCGATGACACTTCGCAGAAGCTTGCTGAACACCTCCGTATCGACCGTTCCGAGCACATCAAGCACCTTCTCATAGGTGAGCTTCTCCCCGAGATAAAAAGCGATGCACTGATCCAGAAGGCTCAGGGCGTCCCGCATGGACCCATCCGCAGCCTTTGCCACGTAACGGACCGCCTTTTCCTCCGCCTCGACGCCTTCCTTTTTCAGAAGCTCCTGCAGCCTTGCCGTGATCGTGTCAATCGTAATCCGGTGAAAATTATATCTCTGGCATCTGGAAAGAATGGTAACCGGAATCTTATTGACCTCAGTCGTCGCCAGGATAAAAATCACGTACTCCGGCGGTTCCTCCAGTGTCTTCAGGAGTGCGTTGAAGGCTCCCGTGGACAGCATGTGCACCTCATCTATGATGTAGACCTTGTACCTTCCCCGGGTCGGCCGGTACTGAACCTCCTCGCGGATCTCCCGGATATTGTCCACGCCATTGTTGGAGGCCGCGTCAATCTCAATCACATTGCCGGAGGTTCCGTCCAGAATCTCCCGGCAGGTTTCGCATTCGTTGCAAGGACTCCCGTCCTCCAGGGGAGACTCGCAGTTCACCGCCCGCGCCAGGATCTTGGCGACGGTCGTCTTTCCTGTTCCGCGGGTTCCGCAGAACAGGTAGGCATGGCCGATTCTTCCGGCCTTGAGCTGATTTTTTAATGTCGTGACAATATGATCCTGCCCCTTTACCTCATCAAAGGTAGTCGGACGGAACTTTCGATACAGAGCGGTATAGCTCATGCAAACACCCCTTAAACGCCTGTTGATGTAACGACAGCTACTCGGCACTCCAGTCTCGGGAGCCTGCGGTTCTCCCGATGTGAGAGACCGGAGGCAGTGCCGCGAATATTTCTCCCGTTTTCAGTTGAAACGATAAATAGCTCCCGTCGGAGCGGCATCACTGCCGGCCCGCCTGGCGGGAGCATCTTTCCTTTTCTATTTCATGTAATGAACGGTTCTCAGTCTCCGAAGGAAATTCCGATTCTCTTCGCGTCGCTGATCTCCTGACACGCCGGATCAACCGTCTTCAGCTTTCCGGCAACATCCTCAAGCGGAACCTTCTTGATCTTCCCGTTGACGAGCGCCACCATGTAACCGTACTGTCCGTCGATGATCAGCTTGGCTGCCTCGGATCCGATTCTTGTAGAAAGGATGCGGTCATATGCGCAGGGGCTTCCTCCTCTCTGCATATGTCCGGGAACTGTCACACGGATTTCCATGCCGGTCTCCTTGTAGATGTCATCGGCGATTTTATAAGAAATCGACGGGAACTGCTTCGCGATCTCTGCCATCTTCTTCTTCGCATCCTTCTTCGGGAGCGCGGCGATCTCCTTCGGGACTGCTCCCTCCGCAACCGCCAGAATGGTAAATCCGCTTCCGCGGGCCTTCCGCTTATTGATCGCACCGATGATCTTATTGATATCGTACGGGATTTCTGGAATCAGGATCACATCCGCGCCGCTGGCGATTCCGGCGTAAAGGGTGAGCCAGCCGACCTTATGTCCCATCACTTCCACGATGAAAACCCTGTTGTGAGAGGATGCGGTCGTGTGAATGCAGTCAATCGCGTTCGTCGCGATGTCAACCGCGCTGTAGAAGCCGAAGGTCATGTCAGTTCCATAGATATCATTATCGATGGTCTTCGGAAGATGAATAATGTTCAGTCCCTCTTCCCGGAGAAGGTTTGCGGTCTTCTGAGTTCCGTTCCCTCCGAGGATCACCAGGCAGTCAAGACGCAGCTTGTAATAATTCTGCTTCATGGCTTCCACCTTGTCGAGCCCGTTCTCGTCTGGCTCTCTCATCAGTTTGAAGGGCTGACGGGATGTGCCGAGAATTGTGCCGCCGCGGGTAAGTATTCCGGAAAAATCGTGATCCGTCAGCATCCGGTAGTCGCCGTAGATGAGGCCCTTGTAACCGTTCATAAACCCATAGACTTCCAGCTCATCCAGATTATTCGCGAGTCCCTTGACCACGCCTCGCATTGTAGCATTCAGAGCCTGACAGTCGCCTCCGCTTGTCAACATACCAATTCTCATCATACTTTCATCCTTTCCTGAGTGCAATCGACTCTCGTCCTGCCTCACCGTTATGCTTTCTTTATTATAAAATAAATCCCTTTCTCACACAAGAATAGTTTCTTTGCGCGGCTCTGCGCTCATGAACGTAGCCGTTGACTTTTGAATGTAAAGACGTTATACTTCATTTTATCCGCGCAACCGGGGAAGCAGCGGCTCCCTGTACCTGCAATCCGCTATAGCAGGGGTGATGCCGAACAGAGGTCTTAGTCCTTCCGTGGCTGCCTTCTGTAAGTGACGATGACGTCCGGGTCTTACGCAACGGAAATCTGTGAACCGTGTCAGGGCAGGAATGCAGCAGCACTAAGCAGAACCTTTCGTGTGACGTAGGGTCGCCTGGGCCGAGTTAACTGCAGAAGTAACGCATGTGGGGGACGGATCGACGGGACGCGCGCGGTTTTTATATTTCCTATCCGATTTTCTGTTTTTCTTCTGGGACGATCGACTGTCTGATTTTGAAAACGATCACTTCTGCTCTCTTTACTGATTCTCGTGATTAAATCGGAATTTTTGCTCACCCTTCACTCTTGATACCTGCTCCGGATGTAATCCCGCACCTCCAGCAGTGACGTCATTTTATGAAGGTACAGGTCATCGACCGCGGAGGTATCCTTCTGCAGGTCCGGTATCATGATCACCGGCGTTCCCGCCGCATATGCCGCCCTGACACCGTTGACAGAGTCTTCAAGGACCAGTGTCTCCTCCGGCTTCATCCCAAGCTTCTGACAGGCGAGCCGGTAAATGAACGGATCCGGTTTGGCCGCTCTGACCATGTCGCCGCAGATCATCGTGCGGAAAACGTTCGGCGTCCGCGTGACCGCAAGATTCAGATAGGTATGAATGCTGCTGGAACCGGTGGCGAGCACCATCGGTATTTTTTCGTTCGACAGTAACTGAAGCAGTTCAAAGAGGCCCTTCTGCACCGGAATCCCCTCTGTTTGTTTTCTTCTCGTCACGATCGCCTTGTATCTTTTCTCAAATTCCGAATAAGGAAAATCCGTGCCGAATTTTTCCCGAAAATGCGTCACCCGAAGAGCCCGGTTCATGCCCATGGTTTGAAAAATTTCATCTCCGAGCGGATGTCCGACAAATTCCGGTCCGACGATGTCCCATGCCTCCCGGATCATCTGCTCCGTCCGGTACATAAGACCGTCCATATCAAAAATAACGGCGTGCGGCCACGGCCGTCTTTGTATGATTCCGGCCTCTATCTCATTCCAGTTCAACGGATTCCAGTCCTCCTCTGCCGAACGGCTGCATACGCACCTGTCCATCGGCCGCATACGCACCTTCACATCGGCTGTGTGCTCTGGCAATTGTCAAAAACGACTGCCATACCCGCCATCGCCGCAACTGCCATCGGTTACATGCCCCGGCGATTGTCAAAAACGACTTCCACAACTGCCATCGGTTACATGCCCTGGCGATTGTCAAAAATCTCCAGGGTCCGGCAGATCTCATTTTCATAATCTCCGGTCACTTCCTCCATGTGGCCGGCATGCATGAGGTTGGTCTCCGCCCCGCAGCTCCCGTCATCATTCCGGAATTCCCAGATATGGTAGGAAAGTCCGCGGTCGATAAAATCGATGCTACCCACCCCGTCATCCTCCGCGTAGGTAAACGAATATTCCTTTTCCTTTAAAAGCTTCTGAATCTTCTCCAGTCTCATGACAATCTGTTCGTCTCCGTCACATGCGATCACAGAAATAATTCCTGTCTGTTTTCTTTTTGGCCGACACAGCGCTGTTGCCTGCCTGTTTTATTGTCCGACACAGCACTGTTGCCTGCCTGTCTGCGTTTCACCCGTCACACTACTGTCTCATGCTGAAAAACCATCTGCTTCTTCAGATCTCTCGCGCTGTCCTCCCCATTCAGGATCCGAACGAGCTCAAATGCGAAATCAAAGGCCGCTCCGGGGCCATGACCGGTGGTGACATTATCGTCTGTGACAACCGGCACATCCTGATATTCCGCTCCCGTCAGAGTGGCTTCCATTCCGGGATATACGGTTGCCTTTCTGCTTTCCAGAAATCCCATTTTCCCGAAGATCGAGGGAGCCGCGCAGATTGCCGCGATATGACTTCCCGAAATATAGGCGCCGTTCAGAATCTGCGCGAGCTCGCGGTTCGCCGCAAGATTCTTCGTTCCCTCTCCGCCTCCGGGAAGAACATAGAGATCGCCGTCCTCACAGTTCACCTCCTGAAGCAGGCGGTCCGCCTCAAGATAAATCTTATGAGATCCTCTGATCCATTTTCTGCCCATAACGGAGACCGTGATCACTTCATTTCCGGCTCTTCTGAGCACATCAACAGGTGTCATCGCCTCTACCTCTTCGAGGCCGTCCGCAAGAAATACATATACCTTTGCCATTTCTTCTGTCCTTTCCATAATCGATACATGTTCTGACGCCCGTCCGCGCGGCTGCTGTTCACGCTTAAATAACCGGGCAGGGATTTCAGCTATCCCATGAACCGCGAAAGGCGGCGGTTACGTTTATACTTTTCCGGCCTTGTCAATACAGGCCAGTGTTGCCTCCATGACCGCGCTGCGGAACCCTTTCTCTTCCAGCACGCGCACTGCCTCTATTGTGGTTCCTCCCGGCGAGCACACCATGTCCTTCAGATCACCCGGATGCCTTCCCGTCTCGAGCACCATCTTCGCGCTTCCAAGCAGCGTCTGCGCTGCAAATTCATATGCCTGTTTCCTCGGCATTCCGTCATGAACGGCCGCATCCGCCAGCGCCTCTATAAAGAGAAAGGCATAGGCCGGAGAGCTTCCGCTCACACCGGTGACAACATCCATCATTCTTTCCTTCACAACCTCATATCGTCCGAAGCTTCCGAAGATTTCTTCTACAATCCCGAGGTCCTCCGCTGTAATGAATGCATTGGGGCAGAGCGCCGTCATGCCTTCGCCCACGAGAGCAGGTGTGTTCGGCATGGTTCTCACGATTTTCACATCTCTGCCGAAGGTATCCTTCAGCCACTGCAGCGTTTTTCCCGGTGCAAGCGTTACGACGATGGCATCCTTGTGTATGTGCGCCGCGATTTCACGGATGACCTCCTCCATATATACGGGTTTTACCGCAAGCACAAGGACATCCGCAAATTCCGCGACCTCAATGTTGTTCTGCGTCACGGCGATGGAGAACTGTTTGGAAGCCCTTTCTACCGTTTCCCTGCTTTTCGCCGATGCCATGAGATTCTCCTCAGCCACCAGATTCTTCTTCAGAATTCCTCCGATCATCGCACCTGCCATGTTTCCGCAGCCGATGAATCCGATCTTGATGTTCATCCTGATCCCTCTTTTCCGGTCACTGCTCACGCTTAACTCCAGGCAGGGCTGTGAAAGCTCCGCCTTTCAGATATCCCGTGAACAGCAGCCTTTTCTGTCGTTGTTCTGATCTCTCAGACGCCTTCTCCGTCGAACGAAGGAATGAAGCTCTCCGCAGCGGTGCCGCCCTCCTGTATGAACGCATTTTCGATGCCGAGTTCCAGCGCGTAATCAACAAGGGCGTCATATTCCCTCCGCGTCACCTTTCTGCTGATCTCCGGATATCTGTCCCGGATCCGTTCAAAGGGCGTGTACTGATTCATCAGACTGAGCCATACCCTGTCTCCATAGGTCGTCCAGACATATTCTACCACCTTCTTCGAGTTTCGGACATGCCCTGGAAGCAGAAGATTTCTGACGATGACTCCTTTTTTCATCAGACCGTCCTCGGAAAAAACAGGCTCCGGACATTGTCTGTACATCTCAGCAAGTGACCGCGCTGCCCATTCCGGGTAATCTTCCGCTCCGGAATACTTCCCGGCCAGCTCCGCCTCCATGTATTTAAAATCCGTCAGATAGATATCGACGACCCCATCCAAAAGGCGCAGCATCTCCGGGTCCTCATATCCTCCGCAGTTGCACACAAACGGAATCGTAAGTCCCATCTGCCGCGCTTTTCCGGCCGCAAGAACGATCTGAGGAATATACTGCGTCGGCGTGACCAGATTAATGTTATTTGCTTTCTTGTCCTGCAGCTCCAAAAAGATCTTAGCGAGCCTGTCGATCGTGATTTTCTTCCCGGTCCTCGCGTGAGCGATCTCGTAATTCTGACAGTAGACGCATCTCAGAGGGCATCCGGAGAAAAAAACGGTTCCCGATCCATTTGCATTCCCGTTTTCCCGGCTTCCCGAGATACAGGGTTCCTCCCAGAAATGAAGTGCGGCTCTTGTCACATACAGGTCGGCGGGCACACCGCAGATCCCGTTTTTTCCTCCCTCGCGGTCCGCGCCGCATCTTCTCGGGCAGATCCGGCAGGTTTTCATATAATGTGACAGAAAGGCTGACTCCTCACTTGTTTTTTTCTGATTATACATATCCCTACAGCACCATCTCCATATTCTGATCCGATACACTGCTGTTGCCCTGTCATATCTGCGTCCCCGGCTGCCATACGTGTGCTTTTCCTCAATGCATGTATTTTCCGGAGCAAATTACTCTTCGATCCGCAGAAAGCAGGGATCAGAATCCCTGCTTTCTGGCAACCGCATACTCGTCGCCGTTTCTGTAATACGGACAGGCGGCGTGCTCGTCCTGCATCAATCTGGCGAAATCATCCTCATCCATATTGATATCGCACAGATACTCCTCGAAATCTTCGTCGTAGATATAATATGCGCACGTATCACAGCTGCCCTTCAATGTCCTTTTCCCCTGTTCTGATCATTTATTCTGATCACTGATCTGATCATTTGATCCGATCATTTGATCTCATCATTTAGTCTCAACATTTGATCTCAACATTTGATCTCAACATTTGATCTCAACATTTGGTCTCGTTATTTGATCTCATTATTTTATCTGATCATGCAGTCTCATCATCCGGTCTGAGCTTATCTTCTGATCCGATATTCCAGACTTAAAGTCCGGAGCCGTTTGACCGGATCACATCCCTGTACCAGTACGCAGAATCCTTCAGGATTCGTTCCTGGGTCTCATAATTGACATACACAAGGCCGAACCGCTCTGCATAGCCCTTATCCCATTCGAAATTGTCCATAAGAGACCACTGGAAATATCCCCGCAGATCTGTCTCATCCGCCGCCCGCTTCAGCTCATGCAGATACCTTGCCAGAAAATCGATCCGGTTCGGGTCATGGACCTTTCCATCAAGCGAAACGGTATCATGGCACGCCATACCGTTCTCCGTGATATAGATCGGCTTGTGATATCTCTCGTAAAGGAACTTCGGCCCCCAGTACAAACATTCCGGCGTCACCGGCCAGTTTGTTGCTGTCTTTGCAAAGCCCGGAATCCGGTTCACTTCCTCCGGCTCACCGTCAGGGCCCATACGGAAAGCTCTTCCGTTATAGATGTTCTGTCCGTACACATCAATCGGTTCGGAGATCAGCCTCATATCCTCGTCTGTGATGCGGGGCAGATACCTTTCATATCTGGAAAGGCCCTCCTCCGGATAATGCCCGAGCAGGACCGGATCCGACCACCATGCCACATTCCATGTCCAGTTGGAATCATCCTCCTGCATGGAAAAATACTTCTTCCGGGCGGCTTCGATATCTTCAGAGCTTTCGCTTGCCGGAATGATGATTCCGCTTGTGGGTGCATAACCGATGATCAGCGGCTGTTTTCCGTACTGACGCAGCATCTGAACCGCGCGCCCGTGTGCCCGCAGTGCATTATGCGCCATCTCAAAAGTGTCCCGCAGCGGGCATTTCAGCCCAGGCGCGTGAACACCGGACAGGAATCCAAGGCCCACGAAGCACTGCGGCTCGTTCAGAGTGAAGAAGTGCGTCACCCTGTCGCTGAACCTCTCCGCAATCAGCCGGGCATAGTCTCCGAACCACTCGGCAATGTCACGGTTCAGCCAGCCTCCCTTTTTGTACAGCTCATAGGGAAGCTCCCAGTGGAACAGAGTGACGTACGGCTCGATCCCGTTTTTCAGCAGCTCATCGATCAGATCGCTGTAAAACCGGATACCCTCCTCATTCACGCGGCCGGTCCCCTCAGGAAGAACACGTGACCAGTCGATGGAGAAACGATATGCCTTCAGTCCGATTTCCTTCATGATCTGCACATCCTCGCGAAAACGGTGATAGTGATCGCAGGCAATATCACCCGTCTGCCCGCCGTACACTCTCCCCGGTTCCTTTGTGAACACATCCCATACATGCATTCCTTTTCCTGTGCCGCTCACTCCGCCCTCGATCTGATACGCGCTGGTAGCTGCGCCCCATGCAAAATCCTTTGAAAATCCCATAGGTGAACCCTCCTGTGTGTGATTCATATGGCGCCTATAGCTCCGTTTTTTCCCTCACATCTTAAAATTATACATGCCTCCGGTCATTCTGTTCAAGCAGTAAGACCAAGATACCACAGTTTCTATGTCTTGTCAGTTATTGGATACGTTATATCTGAAAGACATTACCGGAAACGGTATATCTGAAAGGCCGGGGTTTCACCGCACTGTTCTTCATGTCTGAAAACGAGTACAAAAAAAACTCGTAAATATAATATTTACGAGTTTTACGAACTCCCCCTGGTGGACTCGAACCGCCGACATCATGATTAACAGTCATGCGCTCTACCGACTGAGCTAAGGAGGAATCTTTCTATCTTTCAGAAGGTACATACCTTCAAAACTGAACACACAAACTTTTCCTGAGGGATCCGTCTCCAGATTCCCCCTATCCGCTTTCCAACTTATGCTATAGGTCAAACCCTCGACCGATTAGTAACAGTCAGCTCCA
>CAIFEZ010000032.1 GCA_903789595.1 uncultured eubacterium 1-6
CATTATTGAGTTTTCAAGGTTCAACACACCTTTTGGGTGTGGGAAGTTTTAGTTAGTATATATCAGAAGTAGTCATCTGTAAAGCATATGCTTACGAAATATAATTGAATTCTTTTAGTTTATTAAATATGGTCTGCGCAATCTGCTGTCTTCCGTCCTCCGACATCATGGATGCGGTCACGGTGCTGTTCAGGCTGATGTAGTGATTGCCGAACGCCTGTGTCATTGCCGTGTCATAGGCGGTATGATCGGTCCATCCGGACGGATAGGACCCGAGTACCAGGTAGTCCTTGTCTCCGTTCTCGTAGGTTGCGAGGACAGCCTTCTCCTGCTCAACGAGCTCATCCAGGTCGTTTCCCCAGCCGCCGTGATATCCCATGGTCAGTACCGGCAGATAGGACTGGTCGTCCCGGTCCTTCAGATACTGACTGAGATCTGCGCGAACGATAGTGTCGTAGCTGTCGGTCAGTCCGTTCTGTGTATGCTTGCTAATGTAATTCTGAACCGTCTGCTGGTCGATGCCTGCAAGAGACATCTGAGAAAGCGTTCCTGCCATGTCCCAGGTATCGTCCTCGACCGTCATGCCGGAGCCTGCCGCCTGCAGAAGCGCCTGCAGCTTTGCGGGATACCCGTTTGCCCTGTCCGCGTCGTCCTCCATGTAGCTGTCGCCGCGGATGCTGATTGCGGTGTAGGCGGTCTTCGCGTTCTTCGTGTCAGCCGCGGAATCCGAGGATACGGAAGAGGCTGCTGATGTGGAAGCCGACGTGGAGGAAGCCGATGAAGCATCTGTGCCATTCGACGTTGCTGAGGATGCACTGCTGTCTGCAGAGGATGATCCCGAGACGACTGTCGTCTCGTAGGTATTGTTCCCGTCCTGCATCATGGCCTGCGTGGCCTTTGCCTCCAGTTCTCTGGTTGTCTTTCTCTGCTGGATATGGCTTACCATCAGGAGAGCCGCCAGAACAAGGGCTAGAACCACACAGCAGAGTGTTGTTAGAAACTTCTCAAATCCCGAATCGTGATTCATCGTTCTCTTTCATCTCCTCCCGTATCGAATCGTGCTAGATCATGGCACTGAAAACTTCATAAATGAATATTTCCTGTCGTTTCGTAATTTCCTGTCATCTCGTATGAAAATCCGGGATAAACCGGTCATTCCATTGCGGTCATTCCATTGCCGCCCGGTAGATGGCCGCATTGTTGTCTAGGATCTCGTCCGCCTGCCGTCCGAGGTGATCCTTGCGCATCACAGCAAGTCCGTCCTTCATGTTCGGACACCGGGAGTCGAGGTTGTGCGAATCGGTACCCAGAATCTGGGTGATGCCGTTCTTAACCATGGTCACGGCCCGGTGGTGGGAGCTTCGATGCAACAGCGCGCCGGCGTTCATCTGGATCAGGACATCCATTTCCAGCAGCTCGCCGATGGCGTCCTCCCCCGCGTATTCGGGGAAGCGCTCCAGGTGCGCGATGATCGGACGGATGCCGTTGGCGATCAGTGTCCGGACGTCGCGGAGCATGCCGGAGGTCCATTTCTCAAAGGGCATCTCCAGCAGCAGGTAGCGGGAATGGCCCATGCAGAGCTTCTCCAGGTCCGGATCGCAGACCAGTCCGTTGTGGTAGGCCGCCTCTGCACCGAGTCCGATGCGGCCGCTCCAGTCGGGTATTTCTGACTCGATCCAGTCCTCCAGCTCGCGGTACGCGCGTTGCCGTCTCGTCAGAAATTCGGAGATGGACTCGGTCGGATAATAGTGCGGCGTGGCAATCAGCCCCTCGCAGCCCTGGCGGATCTCTTCCTGAAGCATGCCCGCGGACATCCGGATGTCTCTGGCGCCGTCGTCCATGTCCGGCAGAATATGCAGATGCAGATCATGAAATGGTTTCTTTTCCTGTCTGAACAGCATGATTACTTCTTATAATACCCCTTGTAGTAGCCTTTGTAATAGTGGCCTCCTTCCGAGGTCACATCGTTGTATACGAAACCGAGGATCTTCGCTCCCGCCAGATGAAGCTGGGAAAGCGCGTCCTCAAGGGCGGGCATCTCGGTCACCTGATGCCGTACCGCAAGCAGGAAACCGTCAGCGTAGCGGGAAATGATCGAGGCGTCAGCCACAGTTGTGACCGGCGGAAGGTCGATCAGGATGTAGTCATAGAGCTTCCGGAACTGCTGGATCAGAACGTTCATCTGGTTTGACTGCAGAAGCCAGGTCGGATCCGGCGGAATATTTCCCGCCGGAAGAACGTCGAGACCGTTTCTCACGTTCCTGCGGAGAGCCTCCGAGATCTGCGCGCTTCCGATCAGCGTATCGGAAAGGCCTGGCACGGAGCGAATCTCCAGCTTTGTGCCTACCGTCGGCAGACGGAGATCGCATTCGATCAGGAGCACCTTCTTATTGATCTGTGCGAAGGAAATCGCCGTGTTGATACAGATCATGGATTTTCCGTCGTGCGCCTGGGCACTGCTCACCGCGATGACCTTGCAGCCCGTTCCCGGAAGGGAGAAGGTGATGTTGGTTCGGAGGGCCTTGTATGCCTCCTGTACCGGCCACGGAGACTTGTCGGAAAGGATCAGCTTTACTTCGGATTTTTCGATGGAATTGGAACGTCCGGACGTTCTTCTGCTGTCAAATACTCCCATTATCTGCGGTCTCCTTTCCTGTTCTGTTTTCTGTAGTAATATTTCTCTTTGCTGGCGTTCCCCTTCGCAGCCTGTTCATAGTTCGGGATAGTTCCGATGATGGAAAGGCCGAAGCGCGCCTCCAGCTCCGCGGCATCCTTTACACGGGTGTCCATCAGGTCACGGACCACAACGATGATCATCATCAGAAGCATGCCGATGATAAAGCCTATCGCCACGTTTTTCGTCACGCTTGGGCTGTACTGCTGGGTCGCCATGACCGGAGAGGTTACGACCTTCATGGAGGATCCTTCTAGGATGCTGGCGATGTAGTCCGGTGCGATTTCCGCGATGGCCTTGGCGAGATTGTAGGACTCCTCTGCGGATCCGGTCAGCACATAGACGCTCACAAGCTGTGTGTTCTGCTCGATGTCGGTCGTAACTTCGTCGGCAATGTCTTTATACTCGTATTTGGAATCGAGTCCCGCCTTCTTCAGCGCATCCTCGATGACCGGCCGGCTCTTCATGATAGAAGCGTAGGTGTAAGTAAGGTTCTGGGCCGCGCTGATATCTCCGCTCTGCAGGGTCTGTGTATTCTCGCTGCTGCTCGTACGGTTATTTACGAAAGCTGTGAAGGAGGAACGATAGGTCGGCTTGATCACGAAAATGGTCACCGCCAGTGTGACGATGGCAAACGCGAGTGCGACCAGCAGGATCTTCCCGAAATTCGCCCAGATCGTCCGGAATACGTCTCCGAGGTCGATCTGTACCACGTTGTCATCCGGCTGCCCGCCCTGGATCGGCATGTTGCCGGCCGCGCCGGCCCGTTTCCTGTTGTCTTCCATTCCTCTAATCCTCCATCTGTCTGTGTGTTTCTGTGTCTGTCTTTATCTTTCTTCGATTTCATGGCAGATCATCTGTATCTGAGCCATGTGACAGCCTGTACCGGTTGTGTAAAAGCCATCATATCTATGGTAATTCAGTAAATCTGACCGTTCTGCGCGGCCGTGATGCATCTGCGTTAATCTGACCGGCCTGTACGGCAATAATGCATCTGCGCTTACACGAGCGCGTCTGTGGTCCGTCAGCTGACATCCGCATCGGTCAGTGTCTCGCCGTTCATGACCTTGTCGATCAAGTCGGCGCCCTTCTGCACCATGTCCTTGTTCTCATACATGACATAGGCCTTCATGCTGGGCATGGAGTAGGTGTATTCCGATCCGCCCGTTCCGGTGACGGCATAGGACTTCACGTTCCAGGAGCGGCTGTCGTCGATCTGCATCTTCACCAGAGAAGCGATATCCTCTGATGTGAGATTCGTGACGAACATGCCCTGCAGGCTGTCGAGAACCTCACTGTAATGAAGCAGCAGGTTCGCGCTGTCCCCGGTGATTTTCTGGATCACGGCGGTGATGACACGCATCTGGTTTCTGCCGCGTTCATTATCGCCGGCGCTGAAGGAATGTCTCTCCCTAGCGAAGGCAAGCGCCTCAGCTCCGTT
Organism: uncultured eubacterium 1-6; assembly: GCA_903789595.1. GTDB lineage: Bacteria > Bacillota > Clostridia > Lachnospirales > Lachnospiraceae > Bilifractor. The sequence continues at coordinate 4,116 of CAIFEZ010000032.1, forward strand.
CATAGTGTTCTGGCCCTCCGTGAATGAATATCCTTGAGCTTCAAAAGCCTGCGGGCAATCTATGGTGATGCCGCCGATGGCGTCGATCAGAGTCTCGAATCCGGTGAAATTGATCTGTCCGTAGTAATCTACATTCTCCTCGTAGAGATCGGCAAGTCCCTGCATGGAGACATTGATTCCATAAATACCGAGATGGGTCAGCTTATCGAGTTCGCCGTTTCCGGCGGGGTTCGGGATGTAATAGTCACGAGGCGTATTCAGAAGCAGAATCTGACGCGTCTCGGGATTGACCGCCATGAGAATGTTCACGTCGCTGCGGCTGGTGTCCAGCATCTGACTGCGCGTGTCGGAGCCGCTGATGTAGACGACAAACGGGGTCTTCGTGATGTCCGAATTCGCTGCCTTCTTATTTAACTCTGTTGTTTTCTCGTCGGAACCCGATGATGCCGCGGACAGCCCTGTGTCCTCGGGATCAATGGTCTCGGTCTTCTCCACCGGTATCTCGCAGAGAAGCCGTGTCTTGTCAGAGAAGTCCGCGAACTGCTCCGTATCGGTCAGTGCGCTTGTGTAGGCCTCGTTCATGATCATCGCGTTGACGGATTTGTCATAGAGGGCCTGGGCATTCTCTGTCATGGAAGGACGGGACACGGTCACGATCGTGGAACCGAGCTCGGACTCTATGCTCTTCACCGCCTGTGTGGTGTTGTCCTGGTCGTAATCGGCCATGATGCCGAAGCTGTAGTCCTTTGCGTCCTGGATGCTCTGGGCCTTGTCGTCCTTGAGCACGTAGACACCGACCATCGCCTGCAGCGTTGTTTTCGTCGTTGTAACGGTCTGGACGGTCTCATCGACCTTGTACATCACCATCGAAGCCGCAAGGGAACCGACTGCCATGACGGCGGCCAGCACACAGGCGATCACTCTCCTTACTCTTCTGGCCCGGTGCGGTCCGTGCCCCATCCCGGCAAATAAAAGCAGACACGTCAGAAGAACCATCGCTGCGAGTACAGCCACGGCTACCGTTACATATTTATCCGGCAGCATGTTCAGCCAGATCAAACGATATGCCGCAAATGCTTCCAATACAATCTGTACGATCAGAACACTAACTGCGATTGGAAGCCACTTCTTTTTCGGCAACATTTAAATAAAATCCCCCTAACTGTGGTCCACCCGAACAAATAAAATCCCCGGAAAGACCCAAAATATCACAATGTATTGATTTTACCCCTTTGCACTATGGTACGGCAATAGAAATATCGTTAAAAATATACTGATTGTCGAGCAAGATTTTTATTCACATTGCATACTTTCACGTAAAATGTAATGCATAGCTTAATACCACTTGTACAGTTTGTGATGCAAAGTACCACATGACCCTTTTCTGCATTCATTCTCAGCTTTCATGAATGATGTCACTGCAGCACGACATGGTTCGGTGATGTATGGAATGCGTAGACGGTCACACCTTTTTCTTCAAAGTAGGATTTCAGCTGCGGGGCGTCGTAGGTTCCGGTTGTGTCGTTGAGAATCTGGTCGGGGCAGTCCATGAATGCCGCCTTTGGGTCCACGAAGTCGTAGAACCGGGTATCGAGTCCCCAGTTCCCGTGATGCCCGCATTCGACGTAATCGGATTTCAGATCCTTGAAATAGGAAGAAATGATTTCGTCCTCCATCTCCGACTGCACGTCGGCACAGAACAGCATCGAGCTTTTTCTGCCGGAGACGCGGAACATGAGGGAGCCGTCGTTCAGTAAGGTTGCCTGCTGCTGTTCGGTCGCCTTGTCCCAGGCGTGCAGCACCTTCATGTGAAGGCCGATGAGATCCAGCTCGTCTCCTGCCTTCAGATAACTGACGTTGTGCATCTTCTGCGTCAGGCTGTCGAAGGTGTAATAGGTGTCGATGCCGTCGTAATCGTGGGCGGTCTCCTCGTACCGCTTTCGGTTGATCTTTGGCGTGTAGATATGATCGATTGTGACGTTCGTGTCCGGATAGGTGGACAGAATGGCATTGAAGGCGCCCGCGTGGTCCGGATGAGGATGGGTGATAATCCATGCGTCCACATGATAGTTGTGCTGCTTCAGGATGTTCAGTACCTGCTGCGCGTCAGAGTCGTAACCGCCGTCGACGATGACGAGGCGGTTGTTGTTATCCGTGATGGTGTAGAAGGTTCCCTGCTCACCGTTTGCCGGCGCGTAGGAGGTCACTGTCCACCGGTTGTCCGAATGGCGGGTCTGGTACAGTGCGAGGAAGAAGGCGCCGAGGATGATGACGCACAGAAGGACGCACGACAGGATCTGACGGCCGGTGCCCCTTTCGACATGTCTGTTTCCGTTATATACCGTACTGTCGTTCTCAGTATTGCGGCCACCGGTATTGATATTTTTCATGTTCATCTTCTTTTCTCCTATTTGCACCTTATTGTACCTTTTGCTGTTTCTCCCCTCACGCTTCTCCGGTACAGAACGAAAATCGCGAGATCGATGGCGATCCGGGTGACGCACAGGAGTGGCAGGAAACGGATGCTCTCTGCCAGGAACGGAAACCAGACCACATCCATGATGTGGATGCAGAGGATGTCCATGGAGTATTGTCCGATGTAACGGAGCTGCCGGAAGGGGAAGCCTTCTCTGTCGAGCAGCCGGGAGAAATACATCACCGCAAGTGAGCCGCAGATGGCTACGATGTAGCACAGAGGGAACTGGCTGTACCGGCGCTGCGACAGATCCGCGTACTCATGAAAGCGGAAGTACTGGAACAGAAGAAGGCACGTCCACAGCGCGACGCATGCGAGGAAGCGGGCGAAGGGACGGTCTTCGATGAATTTATGAGGAATGCTCTTTCCGATCCAGAGATAGATGATGACCGCCAGGCTGAGGTCAAAGGAAAACGGAAGCCGAATGAAGCTCCCGATTCTCACGCCGGCAATCAGCAGAGCCAGGCAGAGAAGGCCAAGCTTCCATCCCCGGATTTTCAGGTGCAGAAGATCCAGAAGTGTTTTTGCCGTGAACAGGACGATCAAAAACCAGGCCATGCCGAAGGCGGGCACGAATCCGATCCGCGTCTCCAGCGCGACGCTGCTCGAGAAGAGGATTCCCTTTAGCATAAGGACCACCTGGCTCCTCCAGAAAGCCAAATCGGCGAGGGTGGGCCAGGAATATCCCTGAAGCGGAGCGGTTAAAATAAAGAGAAGATACCTGATGACGAAGAGGCTTACCGCAGGGATGACGAGACGGTGGAAGCCGCGGATCGCCCTCTCCCGCCATTCGGCAGCCGTGTCGGAATATTTCATCGTATATCCGCCGAGCAGGAAGAACAGGGGCATATGAAAGGAAAAAATGGCTCCGCGTATGTAATTGGCAGGGGGTAAGGTATGTCCGAGGATGACGAGAAGAATCGCGATGCCCTTCGCCATGTCGACATACCCCAGTCTTTTCTTCATATGTGCCTCTATTGCTGATATTACTTGAAAATGTTTATGAAATTGCTGGTGTTATTTGAAAATATTTATGGAATTGCTGATATCCTCCAGGCTGCACTGCCGCCATCAGCCGGACCGATGCCTTCAGCCGTTATGCAGCTGCTATTCTTCGAGCTGCTGGTTTTCTCTCGCGTCGTAGAGCGCGCGGAAGACGTAGAAGTCGTCGGGGGTGGTGATCTTGATATTGTCGCTTCTGCCGATGACGACATGGAGCGGCTTTCCGTACATCCGCATCATGGTGCAGGAGTCAATGACGTTGTCGTTTCCGTCCGCCAGACACTGGCGGTGTACCGCGAGAATGTCCTTCAGATAGAAGCTCTGGGGCGCCTTGGCAAATCGGGACCTGGAGCGGTCGGGTACCGCGTCCACTTTCTCCGTGTCATCCACTAAGATGACCGTCTCCTTCGCCACGGTACAGGTGATCGCCGTGCCGAATTCCCGGACGGCGGCGATGTTCCGGCTGATGGTGTCGGCGTCGATCAGCGGTCGCACGCCGTCATGGATGAGAACGATGGTTCCGTCGGTTCCGAAGACCTCTTCGGCGGCGCACAGGCCGTTATAGATGGAGAGCTGCCCGGTTTTTCCTCCCGGGACGACCTTCTTCACCTTGTCCAGCCGGTAGCGGTAGATCATGTCGTTCATGTAGTCGATCCAGCCCTCGATGCAGACGACGATGATGCCGTCGATCTCCGGATGGTTCTCGAATTGCTCGATGGTGTGCACGATGATCGGCTTGCCGTGGACGAGCAGAAACTGCTTGGGCTTGTCCTTCGTATGCATTCTCCTGCCGGAACCGCCGGCAAAGATTACTGCGATATTCTTTCCGCTTTCTTCCTTCATATTACAATCCTCTTTCATCCATGTCGCGGATCAGTCTGCGGTAGGCGTCCTCAAGCCCGATCTTCGGGCTCCATCCGAGGGAGCGCAGCTTCTCGGAGGAAAGGCGCATCTTCACATCCTGCGCATATCCGTAGACATTGTCCTCCGGGATATCGAAAATGACGCCGGATTCTCCGCCGGAGATTTTCTCGCAGACCATCTTCGCCATGTCGGCGATGGTCGTGTGCGCCGCCTCATTCGCCACATTGTAGGCCTCTCCGTCGCCGCCTGCAAGCAGGATGACGATCAGTGCCTCGATGGCGTCGCTGAGGTAACAGTAATTGCCGTCGGAGAGTCCCTTTGTGTGAAGGACGATATCCTCTCCGTTCCGGATGCTTCTGGCGAACTGGGCAAAGACGCGGTTCTCCGTCGGAAGGATGCCCGCGCCGAAGGTCTGGGCGAGCCTTGCGATCTTCACCGGCACCTGATACTCGGACAGATAGGCAATGCACATGTTCTCGCAGAGGCGCTTGCTCTCCGGATAATTGCTTCTGACTTTCAGCGGGTCAATATAACCCAGGTCGTTCTCCGTCACCGGATCTGTGCTGCAGGTGCCGTACATCTCCATCGAAGAAAGGTAGACCACCGAACGGCATTTCTTTTTCGAGGCGAGGCGGAGAATCGTGCGGGTCCCGAGAATGGACGCGTCCAGCGTCTCCGCGGGCTTGGTGACCATCAGCTTCGAGGCGGTGATTCCGGCGGTGTGGAAGATATAATCCACATCGCGTCCGGCACAGATCTCATCGGGGGACGCCTCTGTCAGATTGCAGATCTCAAAGGTGAGGCAGCTGTCGGTCATCTGCCGGAGCGCAGGGTTTCCGTTCCGGAGGTCGCCGAAGATGTGATCCGCTTTTTCCCGGTTCCGGATCAGGGCGACGATCTGCATGTCCAGCCCCCGGACCGCGTTCAGATACAGAAACGTCCGGACCAGATTCGATCCGACGAGCCCGGTGGCCCCGGTGATCAGAACAGTGCTGCCCTTCAGGGCGGAGAAATCAATGACACTGCTCTCGGAGATCCGCTTCAGATCCTCTTGATATACGGTACTGAACATAAAACCCTCTCTTTCTGCATAAGATGAAACCCATTTGTCCTGCTGCGGGTTATTTGTTATCGTTCATGCATCACTGACCGAACATGGATTACACAGCACCTCTGCCTCAGCTTCACTGACTGTCCATGCCTTGAATAGGGCAGCCGGGCTGTGAAATTTCTGCCTGATATCATACCGTGATCAGTTCCGCTTATTTGTCATTCGAAGTCTGCTCCCTGCGTTCCATCGCGAGCTTTTCCATCTTCTCTTCATGGACGCGGTGCAGCCACATCTCGAAATCCTGCTTGTTCTTCCAGGTCATGGTCTCGAGAAGCACGCCGGAGAACAGGGAAATCAGCGCGGACAGAATGACGAAGCAGCAGACGATCAGCGTCGGGAATTTCGCCACAAGACCGGTCTGATTGAACTGAATCAGCACGGGAATCAGGAAGGCGACGCCGAGAACCGCCAGAGCCTCTGCCAGGATGCCGAAGAAGTGCAACGGACGGTAGGTGCGGAACAGCCTGAGGATGGTCCCGATGACCTTAAAGCCGTCGGAATAGGTGTTCAGCTTGCTGACGCTTCCCTCCGGCCGGTCGCGGTACTCGATCACCTCGTTCTCGATGAACATGTTCTTGTCGGCAGCGTGGATGCTCATCTCGGTCTCGATCTCGAAGCCCTTCGACAGAACCGGGAAGGTCTTGACGAATTCATAGCTGAAGGCCCGGTAGCCGGTCATAATGTCCTTGATATCTGCCTGGAACAGATGATTGATCGAAGAGCGCACGAAAGAATTCCCGAAATTGTGGAACGGTCTCTTGTTCTCTTCAAAATAGGTAGAGGACAGGCGGTCTCCGACCACCATGTCCGCCTTGCGCTCCAGAACCCGCCTTGCCATGGACGGCGCGTTTTCCGCGGGATAGGTGTCGTCGCCGTCCGTCATTATATAGCACTCCGCATCGATCTCCCGGAACATGCGGCGGATGACATTTCCCTTTCCCTGCTTGTACTCGTGGCGGACGACTGCGCCAGCCTTCCTCGCGAGCTCCGCGGTTCCGTCAGTGGAATTGTTGTCATACACGTAAATGACCGCCTCATCCCCGAGCGCGTTCCGAAAGTCATGAACGACCTTCTCGACAGTTTTCGCTTCATTATAATAGCAGGGAATTAACACTGCAATTTTATCCATGAATACCCTCTCCTCATTTAAACAAATCATACGATGCGTCTCACTGTCTGCGGCAAAGGATGCGTGATACAGAGATGTAAGCCAGAGAAGCAGGCACACAGATCATACGCAAAATATTAATTTCAGCACTCCTCCTGTCCGGAGAACCGCAGGTTCCCGGGATGAAGGCGCTGAACAGCTGCCGGTTTCTGTAAAATATGACGGCAGATCGTTTCGCGCTCTGCGCTTCCACGACCATATCATTATAAAGTACCTGCGGGATAAATCAACCCCTCTGAAATACCCGCGGCACAAAACGACCCTCAGGTGCTGCTCGAGTGCCCCGAATCTCTGAATCCGAAGATCCGCCTTCCGACCTTTGTCCGCACCAGCAGGATGGTCCCCGGAATGATGATCAGGAACTTGATCAGGATGGTGACCGCAAGGTTCATCGAGGCAGGCATTCCGTGCGCGTTGAGCCGTGTAAGCAGTCCGCCGTACGGGAAGACATCGAGCTCGATGATGTGCATGAACAGCATGGCGATGCTGTACCTTCCGAGGAAGGCAATTCCCTTCAGAAGCCTTGCGGAAAATGCGCTTCCCATATGGGGCTGTCCGGAGAGACCGGTCAGTCGATCCAGCCCGCAGCAGATCACGGTCAGGACCAGACTGGCACACAGGCTGGCGAAGATATCCTCCGCCCCGTTTCCGAAATTGCAGCTGACGATCCAGAAGCCCTGAAAGTGAACGATGAAGCTGATCCACACCACGGCTGCGAGCGTAAGCGCGGATACCTTCCATTCCCTGCCCGTCTCCAGAAAATGCGTCTCATACTTTCGCACCAGGTGTCCGATGTACAGATACAGAAGGGCGCAGGCGCCGGGCTGTATGCTGAGCGGCAGCAGCAGCTTTCTGGCTGAGAAATAGCCTGCGAGAAAAATGCCCAGCACTGCTCCGATGCGGAATTTTTCCGGGAGACGAAGGATGAGATTCAGAAGAATGCATGCCCAGAAGGTCGCCCAGAGGAACCAGATGGCTCCGATTCGAGAAATTCCGGGAGGCAGCAGTCCGCTGGATCCGGACGCGTACAGCGATGCCAGGATCCAGGTGACGGCCTCGGAGGATGCGCTGCCGTGTCTCACTCCGTACCACAGGACACGGAGCACGGTGATGACGGCGCAGGAAACCGCGTAAGGCACAAGAAGGGTGCGGGCCCGTTTCCGGATCAGCGCCGGAAGCGGCTGCCCTTCCCTGATGAAATACCCTGTGATCAGGAAAAACACCGGAAGATGATACGTGAATACGACACGGTTGACCGAAGGAATGCCCAGATGGCCGAGTACGATACTGATCATCGCGATTCCGCGGAGGATATCCAGGTATTCCTTTCGCTGTGTGGTTTTCATGATCTTGTGTACCTCTTTTCTCGGATTCATAATGATTCAGCGGATCGAGAGGAAACCGCAGAGCAGGTATTTGATCCGGTAATAAACTCTCGGAGAGCTGACGGCGAGACTGCAGTACCTTCCGTCTGCCAGAAGTCCCCAGCAGTTGATCAGTACGGTAAGCGCCGTCAGAAAAACGGCTGCCCGGAGTACCGGACCTGCTTCTCCCCTTGCCTCGATCCTTCCCTCATACGCGCTTCCGATGATCAGAAGAACCGGAATCATCAGGAAGATCCCGAAATCCATCTGATAGCGGAGCGTCATTCCGACCATCTGGATGTCGACGGCGGTGATCAGGATGCCGGACAGCAGAGACAGAACGCTTAAGGAAAGTGCATTCCGGCTTTTCAGGCTCTTTCGGTATTTTTCGAGGCCGAACAGGCAGAGCGCGATCGGATTGACGGCGAAAAATCCGGCGAGGAGGGGCTCATTGATGACCTGACCCTGATAGTCCGACACGAGTCCCATATGTCCGGCCGCCATGCGGATGTAGGGGAAGGTCGGGCCGACCGTCAGCGGCTGGAAGAAGTATTCATAGAAGCCGAGCCAGAAGCGGTCGGGCACAAATCCCCGGTGGGTCATGTCGAATCCGGTCAGGTTGTAGGTCGCTCCGAAATCGAGGAGGCTTCCGAATCTTGCCTTATTGTACAGCAGGAAGGCAAAACAGATCGGAAGAAACGGCAGGATGACGCTCAGCGTGTTCCAGAGTCCTTTTCTGCTGAAGAAAAGTCGTTCCCGGATTTCTTTCCGGAAAATCGGAAATGCCAGGAAGACCGCGAGCATCAGCTGCGGGCGGCAGCCGAGCACCAGCGCGAGGAAGACCGAGCCGGCGATCAGACGGCTTTTGTGGATGGTCCCGTCCCTGTCCGCCGCCTTCAGCCAGAAGGTAATCCCGATCATATCCAGCAGAAGACCGAGAATCAGAGGAAGGGAATAGAGAGAGGTCATCTGCAGGGCGTAGATGATCTGGCTTCCCGCGAGGAACGCCGTCGTCAGGAGCAGATACAGGCCGAGACTTGTGCGCGTGAAGTATTTCTTCATCAGTGTGTACACGAACCAGAACGCGGCCGCGATAAATACCAGACACAGAAAGAGAATGACAAGCCCGGTTGAGAGATCCTTCCCGGTGATCCGATAATAGGGCAGGAAGAACAGGATGACCGGCAGCACACCGAAATAGGAATAATACCGTCCCTGATAATACGCGAAATCCGTGTAAGCCGTCTCTCCCGCTTTCTGAAGCGCGGCGTTCCGGATCGACGGGATATATGGGTTCGAGACCTCCGAGAGGGCCTTTGCCGGCTCTATGTCGAGCCACACCTGCCCCTTTGCGAGCGCCCTTGCGACGTAATTGTACTGCATGGAGGTCTGAATGTCCGTGGAATACCAGTTCCGGTTGTAGAAGACCAGACCGACGAGAAGGGCTCCGGCCATCAGGACGAGCATCCACAGAGCAGCGGCGCTCTTCTGCCGCCGGCTCTTCAGGTTCAGCTCCGTCTGATACAGGAAGGATTTCGGACAGAAAAGTCCGATCACGATGCCCAGAAGAGTCAGAAACAGCAGCCGGAGCGGGTGCAGCAGGAAGGGCCTTCTGGCATTCAGTACAATCCCGGAGAGGTTCAGGGTGTCTCCCGGGATCAGATCCGGAAAGGTGATGCGCAGAACCGCGGCATTGGAATTCAGGTGAAGTCGCAGATAGCTGCTCTCCGGGATTCCGTTAACAATCTCCGTCCGGGCGAGAGCTGCCGCATCGGTGCCGGTGGAATCCAGAGCTGACGGTACAATCGCCACAGAGGTGCCGTCCGATACGGGCTTCCCCGAGAGCTTTGCGCCCTCTGCATCTCCTGCAAACGGATTCAGGCAGACATTTTTCACCGTTTCCCTGCCGAGAGGTATCTCAATCCACACCGCATCACTTTGTCCGGTACTTTCTGCACCGGCATTGTTGGAAGCGCCGCCGGAAGTGCCTTTGGAAGTGTATTCGGAAGTGCCTTTGAAAGTACTTTTGGAAGTGCCTTTGGAAGTGCTTTCAGAAGTGTCTGCGGAAACACCCTCGGAGCCGTCTCCGCGGACTGTCGCTGTCCCGTCCGCACGCACGGCCAGTCCCTCGGTGCGGATCTGACTGACGTCCACCTTCTCCGGACAGAAGCCCCTCGACTCCCAGAACCGGTAATTAAACAGAAAGCACTCTGCCAGAGCCGCAATGATCAGGGAGAGAACCGCAGTACGGAGCAGATAGCGGAGGATTTTTTTGTCGGAATCTTTTCTCAAAACTTCAAACCTTTCTGTTGCAGGAATACGTTTTCATATTCCGCATCTCTTATTTACGCGAACAGCGAGCCACAGCCGAATGTGAAATCCATGCCTTATGCGGATGTTATGACCGGCGAACAGATTTTTCTCTTCGATACAGAAACTGCATCCGCGGGATGCACAGAAGCACCGGCGCAAGGTATACGAGAGACACCATATATCTGGGGAGCAGAATCGGCCCTGCCACGAGCGTCATGATGCTCCAGAATGCGGGACTCAGCGCGAAGAGCATCTTCCATGACCTTTTGTGAAAGGCATAGAAAATCACCAGAAGCGGAATCCAGGTGACAAACAGCACCTTACTGAACAGCACGGCCGCCGCCGATGCGATCCGGCTGTAGATCGTATCAAAGGATTCCGAGACCTGCTTCCACGAAGCCGGCTTATAGGAGGATTCCATGACGCGGTGCACATCTGCTTCCGCCGCCATTCCGTTCGACCAGGAGGAGTAGATTTTCTCCCAGGCCTCTCCCCCGCCGTCATTCGTCGGTACATTGTCCCGATAATAGAGAAGACTCTCGTCGTTCATGGTCGTGCTGTCCGCCGCCAGCATCGGGTAGATGTTCGCGCAGAACGACATCAGGTAATTCCCCGGATGCCTGAAGAAGAGGCGGACATACAGGCGGTAGAAACGGGAACGCGCTTCCTTCGTGGAATCCTCTCTCCAGTGGGATTTCGTCGCGTCGGCCCGGACCGGGTTGTAATTCGCTGTCATTCCGTCAATATCGCTGTAAACGCCGGACAGAATCTCCCGCTCCTCTGCATCGAGGGTGTCGCCGTACTGTATCAGATACCAGGTGATCTGCTGCGAGGGAACAGACATCAGCTCCTTGGAGTCTCCCTTTGCAACGCCCATGGCGGGAAGACAGACGCCCTCCCAGAGGAAGATACAGGCAAAAGCGACCGCGAGGATCTCGGCTCCCAGGCGCAGCATCCTCTTCCAGTTCCGCCAAAGCAAGAACACGAGCAGGACCGAGGAGAGAAGGAAGATATAGATGCCGGTCTTCTTTGTCAGCAAGAGAAAAATGCCAGCCGCGACAAACTTCGCCGTGTCTTTCCATCCGCGCCCTGCATCGGTGTCTTTCCGGATATACTCCAGATAGAAGACCGCGTAGAGCAGAAAGATCCAGCCGTTCAGCATATCCTTCGCCATGGTCTGGGCCAGCGTCGGAATGAACGGATAAAACGCCCAGAAGAGGAAGCAGGCCTTCCTTGCTCTCCTGCCGATGCCGCATTTCTTCAGAAAAAGCGTGGTATAGGCAAAGGTTCCCGCCGTCGCCGCCATCTGAAGAATTCCGTACAGAAACAGCGAGACCTGATGGCTTCCGACGGCATCGCCGATTCTCCAGAAGGCAGAGAAAATCAGCGTGTCAAACCAGGGATGGTGGTCGCTTCTGACGGTAAGGCCATAGGTCTGAAGAAGCTGCTGCCAGGTGTCCGGGTCGTAGTTTCCGGGAAAGCGGATGATGATGTAGGGAACCCAGCACAGCAGAATCAAAAGCGTCAGACAGAGAAGCTGCTTTGTGTCATTCTCTTGCGAAGTTACACTATCTATCGCAGGCGTGCGGTCCCATCTCCGGTACAGTCTGCTGATCAGAAGCCCGAGAAGCACAGCCGCCGCGGCTGACAATACCGCGAGCAGAACGGCCGCTCCGGTTCCATGGAAGATACCGGCCTTTGAAATAACGCGGTCGTCCGCGAGCAGCCCCAGATCAAACAGAAGAACCGCGAGTATGGCGCAGAGTATTGCCGAAAGGAAAGGCTTCTCTGCTTTTTTGCCAAAGATCAGCCGGCAGCTGCCGGCTGATGAATTGTCTGTATCATAAGATTTCTTTTTCCACATACGCAATCACAGGATCCTCGCATCACACAGACATCCGTTCACACAGATACCTGTCTGAAAAATCAAAGCACAATACTTCCTACTATGTTCTTTCCATACGTGTCCGCCGTGCGGATGATCTCATCCAGTGACGCGTAGCGGGACGTGCGGCATCCGGCCACGAGAACGACCGCATCCGCCTCGCTGAGCAGGTGCAGAGACTTCGGGTCATCGATTCGCCCGCCGTTTCCGATGAAGCAGATCTTCCGGCTTCCCTCCGTTGCTTCCGAGCAGGATTTCAGCTCATCCAGGACATGCTTCATCTGACTCTCGGAAAGGTCGCCGGCGATCATGACCTTCGCGTTCTCGGGCGTCAGATAATTGATGTTCGCTGCCGCGATACGGAAGCACTCCTCCTCCGTGTCGGCACTTCGGTATTCGTCTCCGATGGAGGCGATCAGACGGTCGAGGCCTCTCTTCTTCTTTCCGTTCTTTCCGTTCTTTCCATTCTTCGCGTCTCCGTCCGGGAGCACCGCCAGCTTCTGAAGACTGTACTGCTGGTTCAGTTCTCTGCCGGACAGAACCCTTTTCATCACGACGAGAAGCAGCATGCCGACGAGGAGATACAGGAGAATGCCGCCCGCAAAGCCGGCCGCCGCGTATTTCACGCCGTCACGGATCACGCTCGTCCGGGATACCTGCGCGGAAGCGGAGGATCCGCCGGATGACCTGGAGGATACCGCCGTGCGGAAGGTGTCCTGATTGTTCATGAGATTGTTCATCTCCTGGATCCGGCTGTTCAGCCACGGGAACATCAGGCTGTCGACAGCCGTCGTGGAGGTCTCGCTCTCGAAGCTCAGGGTGTGCGCGCCGTAGGTTTTCGTGACCTCATCCTTCTGCGCATTCAGCTGATCGATAACCGTGTCGAGAATCTCCTTCGCTCCGTTCTCATCGATGTACCGCACGGTGATTGTGGCGGAGACGACATCGTTCTGAATATTACTGATGTCGACCAGTTCTTTGAGATACATGGGCTCGGTGTTGTACTTCTTCGCCAGCTCCGTGAAATCAACAGAATTGACGGCGTAGGTCAGATAGGCGTCCATGATGTGGTCGGCGTGAACCTGGGCGGAATTTTCCGCGTAGGAAACGACATCCATGGAATCTGACGAATCCGTGGAAGAGGTTCCGGATCCGGATGACGCGGGATCCGCGGGCTGGATGGTGCTGATCACACCGTCTTCTCCGTCTCCGGATTCGTCAAGCTTTTCGAGATCCTTCGTGGAGATGAACAGGTTCACCTGCGCCCTTCCCTCCGCGTTCGGGTTGATTTTCGCGAGGATGGAATTCGCGAGGTAGGTGTTCTTCTGATCGAGACTTGTCCGGATCAAATTCTCCGCCGTGCCGTAATTCAGACCGGTACCGGACGAGGCGGATCCTCCGTCTGCAGTGCTTTCGCCCGAATTATCTTCGGCCGCACGGCTTCCTGTTCCGGACGAGGATGCGACGGCATTCTGCCCGGAAGCGGTTCCGGCCGACGGCCATTTCCGGTATACCCGGTATCCGCCGAGCAGAACGGCAAAGATCAGGCCTGTGATCAGCATCCTGCGCCATCCGGTCAGTACATTCTTGATGAGAGCCTTCAGGCTGATGATTCTTCCGTTTTTATTCTGAGTCATTTCTTCTCCTTTTTTGTCTCGAACGCATGATGTGTCCTGAAGCCGAAGGCTCCCGGACTCCTCACCGCGAGAGAACCTCAGGTTCTCCCGCCTGGAGCTGAATCTTCATATTGTATGGTATGATGCTTCCCGCTGTCCGGCCCTCGCGGCATGCGCTCGTGCTTCCGGCAGACCGGTCCTTGCATCCTTCCCGCGTGCTATCATCGGGCCGCCTCCCGCGGCATGCCCTCGTACTTCCGGCTGGTCGGTCCTCACATCGGCAAGGCCCGGGTGAATCGTCGGAATGATGGCCAGCCAGAAGGTATTGTAGCAGAGGAAAAATACCAGATCGTCGAGGATTGCGTGACCGGCGGTCAGCGCCAGCATGTACAGCAGCAGGTAATTCTGCTGCCGCCAGCATTTCCAGGAAAAAACCGTCAGGACGGCGATCATCAGGGTCAGAAACACCAGCCCGTACCGCTGCAGATCCTGAAGATACAGATTGTCCACATAGTTTCGCACCTGTGAGCTCGGCGTTCCGTCGACGCGAAGGCCGTTTCCGACCCACGTGATTTTCTGTCCGAAAAGGCGGAACCCGTTTTCCAGAAGTGAATTATATCCGTAATAGATGCGGTTGGCAAGGGAGGCATTCAGCTTCTTCATGAAGCCGAACGGCTTATATGCGGCGGTCACCCAGATACTCCCGACGCAGCAGATCGGAAATGCCAGAACGCAGAGCCGGTTGATCACGCCGATCCTGCGGCACAGATTCGGAAAAATCCGGTCCAGCACTGAAATCAGGATGAGGATCAGCGAGGTGGTGAAGGTCATTCTCGAGTCGGTGAGCTGGTAGAGCAGGAAGTCCGCGCCTGTCAGAATCACATACATGTACCAGCGGACGCTGCGGCCTTTCGCGTAGAGGTACAACGCGATCACGTTATACAGCACGGTCGGCCCATAGAGCGAGTACCGGAATCCCAGGTAATGCCTCGTTCTTCCCGACCACATCTCAAAGTAGTCCGTGATCAGCCCTGCCTGACTGCTGAGGATGACGACGGCGAGGATGACTGACTGCACGCCCGCCGTCACCAGGGCGATCTTCCGGAAGGGGATGTTCCGCGCCGCGTAGATATACATCGGAATCGCGATGAACATGATCTGCGGCGCGTTTTTCGCGATGATCGCCGCAAGAACCGCACAGATCGCAAAGGGGATCAGCGCCTCCGTGGAAAAATAATCCAGCATTACCTCCCGAATCACCAGGCACAGAAGACAGAACAGAATGATGAGCTTGTAAGGCACCCCGGTAAAATACGGAAAGAAAAAGGTTGTCTGCAGCGTCGTCGCCGCGATATATAGAAGAAAGGAAATCCAGAATAAATTTTCCTGAACCGCCCCCGACTTCTTTTCTGTTAAAAAATGCATGCCGTTCGTTTGTCCCTTTCTGGCTTTCTCAGCCGCTCCTACTTCTTCTTCCTCCGGAATACCACAATCAGGATCAGGATCGAAAAGATCGTGACATACAGCCCGGGAAGAAGTCCCGGCGTCAGATAGCGCATGGTTATATGGTGGCTGCCGGATTCCAGTCTGACGGCCGTGAAGGCGAGATCTGCTTTCTGCGTGCTTACCTCTTTTCCGTTGTCATAGACCGTCCATCCCGTGGAATAGGGAATGGAGGAAAACAGATAGCTGTCCTCGCCCATCGACACATAGCAGGAGTACGCATTCACACCGGCCTTGATATTCGTCACCGAGCCGCCCAGGGCGTTGATGTTCTGCCCGATGCTTTCATCGCTTCGCTGCAGGAGATCCATGTCGTCGATCGTGTAAGTGCCCGCCGTGTTGAAGTAGAGACGGATCTTGCTGAAGGCTCCCGTGAGCTTTCCGATGTTCACGAGAAAATCCTTCTTGCCGGTGTATTTGGAATTGTAGATGGTATAGCCGTTCAGAACCGCACTTCCGTCAGCGACAGGCTCCTGATGGTACATCTCCTGCGCCGTGATCCGGAAGCTCTCCATGCCGCCGTTCACAAATTTCAGATTCTTCAGATAGAGATATACCTCCCGGCTGTCATCCTCCGGGGAAACCGGATTGTCCAGGATCAGATCGATGTAGGCATCCGCCCGGTTTACCGAAACCATGTAGCTGACCTGTCCGGTGCTCTTCTGCACCACCTTCGTCAGCTCCACGCCGTCCCCGCTCTCAATGCTGTAATTCATGACGCCGCTGTCGATCGTCAGCTGATCGGCTGAGATGGTATTCTGCGATACTGAAGGATCTGTCACAATTGCCTGCATCAGTGCCTGCTGGCGCTCCAGCGGCGTAAGCGAGAGGTAGTCCTTCTCGGTGATGCCGTTCTGGAATACGTAGAACAGGGAGTTCTTCTTCGCGGGCGCATACGATGCGTAACCGTCCTCCGCATCCGTGCTTCCGGCGCTGACCATTTCCTGTGAACCGGATGCTGTATCCTGACTTTCAGCGCTGACCTTCTCCTGTGATTCAGACGTTATATCCGTGCTTCCGCTGCCGGTTTTCTCCGGGATGTCGGAGAATCCGGCAGGGAGCTTCGGCTTGTCGGATCCTGTGAGGTAGTGGTTCACGCCGAACAGCGCCAGAAGCTCGCATCTCTGATTCAGGCCCGCGTATGAGAAGGCGGAAGGACTTCCGGCGAGACCGATGCTGTCGTGAAAATCGTCGATGTTCTGATTATATACCGTACCGGAAAAATCAATGCCGCTTGCCCCGTAGAGCCACTGGGCATTCCGGAACGGACTGGTACCGTCGCTGTCGTATCTGGAGCCGTCTGAGAAATCCAGCCGGTTGAGAACGGAAAGTCCGCTCTTCCTGGTGACGAGGCTGTACGCCTCTCCTGCGGCAGCCTGATCCGCAAGGATATTTTCCCTGCTGATTGCTGATGCGCTCATGATGACAGAAGAAAGACAGACCATGACAATCGAAAGAACAGCGGCCATGCGGTGCCCGGAGGAATGGTAGACCGGCTGCCGGTTCATCGCGGCATTTCTGGCGGCCTTCGCCACCGCCGCCGCCGTCTTGATCCGGTCAGTCGGGGAATATTCCGTCAGCTGCGACTGCGGCGCGGATTTTTTCTTCTGTTCCCGCTCCACCCGAATGGAGTGGTTGACACAGATAGCAGTCATAACTATAAGAAGCACAGAAACCCACAGCATCATCAGATAATCCTGCGAAAAAAGCAGAAAGCCGATCCCGATATATACGGCGGACTGGGACGCGAGGCCGGCGCACTGTCTCCTGTTCATCCGCGGGATTTCGGGAATCGCGATCGCCGTGATCAGCGCCGTCACCAGCGCGTAAGCCCAGATCCACCTCGCGGTCGTGTACTGAAAATCACCGGCCGAATGTCCGATGAACGGCACGCAGAGGAAGAATGTCATCAGAAGAAACTCCAGCTTGATCAGCAGATATTTCTTCCGGCAGGTGAACAGCACGAACACACAGATCAGTGTGAAGATGCCGAATCCGAAGCAGCTGCTGTGGTCCGGAAGCCCGGCGCTCACGGTGAATCCGAGAAAGCAGTTCCGGAAGAAGTCCCGCGCGGCGGTCGAGGTCAGCAGCCCTCCCTGAAGATTGATCGTGGAAAGTCCCTCGCTGAAGCTGTTCCGCAGATACGGGATCAGGCTGACGGCGGACAGTCCCAGCGCGAGCAAGGTCTCCAGCAGGAAACGGAGATACAGACCGGCGATAAAGCGCCCTTTTCCCTTTTCCGGCATGATGATCCGGAATTCCGAGCTGACAGATGACGGAACGGGCTGATCCGCGCTGTTCCTCGCCGCCGTCCGCCTTGCCACATACATGGCATAGTGCTGCGCGCGGGAATCGGAGCCCCTCTTGACCGGATCGAGCCTCGATATGATGCGGTTCTGCTCGATGTCCTTTTTCTTCTTCCTGTCCCTCAGGCCGATCACCTCGGCGATCAGCCGCAGCGTGTAGTACAGAAGAATAAGGAGCAGCATGATGCATGCGGTGGAAAAACGCTGCGCAAAGCTGAATGCGAGGATGATCACATAGAGCCTTGATTTTCTTTTCTCGTAGATGTGATCTGCTCCGATCATCAGAAGCGGAAACAGGATCAGCGGGTTGATCAGCGTGGACTGACCGAAGGCCGCGTAGGATACCGCGGAGAATACATACACCAGAGATCCGGCCAGCACGGCTGTCATGGATGCTCCGCTCTCCCGGAGTCTGTGAAAGGCGTACCGGCTGAAGGCCGCGCCGGCGGTATACAGCTTCAGGACAATCATGATCTCGTAGCCGTACTCCGCAAACCGCGACGGAATAAAAACTGAGATCCAGCAGAACGGATCCCAGAAACAGAAGGCAAAGGTTGTGGGGATATCCGCCCCGTATCCGATCGACGGATCCCACAGCGGTATCGCGAGTCTCCCGCCGCGGATCAGGCCGCGCAGGATTGAACGGCCCCATCGGCCGAAATAGAGAAAGCTCATGTAGTACTGATTCAGGCCGTCCGGTATCCTCAGGAAGCTTTTGTGATGAAGGATCAGATAGATACCGAAGCACGCCAGGAACAGCAGGGCAAACAGAGCAGAATATATCAGGTCATATTTCTTTTTGTCAGTCATTCTCTTTTATCCTTAGAGACAAATCTCCTCACGCGCCTACATTGGAAGGATAGCCGAGGCTGCTGAAGGAAATTACAGCCGGCTGCTTCGAAATCGCGCTCCCCTTTCCCGAAACGTTAAAGACATAGAGCTGCTTCTGACGAAACAGCAGAATGCTGTCATAATCGGTC
This sequence comes from uncultured eubacterium 1-6, assembly GCA_903789595.1. GTDB lineage: Bacteria > Bacillota > Clostridia > Lachnospirales > Lachnospiraceae > Bilifractor. The sequence goes on from CAIFEZ010000032.1 coordinate 22,704, forward strand.
AGATCGAGATTCTGCCCGCTGACATTCAGACGAAAGCCGCTGTTCACCGCGCTGTTCTGACCGGTCTGCGCGGCACCGGTGTGTACATACGCGTCCGAGGGCACGCTCTGGAAGGTGTTGGTTCCGAAGCGCAGCTTTACAACGCCGGACTGCGTCGGATCGTCGGGATAGTACGCGCTGTACACCGCCGATGTGACGTCCAGCACTGCCCAGCTTCCGTTGATCTTCACCTGATTCCACTCATGGTTCATGGAAGGGCTGATGACGGTTTCGACGGGAATGCCGGCGATGCTGCAGAGATCATAGGTGACCATCGAGCACTCCCAGCAGATGCCGCTCTTCCGGCTGATCGTTTCCGCCATGTCGTCCGAGGTGTCGTACTTCCAGCCGCTGTCGTTGAAAAACTGCAGAATGCTGATGATCTTCGCGAGGTCCGTGGAGCATCTGCTGCTGTATTTCTTCTGGAAGGTTCCGTAAAACTTCGGGTAGGCGCCGAGAACCGCCTTTGCCCAGGACGCCTGATCAAGCGTGCGGTCATAGGCCTTTCCCTGATACAGAACCGAGTGTGCGTCGTAATATCCGTCCACATAGACGATGAACTGATATTTCTTTCCGCCGTAGGTCGCCGTGATGCAGGAGGCGCCCGGCTTTACCGCGGTCACAGTCGCGGTGTCCCCGGAGGAAGTCAGGCTGACAGAGCCGCTGACGTATTTCCGCGCGCTCAGCCCGTCAATCGAAATCTTATGATAGGAAAAAATATCGTCGGACAGCGGATTTTCAGCTCCGTCGTTCTCCGAAGTGGATATAGCCCATTTCACGGAAGTGGCGTCGCTTTCCGGAACGCCGTCCAGATAAATATTCGCCTGCGGGTTCGTCTCGAGATTGAGACTGGTATATTCTCCGGAAACGGTGATTTCCGGTTCGCCGGAGGCACTCTTGTGCAGCTCCGCGGACGATGTGTCCGGATTCAGCATCCGGTAGAGGAAGGTAATGATCTGAAGCCGGGTACAGTTCTGGTTCGGGCTGTATGCGGTCGAAGAGGTGCCGGCGGTGATCCCGTTTGAAACCGCCCAGCTGACGGCCGTGGCGTAATAAGCGCTGACCGGTACGTCACGGAAAATCTTGGACGCCTTCGTTCCGGCATTTGGCGATCCGGCGCATCTCCAGAGGAACGTGATTGCCTGCGCTCTGGTGCAGGCAGTGTCCGGGGAGAAGGTCTGACTGCCCGTTCCGCTTGTGATTCCATAACGCACCGCCCAGCTGACGGCATCGTAATAGTACTTGCTCTTTGGAACATCCCAGAAGCTTGCGAAGGCGTTTGACTTCTTCGATGCGGAAAGTACGGCCCCGTTCACCTTGTTCTGATAGGTCCGGCAAAGGAAGGTCACGATCTGCGCGCGTGTGCAGCTTCCTGACGGAGAAAAGGTATCCTTTCCGGTCCCCATTGTGATTCCGTTATCGACCGCCCAGTCCACGATACCGGCAGAAGCGCCGCTCACGTCCCGGAAGCCCGACGCCGCATGAACCGGATTCGCCGTGATCATGAGGCAGATCAGAACCGGAAGCAGAAGCATCATGTTCCTGATATATTGTGAAAAACCACTTTTCTTCATTACCATTCCCCTGTACGTGCTGATTCATCATCGCATACACAGTGATTATACCTGTCATACATGGGGTATGACAATGATTTTTTTATATAGGCTTTTCTGCGTGATTTTTTATAAAGGCTTTTCTGCTAGCCAATGATTGTTCACGGGATTATTTGAAAAGCAGAAATTTCAAAGACCTGCTGCCATCCGCAAACCGGCTGTAATGCTCAGGCAAGGGTGCTGTGGAATTATTGCTTAATCAGTTATGTGTGAGCAGTTATGTGTGAACAGTTATGTGTGAGCAGTTATGTGCGAACAGTTATGTGTGAGCAGTTATGTGCGAACAGTTATGTGTGAGCAGTTATGTGCGAACAGTTATGTGTGAACAGTTATGAACGGCCTGCCGGCTTTCGAAAAGCCGGCAGGCCTGAGTCGATGCGTCTGTATTGTAATTTCGAGTTTATAGAACTTAATAATAGAACTTATTATAGAACTTACCGGTATATCGATACCTTACCTGTCGCTGTCATTTAACGCTGAAATAGTACCCTACTCCCCATTTGGTTCGGATCATCTGCGGATGTGAGGGGTCGGTCTCGATCTTGTTCCGGAGCCGCCGGATATGTACATCCAGTGTCTTCTCGTCTCCGCTGAATTCCGTTCCCCATATCTTGAAGATCAGGGCATTTCGCGTGAAGATCTTGCCAGGGCGGGAAGCCAGCTCCTTCAATAGCTGATATTCCTTTACCGTGAGGTCGATCTTCCTGTGGTCGACCGTCGCCGTTCGGCTGTCCTTGTCCAGGGTCAGTCTGCCGGCTACGATTGTGTGGGCCGACTCGGGACGGTTCCCCGCGTCCTTCCGATACCGCTTCAGCACCTTGCGGATGCGGATCTTCAGCTCTCGTGTGTTATATGGCTTGGATACATAATCGTCCGCGCCGTAGTCGAATCCCATGATCTTGTCCATGGGTTTGTTCCGCTCCGAGAGGATAATGACCGGAACGTCGGAGAATTCTCGGATGCGTTCACACAGCTCAAAATCGGCCATGCCCTTCAGAACGGCATCGGTAATTACCAGATCATACCAGTTTTTCTGGGCCAGCGCCAGCGCCTCCGCGCCGCTCGCGGCTACCGTCACCTCGTAGCCGTCCTGCTCCAGCGAACTTTTCAGACGGTTGATCAACAGACTGTTGTCATCAGCAGCCAGAATTTTCTTTGCCATTATTTACTTCTCTCCCCTTATACAGCCAAATGACGTCATCCGGCTCTTCAATTATTACTCCCGTCTGATTATTTTAACTGTATCCTCAGGGAAGAAAGTAAATAAACCTTTACAAATATGTTACTGTTTATGTTAACCTGCCGCGGGCCCAAAAGTAACGCTTCATCCGGGTTCACAAAAGTATTGTGTGTGATAAAATCGCGTTGAAAAAGTGTTACTTGTTTTTGAAGACGATAAGCTTGCTGATCACATAGTTCAGCACGATGATTACCACCTGCGCCGCGAATTTCACCAGCAGGGACGGGAATCTGAGCCAAGTGATGAAGACCGCCAGAATGCCCTCTTCCACCGCAAGTGTGAACAGCCGTCCTCCGAAGAACGAGGCCATCTGAATCCAGAAACCCGATGTGGTTTCTGTTTTGCCGTCGAATACCCAGGTCCGGTTTGTGAAGAACTGGAAGAGAACGCAGATGACCCAGCAGATCACATTCGCGACCAGTTCATTCATATGCGCCCTGTCGGTGAGCAGAGCATACAAAATCATATTCATGAGGAATGTGATTCCTCCGAAGAACAGATACAGCAGAACCTGCTTGTTTCTCGCATAGAAGGGCTCGAGTATCCGAAGTCCCGGCAGATGCATCATCCTGTCAAAAATATCTTCTTTTTTTTCCAAATTTTTTCTCCTGTTATGAATGCGAAGGCTGTGCGGCGCAAAGCCGGCCGCGGTTTTCGGCGCAAAGCTGGCCGCGGCTGTCGGCGCGAGGCTGTCTGCAATTGGCGCGGTTTGCGGCACGAAGCAGCCGCAGCTGACATGGTTTTCGGCGCGAAACCGTCTGCAATTGGCGCGGTTTACTGTGCTCCCTTGTGCCGGAAGACCTGAACTATGGTTTTCAGAATGATTTTCAGATCAAGCGACAGACTCCAGTTGTCGATGTACTCGCAGTCGAGCTTTACGACTTCCTCAAAATCCTTGATGTCCGAGCGGCCGCTGACCTGCCACATGCCCGTGATACCCGGCTTCATGCTGAGGCGGCGTTTGTGGTAGCTGTCATACTGCCGAAATTCGTCGGGCGTCGGCGGACGGGTTCCCACCAGCGACATATCGCCCTTCAGGACGTTGACAAACTGGGGGAATTCATCGATGCTGTATTTCCGGATGAAACGGCCCACGCGCGTGATGCGGGGATCGTCCCGGATCTTGAACATCTTCCCGCCTTCCATCTCATTCTGCTCCAGAAGCTCCTGCTTCCTTTCTTCTGCGTCCTGATACATCGACTGGAATTTATACATCCGGAAGGTGCGCCCGTTTTTTCCGATTCTCTCCTGCGAAAAGATCACGGGCCCGCTGGATTCCAGCTTGATCGCGATTCCGAAAATGATGTAGAAAATGCCGGCAATCGCGCAGCCGACCAGAGAACCCAGGATGTCAAAGAAGCGCTTCAGGAATACATAGCGGAGCCGCATCTGCGGTTCCTCCAGAATGAAGAAGGGGACGCTTCCGATATAGGTCAGCCGTTTGTCCAGCCGGGGCGTGTAGCGGTGCTCCGTGACGCTGATCTTCTCCATGGCGTGCTCGACCTGCGGAATATTCATCTGCACATCGATGCCCATCTTGATGCACTCCGAGACGGCCGGCATGGATGCGTCCAGCTGTCCGGAATCTCCAACGACGAACAGCTCATCGATGGCATGCACCCGGATCCAGGATATCAGATCCTCTGCGCTTCCGATAACAGGAATATGGTCGATTTCTCTCGGCTGCGGTTCACCTGTTTTTTCATCCTCAAAGAGAATCAGGCCCACAAGCTTCACGGACCAGTCTTTCTTCAGAAGCGCGGTGATCTCCGGCGCCCTTTCGCAGGAGGTCAAAATCGCGGCAAAGGTGGCGCTTTTGGTCTTGTAGAATGCCTGCCGGAGGGCTTTCTGCGAGAAATACAGGGAAAAGGTTAAAAATACAAAATAAAAGGCAATGGTAAAGATGAACAGATACCTGGATTCCGTCACGGCGTTTTTCTCGATCAGGAGCATGACTGCCCATGCGCCCGCGAGAACGACAGCGGACCGGAAGCTTTTCCGCAGGCAGTAACGAAAGCTTGTCTTCCGAATAGAATACTGCTCATCGTGGAGCGTGACGAGCATCATGAAAAAGCCTGCGATCAGATATGGAAGAACGATATCTGTGAACAGATTCTGCGCCAGAAATGCGCGGACGAATTTTCCCCACAGATATAGAATGGTAAAGGAACAGATGCCGCTGATCATCAGTGACAGAAAATGGATGGTGACTGAAATCAGAAATTCCAGCTTGCGTCGTCTCATACTAATTATACCAATTCCGAAATTTATGTATCCGGCGGCGCGGGGCAGTGCCCGACTGACCGTTCGTTTTCCAGCAGAATCACGTACATCTTAACACCCGCATTCTGCCGCGTCAATTTTTTCGCAAGCATGCAGGCTTGCGCATGATTACGCAATCATATGTTCACGCCCAACTGCTCAGGCAAGGATTTCAGTCCCGTGAGCGGTAAACCTATATGAAATTTGCACAGATTTTTTTTCACGGCGCCATTGCAGCTGTAGAAAATGTTGATATAATTAAATCAACAGTAAGTAAATTGCAACCATCACTTATGTATCACAGCGATGGTCTATGTCAGCAGGCGGTGAATGATATTGAAGAATTGTGCAACTGTATCAGAACATTTGATCCTGTACAGGAAGAAGATGACCGACCGGGTCCGGACGACAATGGCATCTCCCATTCTGACTCATTACAATGCGCTCCTCAACTATAAGAACTGCAATTTGACAAGGTTTATGCTTGTATTTCTGATGTCTCTGTTTCTGCTGGATCTATTCGCACAGATCCTGTTCTTCCGCTTTGAGGAATTCGGATACTGTATCTATATGCTTATGGGCGTCGGATTCATGTCCTTGATTTATTACGCTTTTATCCGGGAATCAAAGCAGGCCTTTATCCGGGAGATGAAAAAAGAGGAATCCGATTCAGAAAAAGGCGTCATTCGCCGGAGTCATCTGCCCACGATTGTACTTTATGTATACGAAACATTGATTTTGTTGTTCACTTCCTTCCTGCACATGATTTTGAACCCGGGCGAGGTGCCGATCATCTTTCTCATTCTGCTGATCATCCTTCCCATGCTGATCTTCGACCAGATCTGGCGGGTGCATCTGATGATTCTGTCTGTCTCCGTTATCTATCTGATCTCGGCGTACGCGGTCCTTTCCGCCGAAAATTACGGCCCGATCCTGATCTACGTTCTGATGGATGACGTCATCTCGCTGGTATGGAGCGGGATCATGATTCATGCACGAACGGTGGCGCTTCAGACCAACGGAATTTCCGAGACAAGCGCTTCGCACGACGGTCTGACCGGAATTCTGAACCGGCGCGGCGGTGACGCGCTGATCAATAGTTCTATCAAAAGCGGGGTGCCGGGTGCATTTATCATCTTCGACATTGATAATTTCAAGCATATCAATGATACCTACGGTCACCAGAAGGGTGATGACATTCTGAAGGCTGTGGCCCGCTGTCTGGCGGACTCCTTCCGGAAGGAAGATATCGTGGCCCGTATGGGCGGCGATGAATTTCTGGTATACGCGATTCGAATGGTTGACCGAAAGTACGTGGAGAGCAAGCTTGAAGATGTGGAGAGGAATCTGCATAAAATTGTAATTGATGAGCAGACGGGGGATCATGTCACTGCAAGCATCGGCTGTGCCGTTAATGACGGAACCTACATTGACTATAGCGCTCTGTTCCGAACGGCGGACCATATGCTGTACATGGTAAAACAGAACGGAAAGGACTGCTTTGCCGTAAAGGACACATCCTTCAAAGTGTAAGAGAGAGCATTTTTCTTCTATTGCATAAATGAATCTGACAATTTATAATGAAAGCACTTATTGAACAGCCGGTTTTTGAACGGCTGTTTTGGAACAGCAGGTTTGATACAGCTGCCCGAAAACAGCTGCTTTACACAGCGGGTTTGACACAGCTGTTTGTAAATAGCGGGTTTGATACAGCCGTATGTGAACAGCTGCTTTACACAGCGGGTTTGATACAGCCGTTTGCTGCTGGATTGATTGATCAGATGAATTTATAAGGCTGCTGCGGCAGATAAGGAGGCTCTTATTTATGGATGACAAACAATTGATGGAAGACCGACAGTCCGTGCGGGAGTTCAAGAGGAGAACCATTCCGGACGAGGACCTGAATGAGATACGGGAATTTTTTGCCGGGACGAAAAGACTGGTTCCGGATATCCGGACAGAACTGAAGATTTACACCGATCCTGATATGAAGAATCGTCTGGAGGGCGTGGCCGGATACCGTGGCCTTGCCTTCGGCGCGCCGGTGTATCTCGTCGTCTTTTCTGAGGACGTGGATAACTATCTCTTCAATGCCGGCTACATCGGAGAACAGCTCTGCCTGAAGCTTACCGATATGGAGATTGATCATTGCTGGCTCACCGTGCATGACATCGACGCCACAAGGCGCGCGCTTCTGACGGAGAGCGAGCTGGAGCCCGCCGTGATCCTTGCGGCCGGCTATGGCAAGGCGGTTTCCGGAAAACAGCGTCTGGACATCGAGACGCCATCCATGCTGAAATACAACAAGCGCGAGGATCATGTTGCTCCTAAGATTGCGCAGGATGACATGGTTTATTCGGGCACCTGGGGAACGCCGATGGACTGGAGCGAAAGCGCCGTGGACCCGCTTCTGGATGAGGCGCTGTACGCAGCCAGCCTTGCTCCGAGTTTTCTGAACCGGCAGCCGTACCGCTATATTGTGTTAAGCGATTCTGTGGTTCTCTGTGTAAAGCAGGAGGAAATCACAACCATCGCGGACACCGCCCTCGATGTTGGCGCGACGATGTACAATTTTGACACGATCTACGCGCATAGGAACAGCGGAAAGAATAAGTGGATCCTGGCCATCCCGGAGAACGCGGATACCATGAATGTACCGTCGGATTATTCCATCGCCGGATACTATCCGATCGGCTGATTCTGACCGGACTTGGCAAAGTTCAACTGCTTGCGCGGAAGAGAACCTGCCAATAGTTCCCTGTCACCCGTCTCAATCGAACATCCTTTCATATTGTCGCCTATTATCAAAAATCTCTTTGCAGATTCAAGCGACAAATAAGCGACAAAACGACATAGAACAGGCGAATACCCCATGAAAGCAAGGGATTTCCGCCTGTTCTTATATACTCTTACTCGAATCGGATCCACACCCTACTGATTTTCTTTCCGAATCAGATCCACACCCCTGTTTCCGGAATACTCGCTGCTTTGGACGCCCGTTTTGCCGGATGCGCTTCCCGATACCGCCTGCTTCAGGGCATCCAGCAGAAAAACGCCGTGGTGCTCTACAAGATCGGATTTCGAAATCAATTCGACGTCCAGATCCACGGCTCCGCTGATCCCCGGAACCGTGCCGGAATCGGTATACTGCCAGAAACGGTAGTGATATGGAGTCTGCGGCGTTGTCATGTAATCAGCGTACCAGATATCGTAATCGTCGATTCTGGTCATATCATAGTGCGTCGCCTCCCAGAAAATATTGGAATACACGATCGGATTGTAGCCAGCTGCCTTCACTCTCTCGCAGAAGGTCACGGTATTCGCCGTATACTGGTCTGCAGACAGATAATCGTGCCGCGAGGTACTGCTTCCGATCGTCTCCACATCCAGGACAATGCCCAGCTCCAGAGCTTCGCCGTTCAGCTTCCCGATGATGTAATCCGCCTCTTCCGCTGCCTCCTGCTCATTGACCGCGCCCGAGAAAAAATATACACCCGTCTCAAGGCCGGCTGCCTTCGCTTCCTTCAGATTCTCTGCCCAGCGGTCATCCTCATAGATCGAACCGCTCTCATATCCCCTCGTTCCAACCCGGATGAAGACAAAATCGATGCCTGACGATCTGACCTGCGCCCAGTCGATATCCCCCTGAAACTGAGAGATGTCGATGCCGAGACGTGAGGTGTAGCTGTCATCCGAATATATCATCCGCTGATCCTTGCAGGAAAAGCCGGAGGTCTGGTACGGGGACTGCTCCGCCGCGAGATTCCGGTACATCGAATAGGCATGACCGTAAACGTCCTGAAAATAATACAGCTCCTCTCCGGATGTGTTCGCGTCCGGAGATGCGGAAGAATCCGATGAGGCGGAAACGGAAGGATTCGATACATCCGATGAAACAGAGCTGGTAACCCCTGAGATATCAATCGGCAGGGTCGAAGCGTTCGTGTCTGCTTCCGTCTCTCCGTTGACGCTGCCGCCGTGTGTCGTTCCTGCGGCATTTTCCGCGCCAGAAGCAGCGTCTGCAGCACCTTCAGCCGCCCCGCAGGCCGCCCTGTCTCCGACAAGAGTGCTTCCCGCCGCGCTTACCGGAATCGATCCGTATACAAGAATTCCCGCGGAAAGCATCGAAACAAGAAGGTTACGGGCGATATGCCTCCGTATCTCACCTCTGTGCCGAGACGCTTCCGGCGCTGTTACATTTTGTGATAAACCGCGGTCCATGTGGCACCTGGGATCTTCTTTGTCTCGAGGTATCTGCAGTTGCGGATGCCGGTGATGTCTGCCATCTGCTGGTCTACCTCATTGTCCATATAGATATAGCGGTCGCTTCCGAGATAAACGGCTGCTCCGGATTCCGGATTCCAGACGATGTCTCCCACAGACAGAGAAGCGGTCTTTGCCGCGATCTGCGTCTCGATGTTCTGGTAACTGTGGGTGCACAGAACATGGTCCATCGTATCCTTCGTGAACGCCGTATCGACATCCTTCAGCTCACCGATGCTTTTCAGTGTCTGATACAGGAAGGTATAGCTGTCCTCGTCAGTTTTCTTGATCTGACGGATGTTGTCGCTGTACATGTACTGCTTATTGGAAAGCTGATCCACCATCTTCTGCGCAAGTACAGGAAGATCGGCATCCTTCGTCTTCAGACGGTATACCTTCCGCTGCTTTGCGGTGTCCAGCTCGCCGGATCCTACCTCGTCTCCCTGGTCTCCCGCCTTATCTCCGGATGCCTTGTTCGCGTCCGTCTCTTTCGCCTGCCATACGAGATCTGCTGTCCGGTAAACCGCTGCGCCGGAATTGTCGGTGTAGAGAATGATGTCGCCAGCTTCCAGCTTTTCCGCATCCGTTTCGGCGTCCGCTGCCTCGGCAAAGCCGTGCTCTGTCAGCTCCGAAACGATGCTGTTCTGATCAAAGGGATTCCGGTCATTCTCCGCCTTCAGATAGCCGTTGTCATACAATGCGTAGAAAATCAGGGAGTAGGCGTCTACATCGGGATCATTGCGGCGGTGCGCAGTGCTGTACCCGTGGGATTGATCCGCGGTATAGGCCGCAAGCCAGTCCATGTATGCCTTCACATCCTTGTTCTGCTCCAGGATATAGCTCTGATATCTCGGCCAGAAGACCTGAAGCGCATAGGCTGTCCGCTCTGCCGCACGAGTCGCGGTGTATGCCGGTCGCTCATAATAGGTGCAGAAGAAGGATGCAGCCGCTGCCGCGCCCTCGGCAGTGTTCGGAAGTCCCTTCAGGTATGCATAGACGGCGGGATAATTGGTCTCAAGGTCATATTTGAGATAGTACATCTGGCCGTCGATCGTCGTGTAGTCTCTGCCGTTCGCGCCGCACCAGTTCGCAAGGCTCGTAAAATTCCCTCCGGTCCACTGGGCAAGTCCGTAAGCGATGCCGTTTCCGCCGACAGCCTTGTACTGGAACATGGTCTCCTGATAGAAGTTCGCAAGCAGGCCGGCTGCGGCAGCGTTGTTGAATCCGAGAACCTCGGTCAGATACGCGAAGGTCTCCTTCTCGGCCGCCGTCTGGTCGACAGTTCCAGCAACCCCTGCGGGAACGACCGGCTGTATCGACTGTTCATTCTGCGCGGCCTTCTCCGCCTCTTTCTCTGCCTCTGACCGGGTTGCTTCGCTGACCTCGGTTGATTTCTGTTCGGAGGCATCCTTCTTGTCTGTACTCCCGGAAGCTGCGTTTCCGGATTCCCCCTTCGCGTCTTCGGAGCTGCCGGACGCATTGGTTCCGGAAGCATTTGATCCGGACCCGGAGGTGCCGGACCCGGAAGAATCGGAAACGGAGGTATTCGAACCGGAAGTACCAGATCCGGAAGACGTCGATGAGGTGCCGTTCTCTCCTGCCCCAGAGTCCGCAGGCGTATCGGATGTGCCGGAGGACGTACTCACTGTGGAAGATGAGGAAACGGTTCCGCTGCCGTCCTGCGGGGACGAAGCGGTTTCTGAAGAGGACGCGGAAGTGGAAGCTGTGCCGGAGGATGCGGAAACAGCTCCGGAAGCAGACGATACAGAGGTGACATTTGAATTTTCTTCGGCATACGCAGGCGCTGCCTGAGAGGCAATCATGCCTGCGGCTGCCAGAGCAAGAATGATTTTCTTATAGTGCATTTTAATATAATCTCCTTATAAGCTCCTATTATATTACAATCTCTGCGGATTCTACAACCGCACATTTTCTTTTTTTAAACAAAAATTGTTCGGCGTTATTGTTCAGGGGATATATGAACGGCAGGGATTTCACAGCCCTGTTGCCATTCGCAAACTGGCTGTAACAAAGTTTTATCCTTATTTATTGAAGCTGCGGAACTCCTCAGGCGCGAGCGCCTTCGTCAAACAGTCCTCGCTGTTCATTCCATGAAGGATTTACGGATAAAACTTTTAACAGCCAGTAATGCTCAGGCAAAGGTGCTGTGAAATCCTTGCCTTGTCAGTTGTGAATGAGCAGTAACATATGGTTACGGTTCACGAAAAGATCAGCCTGTAGATCTGCCCCCACTCAGCTTTTGCCTCTTCACTGCTCTCGTCTTCCGACCGGTCGATGAACATCGGGATATTCATCTGAATCGAGCTGTTGACATTTTTGCCGAATGTCTCTTTCTGGTCCGCAGAGAGGATTCTGCCGTCTTCGATGATCAGGTCTGTGTCGGATTTCAGCAGTGTCTTGAGATCCCAGTCATCATAGGAGCCGGCCTCGGTCTGTTCAAATGCGGATGTCAGCTGACCGTCCTGCAGCAGCTTTTCGGCGCTGTCCGACGCGACGAAGACTTTCTCCGCGGGTTTCGTGATCACCACGGCTTCCTTCTCGATTCCCGCCACCAGTTCCGTGTCCTTGGGGACGATGAGATATTTGATGACATTGTTCTCATACAGATTCGAGCCGGATTCCGCTGTTGAGCCGGATGATGCTGCTGTCGATCCCGATGCAGATCCTGCCGTCTTCTCTCCAGATGCCGTATCCCGCAGGACGACTTCCACCAGATCAACATCGTGATCATACCGGAAGATACGGAACAGTCCTGCATGCTCCGGTGAAATCTCCGACTTGTATTCGAGTCCGGAAATCTGCGGCGCCGTCTCGTCCAGAGAATCATACTGTGCGGAAAGGCCGCTGCTGCTCTCCTGACCGGTACCTGTCCCGCCTGCATCCTTTATTCCGAAATACATGGTATAGGTGATCTCGTGCGGCGTTGACATTGCCGTCGTGCAGCCGATGACGGTGTTGTTCTGGTTCAGAGATGCCGGAATTCGGAAGGAGCCGCTTCCGTTTATCTTCAGACCGCCTGCCCGGACGTAGATGTAATGGGTGCTGCTGAACTGAATGTCGGCGTAGCTTCTGCCATTTTTTACCGTCAGTCCGTTGCAGCTGATCTCGACCCGTCCGGATCCGCCGCTCCAGCTGAATTCATCCGGCTTGTAATCTCCGTCCGCCAGATCTGTCCGGTTGTCAAAGGAGTTTTCTTCCGCTGCCTGCTCCACAGAAGAGCTGTCGACGGATATGCTGCTCAGAGCGCCGCTGTCCGTAAGGACATCCTCAGCAGAGGAATCGGAACGGCTTTTTTCTGACAGGGATTCTGACAGAGACGATGTGCCCTCCGCAGCCGCAGAGGATCCGGACGCTGCTTCATTAACGGCCGATGTGTGATTTCCGCAGCCGGCAAGCATCGACGCGGATACTGTGAGTGCCATGAGAATTGAGAGATATTTTTTTCGTTTCAAATTCATCAGCTTCTTTCTGATTATTTTTCTTTTTATAATGTTATAATGCAGCTTCTTCTCTGTCCTGGCGGAGACATCTGTCCAGACGAAAGCTTTTGTTCTGCCGGAAGTTTTTGTCCAGCCGGAAGCTTTGGTCCTGGCGGAAGCATCTGTCCTGCCGGAAACATCCCCTCTGTAGAAGGTGTTTATTCTTCCCGGAGGCATTTTTTCTTACTGAGGTGTTTTTTTCCATCCGGAACGGTTCTCCCCTCAGCGGGTATCAGCGCTCTCTCCACAATGTGGCGGCCGGATGCTCCCGAACGGGAGGTGCTGCCGTCCTTCGAGCCATTCTCCCCGGGGAGCGCATTATCCAGCATCTGGGTTTCGTTCGCGTAGGGGACCTGCATCTGGTATCCGTCAATCAGACTGTCGATCGAAGCATTCAGCACACGGTCGATCTGATTCTGGGTGACGTTCCGCGCCTGATACTTTGTGGCCCCGGATTCAAAATTAATCAGCAGATGGTCTCCGCCGGAGTCCAGATCCTCGCTCATATTGGGGATACGGAGGCTCCGGACGAGGACAGGATTGCGGAACCATCCGAGATACTTGCTGTAATGGATTCTGTAGATCCTGAGGTAGGAGGTATTGTTGCGCCCGTAGGAGCAGGATGTGATTACGTACAATCCTCCATTGTGCTTCACGATCTGCGCGCCCTGCGTAAAATAGCTCAGATAGATCTTGTACGTGACAACCTTTCCGGTTTTCAGGCTGTATGCCGTCGCGTAGCTTCTCGGATAAAAGCTGTTGATGTTGAAGCTCCCGACAAACAGTGTGTTCTTATATATGGAGATAAAGGACGGAACAGTATCGCAGGAGAGATATTTGACCAGCGGGACATAGATGGAGTCCTTGTTCTGATTGACGAACTTCCGGAGATCACGCATGGAAATCTCCCAGATGCGGTAGGTGCCGGCCGTATGCTGCGGCTGGTCAGATTTATTTGTCTTCGGAATCCGTTCATCCTTAAGGCTCGAATCGGCGATATAGACCCTGTTTGTTTTTGTGCTGTAGGCGAGCGCCCCGACATGACAGCGGGTGCTCAGGGCCAGGGTCGTGAGATATTTTCCGGTATCCCGGTCCAGCACATAGATCACAGAGCTTGTCCACACCTTCTCCGAGGAACTGTACGCGGAAATCAGAATATAATTTCCCGCCACGCAGATTCCCTGCGGTACCATGTAGGGGGTGGCCATTCCGGAGACATTGGTCTGTCTGAGACCCGGAATTACGTAGGAATCGTTCTGATACAGGGATCTGCTGAAAGCGCGGAACTGTGCCCAGCTGTTCGTGCTGTTGATCAGATTGTAGTAATTGTCGTCGAAGGTGCTTCCGGTGTATGTCATGACGTTGGGATCGGATTCCGGGTCGTCCGGATTGACCAGAGACAGCGTGCTCTGATAGAACTTCCAGAGATCATCGGTTTCCGTCTCCTTCCATCTGACCTGTCCGCTGTAGGTTCCGATTGTATAGGTTTTGTGAATCATACACAGAAATGAGGTTCCGATCAGCGCGGAGAGGAAAAAAAAGAGCGTGACGCGTGCCGTGACCCGTCGTGCATCCACAGAATATCGGCATCCCGGGATCAGCGGTCCTTCGGGATATGCGGTATCTTCAATTCTGCGCTCTGTCCTGTTCTGCACGGTTTACGGCTGCCTTTCTGACGCTTTCGCGTTATTTCATGGTCTGACCCTCCTGAGGCGCCGCCTGTCAGACGCCCGGCACTGCCTGACCTGTCTTTTATTATACAGAAAAAACGGATGTCTGAACACCCGTTTTTTCATAACTTTTATCTCTGCCTTTCAGATATACTGTGAACAGTAATTACTGCTGTGTCTGCTGCTGTGATTTCTTCTTCCGATTCTCGAGCAAGAGACGCTCCCTCTCCTCTTCCTCCTCCTGCAGCTGCTTCCGTGTCTTGTTCTTCTGAATAAAGTAGGCAAGCTCGGAATTCTTGATGGCCAGATTCGCCCGATAGGTGTCGAGCTCGTTCTTCAGATGAAGACGGCTGTTGCAGCTTTCCGTAATTTCGGTATCAGACAGCATGTGATTCGAGGTGAGAAAGGCAAGGCTCATGATCCTGCTTCCGGTCGGGAATTCGACGGTCACCTTGTCATCGGTCCGACTTGTGATCTTCCCTTCTCCGAACTTTCTGTGGGAGACGGCAGCGCCGACGATCTCTGCGTCTGTGATCTTTGCCAGATTCTCCTTCAGCGTACGGATATGATCCTCGATGTAGGAAATCTCATTTTCTATCTCCTGCTTCTTCTCTTCCTTCTCCTGTTTCGTGCGGGAAGCCTTCGTGCGATGGACGAAGGGATGGTCCATGTAGTAGTCATAGGTGTCGGCGATGTACATGACGTCGAACGCCAGAATATGACATTCCGGGTCGATGCTCTCCAGGCCCGGCATGCTGTATTCCTCCGCCTGACGGATCAGCTCGTTCTGCACGATCTCCAGAAGCTCCGGGCGGGTCCGGAGCACACCGGCGAGCTCCCGGCACATCCGGTAGTAGACATCCATGCGGAACGCTCTTCCGCTGCTGAAGCTGTCGGGGAATTCGACCGAGTCGGCGAAATTCCCGGCCGTTGTCGGCTTGTAGATGAAGTCCTTCTGCGGAAAGATAAATCCGAGGTAGGACAGTGCGGACCGTGAATTCTGAAGATATCCCTTTCCGTTCGAGCGGCTCTCCAGGAGGCTGTTGATCTTGTGGATGAAGCTAAAAGCATGTTCGCCTCTCGATTTGTCATCTTCACCGGTATCCTCCGTCAGAATCCGGAACGCCTCGCGGACAGCTTCCTGATGATTGCTGCGCTCGTCACAGAGCATCAGGATGCCGTTTTCCGGCCACCAGAAGCTGCTGGAAATGAAGCTCCCGCTGTCCTTGAAGCAGGACTGGAACATTCCGGCAAAATCCGCGCTCTCCACATCCCAGAATTTCCTGCACCGCCACGCGGAGCGCCACTTGAAGAGTTCATCATGTTCTTTCCCGGCTGTTTTGTCAAATTTGTCGATGTAAAAATCGATGATTTCATTCGCTTTGTCAATGTTCATATGAACTTCCTCTCATTTAAAAGCACGACGCAAGTAGCTATTACACATTTCATGTATTTGTAATTCTATCACACTTCAAGGCATAAGATAACTAAAAACCATCCGTTTTCGTAAAAGTTTTCGGAATTATTTCAACGAAATTGCTTGCAAAGCCGATTGGCTATTGTTATAATCACAGCAAATCAAGGCAAAGATTTTTCACCCTTGGTTCAGGATGATTACCTCATCTTGATCATCTCCCCCATTTAAAGAGCCTCTGTCTGAGATCAAACAGGCAGCGGCTCCGTTTTTTTATGCGGCTTCGCAATGAAGAGATAAAGGACTCCCAAACTGCTTCACATAGCTTTGTGTATATTTCTGAATATTCGCTCATTTGTTTTTATCTTTGGTTTGTATTTCATTATTACATATTTTATAATTTAATTTCAGATTATCGCTTGACAAATTCATGTTTCGTCTGTATTATATAGTTAACAACAAACAAGAAAGCGAAACGAAATGATAAAGAAACGGAGGATAAGTCCATTGCACAAGTGATCAAGACTTAAAGTAACCATCCGGAAATATTCAGAAAAGGAGGTTAAACAGTCCGATGATAAAGAAAAGAGAGACGATAAGGGCAGTTCATTAAAAGAGGATGTTGATGACGAGAAAATCAACATCCTCTTTTCATTTTTCCATAATGTACTATAATACATATCTGTGTGCTGCCCATTCTTTATACGGCTGCATTCATTTCATTCATGCAGAAGCTTACATGTCATATATGACCCGGGATCTGGAAACAGCCATCCCGGATCAACGATCTCACACCAAAGGAAGGATCTTCTTGGAACAGCCTGTAAAACATCATAAAAAAAGAAAACGTATTCAGATGTCCGAATCAAACGCGGTGATGATCGCGCTGACCGCCTCGGGAGGACTGCAGGACGCATACTCCTATTTCATTCGCGGCAAGGTCTTTGCGAACGCGCAGACGGGAAATCTTGTTCTGATGGCGCAGCATTTATTCACTGGCGATTTGACCGGTGCGCTGCATTATCTGATCCCCCTGTCCGCCTTCGCGTTCGGGGTTCTCGTCGCCGAACAGCTTCGCGCGAGAATCCATTGGGAGGGGATGATTCACTGGAGACAGGTCATCGTTCTCCTGCAGATCCTGATGCTGCTCGCGGTTGGTTTTCTTCCAGTCAATGATGTCGTCAATGTGTTTGCCAATGCCTTGACTTCCATGGCCTGCGCAATGCAGGTTCAGGCATTCCGCAAGGTAAACGGATATGCTTACGCCAGCACAATGTGCATCGGAAATCTTCGCAGCGGCATGGATGCGCTGAGCGCTTACCTTCGAACCAAAGAACAGAAACATCTGCGGAGATCCGGACAGTACTTCCTGGTCATCCTTGTCTTTGTGCTCGGAGCAGGCTCGGGCGGTTTTCTCGCTTCCCGCGTCGGCGCCGGAGAAGCGCCTGTCGGAGGCAGAATCATCTGGATCTCCTGCGGGCTGCTCATTATAAGCTTTCTTCTGATGCTCATCCGCGAGGAAAAAGAAATTGAAAACGCCGCTGGCTGATAAGTTCTATTACACCGAAGCAATCAATTCATTTTTTGCCGCGATAAAAACCAGCTCTTCCCGGTTGTCTCCTTCATGCTGACGCCTTTGCTGTCTTCGTTCCAGGCTCTTTCAATCTTTTCTTTCGTTTCTGCTTCCCTCCGGGCATACAAAAAACCGCTGATCATCTGCATTTAAAAATGATCAGCGGTTTTTTATAACACATACCTTCAAAACTGAACACACAAACTTTTCCTGAGGGATCCCGTCTCCGGATTCCCTCTATCCGTTTTCCAA
>CAIFEZ010000033.1 GCA_903789595.1 uncultured eubacterium 1-6
GCTCATATTTCCGTTGGGAAATACTCGCTCGAGCTCAACAGGCTAAAGCCCATAACAAAAACTGCCGCGCAAAGCAGACTGCGCGGCAGAAGGATTCGGTATGATATTTTCGCAAGCGTTTACAGGAACCTGAGGCCGGCGTATCGCCCGGAATCCGGAAAACGGTCCGGCTCAGCGGCCGTGCTGCTTGAGAAGCTTGTTGATCTTCAGGGTGTTGTCACGTACCTTGTTGATAGATACGTCGTGGTTCAGGGTGTCGATGATGCTGGCCATGTACTTGCCCATCTTCGCGGTAGAATACCACGGACGGGAGAGCAGCTCCGGCGTCTGGTAGATCAGGTTGGTGGTGATGACCTTCTTGATCATTCCCTTTTCGTAGTATTCATCGAACTTGGCCAGCCCGTCCGTGAACAGGCCGAAGGTGCAGCATACGTATACGTTGCGGGCACCGCGGCTCTTCAGCTGCGTGGCAACGTCGAGCATGCTTCCCCCGGAGGAAATCATGTCGTCGATGACGATGCAGTCCTTGCCTTCCACGGAGTCGCCGAGAAATTCATGGGCGACAATGGGGTTCTTGCCGTTGACAATCCGAGAATAATCACGGCGCTTGTAGAACATGCCCATATCGACGCCGAGGACGTTGGAGAAGTAGATCGCTCTGGACATAGCGCCTTCATCCGGGGAGATGATCATCAGATGGTCATTTGAAATCTGGATGTCGGACTCTGTCTTGAGGAGCGCCTTCAGGAACTGATAAGTCGGGAAGAAATTATCGAAGCCGTGGAGCGGGATCGAATTCATCACACGAGGATCGTGGGCGTCAAAGGTCAGAATATTGGTTACGCCGTAATCCACAAGCTCCTGCAGGGCAAGCGCGCAGTCGAGAGATTCACGGCCGGTACGCTTGTGCTGGCGGCTTTCGTACAGGAAGGGCATCATGACGCTGATTCTGTGTGCCTTTCCGTTTGCCGCGGCGATGACGCGCTTCAGGTTCTGGAAATGGTCGTCGGGACTCATATGGTTGATGTTTCCAAACTCGCTGTAGGTGACGCTGTAATTGCAGACGTCGACGAGAATGAAAAGGTCAACGCCCCGGA
The DNA here is from genome assembly GCA_903789595.1 of uncultured eubacterium 1-6. GTDB lineage: Bacteria > Bacillota > Clostridia > Lachnospirales > Lachnospiraceae > Bilifractor. Next base: position 1,098 of record CAIFEZ010000033.1, read on the forward strand.
TGGATTCGTTGATGACACCCTTGCCTTCGCCGCTTCCGAAACGGGGAAGGTTTACGTCAATGATGTAATTGTCCGTGGCATATCCGTAGGTGTCCTTCTTTGCGGTGTTCTGAGCAGAAATCTCCTGCCGGAACTGAATCAGATACTTGTTGATGGTCTTGGCCATTTCTTCGCATCCGGGCAGAGCGATCAGCTTGAGGGGCGCGACTGCAGATGCATTCACCAGATATTTTGTGTTAGCCATGAAAACCTCCGGTATGAAATTTTGTAACTGTTCCAGCACATCAAGAGAAACAAAAAGGTTCTCAGGATTGGGGCGCTGAAGTATATGATAATTTTTACAACGGGATACCCGGAAATCCGCGCCAAAAACGGCTCCGCCGCAGCGGAAAAAGGATTCGCACGGGCACACACGACACATCTTAGCATTGAAAAAAAGGGGTGTCAATGCCTGCTTCCGACGTCAAGTTGCTTTTTCAGAACGGATTTGTTATGATTTACAGGATGATCGGAGGATGGAAAATGGGAAAGACTGCACACATTATAAGGAAAATCAAACCCGGAAGCATTGCCGAGGAAATGGAGATGGAGCCCGGCGATGAGATCCTGCAGATCAACGGAAACGATATTGAGGATATTTTTGACTACCGGTTTCTGATCAATGACAGCTATATTGTGGTGCTGCTGCGAAAGAAGAAATCCGGTGAGGAATGGGAGCTGGAAATCGAGAAGGACCCGGATGAGGACCTTGGCGTGGAGTTTGAAAACGGGCTGATGGATGATTATAAATCCTGCAGCAACCACTGTGTTTTCTGCTTCATCGACCAGATGCCGAAGGGTATGCGGGACACGCTGTATTTCAAGGACGACGACTCCCGGCTGTCTTTCCTTCAGGGGAACTATGTCACGCTGACGAATATGAGTGACAGCGATATCGACCGGATTATCCGTTACCGGATGGAACCCATTAATATTTCCTTTCAGACCACGAATCCCGAGCTTCGAAGGAAGATGCTTCACAACCGGTTTGCCGGTGATGTTTTTCCGAAGGTGAGGCGGCTGGCAGACGCGGGGATTGAGCTGAACGGACAGATCGTCCTCTGCAGGAATCTGAATGACGGGGAGGAACTGGAGCGGACCATCCGGGATCTCACTGGATACCTTCCCGCGCTCCGGAGCCTGTCGGTCGTGCCGGTGGGGCTTTCCAGGTTCCGGGATGGGCTGTATCCTCTGGAACCTTTTAACGCGGATGACGCGGCAAAGGTGATCGATTGCATTGAGGCCTGGCAGAAGAAGCTGTATCCGAAGTACGGGTTGCATTTTGTACATGCCTCGGACGAGTGGTATCTTCTGGCCGGCAGAGACATTCCGGAGGAAGAACGGTATGACGGGTATCTTCAGCTGGAAAATGGCGTCGGCATGCTGAGGCTTCTGGAGACAGAGGTGAGAGAAGAGCTGAAGAAACGAAGCGGGGATGACCGGACGCGGAACCTTACGATCGCGACGGGGAAGCTTCCGTCCGATGCCATCCGGAAGATGTGCGGACTGATCCGGGAGAAATACCCGCGGGTGCGTGTACAGATCGTGCCAATCCGGAATGATTTCTTCGGTGAAAGGATCACGGTGTCCGGGCTCGTCACCGGAACGGATCTGATCCGGCAGCTGAAGGGCAGAGAGCTTGGAGAGGAGCTTCTGATTCCCTGCAATATGCTTCGGTCCGGAGAAAATGTTTTTCTGGATGACATCACGGTAGAACAGGTTATAATGGAACTGAAGGTTCCCGTCACTGTGGTGGATCCGGCAGGAAAGGATTTCTGCCTTGCGGTTCTCGGAGAGAAGAAAGGCAGTACACATAGAAGGAGACAGATGTATGAGCAAACCGATCGTAGCAGTTGTGGGACGCCCGAACGTGGGTAAGTCTACATTATTTAATGCGCTGGCGGGAGAGAGAATCTCCATTGTGAAGGATACGCCCGGGGTGACCAGGGACCGGATCTATACCGATGTCAGCTGGCTTTCCCACGAGTTCACGATGATTGACACTGGCGGTATCGAGCCGGACAGCAGCGACGTGATCCTCTCTCAGATGAGAGAGCAGGCGATGATCGCCATCGACACTGCGGATGTGATCATTTTCATGACGGATGTACGCCAGGGACTGACGGACGCGGATTTCCAGGTGGCCACTATGCTTCGCAAAAGCCGGAAGCCGATCGTGCTTGCGGTGAATAAGGTGGACAATTTCAAGTCGCAGCAGATGGATGTATATGAGTTTTATAATCTTGGCATCGGCGAGCCGTACCCGATTTCCGCAGAGGGAAAGCAGGGACTGGGTGACCTGCTCGATGCGGTCATCACAAAGTTCCCGGAAGGAGCAGAGGCAGATGAGGGGGATGAGAACCCAAAAATCGCCGTGGTGGGTAAGCCGAATGTGGGTAAGTCTTCCATTATCAATAAGCTGCTCGGGGGGAATCGCGTCATTGTGTCGGATATCGCGGGAACCACGAGAGACGCCATTGACACTGTCATTTCCCGGAATGGGAAGAAGTACACGTTTATTGATACGGCTGGCCTCCGGAGAAAGAGCAAGATAAAGGAGGACCTGGAACGGTATAGTATTATTCGCACCGTTTCTGCTGTAGAGCGCTGCGATATTGCGGTTGTCGTGATCGACGCGAAAGAGGGGATCACCGAGCAGGACGCGAAGATCGCGGGAATTGCCCACGAGAGAGGCAAGGGGCTGATCGTCGCGGTAAACAAGTGGGATGCCATCGAGAAGGATGACAAGTCTGTAAGGGAGTTTACAGATAAGGTTCGGAATACGCTTTCCTTCGCGTATTATGCGGAGATTCTTTTTATCTCGGCGAAGACCGGGCAGAGGCTTCCGAAGCTTTTTGATACCATCGATGAAATTCTGGATTCGCAGACGCTTCGCGTGCAGACCGGCGTTCTGAACGATATTCTGACCGAGGCGCTGGCGATGCAGCAGCCGCCGTCGGATAAGGGACGGAGACTGAAGGTGTTCTATATGACGCAGGTGGCGGTGAAGCCGCCGACCTTTGTGATCTTTGTGAATGAGAAGAAGCTGATGCATTTTTCTTATCAGAGATATCTGGAGAACCGGGTGCGCGATGCCTTCGGCTTCAAGGGAACCGCGATCCGCTTCATTATCAGGGAGAGACAGGATAAGGAGGAGAACTGAGAGATGCTTGCACGGGCTTGCTGTCTGCTGATCGGATACGGCTTCGGTCTGTTTCAGACCTCTTATTTTATCGGAAAAGCACAGGGCGTGGACATCCGGAAGATGGGAAGCGGCAATGCGGGAACGACAAACGCGCTTCGCACGCTCGGGACGAAGGCCGGCCTCATGACAATGGCCGGAGATGTATCAAAGTGTATACTTGCCGTTGTTCTGACCTGGCTGATTTTCCGCAATTCTCATCCGGAACTCTTTCCGCTCCTCAAGATCTGGACGGCGGCCGGGGTCATACTGGGGCATGATTATCCGTTCTATATGGACTTCAGAGGAGGCAAGGGGATTGCCGCGACGGCGGGAATGGTCATCGCGTTCGGCGACTGGCCGATGATTCTGGTGGGCACGGTTCTGTTCTTCTCAATCTTCTTTGCGACGCACTATGTGTCGCTGAGTTCCCTGTCGCTGTCCACAGAGTTCTTTGTTTTCCTCTGCGTTTTCAGCGCGATGGGCCGCTATCCGATGGCGCAGGCGCGCCTTGTGGAGATGTGCGTAATCGTCGGAATCCTCACCGGTCTGGCGTATTTCCAGCATCGGGGCAATATCAGGAGGCTGGCAGAAGGATGCGAGAGGAAGACGTATCTGAGCCGCCGCCACCAGTCGGACAAGTGACGTCTGCGGCGTGCCTGTCTTGCCGGTCTTTCATAGATCACATCCGGGCGGCGGAGATTTGTTCATCCGGGCAGACAACAGTTTTTCGTGTATTCGGGAGGAAAATCCATGGCAAAAATCAGTGTGATCGGTTCGGGAAGCTGGGGAACGGCGCTTACCTGGCTTCTGTGCAACAACGGGCATGAGCTGACGCTCTGGTCCCACCGCGTGGAAGAGACCGAGATGTATAAGGAAAATCATCAGAACACGGATAAGCTCCCGGGTGTGATTCTCCCGGATTCCGTTGCCTACACCGCGGACCTGGAGGAAGCCTGCACCGATAAGGATCTCCTTGTGCTGGCTGTTCCGTCTCCGGCCGTGAGGAGTACGGCGCAGAAAATGAGCGGACTGGTTCGGCCGGGTCAGCTGATCGTCAGCGTGGCTAAGGGAATCGAAGAGAATACGCTGATGACGATGAGCGAAATCATTGAGCAGGAGATTCCGAAGGCGGATGCGGCCGTTCTTTCCGGACCGAGTCACGCAGAGGAGGTCGGCAGAGGCCTTCCGACGGCTATCGTCGCCGGAGCGCACAGCAGACAGACCGCAGAGTATGTGCAGTCTGTATTTATGTCGCCGGTATTCCGCGTATACACCAGCTCGGACATGAAGGGAATTCAGCTCGGCGCGGCATTGAAGAATGTGATGGCACTCGCCGCGGGAATTGCGGACGGACTCGGATACGGGGACAATACAAAAGCTGCCCTGATCACCAGGGGAAGCGCTGAGCTCGCGAGGCTCGGCAGCGCGATGGGCATTCACATGAGAACGCTTTACGGTCTGTCGGGGATCGGAGATCTGATCGTGACCTGCGCAAGTCTTCACAGCCGGAACCGGAAGGCGGGCTATCTGATGGGCCGGGGATACTGCATGGAAGATGCGATGAAGGAAGTGCACCAGGTGGTTGAGGGTGTCTATTCCGCAAAGGCGGGGAAGCTGCTCGCGGAAAAATATCACGTGGACATGCCGATTATCAACGAGGTGAATGAAGTGCTTTTTCAGGGAAAGCCGGCCCGTGACGGCGTGAATGAGCTGATGCGGCGTGACGGGAAGGATGAGATTGAAGAATGGGACGAATGAAGCAATCTCATTCCGCAGAGAGCTGGATGCACGAAAACGAATATCCTGTTCGGGAGAGAATGATCTGCGGTAAGTGAAATATCATGCAGCCGAATGGTTCTGAGGCCGCCGTGCGATAAGCACGGCGGCCTTTTCCACGCCGGTATACAGCTGGTGTACCTGCCGAACTCAGTCAGTCAGGACTGCCCAGTCCGTGTCCGCAAGATCCTGCGGCACATGGGCGGTGCGAAGCCCCTCATCCATCGCGTCGATTGCAGTCATTTCCGCATCTGTAAGGGAAAAATCAAAGATATCCGCGTTTTCGGCGATGCGGGAAGGGTGTACGGATTTCGGAATGGCGGAGATTCCGCGCTGAATCAGCCAGCGAAGACCGGTCTGAGCGGCCGTCTTTCCGTATTTGCTGCCGATTCTGCGGAGAATTTCGCGGTCGTTATAAGCGCCTCGTGCGAGCGGCGCGTAAGCCTGAACCTGAATGCCGCGGCTCAGGCAGTAATCGACGGTTTCCTTCTGGCGCCAGAGCGGGTGGCATTCGATCTGATTGAGCGCCGGAATCACGCCGGTTTCTTTTTCGAGGGCTTCGAGCTGGGCCGGCGCAAAATTGCTCACACCGATGGAACGCGCAAGGCCGGATTCCTTCAGCCGGATCAGTTCCTTCCAGGACTGGCGGATACATCCCGGAACCGGCCAGTGAATCAGGTAGAGATCGACATAGTCGGTTCCGAGTCTGTCCAGCGTGCGCCGGAAAGCCCCGGAGACATCGCCGAGCCTCTGCGCGTTGTTCCAGACCTTGGAGGTGAGAAAGAGTTCTTCTCTCGGGATGTCCAGATCCCGGATCGCGTTTCCGAGGAGCTCCTCATTGCCATATACGGAAGCAGTGTCAAAAAGGCGGCAGCCGCAGCGGTAAGCGGCGTCAACTGCGGTGTGCATTTCTTTTTCATCGGTTGTCTTGTATACTCCGAGACCCAGAGACGGAATAGAATTCCCGTCGTTAAGGGTGAAGGAAGGAATTATTATCTTATCAGGTACTTTGTTCATGGTCAGATACCTCGTTCAAAAAATGAAAGACATGACAATGTTTACGGACAAATGAAGGAACAGCAACAAGCATTAACGAAAATAAAGCATAATACACGAAAAAAGTATGGAAATAACAGCTGTAATCGTTTAATATAGAGATGTTATAGGGAAATATTCGGCATGTTGTGGATATAATGCACAAACGTGTTGACTTATTGCGCAGGAGAAACAGAAAACATTACCATTATCATAATACACTTCGGCAGAATGTGCAATCATCGACCCGGAGGCGGTCGGGCTTTTGGCACTGTTGCGGTTCACGGACTGACTGAAATCCCCGTCTGATCAGTTATGTGTGAACAGTAAGGTTCCTGTCCGGGAGGGCGCCGTGTTTGCAAAAAAATACAATTTTTGGAGGCATCACAGAAGAATTGTGCAGATTACATTAAAAAGTCACACCAAAAATGTGCAAGTTTTCGTGCTCAAGAACCCCCTGGGGAGGATGGTGGCGGCAACAGACAAAAGCCCCCTTTACAGCGGCTTACCTCTTGTGCATATATGAACAAAAAATATGCGGCTCAGAGAAGAACGAATTCAGAAAAAACGTTTTTTTACGTTCACATTGTACAAAAATCGGGTCTACCGTCCGATGACTTCTATTGATATTTTTTATGGGTGAGTATATAATTGAGATGATTGTGAAAAGAATATCATGCTTGTAATTCTACAGCTAATGATCATTTCAGCGGAGGTCTCTCATGCACATATTAAGAGATGAAAACGGAAATCTGATTCCTCACGGAGCACACGATCACGATCATGATCATCATGATCACGGTCATGCGGCAGCCTGCGATGCCGCATGCGGCAGCTGCGAGCCGGAAGGCGGAAAGTGCAAGGATCAGACATTTGCTTTGCTGAACTACATGGTTCAGCACAACACACAGCACGCTGCGGAAGCGGAGAAGATGGCCGGAGAACTGGAGAAACAGGGACTGGCGGACGTCGCGGCACAGATCAAAGAGGGCGTTACCGAATATCAGAAGGGCAATATGTATCTGAATATCGCGCTGACCCTCTACAAGGAACATCTGAAGGAGAACGCCGCCGCGGAGGACTGACGCAGAAGACACGGAAAAGGAGTGATAGAGATGTGTCTTGCAACCGTATATAAGGAGAATGACAACACTGTGATCATGGAGAATACCGCACGGATTGATGTGGACGGAGACTTTGTGATCGTGGAGGACATTGTCGGAGAGAAGACGAGGATTCAGGGCAGAATCAAGTGGGTCGATCTTGCCGCAAGCAAGGTTATGCTGGTCTGCGACTGACAGCTGTTCCGCGACAGGATTATGCCGGGCGGACAGAATATAACGGTTGATCAGACAGGGGACAGATACCGGGACACGGATTCAGAGAAGTACAGAAGGATAAGGAAAGAATACAGGAGGTGCAATCGCCAATGGCGCATGTAATTGCCGTTGCGGGCAAGGGCGGTGTCGGGAAGACGACGCTCACCGCATTATTAATACAGTATCTCTGCAGGAGCGGGAAGGGCCCCGTGCTTGCGGTGGATGCCGACGCAAATTCAAACCTCAACGAGGTTCTGGGAGTGGAGGCGCCGCCGACACTCGGAGAGATCCGCGAGGAGATCAATCACGCGGAAGACTTCGGAAGCAAGCTTCCATCCGGGATGAGCAAGGCGGAGTACGCGCAGTTCCGTCTGCAGGGGGCACTCACAGAAGAGGATGATTTTGATCTTCTGGTGATGGGCCGGACGCAGGGAAAAGGGTGCTACTGTTACGTCAACGGACTTCTTCAGACACAGCTTCAGAAGCTTCAGTCGAATTACCCCTATATTGTAGTGGACAACGAGGCAGGACTTGAGCATATCAGCAGGGGTATTCTTCCGAGCATGGAGACGGCGATTCTGGTCAGCGACTGCTCCAGAAGAGGCGTTCAGGCTGCCGGAAGAATCAAGGATCTGATTGCAGAATGCCATCTGAATCCCCAGAGAATCGGACTGATCGTCAACCGCGCTCCGAACGGAAAGCTTAACGAGGGCACAAAGGAAGAGATCGAGAAGCAGGGCCTGGAGTTGCTTGCGGTGGTTCCGGCGGATGATACCGTTTACGAGTTCGACTGCGACGGAAAACCGTCCGTTGATCTCCCGGAGGATTCACCGGTCAGAGCCGCTCTGATGGAGGCAATCAAAAAGCTGGGCCTGTGATTGGAGGCCGCATCTTATCGAATGTCTGCCCGGACAGCGCCGGAAGCGCCGCTGTCCGGGCAGGAGCGGTCCCGTGATGACGGGCCGCAGATAGATTTTATTTCACTTTCTTATTTTATAAACTTAATAACCTAATAAACCTTTATACTTTTGAGGAGGACAAAAGCATGGCATTCAGACCGTATACGATCGAGGAACTCGAGGCGGCCACAAACAGATTATTGGAAACCGGCGCGAAGGTAGGGGCGGATTCCTATCAGAGCAGACTGAAGAATCAGACGCCACACTGCGGATTCGGCGAGAAGGGAATCTGCTGCCGGATCTGCCGCATGGGCCCGTGCCGTATCACGCCGAAGGCGCCCCGCGGAATCTGCGGCTGCGACGCGCATGGAATTGTAGGAAGAAATTTCCTTCGTTTCGTAGCGGGAGGCGCTGCGACCCATTCTGATCACGGCCGTTCCATCTGCTACACGCTTTACAACGCGAAGCCGGACGGGCCGTACACTGTAAAGGATCCCGAGAAGCTGATCCGCATCGCGAAGGAGTGGGGCGTTGAGACCGAGGGAAAGGATATCTATGATCTCGCTCACGAAGTGGCATATATGGCAATGGAGGAGTACGGGAAGGTATTCGGCACGCAGAGATGGCTGTCACGCGCTCCGGAGCACACCAGAGAGCTCTGGCACAAGGCGGATATCGAGCCGAGAGCAATCGACCGTGAGATTTCCTGCTCCATGCATATGACGCATATGGGCAACTCTTCTCTGCCGGAGGCACTGATCCGTCAGTCTCTGAGAGCCGGCTTGTCCGACGGATGGGGCGGATCCATGGCGGGAACCGAGTTCTCCGACGTCCTGTTCGGAACACCGAAGCCGGTTGATACAAGTGCCAACCTCGGCGTAATGGTGGAGGAGAATGTAAACATTGTCGTACACGGACATGACCCGGCACTTTCCGAGCTTGTCTGCGACTACGCAGAGGATCCGGAGATGATCGAGCTTGCAAAGAGCGTCGGCGCAAAGGGAATCACCGTGTCCGGCGTTTGCTGCACATCCAATGAGGTTGCGATGCGCCGCGGTATTCCGATGGCAGGAAACTTCCTGCAGCAGGAGAACGTGGTTCTGACAGGTGCATGCGAGGCGATTGTCGTTGACGTACAGTGTATTTTCCCGGCGCTCGGACCCCTGTCCAAATGCTTCCACACAAAGTTCATCACGACCTCTCCGATCGCCAGAATGCCAGATTCCGATTTCATTGAGTTTGATGTAGATGACGCGGACAAGCAGGCGAAGCTGATCGTTGAGACCGCAGTCAGGAACTTCAAGAACAGAAAACCGGAACTGGTTCACATCCCGCAGCTGAAGACAAAGGCTACAGTAGGATATTCTGTTGAGGCGATCAAGAAGCAGCTTAATGTTGTTACAAACTCTCAGGTGGATGAGCTGGATACGCTTCAGCCTCTTGTGGACTGCATCACTTCCGGTGTTATCCGCGGATGCGTCGCGATGGTCGGCTGCAATAACCCGCGTGTTCGTCCGGATACCGCTCACATCGGCCTGATGAAGAAGCTGATTGAGAATGATATTCTGATTGTCGCTTCCGGATGCTCCGCGCAGGCGGCTGCAAGAGTCGGACTGATGGATAAGGAAGCGAGAGAGATCTGCGGAACCGGTCTCAAGACTGTCTGCGAGCTGGCAGATATCCCGCCGGTTCTTCATATGGGATCCTGTGTAGATATCAGCCGTATGTGCGTGCTTGTGGCTGATCTGGCGAAGCAGGCGGGCTGCAATATCTCCCAGCTTCCGGTAGTGGGATGTGCTCCCGAGTGGATGTCTGAGAAGGCGGTATCGATCGGAAACTATGTAGTGGCAACCGGAATTGATACCTTCCTCGGCGTAGAACCCGGCGTATCCGGATCGGATCAGATCACTGGCCTTCTTACCGGCGGAATCCGCGACTGGGTTGAGGCTGCGTATACCTTTGAGCCGGATATTGACAAGCTCGGTGACAAGATGATCGAGAGAATCGAGGAGAAGAGAAAATCACTCGGAATCTGATGAATACAATCATACTTTAGATTTGGAGGCTGGATTTCATGAAGATAGCGATCACAGGAAAAGGCGGCGTCGGCAAGACCACGTTTGCGGCAACACTGGCCAGGATGTATGCGGATCAGGGCGACGGGGTGCTTGCGGTGGATGTAGATCCGGACGCGAACCTTGGACTGGCGCTCGGCTTTTCGGAAGAAGAACTCGACCAGATCGTTCCGATCACAAAGATGCGCGAACTGATTAAAGAGCGGACCGATCTGGATGAGATTACAAATATGTACAAGCTGAATCCGAAGGTCGATGACCTTCCGGATAAGTTTGCAAAAGAGAAGAACGGCGTGAAGCTTCTTCTCCTCGGAACAGTGGATACGGCGGGCCGCGGCTGTGTGTGTCCGGAGCATGTTCTGCTCCGGCGCCTGATCCATCACTTGATGCTCCGCAGCAACGATGTGGTGATCATGGATATGGAGGCGGGGCTGGAGCATCTCGCAAGAGGAACCACAAAGGGCATGGACCAGTTCATCGTCGTCATTGAACCGGGAGCCAGGAGTATTCAGACGTACCGGAATGTGAAGCGGCTTGCCGCTCAGCTTGGCATCAATGATGTCAATGTGGTGGCAAATAAAGTGCGTGATGAAAAGGATGAAGAGTTTATCCGCTCGCGGATACCGGAAGAAAATATCCTCGGATTCATTCACTATAATACCGATATCATGGATGCCGACAGGCAGGGCTGTTCACCGTATGATTACAGCAGGCAGCTCCTTGAAGAAGTTAGTTCTATTAAAGAAAAAATAGATCAAATAAAAAACGCGGAGGTAGAAAAATGACTTTATTTGATGTGATTTTTCAGGGAAATGATGCAGTTTACGGACTGACAGAAAAGGCCGTAGACGATGCCATCGCAAAGTATGGCGCAGACAAAAAGGTGGGCTTTCCGGGAACTGCATACAGCATTCCGTGCTATTATGCCGTGACAGGAACCAAGGTAGGAACGCTCGGCGAGCTGAAGGATGCTCTTGCAGTAGTCAAGACCCTTATGACAAGAGAGGCAAAACTGAATGACGCGCTGATGTCCGGCGTGGCGACGGCTCTCCTCGCAGAGTTTATCGAGGTTCTGAAGTACATCGACAACGATACGCCGTACGAAGCTCCCTATACGGGACATCTTCCGGATCCGGTAATCCGTGAGCTCGGTGTTCCGCTTGTTACCGGCGATATCCCGGGCGTTCCGGTTATCATCGGCGCAGCCCCGACAGCAGAGGAAGGCGCTGCCCTCGTAAAATCCTATCAGGAACAGGGACAGCTCGTCACCCTGGTCGGCGGCATCATCGATCAGTGCGCTGAGCAGAAGGTAAAGATGGGCGCAAATGTCCGCGTAATCCCGCTCGGCAAGGATATCACTGCAGTTGCTCACGTTGTATCTGTCGCGATTCGTGCTGCCCTGATCTTCGGCAATATCAAGCCGGGTGACGCGGCAGGACTCATGGCATACACCAAGGAGCGTGTTCCGGCATTTGTAAACGCGTTCGCTCCTCTGAACGAGGTCATCGTAGCGGCCGGCGCCGGCGCGATCGCGCTTGGCTTCCCGGTTATCACAAACGAGGACACCTTCGCGGTTCCGGAGTGCCTGATCCCGAAGGTTCCGGTGGAGAAGATGAATGCTGCTTCCCTGGAAGCGAGAAACATCAAGATCAAGATCACAAAGGTAGATATTCCGGTTTCCTTCGGTTCCGCGTTCGAGGGTGAAATCGTGCGCCGCGGCGACATGCAGGTTGAGTTTGACGGTTCTCGTGTGGACTGCTGCGAGCTCGTACATATGAAGGATCCTTCTGAGGTTGAAGATCATGCGTTTGAGCTGATCGGACCGGATTTCGATGAATTCCCGGTTGGCAGCAAGCAGTCCATCGCCTATGTGGTTGAGGTTGCGGGAAAGAACATGCAGGCAGATTTCGAGCCGGTATTCGAGCGTAAGTTCCACTCATACCTCAACTGTATCGAGGGCCTGATGCACACCGGACAGCGTGATATGATCCGTATCCGTATCAGCAAGGACACATTCAACGCGGGCTTCCGCGCAAAGGATCTCGCCGAGGTCCTCTACACGCAGATCAAGAATGAGTTTGCGGCTGTTGTCGACAAGTGTCAGGTAAAGATCTACACCAAGCCGGAGGACTGCACAAGAATCCGTCATGAGATCGCGATCCCGATGTTCGACAAGCGAGATGAGAGACTGTCCAGCATGACTGATGAGGCGGTTGACGTTTACTACAGCTGCATCATGTGCCAGGCATTCTCCCCGAGCCACGTATGCATCGTAACTCCGGAGCGTCTGGGCCTGTGCGGAGCCGTTTCCTGGTTCGACGCAAAAGCAACCCATGAGCTGGATCCGAACGGACCCTGCCAGGTTGTTACCAAGGAGCGCCCGATCGATGAGAGAATCGGTGAATATGAGGATGTAAACGAGGCTGTCAAGAAGTTCTCTCAGGGCGCGCTTGACGATGTATCTCTGTACTCCATCATGGAGAAGCCGATGACATCCTGCGGATGCTTCGAGTGTATCTGCGGCATTGAGCCGTTCTCCAACGGCGTATGTATCGCAAACCGTGAGTATGCGGGACAGACTCCTCTGGGAATGACATTCTCCGAGCTGGCTTCCATGACGGGCGGCGGAGTTCAGACACCCGGATTCATGGGACACGGTAAGCATTTCATCGCATCCAAGAAGTTCATGAAGGCAGAAGGCGGAATTGCCAGAATCGTATGGATGCCCAAGGATCTGAAGGATCAGGTTGCGGATGCAGTCAACAAGACCGCAAAGGAACTGTACGGAATCGACAATTTCTGCGATATGATCGCGGATGAGACCGTTACAACCGATCCGGAGGAGCTGGTTGCATGGCTGACCGAGAAGGGCCATCCGGCGCTCAGCATGGATCCGATGATGTAAGACTCAAAACCGGTCGGAAAAGGCATCTTTCAGTATGCCTTTTCCGTCAGGTTTTTTGCGGTATTTTACCCGTCAGGATAGAATCCCGCTGCGATTTTTGATATGATAGAAGGGTAACAATTCCGGTATCGTGCCGTTATCTGTGTATGTTTTCAGGCAGATATCCCTGCGGTGCCGGCAGCAGTTTTTATATTGTTATACTATTTTTACTCGCTTAGGAGGAACAAGAGAAATGCCGTTTAACCGTAAAGCACACAAATTCAATGCCTCTATCAATGAGGTTGAAATCGGAACAGGCGACAAGGCGATCAAGCTGGGAGGGGAGAATACATTTCCTTTCTACAGCTTTGACGGATCGCTTGGCTCCGGTCCGAAGATCGGTGTCGAGATCACGGATCTCGGCCTCGACGCAGAACCGGAAGGCGTAAAGGCTTATTACGCGGGATGCAATACCATCGGCGAAATCGCAAAGAAGGCGGCCGAGATGCCCGGCGGAGATTTCGTTGTACTTCGTTTGGCTGGCGGAGACCCGAACGGAGCTAACAAATCAGTGGATGATCTGGTAGCAGTCGCAAAGGAAGTAGCTGACGCCATCGATACACCGCTGGTTGTGGAAGGCTGCAAGAACGTCGAGAAGGATGCGGATCTTCTCGCCAAGGTTGCGGGAGCCCTTCAGGGAAAGAATATTCTGGTAATGTCAGCAAAGGAAGAAAACTACAAGGCGATCGGCGCAGCTGCAGGTCTTGCATACGGCCAGAAGGTCGGAGCGGAATCTGCGGTTGACATCAACCTTGCAAAACAGCTGAACGTAGTGATGACACAGCTCGGCGTACCGGCATCAAGCATTGTGATGAATACCGGATCTGCGGCAGTCGGCTACGGCTTCGATTATACAATTTCCACATTTGACCGTGTACGCGCGGCAGCACTCGGACAGGATGACAAGATGCTTCAGATGCCGATCATCACACCGGTTGCTTCGGAGACATGGGCGGTTAAGGAATCGACGGCTGCAGAGGAAGATGCTGATGAAGGATGGGGACCGGTTGAGGCCCGCGGTATTTCCATGGAAGTACAGACCGCGACAGCATGCCTTGTTTCCGGCTCTGATGCTGTAATTTTGAAACATCCGGAATCTGTTAAAACCATTTCCAGGTTAATCAGGGAATTAGTCTAAGAGAGCAGAGGAGGATAAAGAATTATGGCATTAAGTGGTATTCAGATTTTCAAACTGACCCCGAAGAAAAACTGTAAGGAATGCGGATGCCCGACATGTATGGCATTCTCGATGAAGGTAGCACAGGGCGCAAAGCAGATCAGTGAGTGCCCGCATATGTCTGCGGAGGCTCTTGAGCAGCTCTCTGAGGCAACTGCTCCGCCGATGAAGACAATCAAGGTCGGCACAGGAGACAATGAGCACACCCTCGGCGGTGAGACGGTTCTGTACAGACATGAGAAGACCTTTGTGAATAAGACCGTTTATGCGGCAAATATCTGCACATGCATGGACGACGCAGAAATCGACGCCAAGCTCGCGCAGGTTCCTTCCGTAGACTACGATCGTATCAACGAGCGTATGTATACAGAGATGATCAACGTAAACTTCGGCAAGGATACAACGCCGGAGAGATTCGCTGAGGTGGCGAAAAAGGCTGCGGCGGTTCGTCCGATCATCCTTTCCGTAAAGGACGAGGCTGCGGCAAAGGCAGCGCTGGATGCCGTCAAGGATACCAAGCCGGTGCTTGACGGAGCAGATGCTTCCAACTATGAGACATTCAGCAAGCTTGCGACAGATGCAGGCGTGGTTCTCGGCGTAGGCGGAGCAAGCATTGATGAGCTCTATGACACGGTTCAGAAGCTTGAGAAGCTTGGCAACAAGAACCTGATTCTCGATGTGACTATGGACTCCATCAAAGCTACGTTCGAGGCTGCTGTCGTTATCAGACGTGCGGCGCTTGCAGACGGAGACCGCAGTTTCGGGTACCCGTCCATCGTGAAGGTCAACAAGCTGACAGATGACAGAGAGCTTCAGCAGTCTCTCGTAGCACTGTTCACGCTGAAATACGGCTCCATCGTCGTTGTGGACACCATGGATTACGCAATGGCCCTTCCGCTTTACGGACTGCGCCAGAACCTGTTCACAGATCCGCAGAAGCCGATGAAGGTTGCGCCGGGAATTTATCCGATCAACGGAGCGGATGAGAACTCTGTATGCCTTACCACCGTAGACTTCGCGCTTACCTACTTCCTGGTATCCGGTGAGCTGGAGAGATCCGGTGTGCCCTGCAATCTGATCATTTCCGATGCCGGCGGACTTTCCGTACTGACATCCTGGGCTGCAGGAAAACTTTCCGCAACCTCCATCTCCAAGTATGTTCAGGAGAATGTTGAGGGCAAGATCAAAAACCGCACCCTTATCATTCCGGGTAAGGTAGCCGTTCTGAAGGGTGACCTTGAGAACAAGCTTCCGGGCTGGAAGATTGTAGTTGCTCCTCTGGAGGCGGTACAGCTTGTGAAGTTCCTGAAGGATATGAAAGCAAACGGAGAGATCTGATCTCTTCGGGCAGAACGGACGGCAGCGGTGCCGTCCGCCTCTGCGGCAAAATCTATATAAGATAAAGGAGACAAAAACATGGCAAAATTCGTTACAATCGGTGAGCGTATCCATTGCATTTCCCCGGCAATCCGCAGAGCTATGGACAACAAGGAGCCGGAGGCTATTCTGAAGCGTGCAAAGGAGCAGATCGACGCAGGCGCTACCTATCTTGACGTCAACATCGGACCTGCTGAGAGCAACGGACCGGAGCTCATGAAATGGGCAGTTGAGCTCATCCAGAGCAATTTCGACAATGTGCCGCTTGCACTGGACACCTCCAATAAGGCGGCGATCGAAGCCGGAATTTCCGTTTACAACCGTTCCAAGGGCAAGCCGATCGTGAACTCCGCAGATGCGGGAGACCGTATGAGCAATATCGACCTCGCGGCAGCGAACGATGCAATTGTTATCGCGCTTTGCTCCAACGGACCGATTGCGGCAGATAACGATGAGCGTATGATGCATTGCCAGAACATGCTCGAGCACGGTATGGAGCTGGGCATGGAGGCTGAAGATCTCTGGTTTGATCCGCTGTTTGTTGTGGTTAAGGGAATGCAGGATAAGCAGATGGAGGTACTTGAGTGCATCAAGATGTTCTCCGATATGGGTCTGAATTCCACCGGCGGCCTTTCCAACAACTCCAACGGAATGCCGAAGAACATCCGCCCGATCATGGATTCCGCACTCGTTGCCATGGCAATGATGCAGGGCCTTACCTCTGCAATTGTGAATCCGTGTGATCAGAGACTGATGGAGACGATCAAGTCCTGCGATGTATTCAAAGGCAATACGCTGTATGCAGATTCCTATCTGGAGCTGTAATCACAGAGGATGGACAGCAGCCTCCGGGAAGAATTCTTCCCGGAGGCTTTCTGTATAGGCCCGACAGAAGCTTCTGTCGGACTTATACAGAAAGCCCGGGCCGGTCAGTTAAGCGTTGACGGCGGCCGACAGCAGGCGGAAATGCAGGACGACACGTGTTTTATACCTTTTGATGAGCGGTGATATCGTAACCGCAGGATCCGTTGCCGGAGAGATAACAGTAGGAGGGTAAGTATGTACAAGATTACATTTGTGACAGAGGAAGGCAGCAGGACGGAGGCCTTTGCGAATGACGGAGAGACGATTCTGTCTGTCGCGCAGAAGA
Source organism: uncultured eubacterium 1-6 (assembly GCA_903789595.1). GTDB lineage: Bacteria > Bacillota > Clostridia > Lachnospirales > Lachnospiraceae > Bilifractor. Next base: position 18,073 of record CAIFEZ010000033.1, read on the forward strand.
GCAACGTCGCCATTGACGCGCCCTGCTCCGGGAACGCTTCATGCGGAAAGTGCCGGGTTAAGATTGTGTCCGGAGAGGTGGATTCCAGACAGACACGGCATATAACGGACGAGGATTTCGCGGCAGGATGGAGACTGGCATGCGCCAGCAAGGTGATCGGGGATGTCACGGTTGAAGTGCCTGATATTGCCTCCGCTTACAAGAGCAGAATGCGGGTGGCGGATCTGAGTTCACCGGCTGAGCTGAAAATCTTCCGGGATGCCACCGATCAGGTGAAAAAAGCGGGAATTGAATACCGCAACAACATGGATGTCATCGAAATCCAAATGGACGCGCCGACGCTGGATGATACCAGACCGGATAATGAGAGGGTTGCCGATGCGATTGAGGAGAAGACCGGCATTGAAAAGGTGAGGCTTCCTTATTCTGTTATGCGGAAGATGGCGCATGTGCTTCGGGCGAGCGATTTTCATGTGAAATGCGTTGTCCGGACGACTGCGAAAAATGTTTTTGTATATGATATGCTGCCTGCCTCTGTCGATGTTGTGATCGGCGGACTGGCGGTAGATATCGGAACCACCACTGTGTCCGCTGTACTGCTGAATATGAAGACCGGTGAGATTCTCGGCAAGGCATCATCGGGCAACGGGCAGATCCGTTACGGTGCGGATGTCATCAACCGGATCATCGAATCGCAGAAACCGGGCGGCGGCAGGAGACTGCAGGATGCGGTGGTCAAGGAGACCATCAATCCGCTGATCCAGGAGATCTGCAGGGCTGCGCAATTCCCGAAGAACCACATTTACAGGATGGCTGTCGCGGGGAATACGACGATGAACCATCTGCTGTTCGGCGTCGATGCGGATCCGATCCGCAAGGAGCCCTATATTCCCACCTTCTTCAAGACAAATTCTCTTTTTGCCTCCGATATTGGTATCGACATTCACCCGGATGCGCACATTATCCTGGCGCCGAATATCGGTAGCTACGTGGGAGGGGACATCACAGCCGGCGCGTTTATCAGCATGATCTGGAACCGTCCTGAGATGTCATTGTTCATCGATCTCGGAACAAACGGCGAGCTGGTTCTGGGCAATTCCGACTTTCTTGTGAGCTGTGCCTGCTCGGCGGGCCCCGCATTTGAGGGCGGCGATATCAGCTGCGGCATGCGGGCGACTGACGGCGCAATCGACGCGATCACTATCGACAAGGAGACGATGGAGCCGACGCTCAGCATCATCGGAGAGGAGGGCCAGAAGCCGGTCGGCCTCTGCGGTTCCGGTCTGATCGACACCATCGCGGAGCTTTACGTCAACGGAATCATCAATCCGAAGGGAAAGTTTGTCCGCGAGGGCGAACGGATCCGTCATGATAAATACGGGATGGGGAGCTATGTCATCGCGTATGAGAAAGATGCGGACAGCGTAAAGGACATCGAGATCACGGAGGTGGATATCGACAACTTCATCCGGGCCAAGGGCGCTATCTTTTCCGCGATCCGCACGATGCTGAGGCAGCTGGAGCTTCCGGTCGAGGTCATCGACGATGTATATGTCGCAGGCGGAATCGGCAGCGGCATCAACATGAAGAATGCGGTTACAATCGGAATGTTCCCGGATATACCGCTTGAGAAATTCCATTACATCGGAAATTCCTCGCTGACCGGTGCGTATAGCATGCTCCTGTCCGGGGATGCGGAAAGAAAGGTGTATGAGCTCGCGCGCAGCATGACCTACATGGAGCTTTCAACAGTGAATACATATATGGATGAATTTGTGGCCTGCTGCTTCCTGCCGCATACGGACAGTACGCTGTTCCCGTCTGTGAAGCTGAGATGACCTCCAGGCGTACAGCTGTGTTTTTGCATAATTTGAAAAAAATTCCGCAAAGAGAGCAGACCGGAAGATTGTTATTTATTTCACACAAAGATTGTTTAGCCTGAACAAAAAGCAGGAGATTTCGTCAAAAAGAGCAGATGGAATCTCCTGTTTTTTGTACATAACCGCACAAATTTTAGAAAAGATTTTGTGATACAGAACAGGAAATAGATTGCAAATATATGATAGATAGACGTATAAGAGAGAATAATAAATTATAAAAACTGAATTAACAGAATAATAATTCAAAAAGAACTAGATGGCTCATGTAAACTGTGTTACAATAATCTTCGGTACAGTATAGTATATGAGATGCTGTCTTAAAGGAGGATATTTTAGTATGGGCTACAAATCAGACATTGAAATTGCTCAGGAATGTGTAATGGATCCGATTTCGAAGGTCGCTGAGTCGGCAGGAATCGACGAGGAGTATCTGGAGTATTACGGAAAGTACAAGGCAAAGATCTCCGACAAACTGATGGACAAATTGGACAAGCCGGATGGAAAGCTGGTTCTTGTCACCGCGATTAACCCGACTCCGGCAGGCGAGGGCAAGACAACGACTTCTATCGGTCTGATTGATGCCCTTTCCAGATTAGGCAAGCATCCTGTAGGAGCAATCCGTGAGCCTTCCATGGGTCCCGTGTTCGGTGTAAAGGGCGGGGCTGCAGGCGGCGGCTATGCGCAGGTTGTGCCGATGGAGGACATCAATCTCCATTTTACCGGTGATATGCACGCGATCGGCGCGGCGAACAACCTTCTCGCTGCGATGGTTGACAATTCCATTCAGCAGGGAAATCCGTTCAATATCGATCCCAGAAAAGTTATCTGGAGACGCTGCGTGGATATGAACGATCGTCAGCTGAGAAACGTAATTGACGGTCTCGGAACCAGACTTGACGGGGTTCCGCGTTCGGACGGATTTGATATCACGGTGGCGTCCGAGGTTATGGCTACCTTCTGTCTGGCAAAGGATCTGATGGATCTCAAGAAGAGACTTTCAAAGCTTATTGTCGGATACACCTATGGCAAGGCTTCGGAGGAGAAACCGGTAACGGCTGGAGATCTCGGCGCCGCTGGAGCGATGACTGCGCTTCTGAAGGATGCCATCAAGCCGAACCTGGTTCAGACGCTGGAGCATACGCCTGTTCTGGTTCACGGCGGTCCGTTTGCGAATATCGCACACGGCTGCAACTCCGTTATCGCAACCCGCACGGCTCTGAAGCTGGGCGATTACTGCGTGACAGAGGCCGGATTCGGCGCGGATCTTGGAGCGGAGAAGTTCCTGGATATCAAGTGCCGTTTTGCGGGACTGAAGCCGAACGCGGTTGTGATCGTCGCTACGGTTCGTGCTTTGAAGTATAACGGCGGAGTTGCAAAGGCAGATCTGAACAATGAGAATCTGGAGGCACTGGAGAAAGGCCTTCCGAACCTGCTCAAGCATGTCAGCAACATCAAGAATGTATACCATCTGCCCTGCGTTGTTGCGATCAACGCATTCCCGACCGATACAAAGGCGGAGCTCGCTCTCGTAGAAGAGAAGTGCAAAGAGCTCGGCGTAAATGTATGCCTGTCCGAGGTATGGGCAAAGGGCGGCGAAGGCGGCATTGATCTTGCCAAGGAGGTGGTACGTCTCTGCGAGCAGGATAATTCCGTATTTACCTACAGCTACGAGCTGGAGGGAACCTCTATCGAGGACAAGCTGAATGCCATCGTTCAGAAGGTATACGGCGGAGATCACGTCGAATTTACGGCAAATGCGAGAAAACAGCTGAAGAAGCTGGAGGATGCCAGATACAGCAATGTACCGATCTGTGTGGCAAAGACACAGTACAGTCTTACCGATGACCCGACGAGACTCGGCGCTCCCAGCGGCTTTGTGGTCACCGTCCGCAATCTGAAGATTTCGGCCGGAGCGGGCTTTATCGTGGCACTTACCGGTGAGATCAGCACGATGCCCGGACTTCCGAAGCATCCGGCAGCGATGGATATCGATGTGGATGAGAACGGAAAGATCACGGGGCTGTTCTGATTCTTCCTGTAACGCAATCTGCTGATGCGGGAATTTATACAGTCTGTGACACGATCTGCCGGTGTATAAGGTTTTATTAGATCTGTATATTTTTCCGTACAGGGTGAAACGATCAGAGTGCCTGCGGTTTTCCTGCTGTTCTGTGGCAGTTGCCGCGGGCACATTCTGTATTGATTACGTATGGATGAACGGAGAAGCAGGTTCTCTTTGAAAGCCGTTGCTTTGCGAGGCATACTGTCAGCGGCTGCCGATCAGATATCACAGAAAATCAGATGCAGGTATCGCAGAAAATCAGATGCAGGTATCATAGAAAATCAGCTACAGGTATCACAGAAAAGGAGAAAATACAGTGAGTGATGAAAAGGCAATGAATCCGGAAAAATCACAGGAACAGGCCTGCAGTTTTACAGATCTTTCCTGTGCGGAATTTACGGCGAAGCTTTCCTCTAAAGCACCGGTTCCCGGCGGCGGCGGTGCCTCGGCTCTTGTAGGAGCCCTTGGTGCGGCGCTCTGCAATATGGTGGGAAATCTCACAGTCGGGAAGAAAAAATATAAGGATGTGGAAGCTGAGATCCTGGATTTGATGGAAAAGGTAACCAGACTTCAGCAGGAACTGCTCGACTGCGTGGAGGAGGATGCAAAAGCCTTTGCTCCGCTTGCGGCTGCGTACGGCCTTCCGCATTCGACGCCGGAAGAGCAGGCGCACAAGGCAGAGGTGCTTGAGGAGTGCCTGAAGGGCGCGTGCAGTGCGCCGATGCAGATCATGCATAAAATCTGCCGTGTGATCTCCATGATCCGTGTGTTCCAGACGAAGGGATCGGTTCTTGCGGTTAGCGATGCCGGGGTGGCGGCGGCGCTGTGCAGCGCGGCTCTCCGCGGAGCAAGCCTGAATGTGTACATCAACACAGGCTCCATGAAGGATCGGGAGTATGCGGAAATGCTGAACAGGGACTGCGACGAGATGCTGGACATCTATTGTTCCCTGGCGGACCAGATCTACCAGGAGGTGTTCCGGAAGCTGAATCCGAGCTGAGGAGCAGGGCGGATCAGCGTACAAAATGATATTGAGCAATAGGATGATTGCAGTGCCGGCGGTCATGACCTGTGCCGCACCGTGCCGATAAGCGGGGCAATGGCTTGTTGACATTCCCTGGCGGGCATGAATCGGTTCGCCGGTACTGCGAGAATGCGAATGAAGGAGAGACCGCGGAAGCGCAAAGCACGGAACAACCCGTAATCATACGGAATGAAAAGAGGGATTGACAGAAATGGCAAAACAGTTATTGGGCAAGGAAGTTAATGCAGATCTGAATCAGCAGATCACAGACAGGGTAAATGCGCTGAAGGAAAAGGGGATTGTTCCCACACTCGGCATTATCCGTGTGGGAGAGAAGGACGCGGACCTGTCATATGAGCGCGGTGCAACCAAGCGCTGCGAAAAGCTCGGAGTGGAGTGCAGGAAATTTGTGTTCCCCGAGAATGTATCCCAGGAGGAACTGATGGATATCATCGGCCGGGTGAACAGGGACAGCTCGATTCACGGCGTGCTGATTTTCCGTCCGCTGCCGAAGACGCTGGACGAGAAAGCGGTGGTTGCGGCGCTTGATCCGGAAAAGGATATCGACGGAATCACAGACGGATCCATGGTCGGCGTGTACACCGGACAGAAAAAGGGCTTTCCGCCATGCACCGCACAGGCGGTAATGGAAATCCTCAGACACTACCAGGTGGATCTGAAGGGCAAGAAGGCTGTCGTCATCGGAAGAAGCCTGGTCATCGGAAAACCGGTTGCGATGATGCTTCTGAAGCAGAACGCAACGGTTACCATCTGTCATACCAAGACAAAGGACATGGCCGCGGAGGCAAGAGAGGCGGATGTTCTTGTGGTTGCAGCGGGACATCGTGACGTGGTCGATGAAACCTTTGTGAGACCCGGACAGATGGTAATCGATGTGGGAATCAATGTGAATGACGAAGGAAAGCTCTGCGGTGATGTTTCCTATGACAAGGTGGAACCGATTGTAGATGCCATTACTCCTGTACCGGGCGGCGTGGGAAGCGTGACGACATCCGTGCTTGTCAGCCATGTTGTTGAGGCGGCTGAAAGGAGTCTTGAGAAATGAGCACGTTCGACGAAAAATTCGGAGAATTGAAGCACTCCGCCAGGGAGCTGGGAAGCAGGATCGGAAAGGGCGCACAGGATCTCGGAAGCGCGGCTTCCACCAAGGCAAAGCTTGAGATGGAGAAGGCGAAGCTGAAGGATGTCTATGCGGAGCTCGGCTCACTGTACTACAGAGAAAATAAGGATCATCCGCCTTTTGAGTACTCGGATCTGTTCGAGAAGATCGAGAAGGGAGAAAAATCCGCTGCCGATTATGAAAAGATATTAGGCGAGAACCTCAAAAATCTGAAGAATACGGAACAGTCCTGAGCTGCGCCGGAATTCCGCCGCACAGATATGAGCCGGAAACCGGAGCGGGAAATGGGCGGGTGAGACATAGACCGGGAAGATGTTTTTTTACGATTGAAAAACACGTGACGATCATATATAATCTAGTTAGATGAAGCGGTCAGCAGATGTGGCGTGTAATGAATATCACGAAAGGTTGAAATGTGTTTTCCTGGGGTGTTCGATCCCCTGTCTATTATGAACCTACATTTACTTTAAAACGGGATTCCTATATCAAGGTACGGCTGTCAGGCCTCCGTTTGCAGAGGAAGGCAAAAGTACGTTTGCGGTTGCCCACCTGGAATTTATTTCTAGGAGTCAAATGGCAGGAACGGCATTTCGGGTCGGAGGAGAGCTTATGCTCTCCTCCCTTTTTGTATCGTTCATCTTGACACCGCAGGAGGAAGAAGCTAGAATAACAGGCAGTGAAAAGCGTTGAAGACGTTTGTATGGGTATATTGACCCGAAGAGAGGGAGAATCGCTGGCTGAAAGTTTTCCCGGGCTCCGGTATATTCAGAGTTTCGCGTCGGAGCTTCTTTTCTGAACGCCGGGGATTTTCCGGCCGGTAGGATCAGACGTGTCTGCACGTTACAGCAGCAATGAGTGTCCGTTTTATTCGCGTGGAGAGCTGCGGGAAACAGCCCGGAAATCTGTGCGGGAAAAGCGGGAATCAGGGTGGTACCGCGAGAATTTTACCTCGTCCCTAGACCGGGACGGGGTTTTTTACTGTATAAGCTCTTCGAAAACGCAGAAGGACTTGTCGCACGCGAAGCGCGCGTAAAAGTCCGGATGCGATTTCGAAGGTAACAGGTATGAGGATGAAGCGCGGATGCGCGGAATCCGAATGCCTGTAGCGACGCGAGAGCACGTAGTGCGGAGCGGCGCGCAGCTTATACAGCATGTGGACTGATCTATCATATAGCCATTACAAAACGGCTCTTCGAAAACGCAGAAGGACGCGCCTTTCGCGAAGCGCGCGTAAGAGTCCGGATGATGCAGCCCGTGTCCGGTCGGTGAATCAGATTACACCTTTGAAGCATCAAGGCAACATCAAAGACGAAAGAGGAAAAACAATGAGTGACGCAAGCATGAAGGAAAAACTGGAAGCAATTGTCGGAAAGACACTGGAATGCCTTCGGGATGCACATACGCCGGACGCGTTGAATGAGATCCGTGTCAATGTGCTCGGCAAAAAGGGCGAACTGAAGAACCTGATGAAGGCAATGAAGGACGTGGCGCCGGAGGACCGCCCGAGGGTCGGTCAGCTTGTCAATGAGGCGAGAGATACCATCTCCGAGAAGCTGGATGAGGCAAGGCAGAAGATTGAGCTGGAGCAGATGAATCTGCGGATGAAGCAGGAGACGATTGATGTGACTTTGCCGGCGAAGAAGGCTGAGATCGGCCATCGTCATCCGAACACGATCGCGCTCGAAGAGATGGAGAGAATCTTTGTCGGTATGGGCTATGAGGTTGTGGAAGGACCGGAAGTCGAGTATGACGAGTACAATTTTACAAAGCTGAACATTCCGGCCAACCATCCGGCGAAGGACGAGCAGGATACCTTCTATATTACGAAGGATATTGTACTGCGCACGCAGACCTCTCCGGTTCAGGCAAGACGGATGGAACAGGGCAATCTGCCGATCCGGATGATTTCGCCGGGACGCGTATTCCGTGCGGACGAGGTGGATGCGACACATTCTCCCTCCTTCCATCAGGTGGAGGGCCTTGTCATTGACAAAAATATTACGTTCGCGGATCTGAAGGGAACGCTGGAGGAATTCGCAAAAGAGATTTTCGGACCGGATACGAAGACAAAGTTCCGTCCGCATCACTTCCCGTTCACGGAGCCGAGCGCCGAGATGGATGTCAGCTGCTTCAAGTGCGGCGGCAAGGGGTGCCGTTTCTGCAAGGGCGAAGGATGGATCGAGATCCTCGGATGCGGAATGGTTCATCCGCATGTACTGGAAATGTGCGGCATTGATCCGGAACAGTACACCGGATTCGCTTTCGGCGTGGGACTTGAGCGTATCGCTCTGCTGAAATATGAGATTGACGACATGCGCCTTCTGTATGAGAATGACGCGCGGTTCCTGAAGCAGTTCTGATCTCGCGGAGGGAGCCAGAATTCAGACAGCAGCAAGGCTGAGACAGTGGCTGGGTTCAGACAGCGGCAAGGCAGATTTAGCGGCTGGGTTCAGACAGCGACAGGGCTCAGATAGAGGCAAGGCTCAGACAGCGACAGGGCTTGAACAGCGATGAGGCTCAGACAATGATATCGCTCAGACGAAGAGGAATCTGGAGCGAAAATAAACACAGGCAGCAGTGCTGCCGACGGTTTATGACCCTGATTTGATATAGGAGAATGAAAATGAATACATCTTATTCATGGATTAAAAGATATGTACCGGATCTCGATGTTACACCGCAGGAGTACTATGACGGAATGACGCTTTCCGGCACAAAATGTGAGACATATGAGGTGCTGGATAAAAACCTGAAGAACATTGTGGTCGGACAGATCCGATCCATCGAAAAGCACCCGGATGCCGACCATCTGGTGATCTGCCAGGTGGATATCGGAACCGAAACAGTTCAGATTGTGACCGGAGCCCCGAATGCACATGAGGGCATGCTCACGCCGGTGGTGCTTCCCGGAGGAAAGGTGGCCGGCGGCCATGACGGGGGCGCTCTTCCGGAGGACGGCATTGAAATCAGGGACGGTATGCTCCGCGGCGTCCCCTCTCACGGAATGATGTGCTCGATCGAGGAGCTTGGAAGCTCCAGAGAATTTTATCCGGAGGCACCGGAAAACGGAATCTATGAATTTTCAAAGGAAGACGGGGTGAAGCCCGGCGATGATGCGGTTGAAGCACTCGGGCTCCGGGACGTGAACTTTGAGTACGAGATCACATCGAACCGCGTGGACTGCTACAGTGTGATCGGCATCGCGAGAGAGGCTGCGGCGACCTTCCACAGGAAATTTTATCCGCCGGTGATCAAAGAGACAGGCAACAGCGAGGATGTTAATGACTATGTCAGAGTGACCGTCGAGGATCAGGCGCTCTGCCCGCGCTATACAGCGAGAGTTGTGAAGAACATTCATCTGGCGCCGTCGCCGAAGTGGATGCAGAGATGTCTGGCGTCCAACGGCATCCGTCCCATCAATAACGTCGTAGATATCACAAACTATGTGATGGAGGAGTACGGCCAGCCGATGCATGCCTATGACCTCGACACGATTGCCGGAAAGCACATCATCGTGAGACGGGCAGATGACGGTGAGAAGTTCACGACGCTGGACGGAAAAGAATACACGCTGGATTCCTCGATTCTGACGATCCGTGACGAGGAGAAGGCGGTAGGCCTGGCCGGAATCATGGGCGGTGAAAATTCCATGATTACGGACAACGTGCACACGATGCTCTTTGAGGCGGCCTGCTTCGACGGCACCAATATCCGTCTCTCTTCCAAAAAGATCGGCCATCAGACCGATGCCTCCAGAAAGTTCGACAAAGGCCTCGATCCGAATACCGCCCTTGAAGCGATGAACCGCGCCTGCATGCTCATCGAAGAGTTCGGAGCCGGAGAGGTTGTAGGAGGCGCGATTGACATCTATCCGGTCAGGAGAGAGGAATCGAGAGTGCCGTTTGAGCCTGACAAAATCAACCGCCTTCTCGGCACGAATCTGTCCGCGGAGGAGCAGCTGAAATATCTGGCCTCTGTGGAGCTCCGATATGATGAGAAAACGAACGAGATCGTGGCGCCGACCTTCCGCCAGGATATTCACAGAACCTGCGACATTGCGGAAGAGGTCGCAAGATTTTTCGGCTATAATAACATACCGACGACGCTTCCGACCGGAGAGGCGACCACGGGAAGACTGTCCTTCAAGAACAGGGTTGAGGCAAAGGCAAGGGATGTGGCGGAGTACTGCGGATTTTCCCAGGGAATGTGCTACTCGTTTGAGAGCCCGAAAGCGTTTGACAAGCTTCTGTTCCCGGAGGATGATTCGGTCAGAAGAGCAATCGAAATCTCCAATCCGCTCGGAGAAGATTTTTCCATCATGCGGACGACATCCCTGAACGGAATGCTCACATCCCTGTCCACGAACTACAATCGCCGCAACAAGGATGTACGCCTCTACGAGCTCGGAAATATCTATATCCCGAAGGAGCTTCCGCTGACAGAGCTTCCGGATGAGAGAATGCAGTTCACCCTGGGCTTCTATGGCAAGGGCGATTTCTACGATATGAAGGGTGTGGCCGAGGAGTTCCTCAGCCAGATCGGCATGCACGATAGAGTGGAGTATGACTCCGATGCGGGAAAACCGTTCCTTCATCCGGGACGTCAGGCCCTGATCCGCTATGACGGAACAATCGTCGGGTATCTCGGTGAGGTTCATCCCCTTGTCCTGAAAAATTACGGAATCGGCGAGCGCGCCTATGTGGCAGTTCTCGATCTGCCGGAGATCCTGCCATTCGCATCCTTTGACCGGAAGTTTGAGGGAATCGCGAAATTCCCGGCGGTGACCCGTGACATTTCCATGGTGGTTCCAAAGGAAATCGAAGCGGCGGTCATTGAGAAAATGATCCGGCAGAGAGGCGGAAAGATCCTGGAGGATCTGAAGCTGTTTGATATCTATGAGGGAGAGCAGGTAGAAGCCGGGCACAAATCCATGGCATACTCCCTGACCTTCCGTTCCAGAGAGAAGACACTGGAGGAGGCAGATATCGCGGCGGCGATGAAGAAGATTCTGAACGGGCTGGCAGGCCTCGGCATTGAACTTCGTCAGTAACGGCTATAGGATACATTGCGCCGCAGACTGTATATCAGAGGAGGTTTATAGTTGAAAATATACGCGATCCGGCACGGCGAGACATCGTGGAATAAAGAGAGGAAGCTTCAGGGGCAGAAGGGAAGCGATCTGGACAGCGAGGGAGTGCTGCTCGCGGAGATGACGGCAAAGGCGCTCCGCGAGGTGAATTTTGACATCTGTTACACGAGCCCGCTGGTCCGGGCGCGTCACACGGCGGAGATCATTCTCTCCGGCCGGGATGTGCCGGTGATCCCGGAGCCGAGAATCGAGGAAATCGGATTCGGCATCTGGGAAGGCCTCTGCTGCGACATCGATCATCCAGACAGAATGCAGGTGCCAAAGGAGGCGTACATCCGGTTTCAGGAAGATCCGCTCCATTATATCCCGCCGGAAGGCGGTGAGCGGATTCAGGATGTTCTGGACAGAACCGGTGATTTTTATCAGGAGCTGATTCACAACCCCGATCTTCAGGACAAAACGATTCTGGTATCTTCACACGGCTGCGCCGTCCGCGCTTTCCTGAACAACGTGTATGAAAACAAGAATGATTTCTGGCACGGTGGCGTGCCGATGAACTGCGCCGTCAGCATCATTGAGGTGCAGAACGGAGAAGGAAGACTCGTGGCGTCAGACCAGGTGTTTTATCCGAAAAAATATTACCACAGTTTTTACAGGAGCCCGGCAGAAGCCGCGGACCAAAAGGAGATGCACGGACATGCCAATGAAGACAAGTGATTTTTATTATGATCTTCCGCAGGAGCTGATCGCACAGGATCCGCTGGAGGACAGAAGCTCGTCCAGACTGATGTGCCTCAACCGGAAGACGGGAGAGGTGCGCCATGAACATTTTACGCAGGTCCCGGATCATCTGACAGACAAGGACTGCCTTGTAATCAATGACACAAAGGTCATCCCTGCCCGTCTCTACGGGACGAAGAAGGACACCGGCGCAGTGATTGAGGTTCTGCTTCTGACAAGGAAGAAAGACAATATCTGGGAGACTCTGGTGAAGCCGGGCAGAAAATGCAAGGTGGGAACAGAGCTTGTGTTCGGTCATGAGGGAATCCTGACCGGGACGGTCGTTGATGTAACGGAAGACGGAAACCGGTTTATTCAGTTCCATTATGAGGGGATATTCGAGGAGATTCTGGACAGGCTCGGTGAGATGCCGCTTCCGCCGTATATCAAGCACAAGCTGAAGGACCGCACCAGATATAATACCGTATATGCGAAGAATGACGGGTCTGCGGCTGCGCCGACGGCGGGGCTCCATTTTACGAAGGAGCTGCTGCAGCAGATTCAGGACAAGGGCGTGAAGATCGCGCATGTGACGCTTCATGTCGGCCTCGGCACCTTCCGACCGGTAAAGGTGGAGGATGTCACGAAGCATCAGATGCATTCCGAGATGTATATCGTGGAGCCGGATCAGGCAAAGATCATCAATGACACAAAGGCTGCCGGCGGCCGGGTGATCTGTGTGGGAACGACCAGCTGCCGTACGCTGGAATCGGCGACGGATGAGAACGGGATTCTTCAGCCCGGCAGCGCCTGGACCAGCATTTTTATCTACCCGGGCTATCAGTTCAAGATCATGGACGGACTGATCACGAATTTCCACCTTCCGGAATCCACACTGATCATGCTGGTATCCGCGTTCGCCGGAAAGGACAATATCATGAACGCGTACCGGATCGCCGTACAGGAGAAATACCGCTTCTTCAGTTTCGGGGATGCGATGCTTATAGAATAATATTAAAAACTTTATAGATGCAGCAGAAAAGAATCTCCGCCGAACCTTGTGTTTCGGCGGAGATTCTTTTCTGTATCATATGCGGAATCCTCAATCTGCTGGCATATACAGCTTGTGGCACGATCTGCCGCATGGCCGTTACTTCGTAACTGCCGCGATTCCCATGGCGCCTTTTCCGCCGTGGCAGGAAATGGTGCATCCGGTCATGACGTATACGGTATTCCGGAAGCCGTGCTCGACGGCGATTTCCTTCATCCGGTCCAGAACATCCTGGGGCAGTCCCTTTCCGTACATCAGATACAGGGTGTCCTTGCGGCAGTCATATCGGCTGAGAAAGTCCCGGTAGAACTTGTCGACGATCCTGCGCATGGAACCCCGGTATTTCTTCGTCGCGATCAGATGCCCGGTATTGTCAATCTCGATCAATGGCTTCAGATTGAGAATGTTAGCGGCGATGTAGGATGCGTTGGAAACCCTTCCGCCTGCCCGCAGATAGGCTAACGTTGCCGGGATAAACTGGCATTCGATGTGATCCGTAAGGGAGCGGAGCTCATCTGCGAAGGCACTGTAATCTGTGATGGAATCCCCGCGTTCCTGAATCAGGCGGCAGGCCTCGGAGATGCAGGCGGTGCAGCCTCCGGATACGGATTTTGTGTCAATCAGATAGACATCCTGAAAGCCTTCGTCGTCGATTGCGAGCCGGGCGTGGTCGTAGGTACTTGAGGCAGCGGCCGAGTAGGCAAAATGATAGATCACGCATCCGGGATGTTCCTCCTGCAGACGGTGGAAGAAATCAATGTACTCGCCCTCGTTTACGGCGGAGGTTGTCGGAATTCTTCCGGTCTCTTCAAAATAATCGAAGACGCGGTCGATCGGAAAATGGCCGTCGTCAAAGGATTCGCCGTTCATGATGACGTGCATCGGAACGACGTGGATCTGATATTCCCGGACAAGCGGCTCCGGAAGATCGGAGCCGCTTTCCGTTGATATGAGAATCTCTCTCATGCTTAATACTCCTGTTCCAGCGTCTCTTTATTGTAAAATGCAGACGCTTTTAATCAGTATATCCTTTTTTTAGTGGAATGAACAGGTCATGGCGTGTAAATTTTTCTGCACGAGATTTTTTGGTTACTGTCACGCATCCCTGCCTTTCAGATATCCCGTGAACAGTAGCATTTTTTGCATATTTTTCTGCGTTTTTGAAGAGACTGTTTCGATTTGCTTTACAACTGTCATAAAAATGGTAAAATATAAGCAGGTTGTTAAAAAAATATCATAATATGTGAAAACCGGGAGAAACAGGTCATTCATGCATCGGGAAGAGGAGGAATGAGCGGATGAATTACGATGAGAAGTACAAAGAGAAACTGGTGACGGCCGAGAAGGCGGCTTCCGTGATTAAAAGCGGAGACTGGGTTGATTACGGATGGTGCGTCGGGACGAATGTCGCAGTGGATCAGGCACTGGCGAAGAGAATGCCGGAGCTCCATGATGTGAATATCCGGGGCGGCATTCTGTGCCATGCACCGGCTATTTTCGGAATCGAGAATCCGGCGGAGCACTTCACCTGGAACAGCTGGCACATGAATCCGGTGGAGCGCCACTCAGTCTCCAGGGGTTTCTGCTTCTATACACCGCTTCGTTATTCGGAACTTCCGCGACTGTACAGAGAAAGCGCGGCCCCGCTGAATGTGGCGATTTTTCAGGTGTCACCCATGGACAGGCACGGTTATTTTAATTTCGGTCCCTGTGCGAGCCAGATGACAGCGGTTGTCGAGACGGCGGATATCGTGATCGCCGAGGTGAACAAAAATATGCCGGTTTGCTTTGGCACGAGGGATAATTATGTCCATATCGATCAGATCGATATGATCGTCGAGGGCGATAATCCGGCCATCGATGAGGTGCCGGCGGGCGGCGAGGCGAGTGATGTCGATAAGGCAGTAGCAGAGCTTGTGGTTCCGGAAATTTCAGACGGCGCCTGCCTGCAGCTCGGCATCGGCGGGATGCCGAACGCGATCGGCAAGATGATCGCGGGAAGCGATCTGAAGGATCTCGGCATTCACACGGAGATGTATGTGGACGCATTCGTGGATATGGCAGAGGCCGGCAAAATCACCGGTTCCAGGAAGAGTATCAATCGTGGACTTCAGGTATATGCCTTCGGAGCAGGAACAAGAAAAATGTACGATTATCTGGACCGGAATCCGGAATGCATGGCGGCATCTGTAGAGTACGTCAACGACATCGACACCATAGGCGCGCTTGACAATTTTATCTCGATCAATAATGCGGTGGACGTGGATCTGTATGGTCAGGTCAATGCGGAGAGCGCCGGAATCAAGAATATTTCGGGAGCCGGCGGTCAGCTGGATTTCGTTCTCGGAGCTTATAAGTCCAGGGGCGGAAAGAGCTTTATCTGCCTTTCCTCCTCATTTAAGGACAAGAAGACCGGGGAGATCAGGAGCCGGATCCGCCCGACCCTGACACCGGGAAGCGTGGTGACCGATACTCGCGCCAATACGATGTACATTGTGACGGAATACGGCAAGGTCTGCCTGAAGGGACTTTCCATGTGGCAGAGAGCGGAGGCACTGATCAACATCGCACATCCGAAGGTGCGGGATGAACTGATCCGCGAAGCAGAAAAAATGAACATCTGGAGAAGGTCCAACAAGAGATGACGGACGGAATCAATGTCAAGGAAAATATTGTACAAGATTATCCGCTAAATTTAGTGAGTTTTTTCACAAAAAAAGATTGATAAATATTTGACAAAATTCCGGAATGGGGGTATGATGATTACATCGTTAAGAAATAAACGAGCATCGCCGAAGCGGTCCGTTCAGGGGGCGTGAGGCACAGTGTTCCGGCATTTCCCTGACGGTGTTTCATACGGAGATTCATATTTCACGTATTATTATATCTATTTTTTAAGGAGGCTTTAAAATGGCTGAGAAAATTGTTATTGCAGGAGCTTGCCGTACCGCAATCGGTAAAATGGGTGGAGAACTTAGCACAGTTCCGGTCGCAGATCTTGGAACAGTTGTTATTAAAGAGGCTCTGAAACGTTCCGGAGTTCCGGCAGATAAAGTGGACATGGTATACATGGGATGTGTACTTCAGGCCGGCCAGGGACAGAACGTTGCACGTCAGGCATCTGTGAACGCAGGAATTCCGGTTGAAGTTCCGGCTATGACATTGAATATTCTCTGCGGTTCCGGACTGGCAGCTGTCAACATGGCTGCAGACATGATTCGCGCAGGCGAGGCGGAAATCGTTGTCGCAGGCGGTATGGAGAGCATGTCCAAGGCTCCGTATCTTCTGGAGAACGGCCGTTACGGATACAGAATGGGAGACGGAGCACTGGTTGATTCCATGACGCATGACGCTCTTACCGATGCGTTCAACAACTACCATATGGGAATCACAGCTGAGAACGTTGCCGAGAAATACGGCCTGACAAGAGAGGAGCTCGATGAGTTCTCCGCAAAATCCCAGCAGAAGGCCTGCAAGGCAATCGAAGAGGGCAAGTTCAAGGATGAGATCGTTCCGGTTGAAGTAAAGGGACGCAAGGGCAAGGTTACCATCGTTGACACCGATGAGGGACCGCGTCCTGGCACAACTGTTGAAGGTCTTGCAAAGCTTCGTCCTGCATTCAAGAAGGACGGAATCGTAACCGCGGGAAATGCATCCGGAATCAATGACGGTGCGGCAGCGGTTGTCGTTATGACAGAATCCAAGGCAAAAGAGCTCGGTGTAAAGCCGATGGCTACATGGATCGCAGGCGCGCTCGGCGGTGTTGATCCGGCTATCATGGGCGTAGGACCGATCGTTGCGACCAGAAATCTGCTGAAGAAGACTGGAATGACTGTAGCTGATTTTGACCTGTACGAGGCAAATGAGGCGTTTGCTACACAGTCCCTTGCAGTCGCAAAGGAACTCGGATTTGATCCGGAGAAGCTGAACGTTAACGGCGGAGCAATCGCTCTCGGACATCCGGTTGGATGCTCCGGCACAAGAATTCTTGTAACTCTGCTCTATGAGATGCAGAAGAGAAAAGCAAATAAGGGTCTTGCTACGCTCTGCATCGGCGGCGGAATGGGCTGCGCAACTGCGGTAGAGAGATACGAGGAGTAATCGGAAATTTGTCAGGAGCTGAAACGGAGCTGTTTTTGCCCGGAAGGGTGAGCCGTTTCCGGCTCCTGTATCATATTCGATAGACATATTGGATAGATAAGAAAGGATTTATAACATGGCATATGTTACATATGAGACCGAAGGCGCGGTAGCAATTGCCACCATTGACCGTCCCAAGGCTCTGAACGCATTAAACAGTGAAGTCCTCGATGATCTGGAAAAGGTGATCAACGGCATTGACCTTGATGCGGTCCGCTGCCTCATCATCACCGGCGCCGGCGATAAATCTTTCGTGGCAGGCGCGGATATCGGCGAGATGAGTACCCTTACGGTGGAAGAGGGAGAGGCTTTCGGCAAGAAGGGAAATGATCTTTTCCGCAGAATCGAGACGCTTCCGATTCCTGTTATTGCCGCGGTTAACGGTTTTGCTCTTGGCGGCGGCAACGAGATCGCGATGAGCTGCGATTTCCGTATCTGTTCCGAGAATGCTGTATTCGGACAGCCGGAGGCAGGACTGGGAATTACACCGGGCTTTGGCGGCACACAGAGGCTCGCGCGTCTGGTCGGACCCGGAATGGCAAAGCAGCTGATCTACACCGCGAGAAATATCAAGGCGGATGAAGCGTACCGCATCGGTCTTGTCAATCAGGTAGTACCGCAGGAGGAGCTGATGCCGACGGCGAAGAAGCTCGCTTCCATCATCGCGGGCAATGCGCCGATCGCAGTAAGAGCATGCAAGAAGGCAATAAACGAGGGCCTTCAGGAGAATATCGATGATGCGCTTGTGATCGAGGAGAAGCTCTTTGGTTCCTGCTTCAGCTCTGAGGATCAGAAGGAGGGAATGGCTAATTTCCTCCGCAAAAAGGATGATCCGAAGAAAGTAAAGCACGTGGCATTCCAGAACAAGTAATTGTATCATAAAGTATGGATATCCGGTGTGCCGGTTTACCGCATTCCGTATACCGGATACCTTATACTGTTTCGATAAAAAAGAAAATTCTATGCAGGAGGTACAGCAATGAAAGTTGGTATTATTGGCGCCGGCACAATGGGTTCCGGTATTGCACAGGCATTCGCACAGTGCGGCGAGGTAGAGAAGGTTTATCTTTGCGATATCAAGCAGGAATTCGCCGACGGCGGTTACGCGAAGATTAAGAAAGGCCTGGACAAGAGAGTTGCCAGAGGCAAGATGGATCAGGCAGCTGCCGATGGAATCCTCGGAAAAATTGAGACCGGACTGAATACGATCTGCACGGACGCTGATCTGATCGTAGAGGCGGCGCTTGAGAACATGGAAATCAAGAAGAACTGCTTCAAGGATCTTCAGGAGAACATTGTAAAGAATCCGAACTGCATCTACGCCTCCAATACATCCTCTCTGTCCATCACAGAGATCGGTTCCGGCCTTGCAAAACCGGTAATCGGAATGCATTTCTTCAATCCTGCTCCGGTTATGAAGCTGGTAGAGGTGATTGCCGGAATCAACACTCCTGATGAGATCGTTGATCAGGTCAAGGAAATCGCCGTTAAGCTCGGCAAGACTCCGGTACAGGTGAATGAGGCAGCCGGATTCGTTGTAAACCGTATCCTTGTGCCGATGATCAACGAAGGCATCTGTGTATATGCGGCGGGTGTTTCCGATATCGAAGGCATTGATACTGCCATGAAGCTCGGATGCAATCATCCGATGGGACCGCTTGAGCTGGGCGACTATATCGGACTGGATATCGTTCTCGCGATCATGGACGTCATCTACAAAGAGACCGGAGATTCCAAGTATCGCGCATGCCCGCTTCTGCGCAAGATGGTTCGCGGCAAAAAGCTCGGTGTGAAGACCGGAATCGGATTCTATGATTACTCCAACGGCGGAAAGGTTCCGACAGACAAGAAGTAATCGTATCATATGGCATAACTTTTCCGGCGGCGGTGCTCTGCGTCCGTCCGCCGGATAAACGCGCATGCCCCTTAGGCGGGCACCCTTGAAATCGTGTCCGGGATTTGCTTTCCGGTCCGCGTTTTCGAAGCGCTTATTAAAACGTTTGGAGGTTAGACATGGATTTCACGTTAGACAAAAAACATGCAATGGCGAGATCTCTTTTCAGAGACTTCGCGCAGAATGAAGTAAAACCTCTTGCGCAGGAGATCGATGAGGAAGAAAGATTCCCGCGTGAGACATTTGACAAGCTTGCAAAATATGGCTTTATGGGAATTACAGCTCCCAGAGAGTACGGCGGACAGGGATGCGATGAGCTTACCTATGTTCTCTGTCTGGAGGAGATCGCAAAGGTCTGCGGAACGACAGCGGTCGCGCTTTCCGCCCACAC
>CAIFEZ010000034.1 GCA_903789595.1 uncultured eubacterium 1-6
TCTAGTGTGCCTGGAAATGCTTTTTATCATAGGTACGGATTATCGAGCGCTTACCATGAAAATGTTCATTTCATCCGAAATTGCCTGTCTGCCCTGATTTCGCTCGACTTTTGCCATAATGTGTTCCATGATTTTAAAATCCACGCACACACTTTTATGAAAAGGTTTGATTTCAAATACCCATTAACGTAAAAATGTGTGATGAACCGGTTTTCCTTGTCCACAGTATCCCAGGGGTGAAGGTCGGCATTGGGCGTATTAGTAGCCATCAGCATTCCGATCTTCACATCTCAGTTGGAGAAGGCAAGAGAAGCAACGGATATGGCTAATTTAAGAAGTGCATATGCCGAATGTTCTGCAGCAGTTTTAACCGGAAGCAGTGACAATTCAGATGTTACAGTTGACAGCAATGGCGATGCGTCTACAACCGTTACATTAACGCAGAAGCAGGCTAATTGGCAGACCGCTGATCACGCAAATATGAAAATTGGAGATGAATCGCTTGATGATATCCCAACATCTGGAACAGTAACAGTTAAAGTTACTCATGATGGAGTAGCTACATTTACTGGAGCCTGAAAATAATTAGTATCTGAGTGTGTGCCCATCTTCCTTAACCGGAGGATGGGATTTTTCTTTTTGCTCATTTATTCCTGCACCCAGATCATTTGGCATAAATGTACATTCGGCTGATAACCTTTTCGCGGAAATGCACATTATTCCACTGAAACACTTCAGACACGGAAATATGAACCGGATTTGATCAGAACATTATGGCAGAAAGAGACAACTGTATGGCAAAAAGCAGTAGGGAAAGATTGTTGCTGGTCCTTAATCCAACAGTTATTCTCAAATTATCTGAAGGTGATCATTGCATATGAAGATTAATCAAATAAGAAATTGGTCCGAAGTTGCTGAGGATAATATTGACCGGATCAAACTTACATCTGACCAGATTCACTTTATAACAAGTATGTTTTCAGAGAAAAGATATATAAGAATTGATGATGGAAACAATTGTCTGGATAATATTGAATCAGCATTGGATTGTTGGGCTGGATGCACTTATGTTGGAGAAAGAAAAGAGGCAGCATTGTCATCTGCTTTCCAAAACTTCTTTGATGTATTGTATGCATTCCTTATCATTGATAAGGATTATGCGCCGTTTCCAATAAAGGAATTTACGACCGGAGCTCTGTATAAAGGAACGCTATATCGGTACCTTGGACATGGAGAAGGATCATCTGATAAGGAAAGCGTTGTAAATCCAGAGTGTGATGGAGTATGGGTTTCCTGGAGTAAAAATAAGGATAATAGTTATTTTAACGGCAAGCTTTACGGACCGATGACACAGGTGGTTTGCAATACCGGAGACAAATATGGAATTGATCTTTCTGCGCTAAATATTTCACGCGGCGAAGAAGCAGAAGTGGTTTTACCAACATTAAAAGAATGCATTATCAGTGTTCAGTATTTATGAAACTAATAAAAGAGCAGCAGATAGGCGGTGAAACCTATCTGCTGCTCCGATTCAATTAATCCTGATTGAAAAATTCGTCTGCCAGCTTTTTGATTTTCTTCAAATAACGATATGTGGTATTGATGTTGTAACCATGCTTTGCGGCGATCTTGGCTGCATCCAGGCCACAAATATTATCTTCGTAGATCGTGCGGAGCTTCTTCTGGTGATGAGCAAGGTACTCTTTAAACTCATCTTCCATCACATGTGCCATTGCCGTTCCGGATGTTGTATCGTCCGTTGAGGGTTCCCAGTTTGTATCTGTCATCATATCTTCGAGATATACGTAGTCTGCAGTGACGTTATTAAGATTGCCATAGCAAGTGCAGCGACCTTCCTCGTACGCTTTCCAGCAGCTGGTCTCTCTGCAGATAATTGGATATCCATTTTTTCCGGCAACCAGGCATTTTGATTTGCGCTCTTCACGTTTCTGTTCAGCTTTTTCATCCGCGATGAGTGCGTTGTATTCAATGTCTCTGACCGGCACAAGATAAGCCATTCTCGTCTTGCAACCTACCTTCCAAGGTCTGATAAGAGCAGGATCGAAGCCATAAGACTTATACATATTTGGCTCAATGCCATCAAGCTCCATTGGATACATTGTGTATCCATCTGCACAGATGAAACATGTGGTTCCATCAGCTTCTTCGATGATAGTTACAGTTGTTCTAATTGTCTGATGATCGTCCTCATAAAAATTAATTTGTCTCTGTTTTGCCATGATTGACGCCTCCACTTCGATGGACCGAAATGGAGATGCCAAGACAGAAAGAACGGCAGGGCGCACTAATCCTGTCCGACTTGGAGCAATGCTCCATTTCGGGTAGTTAGTGGTCTTGCCGTTCACTGGCTTTTGACCTATGTCATATTCAGTTGTCACCTTTGCTATCGGCTATGAACACCCGTTTATGTACACTCGGGGAGTCGCAGTTCAGATGAGACGGTTTAAAGTCGATGTCCGGGACAATGAGACGAGATTTTTGTTTGCTAACAATAAGTTTGCAAACGCATATCTTTAGATTGCGACCAGTATTGTTAGCTGGTATTATTGATCTAAGTATTGATAGCCCTTACATTGGGCTGCTTGCCTGCCCCTCATCTCATGATTTCAGTATAAGAAATGCTGAACTTTCATGATTCGTGACAGGACAAGTTAGTACAAGGTTGTACAAGTTTAAGTGGGAGGAACACTGGGTGTCGGACTTAAAAACAGAATTTGCGGAGTTTGTAAGCAAATTGGCTCCTTACTATCAAAAACCGAAAGAGAAACCTGAGAGCTTCGCTAAGAGGCTTCTTTCATCCGTGTATTTAGAAGAGGATGATAATGATTCGAATGAGCTCCTCCCTCGGACTTATAAGAGTTACTACTATGGAGATAGCAACATAACAAAGCCTGCAAAAATCATTCTGAAGTCACCTGATTTCGCAAATTTTGAAAACTTCATTGAGACAGATAATGAAGATACTCAAGAATATCTTTGCCAGGTATTTGAAAAGGAATGCCCAGGAATAAATAAAGATAATTATCCTGTTAAGATCTCTAACTATTA
Organism: uncultured eubacterium 1-6; assembly: GCA_903789595.1. GTDB lineage: Bacteria > Bacillota > Clostridia > Lachnospirales > Lachnospiraceae > Bilifractor. The sequence continues at coordinate 3,070 of CAIFEZ010000034.1, forward strand.
CAAAGCATTAGTTGAGCGAGCAGGAAAGGGACGCAGAGCAAAAAAACCTACTGCTGAATCCGTTACAAAAGAAGCGGATCTCAAAGAAAAATATGGTGCAACACTTGTTGCTGAAGAGAATGGTCATTGCCCGGTTAAAGGCTGTCCTAATAGTTTGTTCATTCATTCAGATGGCAATTCAATTGAAAATTATGAGGTTCTTGTTATAGATCCATCACTTTCAAAAAATAAGCAGCATAACTTGATTGCCTTGTGCCCGACCTGTTCACGAAAATATCTACTTCAAAGGTCAGCAGATCAAATTCTGCAGATGAAAGAATTAAAAAAAGAGATTCTGCAAAATGCTAAATTGCAAGAATCTCTCGCTGATGAAAAAATTGAGGACGAGATTTGTGCGGTTTTAGATGCCATTCCGAATTTAACTCAAGCAAAAGATGTTGACTTAAATTACACGCCAGTGGCATTAAAAGAAAAGATTGATTCTCAAAATGTAATGCTCTTAAATCGTGCAAAGGCACATGTGGATTTATATTTCACGCCATTAAATGAAAAGTTTAAAGAGCTTGAGGCAACGCGAAAATTTCATTATGAACGATTCTGCACGCAGGTCCGCTTCATGTATTTTAAATTTCGAGATCAAGGGATGGATCAATTGACTATTTACAACTCAATGGTTACATGGCTTAAGCAAGTGACTAACGGAGACGAATATTGCTGCGCGATAGTTATTTCTTATTTTATAAAGGATTGCGAGGTTTTCGATGCTCCTACCAAGTAAATTATTTTCATATCAGGAAAGCACATTATCCAAGCTACCGGTCATATTAAAGCAATTAAAGAAAAGGCCGATGGGAGTTAAAGAATTATATGGTGCTGTAAAAAAAGACATTCGAGACACAGATGAATTTTTGGAAATACTAGATTGCCTTTTCGTCTTGGATGCAATTGATTATGACGATGTGCGGAGGCAGCTGATTTATGTTATACAGAATTGAATGCGATAAATTTCAGATGAAGGTTGACGGCCATATGGTGCCACGAGGTCCAATTACATTTCACGATGGCTTAAATACTATAGTAGGTGGAAACCATGCTGATAATTCTATTGGTAAGTCTACATTGCTCCTTATTATAGATTTTTGTTTTGGCGGAAATGCATATGTGGATCCTAAAGTTAGCAATGCTAACGATCCAAAACATGTCGGAAATCATACAATCAAATTTACGATGAAGTTCGATGGCATTGAGGAGTATTACAGCCGTAACACTTTAAGACCAGACGAGATACTGGTTTGTGATTCAAATTATATGCCGATAAAGGATCCTATATCATTAGATGAATATACACAGCATCTTTACGAACAATACCATTTGGAAAATAGTGGAGATTCGTTTCGGGAGGTGGTTGGTCGTTATCAAAGAATTTATCTTCGTGGTAATACAAATGAAGTTAGACCACTTTCTTATGATTATGAGACAAGTGGAAGCGCAGCAGTTAAATCATTAGAGAAATTATTTCATGTTTACAAGTTCATAGAGGATTATGAGGCTGTTTACACCGAAAAGAAAAAGGAAAAAGACGCACATAAAGCTGCTTCAGATTACCATCTAACAGGAAATGTACCATCAGGAAAACGTGGTATTAAGGAAAATGAGGAAGAAATAGATAACCTGAAAACTGAATTGCAGAATCTTCAAAATAAAGAAGATGCAGACTTATCATCTCAGCAAAATGAACAGATCGACAAGGCGGCAGAAATAAAAGCCCGGCTGAAGACTATGCGCCGAAAAAGAACAATGCTTCGGACTCAGCAGGACGCAATTCGTGAAAATCTGAGTGGAGAAAATGTCCTTGATGAGAACGACATAGAAGATTTGATGGAATTCTTCCCGAACGTAAATCAGTGGAAAATCTTACAGGTTGATGAGTTTCATCAAAAGATGCAGAAGATACTGGCATCAGAGATGAAGGAAGATATACAAAACATCGAAGATATGATTTCAGCCTTGGAGAATGATATCAAGGTTGCGGAAGAAGAACTTCGGGCAACGGGTGTGCCGGTGAATATATCCCAGAAGTTTCTTCAACAGCATGCCGAGCTAACTAAGAAAATTGATGAGCTGGAAAGGGCTAATTCAGAACGTAAAAAATGGAACATTGTACGTGATGAAACAAAGGAAGCTTTGACAGCTCTTCAGGAAGCTAGAGAGGCGCAACTTAAGAAGATTGAAGAACAGCTGAACCAAGAACTGTATAGCGTTAATGAATATATATACAATGGCGAGAATTATGCTCCAACGATTTCATTTTCAAGCACGAGAACCGGTAAGCCTGACTACTATTACCATATTCCTGAGGATACTGGTACTGGAGCTAACTATCGTGGAATGATTATGCTTGATTTGGCCATGTTGCATATAACAGATTTGCCGTTTATTACACATGATTCTTTGATTTTTAAGAACGTAGAAGACCTTCCTATTGATGAAATTATGGAACTGTATGCAAAGAGTCCTAAGCAAATATTTATCGCTTTTGATAAGAAGGATGCTTACTCTCAGATTACAGGAGAAATCATTCAAAAGACTAAGGTCATTGAACTTCATCAAGACGGAGGGGAGTTGTTCGGATGGTCATGGGCAAAAAAGAAAAATAACCGTAACAATAATACTAATGAAGAATCATAATTAAAAAGGTGACATATGCGTATTAGTTATAATCCTTTGTGGAAAATACTAATTGATAAGGGCATGAATAAGAGACAGCTTCGTGAAAAAAGCGGAATTAGCACAGCCTCAATGGCGAAACTTGGTAAGGGTGAAAATATTACTACAGATGTCTTATTAAGGATATGCGAAGCCCTGGATTGCAATATAAATCAGATCATGGAGTCGGTGCCAGATTCAAATTCCATGAAAAATAAGGAGACTATGGATGACGGATGCAGAGCAGCGGGAAGCCGCTAGACAATTTGTAAATAAATGGAAAAATGGCGGAGATGAGATGAAGGACAGCCATAAATTCTGGTTGGAACTTCTTCATGATGTTCTTGGTGTAGATAAGGTTACTGACTACATTGATTTTGAAAAATCCGTTAAACTTCCAGAAGGGGATGGAAAAGTACATTCTCGCCGAATAGATGGATATATTCCATCTGTTAAGGTTCTGATCGAGCAGAAAGGTGACACGCATCCACTTGATGAAAAAGAATCACAGTCAGGTGGAGAAAGGCTTACGCCATATGAGCAAGGGAAAAGATATAACGATAACCTTCCGTATGAGGAAAAAGCCCGCTGGATTATTACATGCAATTTTAAAGAGCTCTGGATTTATGACATGAATGAAATTGTGCCTACTCCACAGAAGATTTCTGTCATTGATCTGCAGAATAAATATCCGTTGCTCGATTTTCTTGTGAAAAAGGATGTTAAGCAGCTTTCTCATGAGATGGAGGTATCCATCAAAGCGGGTGACATTGTAGGCAAAATCTATGATGCCTTTCTTAAGCAATATGGAATTTCAGAAACCACTCCAAAGGACGAAAGTGCTGAGGATAAAGCAAAGCGAGAACATAAACTCCGCAGTCTGAATGCATTATGTGTGCGTCTCGTATTCCTGTTTTATGCTGAGGATGCGGGTATCTTTGAACGGGAACAGTTTCATGATTATATGGAACAATTCTCTGTAAGGGATAGTAGACGGGCGCTGCTAGATTTGTTCCATGTACTAGATCAGAAGGAAGAAGATAGAGATGATTACCTGGAGGATGATCTAAAGGCATTCCCATATGTGAATGGTGGACTTTTTTCTGATGAATCAATTGAGGTGCCACAGTTTAACGATGAGATCAGAAATCTGATCTTAGTCCATGCATCTGAAGATTTTAACTGGCGAGATATTAGTCCGACTATCTTTGGAGCTGTTTTTGAAAGTACTTTAAATCCGGAAACAAGGCGCTCCGGGGGTATGCATTACACTTCAATAGAGAATATTCATAAGGTGATTGATCCACTATTTCTTGATGACCTTAAATCTGAATTTGAAGAAATTAAAAATATTTCTGTTCCGAGAAGCAAGAAGGCTAAGTTAAAGACTTTCCAGAAAAAGCTATCTTCACTGACATTCTTGGAAAACATTCGACCGAAAATGATACAATTTAACATTTCCAGAATGTGCGCATGAAAAAAGGGTGCAAGATCAAAAATTAGGGTGCAAAGCTGTAATAAGGGTGCAAAGTAAAAATGTCGGAATTGTCGTTCTGAGATATATTGAATAATCTATGATACTCTTCTTGAAAGATGTCAATATGATTTATTAGGCTTTTACATGGAAAATGTGGATAATAAAATAGAAGAAAATCCGATAGATGCATATAACATTAATAATCCTTCTAGCAAAGAGACATGCAGAGAAAAATCTGTCTTTGATAAATTTAAATTAAAAAATCTAAGCCGCGGCCAAAAAATAGCGGATGCTATATTGATCGGATTTTTTATGATAATCTGTGTGAGATATCCAGAGATTGAAATGGTTGAGATGCTGATTCCTCTAGTCATTCCTATTCTCTTTGGAATTAATAAATGGCTGCGTCCGAAAAATGCGGTTTATTTTGGATTGCTATTATTTGTCTTGCTAATGTTTGTTGATGATATTGAAGCAGGGATTGGAAGTATTGTAGTCGTTCTTCCAATTGTTGCGCTGATTCATCATTTTACAAAACCAAAGTGGCATGGATCAGTTACCAATATGTCAGGCACTGAGTTCGAATACTGGTGTGCCGCTATGCTAAAGAAAAACTGGAGCTTTATTTCAACGGAAGTCACGTCGGCAAGTAATGATTATGGAGCAGATATTATCGGGATTGATAACAGAGGCAGAAAATGGGTAATTCAATGCAAAAGATATGGTGGTAGCGTAAGTAATTCTGCGGTACAAGAAGTTGTAGCAGCCAAAGCGCACTACAATGCTGAAAAGGCAGCAGTTATGACAAACTCGAGATTAACTAAGAATGCACGAAAGCTAGCAGATGAGAATGGCGTGGAAGTCTTCGAAAACCTAGGAGATTGATTTAGACAGGATACTGTGAGCCGTAAAAAAAATAATAAAACACAGAAGGAAAGTGAATGCAGCACAAAGTAAAGGTAAAAGTTCCGACAGAAAAGCGCGACCTTTTTGGAATCAAGAAGACAGTTATGGAGACACGCACGATAGAGGTTGATGATAAGACCTATCGGAAAATGTTACGTGAACAGAAAAATCAGCCATACAGCATCGAAGAGATGATGCTGTATGATGATATCTTTTTTGACGATTAAATCACTTCAGGGAGAGGCCTTATGAGGAAGTGTCCGAGATGCGGAAGTAAAAATATCGCTGAGATATTATATGGCATGCCTGCATACGACGAAGAGCTGCAGAAGAAGCTGGATAAAGGAACGATCGTACTTGGCGGTTGCTGCATTAATACTGCTGACATAAACGGTAAACAGGTGAATGTCATGCCATCGATGCACTGTAATGATTGCAAGAAAGATTTCGGAAAACCGCCGATTCTGATTTCAAAGCGGAGTGGAGAGGCCGAGGATTACAGAGACATCGTGACATCGATTTATTTCAGCGTGGGCGGATTTTTTCAGGGCGATGATGTTGTATCGATTTCACGGAATCATGACGGCGCTTTAGTTATAGCAGGACGACTTCCCGGTGATATCAATAATTTTGAAAAAAGACAGATCGCGACCAGCGAATGGAAACAGATAATAGATGTTCTATATACGCGGTTGTATCTGCAAGATTGGAAGAGAAGATATGTGGATCCGTATACGTTGGATGGCACACAGTGGGAACTGAAAATCCGGTTAACTGGAGGAAGGCGTCGGGACTATTATGGAAGCAATGTATTCCCTCCATACTGGAAAGAACTAGAGAAAGTTTTCCAGAAATACACCATAGAATCGATGTTGACAGCCATTGAGAAGGATTAGATTGTGCAGAAGATAACGAACAAGCAATACGAGGAATATAGAAAACTGATTGATGACCGGGAACACGGACGCATACTGACGCCGGATGGACTGCGGTTCATCTGTTCTGCCTGCAATTTTGATCCTACTGAGATCGGAAAGATAATGCTGGAGAATCTTGCCAAATTACAGGCCGAGGGTGCCGTCAATATGCATCCAAGGCAGGAAATTGATCCTGAAGCAGACAAGAGCGTGGACTGATGAAGAAATTGTTCTCCGGTAAAAAGATATTCTTGTCACAGTGCTGCTTTCATATTATTCTGTAGATATCAAATCGGTACCACTACCATCCCTCGGTACCAGGCATGTCCTTCCGGCATGTCGGCTTCCTTTCTACAGAACAATTATATGAAAAACAGCGCTTTTATTATGCGCGGAATGGAGGACTATGGAGCAGAGAAACACTCGTAAACTGTCAGTTTATGAAAGCAGCGGGTATCACTATAAGAGTACGCCATCAATCGTTCTGAAAGGACAGTGGCTTGAACAGTATGGCTTTCCTATCGGGACAAAAGTTGATGTACGTTGTCTGGAAGGCAAGCTGATAATTGAGCCGCGAATAGAATGAAAATGCAGGTTGAAATTCTGTAGTCAAATAATCATAATTGATTTTGGAGCTGGTGGAATTCTCCCCCAATAATTCCATCACAGCTCTTCATAACTCCATTGAGGCTGTTTCGAGAGTTTTAGAAACAGCTTCCCCTAAATTCGGAAGTCAAATATCACATGGAATGATGAATAGCTGACTTATCAAAATAAGAGAGAAAAACACCGCCTTCGGTTTTTAGTAGCCGTTGGCGGTATTTCTGTTTAAGACTTGATTTCCATTCCGTTCTTGAACATAACCCGGATATCATCCTTGCTGTAAACCGTGATGTAATCAACAAGGCTCTGGAACTGGACCGCATCGAACTCTGTCACGAGGTCTTTCTGGTTCTTCAGGGTGTTCAGAAACTGTCGAATAGAGGAGCGGGATAGTTCTTTTCTGGAGATTTCCTTTTCAATTTCACCGAGATTCTTTTTGGCGGTATTGAAGCGTTCTGTCAGAACGCCATACCGCTTCTGGTATTCTGCCTGATCCTGCGGTTCCAGCGCGTTCTTCTTAATTTCCTTCTGCACCAGTTCAGCTGCGGCACTCATTTCGTCTTCATATTCTGTCCTTTTCCTTTCCAGTCCGGAAGTATCGTAAAGCGGTCCAGCGAGGATCTCGTTATAATCTGCCAGAATTGATTTCTTGTCGGCGAACAGCTTGTTGACTGCTGCGATGTATTTTTCCTTGAGCTCATCATCGGTAAGGACCGGTGTTTTGCATTTCTCGCCGCCGTCGTACTTGTGATTGCACTGCCAGACCACCCGGCGGTATTTGTCAGTGGAATGCCAGACCTTAGAGCCATACCAGCTCCCGCACTGTCCGCATTTGACCTTGCCGGAGAAAACATGCACGCCACTGTGGCGGTTCCTGCCGGGACAGCGGCGTTTCAGTTCGTCCTGGACCTGATCAAAGATCTCCGGATCGATGATTGCTTCGTGGTCCTTTTCAACATAGTACTGCGGGACCTCACCTTCATTGATTTTTGTTTTCTTAGTCAGGAAGTCGACGGTGAAGGACTTCTGCAAGAGTGCGTCACCCTTGTATTTTTCATTGGATAGGATGGCCTTTACCGTTCCGGCATGCCATTTCTGCTTGCCGCTTGGCGATGGAATATTCTCCTCCGTGAGCTTAGTGGCAATTCCGTAAGGTGTTGTGCCTTCCATAAACATCCGGTAGATCCGCTTTACAAGTTTGGCCTGTTCTTCATTGACTACCAGTTCGCCGTTGGGCCCTCGGTCGTAGCCGAGGAACCGCTTGAATGGCACCGTCACCTTGCCGTCAGCAAACCGTTTTCTCTGACCCCAGGTGCAGTTCTCAGAAATGCTTCTGGATTCTTCCTGCGCCAGCGAGGACATGATTGTGATCAACAGTTCTCCCTTGCCGTCAAAGGTCCAGATGTTTTCTTTTTCAAAATAGCACTCAACGCTATGCTCCTTCAGTTCACGGATGGTAGTGAGGGAATCAACCGTGTTCCGGGCAAACCGGCTGACAGATTTTGTGACGATAAGATCGATCTTTCCTTCCAGCGCATCGGCTACCATCTGCTTGAATCCTTCGCGGTGCTTTGTGCTTGTGCCGGTAATGCCTTCATCGGTGTAGACTTTGACGAATTCCCAGTCGCTCCTTGCTTTGATGTATTTTGTGTAGTAATCGATCTGGGCCTCATAGCTTGTGAACTGTTCGTCGTGGTCGGTGGAGACCCGGGCGTAAGCGGCAACGCGGCGTTTCCTGCTCTCGCCAATGGGAGAGGAGGTGAAGGGCTTCAGCGTTGCCGGTATGGTTTTTACTTTCCGTTGCTGTTCCAAAACTTCTCACTCCTTATCTTTTTCATCTTACTGCTCATCTGAGCCTTATATTCCGGAGTCCATCTCTCCTTCATAAGCTGCCGCATGTGTTCTCTGGATTCTTCGCTGCGAGGCGTAAAGGTTTTTTCCGGAGGAACGTAGTTCGTAGTTTCAACTCGTCCGTCTTTAAAGTGAAATTCCAGAAGATCTTTGTCTTTTACATAGATCACCTGGATCTGCTTTTTGAAAAGATCCGCATCATATTCAGGAATTCCCATCACCTCGGCGATCTGCTTCTTCAGAACGTCCTCTCGTAATCCGACTGTCATGCATCCTTTACTGTGATCTGAGCAGCGCCAATAGTGCATTTTGGGTTTGTTTGGATTGGAAGCAGGCTGCGTGCAGCGGCGAAAATTACAGCCGCAGGCAGCGCATTTGATTCTGCCGGAAAGCTCTGTCGTTCCCTTAGCATGTGGATGCTCACGGCGCTTTTTTGAAGTCAATGCACGGTATTCCGATGTCCAGCAGTCCTGATGGCCGGTGTTCGGAGCAGGACGCGTGACCTCCGTTCCATCTTTTAAGAAGAAGTGGAGCGTGTATTTCTCCGGCACTTCGATATGGTCGACCTTTTCAAGAAATACGGTCTCGTCAAATTCGGAAAGCCCAAGTACTTCACAGCAGGCTTTCTCGAGCGCCTTCTGACTGATTGTGCCACCGACCGGGCACTTCTTATCGGGTTTCTGTTTTTTCTTCTTGCTGCCGCAATTCCAGTATTCCTGAGGGTGACCGTTCTTGTTGCGATGGTTGTGCATGTAGCTGAATCCGCAGTATGGGCATTTTATTTTTCCGGTGAAGCAGCAGGTGTTCAAGCTCTTATTCGCCAGAGCTCCGAGTTCCCGTCGCCGTTCCATCTCGTCCTGCACATATTTCCATGTGTCGTAGTCGATGATTGCTTCATGGGTATTCTCAACGAAGTATTGCGGAAGCTCACCACGGTTTTTCCTGCGGTGTTTATTGATGGGATCCGAGATGAATTCTTTCTGAAAGAGCAGGTTGCCTGTGTAAGTGATGTTCTCCAGTATCTTTTTTATATTGGAGTCTTCCCATCTCGCACCGGATCTGGTCTTTATACCTTCCGACGCGAATTCCCGCTCAGTCTCTAGTCGTGATTTTCCATCGAGAAAGTTCTGAAAGATCCGTTTTACAATTTCCGCTTCCTCAGGGACGGGGACTAATTTGTCTCCATCCCATTGATAGCCGTAGATCTGGAAATGACCGCTGGCGTTTGGCAGGCCTTCCTGCATGCGTTTGCGGATTCCCCATTTCACATTGTTGCTGATGCTGACGCTTTCTTCCTGCGCAAAAGAAGCGAGGAGAGTGAGCATCAGCTCCCCGTCATCGCTGAGGGATCGGATGTTTTCCTTCTCAAACCGCACCTCAACGCCGATGTCTTTCAGGTGGCGGACGGTTTCCAGAAGGTCGACAGTGTTTCTGGCGAAACGGCTGATGCTTTTCGTCAGGACGATGTCAATTTTTCCGGATTCACAGTCGGCGACCATCCGCATAAACTCAGGACGTGATCCGGCTTTCGTTCCGCTGATGCCCTCGTCGGCGTAGATCCCGGCGAACTCCCACTGTGGATTGCTCTGGATCAGTTCGCTGTAACGGGATACCTGCGCCGAGAGGGAATGGTGCAGCCGCTCGGTTTCCATGGACACACGGCAGTAAGCTGCGACCTTTTTCCGTTCCGGCAGGACCGGTTTCATCTTTTTGATTTCTGTAATTTTCTTCATGAAATCAGCTCCTTTCCGTGGCTATTCATCACTCAGACCCGCCGATGGTATCAAGCGTTATCTGAGAATAAAGTGCCGAAAACAGGCCGATATTTCCGGAGCAAAATTGTATCAATTTCATCGTATTCTTCCTTGGTGATCGTGCCGGAAGAGAGGAGGGCTTTTGCCACGGTAAGGCTTGCCTGGTAGCGGCGTTCGGCTTCTGATTTTTCTTTATTCACTGTCAGCACCTCCTTTGAATCTCGCTTTGATATAGCAGGCGTGGGAGCAGTATTTCCGGTGCGCATTGCCGTAGGCAGAGAACGGTCTGCCGCAGCAAGCGCAGGTGAAGTCATATACCGCTTTCCTGTGCACCTGGTCCAGATGGCTGTTCCACCATTCCTGACGGCAGGCACTGCTGCAGAACCGGATATGTTTTCTTCCCGGAATCTGCCGGATGGGCTTTCCGCAGTTCGGGCAGAACTCAGCGGGTTCTTCAGCGGTTTTCTGCGCCGGGACACGCCTTCCGGCGAAGCCGTTTCTGCGGCAGTAAGACTTGACGGTATTCTTGGAAAGGGAGAGGGCTTCGGCAATCGCGTCATAGCTCATTCCCTGTTCTCTCATACGGAAGATACGGGTTTTCTGTTCATCGGTCATGATGAGCACCTCCTTCATGTCTTCCGTCCTCAAAAAGACAGGCAAAACGCACCCCTTTGGATTAAAAAGTGCGTCTGCCCGTCAGAAACGTCAGTCTTTCTTATAGAATTCGCATTCGTAGCCGTCCGCACGGAGCAGAAGGCCGGGTGCCCATGGAGGAGTTCTGCCCATCTGTTCACAGACCGCGTCGACGGATACGTCTATGCCGCATTCGATGATCAGCTCATCGTGCACATGAGCGCAGATGAAGCAGTGGGAGAGCGTCCGCATGGCGTAGCAGAGAATGTCGCGGCTGATTGCCTGGGTAATGTTCTCCACGATCTTCGGACCGTATGATTCGATGCGTTCCCACTTCTTCGTGGATCCAATGCCCATGTATGTGATGGATTCGCCGCCATACTGATTCGGCTGGATCATCGGCTTCACGTAGGCCAGATCTCTGCCGGAAGGAAGATGGATAAAGAGCATCTGGCTTTTGTAGAAGAACCGGATTCCCCTGACTTCCCTGGTTCCCTTTGTCCGGATGACCTGTTTGACAGCCCGGTCCACGTCCCACCAAAACTGCGTGATATTCGGGTTTGCGGCACGCCAAGCGTCCACGATGGGCTGGAGCTCTTCTTCCTTGAGTCCCATATCAAGGGCTCCCATCGCCTTCAGAGCGCCGACGGAGCCGCCATAGCCGCAGGCGAGAACCGCGATCTTACCTTTCTGCCGGAGCTCACCGTTGATGCCGTGTTTGACGACCGGCTTATGGAACATCGCTGATGCCGTAGCACAATAGATATCTTCTCCTCTGGCAAAGGAGTCCATCGTATGCTGTTCACCAGAGAGATAAGCCAGGACTCTTGCCTCGATGGAAGAGAAGTCGCTGACGATGAATTTCATGCCAGGACGGGGAATAAAAGCAGTCCGGATCAGCTCGGACAGAACGTTCGGAACGGAATCATAGAGAAGATCAAGAGAGTCATAGTCACCGTTTTTTACGAGGGCTCTTGCCTCCGCCAGATCCGGCATGTGGTTCTGAGGAAGGTTCTGTAACTGAATCAGCCGCCCGGAAAATCGTCCGCTGCGGTTTGCCCCATAGAACTGGAACATTCCTCTTGCTCTGTGGTCCCGGCAGGCAGCGTTCTGCATGGCCTGATACTTCTTTACAGAGGATTTGGCAATCTGCTGACGGAGCTTTAACACTTCCTTCAGATCATCCGGAGCAGTTTCCAGAAGGGATGCCACAGCCTTCTTGCCAAGGGTATCTGTCTTAAGGCCGTGGGCACTCAGCCAGTCCTTCATCTGCACGACAGAGTTCGGATTGGAAAGACCGGTCAGCTTCTTGAGCTTCTCGGTAAGAGAGGCTCTTGACCGGCTGTCAATTGCAATGGCCTGTTCTGCCATCTCAAGGTCTACAAGAATGCCCCTGTCGTTGATCTCCTGATCGATGTGGTATTCCTCCCAGACCGATTCCGGGACAGGGAAGTTACGCAGGTGCTTTTTGATGGACATTTCCACCTCGACATCGCGGCGGTTGTATTTCTTAAAGACCTCCCATTTATCCGGTGCGTCAGAGGGGAGATTCCTTGTTCTGCCGCTGTTCGCCTTTCTCGGCTTGCACGGAGTGCAGAAGTAGCGGAGGAGTTCCTTGCCTTCTGCCATTTTCTGTTCTTCGAGATCTAATGCCTCGCCGACGCCTTTCAGAGAGAGGGGAAGGCCAAGATAGGCAGACCAGATCATGGAACAGCGCCAGGATGCCGGGTCGAGGTAATTTCGGACGCTGTCTTCCGGAATACTGTAGGTGACAAAGCGCTCCGGGTAATATTTCCTAAGATATGCAGAAAGACATATCCGTTCAAAACTTGCATTAAATGCCCACTTTGTCACTGTTTCGTCTGTTAGTGCATCCAGAACATCTTTAGGAACAGTATCGCCGGCAGTCAGATCCAGGACGGTTACCGGATCATCATCTCTGGCAAATCCGAAGAGAAGAATCTCAAAGGCCGGACTTTCCGTGTACCGGTACACACCAGACTTGTTCAGATCGACGTCTGAGAATGTTTCGAGATCGATACTAAGTGATTTCATAATGTGTCTCCATAAAAAAATAAGCGGCGGGAATTCTGCCTCCCGCCGCCGTTACATGTTGCCGTTATTCAGTTGTCAGTGCTTCAGATCTTCGAGAGCAGCCATGCGTCTTTCGTGGTATTCCTTGTCCCACTGCTGTTTTTCCGCTGCGAATTCCTTGTCACGCTCTGCAGCGGCTGCCTCGTTTTTCATCTTCTGGTCGTGCAGTTCCTTCTCAAACGCATCGTCGCGCTTTGTATTCCGGATGGAAATCACGACCATAATGATCGTGAGTCCCAGTCCGCCGAGCCCGAAGAGGGCGTAGATGATGTAGAGAACTGTATCAAGAATGTCTTTCATATCGTTGCCTTTCTGCTATTAGCCAAGAAAATCATCATCGCCGTTGTTGTCGGAGAAGTCGGAGAAATCATCAGCTGCGCTGCTGTGAGCACCCAGAGGCTCGCCGTCTCTGATCTTCTGGATATTTCCAAGACCACAGGCCACGCCCTTGTTTCCGTTGGAGTTGAAAGCGTAGAAAGTGACAGATACCCTTGCATAGCAGCCGCTGTAAACTTCGCTGCGATCAAGAATCGGCTGAACATGAGCATCAACGATCTGGGGCGGAGTGGTGCTGTTGGCATTGACGAAGAAGCTGTCCTTGTAGGCCTCGTCATCACGCTCAATATCACCGTCGCGGAGAGGGAGCTTGATCGCAGCCTTGTTCGGCTTCTTGCCGCCGAACTTGCTGATGCCGTCCTCGATAGCGGCATCGACTGCCTTGTTGATGGCGTCAATCGTCTTCTTGTCGGACTTCGGGATGATCAGCGAAACGCTGTACTTTTCCTTGCCGCCGTTGATGGACTTCGGTTCCCATACATTTGCATAAGAGAGTCTTACGATACCGGTTACGACTTTTGTAGAATGATTGTTAATAGGCATAATTAAATTTCCTCCTTGAATTCGTTATGAACATCATCTGCCATTATTTCCGGTCGCCCGTCCGATCTCGGTACGAGCGTCGGTTTGCCCGGCGGCTTCATCACAAGTCCGCCAAGGACTTCATGGAACGTTTTCTTACCCATCAGGCGTTCCATTTCCGTGATGGGGATGAGGCTTCTCCTGTAAATGTCGGTATAGCCGGCATTCTTCGCGGCCTCTGATACAGCCTGCTCATCTGTGTACTTTCTCTTTGAGCGTCCCTCGACAAGTTTGTAGGTTTTCCACTTCTTCCCATGTTCGGCAGCTTCATCTGTGGCATACTGCATCAGATCTTCAGCCCATTTCATCAGTGGATCGAGATCGGGAAGGATCTCATCAATCTCTTCATCCGAGAGGAGGGGTGGCTTCTGGAATTCGTACTTTGCGAGAGCGAGCTGCTTTTCGGCTCTTGCACGGCACTTGACTGCTGCTTTGCAAAAGCGGCACCAGTCGCCGGAGCAGTAATCGCCGAGTCCTTCATTGGCCAGAGCAACTTTAGGTTTTAAGACTTCATCTGCCCATTCCCTGAGGTGTGATACCGTGGTGTTCCAGGTCGAAATATTGTCTCGTCTCGGCTGGAAGATGGTCAGCGATACTTCCTCGAAGTTGTACAGATCTCCGAAGAGATCCAGTGCGCCGAGTGCATAGAGCATCATCTGCGGGTTTTCTTCTGACTCCACGAGCACTCCCTGACCGTACTTCAGATCAATGACATGCATCCTGTTATCGGAAACAATGATGCAGTCGCTGGTCCCAAAGCCATGCGGAATGTAAGCTGAAAGGTCAAGTTCGATCTCCGTGTAAGCCTGAGCATCACTGCAGGTCTGTCTTTCCTTGCCAAGCTGCTCCATGACAAAGTCGCGGTAATCGTCAGTGCATTCCTCCATCTCGTCTGTGTTGTAATCAGACACCGGACGTTTGCTGCGACGCTTGAGAGCTCGCTTTACTTTGTGGTCAGCAAGGGCATGAGCGGCAGTTCCTTCCGCTGAAGCAGGAGAGCTGGTATCACTGAAGGACTTCTCGAGCAGTGCGGAAGGCGTACAGTGAAGCCACCTGTGTGCACTGGAAGGAGAGAGCATTGCGTGATTAACCGGCATTCCCGATCACCTCAGCTTTCTTCAGCATTTCCCTGTAGTGCGAGGGATCGACCGCGCTGAGCTTCTCTGCACCGAATGAGTGGATGAGATCGCGGACCTGGCTTCCATAGCCTTCGCTGCTTTTTGCAGAGAGAACCGTGCGAACTTCCTCGAGTGTCACCGGCTTTTCATCCGGTACGTTTTCTGCAGACGGGGCCGTTTCCGCTTTAGGATCGGCGGGGCTTTCTACACCTGTGAGCTTTTCAATGTGGTCGGCTGTTCTGCGGAAATCTTCTGCGATTGCCTTAAGCAGTTCTTCCTGAGTCATTTGTTTCGCCTCCTTTCATTTCATGGATTTCTACTGACTGGACG
This sequence comes from uncultured eubacterium 1-6, assembly GCA_903789595.1. Classification (GTDB taxonomy): domain Bacteria; phylum Bacillota; class Clostridia; order Lachnospirales; family Lachnospiraceae; genus Bilifractor. Next base: position 18,377 of record CAIFEZ010000034.1, read on the forward strand.
CTCTGACCAGGAGAGAGGATTAGTACTTCCGTGTTTTCCCCGAAGAGAGCTGTGAGGAGTTTCATCGGAAGGTGGCGGACACCGCTGCTTACTACCTTTGTCCTGCGTCCGGAGCTGTCCGTGACGTTGATGCGGATTCTGTGTCTGAGTTTCATGTCATCACCTCGATTCTTTGTTGTTCTCCCTTCATGTCTTCCGTCCTCGAAAGGAGGGGAGAAACGCACCCCTGAATGAGAAAAAATAAAAAAGCCTGCGGGCATCCGAAGAGGACACCTGCAGGCAAGGAACAGATATTTATTGAACGGTATAGATCAGAGTGGTATAGAATCAGATTAGAGAACAACAAATCAGGATTTTTCCATGATGAAGGAGCGAAATGCTGTAAAGGAAACTTGGCAAGAAGTGTGTGCCATGCTATAATCAATTTGTAAAGGAAACTTGTCATACAAGGGGGCGTTTTTTTGAAGAATAAAGTTGAGCAGTTACGAAAGGAGCGAGGATTAAATCAAGATGATTTTGCAAAAATGCTTCGTGTTTCAAGACAAACCATTAGTTCAATCGAAACAGGAAAGTATAATCCATCATTGGAATTAGCTTTTGCAATTTCAGACTTTTTTGGCAGACGGATTGAAGAAATCTTTATCTATGAAAGAGGTGCAGAAAATGAAAAAAAGTAATTTGATAACCGGGATACTATATGTGCTTTTCGGTGTGGCTTGTTTGATTGTTGCGCTGTTGATTGAAACAAAGTTAGAGGGCATTTTATGGGGCTTTGCTGGCGCAGGCATCTTCCCCGGAATTATGATGATATGCAAATATTTTTATTGGAGTTCCCCCAAAAATAAAGAGCGATACGAAGAGCGTTTGGAGAACGAACGAATTGAACAGCATGACGAGTTGAAAACAAAAATCAGAGATAGAGCCGGAAGATATACTTACAGCTTAGGACTGCTGGTTATTTGTTGCTCTATTTTGGTTTTCGGTATTCTAGGAGCATTGGAAGTCATTGATAATGCTCGCATGATTGTACTCTATCTCAGCGGATATTTACTGTTTCAAGTTATCGCAGGAATTGTCATTCTTAATAAGCTGATGAAAAAGTATTAAGGAAAAATCCCTTTAGGAACTAAAGGGCGCACTTCTATACTCTCCTGTCGAGAGTATGTGCGTCCTGCGGAGCTTCATTCTCCGTCAGCAGAAGAAAACTGCATGACCGAGAATGTTTCGTCACTTCGTTCCGTCAAGGTGGCTACACCCCCTTGCGCCGCTAAAGCGGCTATCCCCTGTGGACTTGCCGTCCGCAAACAGCATAAAATGCTGTTCACCGCCAGCAAGTTTGAAAGTAAACAAATCAGAATTTATCAGAAAATGAGGAATAGTTGAAATGGAGGCGCTATAATAACATGAAGATTGAAGGGAACCAGAAAGAACTGGATGCAATGGTAGAATTTCATAAGGGAAACCGTGTCGAGGGACTGAGACTGCAAGAAGAATTTGCAGCGGAATTTCGTAAGGAGTATAAAGACAAAGATCACTGTCCTTGTCTGAAAGCCTGTCGTTATCACGGAAACTGTAAGGAATGTGTAGCAATCCACAGAGCGCATCAGGAACATGTTCCTAATTGTATGCGACCATTGATTAATAAAAAATTGAAATTGATGTCAGAATTAACTGAGCATACCTTGGCAAATGAAATAGAAGCTCCACATGAGATTTTAAGAAAATAGGCAAGTCAAATTCCAGTTTGTAGAGAAAAAAAATAAGGCCAGAGGATAACACTCATAAGAGTAGTCCTCTGGCCATTTCTTTATTCCACACGAATTTTCCATCCAACCTGGATCAGGTTCACATTTCGGATCAGCGTAGGATTGAGCTTCTGGATTGTGCCGACAGATGTGCCGTACTTCCTTGCAATGGCAGAGAGCGTATCACCGGAACGCACGGTGTAATAGATCACCTGCGGCTGGCTATGGGCCCCCATCAGCTCATTTACTCTGGCCTGAACAGCGTCATAGCTGTATCCAGCGGCAGCAAGACGGTTCTTTCTGTCGTCTCCGTTTCCCCATGAACCGCTCAGAACTTCATGCGCGATTTCATCCACGCTCTTTCTTGCCGGCGCTGGTGCCGGAGTGGGAGCAGGAGCCTGCTGCTTTGCAAACCCGTTGAATCCACCGGTCTTAATAGTGGACGGATAGTCGATGTAGGAAATATCCATATCGACATTTCCGCTGATGCCGTTTACTGAGCCGGTGGAAGAATACTGCCAGATCCCGTAAGCCCCGCAATAGGTACATTTGGAAGCATACTGAGCGACCCAATGCGTGAATGGCGTGAGCTTGGAATCATCCAGTCTCTCACGGAAGCCGGAATCGGTGGAGCTGTAAATCCCTGCAAAATATCCAGCCGCTTCCAGTGCTCGGCAGAATGCAATCGTAGCTTCCGTAGCGCCTGCCTTGGCAGAAGGAACAGTGGCTTCCAGATCAATAAAGACAGGATATTCGAGCTGCTTTCCCTTGAGCAGTGCAAGGAAGCGTTCTGCATCTGCCTTTCCGTCTGCTGCGGAAGTGCAGCCAGGCCCGACAAAATAATACGCTCCGACAGCGACGCCGTTAGTCTTCGCATTTCTGTAGTTTTCTTCCCATCTGGGATCTGTGTAGAATCCGTCATCCGATCCGCCAGACTTGATAATGGCGAACTGAATACCGGCTGCTTTGACTCTTGTCCAGTCAATGGCTCCTTGCCAGTGGCTGACGTCAATACCTCTGAACTCACTCATTTTCTTACCTCCTTAAGATTTGTGACAATAAGAAAGGCTCCCTGGGTTTTGAAGCCCAAAGAGCCGGAAGCGCTCCTTTGACGGAAGGAGCAGCCGAGATATGAGGATCACCTCCTCTCACTGATTCGTTTTGGTCAGCTGCTTGTAGATCTGGTTTACACCGGTTGCTGCAAGACCGGATACGATGCCGACTGCGAGGGCGTTGATGATATCCTTGGCTGGGAAGTCCGGCATGAGATACAGCCCGGCGATTCCGAGCACGGCACCGACGCAACCGCAGATCACCGGGATCAGCTCATCCTTCACGGAGCCAGCCGCCTTGCAGCCGATACCGACGAGATAGGCGATCACCGTGATTGCTGCCACACTAGCGATTCCAAAGTCCATAGCTTCATTCCTCCTTTTCTTTACTGTCTGCCGAGAGGGGCAGTTCCTGACACTTTTTGTACAGGGTTTCTCCGGTTCCGTTGCCGCCAAGTGCCTTGTATGGTTTGTACAGGTACTCAAGATTGCTCCGATCTTCCGGAGTGCAGTATCCCCGAGCAATAAAAAAGCTGCAGGCCTGATAAATCCGGTCGTGCAGCAGTGCCATCATTCCTTCTCTGATCTGTTCGTTTTCCTGTTTTCTTCGCAGAAGTGCTCGCCAAAGCCATGTGATGATGGCGATGACCAGAGCGAACAACTCCTGAATCCAATACTTCAAAATGAAGTCTATCAACGGTATCACCTCCTTCATGACACATGCTTTGCAATGTCATAGACTTCTGTTGCAGCCGTAAACTTGCCGGTCGATTCACCGGTCCGATAAAAAGAGACGCATTCTCCTTCGTTTATGGAGAAGGTCGTGCCAAAGAAAGAAAACGTGCCATCCGAGGTCGATTTCTTCTCCATCCGAATCATGGCATCACCATTTTCAAAAAGATAAAGCTCCCAGATCTGATTCACAGAGGAACTGCCACTGTAGTATTGATATCCTTCCCATCGAATCTTGTAGCAGGTGATGCCGATATCAGTCAGCTTGTAGTTCCCGTGTGAGAGGAGATGCGCCTTGGCATCTTTTCGGTTTACCTTGACCTCTTCTGAACCGGAACCAGTGACTCCGATCCACGAGTTCGTGCTGACGTAGAACGTGGTGTAAGTCTTACCAGCCAGCGGCCACGAGAAGTTTTCGTTCCCGACGGTATAGGTCTGATCATCTACATCACTCTTCAAGATGTAGGAAAGGCCATCTACATCAGCGAGGACATCGGTTAAGCTGATGCTTTTCAGAACCTCGTCAGCCCCGGAGTGATGCTTTGAAATATCGTATTTCTCAGTTACGATATCAAACTTCGTTCCATAGTAATCTTTCCGGTAAAACGAGACATATCCACCAGCGCCGGGATTCGTGAAGCTATTCCCGTTGATCTGGTATGATCCGCTGCCGTTTGTGCCGAGTGATGTAATCCGGATATAAAAATCGCCGTTGCCAAGGAAATACAGGTCCCACATTCCACGGTTGGATTCGTTCTGGCTATAGGGCATGTAGCCGTCCCATGTGATTCTCGTGGATGAAATGGCATCATCTACAGGGACCTCCTGAAGGCTGATTGTTTTGTAGCCGTTATCTCTCTGGTTGATACCGAGCGTACAGCCGCCGGCATTAAATAGGCAGTTACCGGTAACTGAGCAGGAAGTGTACAGCGATCTTGCCTTTGAAAGCGTCGCCTGTAGATTCGGAAACTGAATGATACCGAATTTTGAAGTGGTAATGCTGCAGGTTCCCTCATCGGAATAGGTATTGGTTATGGTATTTCTGCCCAGATCGGTGTTATCAAAAAGATCCAGCGTATTGATGATCGGGAGCTTTCGCCGGATGGAGTTTCCGTTGTGGTTCAGATATCCACCGCTGTTTATGCGGATAGAAAATTCCTCTCCTTTTTTCACCTGGCTGGTATCGATTGTGAGTTTTAACATCAGCCGGTTCACATAGGAAACCGCCGATACCACAGAGCAGTCGATATCTTTCAGCTCAATATCCGGTGACAGGATGGTATCGGAGAGGAGCCAGACAGTGCTGATGTCGTGCGGAAACTCAGAAATCACAGTCTCTTTGGAATCCGTAATGAATACGTAGTTCTTACCACCGGCGCCTTCCGAGCCATCCGTCGGGAGAGTAAGAATAGCAGCCGGCATTTCTGACACCTTATATTTTCTGGTCTCACCGTTCTTTTCCCGGATGGCATCGGCGATGAGCTGTATGTTTTCTTCGGTATATAGCTTCTTCATTAATATTCCCCTATGTCTCCGTCTTCGAGCTTTGCGTTGAGAGCAGCAAGCGCATCGTCGATTTCCTTCTTCGAGTAAGTATCAGCAAGCCTTATCTTCAAAGTATCCAGATCATCCTTGGAATAATAGGGTTCCTCATAAGTGCTTTCTTTTCCAGTGATGGAAAGCCGGATCACGTTGCTGTCCTTGGAGCAGTACTGGCCTTCATCCGGAAATCCGATGCAGAAACAGTCATAGGTTCCCGAGACAATCGGAGGATCCACGGCAAATGTCAGATCATAGCTGATATGATCCACGGAGAAAGCGCCGTCCATCATCACAAGACGATAGCAGCGGTATTCCGTCTTTTCCGGAGGCGTGATTGTGAAAGTAATCGTGCCATCACTGTTCTGGACAGCAGAAAGTTTTGGAGCATCGGTCTTTTCATTTTTGGGATTTACAGGCGCGACAATTCTTGAGATGTCACGAAAAGCAATCTTATAAAAGGCAATGGCTCCAACATCCGGAAACGTCTTCACGCCAAGCCTCTCCAGACGGTTTCCTGCAATTCTCTGTCCCGGAGTATTCCACTGCACTTCGTCGTAGTCTGTATAGGACCACGATTTGTTTTCTTCATCGTAGATTCCGATTGCGTGAGTGTTTTTATCCTCTTCGGTCATAGAGAAGGGGAGAACATAGTACTGGACCAGCTCTCCGTCAGTAGCCTCATGAATGATGGATAGCTGCCGGACAAACTTCGGAGATGGGTTCTTGTCATACGCTGTCAGATTGATCTTCTTATCAAAGGTAAGTGCCATGAACACATCTCCTCCTTTCTGTCAGACTGTAATTTCAAGAGTCGCTGAGTAATCGATGACTGTTTCTCCTGTCTTGAACGGGCGATCCATCGTAACATTCATTGTGATCGCAGCTCCGCTTGCCGGAGCCTCCTTGAAGTGAATGTATCCGTCCTGAACCTTGCCAAGGAAAGGAACCGCTGCCGGATCTGCACTGAAATCCACCGTCGATGTATCTGCTGTGGTTTCCAGTTTCCAGTAACGTCCCGTCGCATCGAAGTCCTTTTCCAGAACCGTGTTTGCGGCCTTTGCTTCTGAGAAAACTTCTGTATAAGTCTCTCCGTCGGTAGAAACACTTAACGTGAAAGTTGCCGCCGTAAAGGAAGCGGGGAGTCTAAACTTATTGAGTTCATAAGAATCACCCAGATCAAAGATCACTGGGTTGCCCTTATAGATCCGGGAGACAAATTCCGAATCCTTGTAATTGGAATACCAGCCATTGGTGTTTCCGAAATCCGTCGGATAGTTGGAAGGCCACTTGTAGAGGGGCCTTGTGAAGAGGCCGACTCCGGACCGGTTTTTCTCCCGGTTGCCGCCGGATGCTTTGGCTCTTGCAAAAGGTGTCAGCTCCTGCAGCATTTCATGGTTGTTGTCATTGATAACCGTGTAATCTACGCCACGAGTTAGAGTATTGCCACCCACGGTAATAGAATCCGTGTCCTTCACAAAATAACTGAACGGGCAGAGAAAATCTTTCGTTGTTCCGTCGCCGGTACCCACCGGATATCCGGTGATCGTATAATTCGGCACAAGCTCGGAATTGGGAAGTTCTGCATAGCAGACGCCACCGATCAAGATGGTATTGAAGTACACCGGATAATCAAGCAGTGTTGCAGGCGCACGGAAGTCAAACTTAGCTGTCCGTTTGCTGTCTGCATAGGAATTGCTGCTCTGCGCTTTTCCGTAGCCGTAGCAGGAGTTCGTGCAATAGTAGCTGCCATAACTCGTGCCGATGTACGAATAGGTGCTTGTCATTTCGCCGTCGCCGATAGCCGCATTGCTGTTCGTGCAGAGCTCCAGAAACAGCGATCCAAGATCGCCCCAGCCTCTTTCTGTTTCCTGTCCCTCGTCATCCTTTGCTTTTTTCATGTAAAGCTGAGTGTGGCGGACAGGCACTGCGATCCAAGGACTGGATGCAGAGAGTGTCATGGTAATTCTGGCAGTTACGATCACGCGGGTGAGATCATCCTTTTCAATCGTGATCGGGTTGCTTTCGGCGTCCTTGATGAGGGCATGGGTGACAACCGTTGAGCTTACCAGAACGCCAAGCTCCGTGATGGTTCCGACATGGTCAGTATCCGGAGGGACTTCGCCGACCAGCGTATGGATGGCAGCCTGTTTCTCTTCATCAAGCGAAACGGTCTTTGTGCAGGTGATATCCCAGAGCTTTGTAAATACGTCAGTATCTGAGCTGGCCGGAGTTCCCGTGCCGGAGCCAAGACGGACTCCGGTGAAGTTGAAGCTCACGTTCAGCATGTTCGAGAGAACCACATTTCCGAAGTGGTATTCTTTTTTCTTGCCGCACCGCTCTACGGTGACGGTATATTCGTTTTGAAAACGGATCTTACATTTACTATCCATCTTATCCTCCTTAGATCGGTGCGTCGCTCGTCATGTAAGTCTTGATCTCTGCGGTGACGGAAGATTTAAGCTCTCCCTCATCGGAGACGGCCATTTTTGTTTCCTTTACCTGTCTTGTGATAAAGGAAGAAGTCATGGCTGCGTGAAGGGTTCCTTCATCTGGCTGGATGCTTGCCTGATTCTGAACCTGATGGGTTGTGATAGCAGAAGTTGCGGCAATGTGAATTCCTACCGTTTCTTCGATTTCAATATTTTTAACAGTGATATTTCTCTCAATGGTCCAGCTGAAGCTCTGGTCATAGAGTAAAAGACGGTTTACACCATTTCCGTTCGACAGGTAAAAGGGTGTATCTTCTGCAGAAATATCAACTTGCAATACAGCTTCCTTGGCTCTTGTAGCCGCCACTTCATCTTTCGTGGTAATCACGAGATCCGTACCATCGAGACTTAAGGTATAGCTATTGCCAGAGAGCTCTTTGCCGTTCAATGTCACTGTGACGGCACTTTTATAGGAAGAATCAAAGGCTTTGATATCATACGGATACCGGATACGGAAAACTTTCTCCGGAGCAACCGGGTCGTCAAAGAGCACGGCCTTGCCAGTAAAATCAATCGCATCGCCATTACGGAACATGCTGATGCCGATCTTATTGTTATCATTAAAGTCTGCATTCTCCGGATAGATGGACTGGCCGACATAAGTTCGTCCGGTGATCATCCAGAGATTTTCGGAAGCGCTCGTCAGTTCAAAGCTTAGGCGATAGTCATTGAGACGATGCACATTGGCTTCCAGCCATTCCGTTCCTTTCCCAATCTCTGTTTCATTGGACCAGACCTTCGTCTTGATTTCGGTATTCAGCGTGTACTGACGATAAAAGACAGAGCCGTCCGTCTTTACATAGAGAAGAACCAGTCCCTGATCCTGTTCCGGATACATTTCTGAACTGTAGCCTTTGCAGGCATGAACGGATTTCACACCTTCTGCGGCGACAAATCTTGTCGTTTCATCGTCACCTTTTTGGGCATAAAGGGTTCTTGTCGTTTCATCCGTAATCCAGAAGATCCACGGCTGATCATCTGTTTCAATCGTGAACTTCTCGGCTCCGGTCCGAAGAACCCAGGATCCATCAAACTCAATGGCAGCATCCAGCGCTTCTCCGGGTGTATAGACACCTTCCCATTTAATGACACTTTTTGAAGAGAACTTGTATTCCCGGCGGCTGATGAGAAGTTTCCCATTCTCGATTCCGGCACACCAGATCTGATCTGGACCGTCTGATTCGGATAGCTGCCGCATGGAAATATCACGAATGTCCATGCCGATTTCATCAACAGCCTCTGCGAAGTTTCCAGCGTTAATGGTAAAAAAGATACCTCTTGGCTGAACTTCAATCGTGCCGATTGTGCACTGAACAGTGATAAGCGCCTCATGATTTCCGGACACTCGATGAAGGTAGGAGTGAGGGATTCCGATGGTGCCATCACCGGCAGGAAGGTCATAAATCAGAGGAGAATAGAGCTCTTCAACAGTCGTATCGTAGACTCGGACGATCATCGTTGTGGACTGGTCCGTCCGGTAATGAATGAGAAAATGTCCCTCGACATCTGCTTCCTTGGAGATGTAGTAGGAGATACATCCGGCGATTCGTTCAGACTGGCTAAAGGATAATGTCCCGGTATTGTAATCGTAGAGCAGGCTGTTGATAGAACTCGTGATCGAATTCACTTCATCAACAAGGCCAGAGATGTCCTTATCGCTCTTACTGTTTCTGGTAATAAGAGCCGGATTCTTCCCGACGCCAGACATTTCATATTTCTGGTTGTAGGAGAACACGAACTTCGTCATACAGAAGAGCCTGTTATCATCTGCATGTCCACCTGTGAATCGGAAAACATCCATAAGGTCATAGGCAGGGTTCCCGATCATTTCAGCCTTGAACGGCACATACTGAATACTGCCAAGAGCTGTGAGGATGCTTTTCCGCATAATGTCTACATCACCGTTCTGCAGGAAGGGATTCTCGCCAAGGTTATAGGTCAGGGCATCATCAGTATCTTCTCCGTAGTATTTTGTTTCCTGAGCAGCGATATCCACGCAGGAAAGTCCGGTGTACCTTGTCACATAATCGCCGAAGGTACAGCCGGTAAACCGATGAGCCGCATCAATCGTATCGACCGGAATCTGATCGTAGGGACGAAAGATGATCTTTCCTTCACGGTCTGCAAAAACGTTACAGGCCACAGCCTGCGCAACCCACGAGAGGAAGGTTCTCCAGCTCTCGATGTTGTTGTCAGCATAGAGACTGAAGGTCATATTCCCGTTTGCAAAGGAAGCAAACTCCTCTGCAGAAGTGCCAAGTTCCAGATCGCAGGAGCGGCAGGCGATAGAGGCGAGCCGGTAGGCGGTCCCCGTCAGCGTCGATGCGGAAAAACTCCGGTCAAGCTTTGACATGTTATCATAGGCTGTGATTTCAACTCCGCTGTTTCCCCAGTTCGCTTCCGAGATGGTAAACACGCCAAGCGGAATGTCCTCATAGCTTCCATCCGCAAGACGCATTCCGAAGAATGGACGGATACCAGCATCCTTTAAGGCATAGCGCTCATCCTCCATGCCTAGAAGCGTTATTTTAAGCTCTGCGATATACACCTGACCGATTAGGACCTGCGTCTCATCCGAGCACTGGTTTGTAATGGAGAACGAGCCCGAAAGGATGTGGGAATCATCAAATACCGTGTTTCCGATGGTTCCCCTCATCCGATAACTCTGGACAGGCCGCTGCATGGCTGCTTTATACTGTTCACTTACTTTGTACATGGCAGCCCTCCTCCTTTAAAATTCCTGCAAATCAAAATTCACGGTATAAAGTCCGTTCGTGCCTCTAGTCTTTTCCGAGTTCTTCTCAGGACCGGTTTTGAAATTTCGCATCCGCATTGTCCGGGTCTTATAGTCCTGTGTTTTCAGGTCATATAGCTTCACCTGAATGGAATCCTTGTCCCGGAACTCAGCGAACTTTGCAGCCCAGCGGCTGGAACATTTAAAAGAAGCAGAAACGGAGAGCTTGTCATATCTTGTGACAATCACCTGATCCGTTCCTGCCTCGGTTTGATTGGTATTTTCGATAACAGCGTAGCTTTCTTCCCAGCTTTCCGGAGTGAATAGCTTAACGTCATCGAAATAAATCGGATATTCGCTCAGCATTTATCTCCCTCCTGACCGGTAGTTCACTCGCTGCTGTGCTTTTACGACCAGTTCCTCGATTCGTTCATTCCCGATATAAACCGGGATCACGATATCTCCCCCGCCAGCTCCGACAAGGGCTCCCTGCACAATCTCAGCCAGTTTGTCAGTACCGACGACCGCTTCCTGCCCGGCTTCGCCGCCTCCAAGGAGCCTTCCTCCGGAAACTCCAAAGATCGTAGGGCTGTTTAAGAGGTAGGCATCATCCATAGCCTTCCGGTACCAGCTAACCGACAGGTGCGGAACCGAAGGCGGATCAATGGAGAGCTTTCCACTGATCGAGAAGTGCGGAAGCTTAATATGCGGAAGCTCCAAATGGCAGCCGGAAAAGAATCCGCTGATTCTGCTCAGGCCACCGCTTACAATGCTCTTGGCATTCTCGATCATGGAGGAGAAAGCTCCCTTGATCTCACCAAGTTTCCCCTGTG
>CAIFEZ010000035.1 GCA_903789595.1 uncultured eubacterium 1-6
CAATTTCGCGCACGCGCACAAAAGAGGGGCCGGCGGTCTTTTGGCCTTCCGGTTTCAGAGATTTTGACCTCCCCCTACCCCGTACTCTGATTTGCTTCTTTTGCCAGTAAGAAGCGCAAATGATTGATCTTTTTCTCCCAGCGCTCCGGATCAGAAAGGATCCGACTCATCCAGTCGATCCGAAACTCTGCTCCGTTGTCCTGCTTTGCAGAGTTACAGATCCTGTGGGCGAGCTGGCAGTTGAAGTAGGTGTGAGCACCCTGCTTGGTGATCGGAATGATGTGGTCTCGGGACGCTGCCCAGTCATCGTTCCGGTCGCAGTCCCGAGGGACAGGCAGGCCGCAGATCTGACAGACTCCTTTGTCCCGTTCGTACACCTCGGAAAGGCTGATGCGGGTATTCTTCTGGTCGCCGGTAGCGTTCCGTCTCCACCGCTTCTTGTTCTGTTCTCTCCGCCGCTTGGCGTGCCGGGCGCATTCGTCCGAGCAGTACTTGATCCGGTGTTTGTCCGGAGTAAATTCTTTCCCACACCACTTGCAGATCATGTTTTTCTCCCAAACAAAAAGGACAGCCGAAGCTGTCCAGAGTTAATATGAATACGTTGGATGGGAATCCTCCCGAGCGGTCTTCCTGTCGTGACAGGACTTGCAGAGTGCCTGCCAGTTGCTCTGATCCCAGAAGAGCTTCGGATCCCCTCGATGCGGTCTGATATGATCCACGACTGTCGCCGGTGTTGCTTTGCCCTCTTTCAGGCATTCCTCGCAGAGCGGATGAAGCTGTAAAAACTTCTTGCTTTCCTTTTGCCAGCGGCTGTTATAACCTCGTCTTGCTGCTGACCGGATCTCTTCCGGATGCAGGGCTTTGTGTTCCTCGCAGTACTTCTGTCCTGCGGGAACGAGGTTCGGACAGCCCGGATGCCTGCAGGGAACCTTCGGTCTGTATGGCATATCCTTCACCTCCGGTTTTTCCCACAAGAAAAGCCCCGGAGGTTTTATCCTTCGAGGCTTACTCATCATTGATTGTTTCGCTTTCGCTGATTTTATACTATCACGTTTTAAGGGTGGACATTTTAGGACATTTCGGGCGCATTTCATTTTTCCAGCATTTTTCGGATGATAATCGGATCGTCTGGAATCTTCACGTGCTTTAATGCATCGTCATGCCACCTGCGGACCGTTCGTGCATCGGCTTTCAGAATTTCTCCGATCTTCTCCCAGGTATCATTGTGGATATAGCGGTAACGAAGAACCATCTGTTCATCTGTATTCTCTACTGCTGCAATGACGTCCCGGATCTGGTCCTTCAGATCTACATAGAGGTCCACCTCCCTGTCGATCTGATTTTCCATGAGCATGATTTTCTCTATTGAGCGTACAAATGGTGCATCGCCGTTTGGACTGGTCTGAACTCGCTCATTCAAAGCCGGAGAGCCAATAGCCGATGCCATCATGCGAAGTCTTCCGACCTCCTCCAGATCACTGTTGATTCTCTGATCCAGCCGGTACGCCTGACTCAGATATTCTCTTGCATTCATATGTGCGCCTCCTCTTTCAGCTTCCGAAGGAGCGTCTTCCCATCCAGAGATGTGAAACACTTGAATCGCTCTGACAGGAAGAACTCCTCCGCGTCATCTTTGATTCTCTGGGCTTCCTGATTCCGCTTCCTGCGCTTTAATTTCTTCACGGCAAGCCGCCAGTCATCTACTGCCTGCTTTACCACAGCATTCGCGAGCCTTTCATATGGGTCCATCAGCACCTCCGTATCCCGGACCGCCTGTTTCCTGACAGTCCGTTGTGAAGTAGCGGATTTTCTGCAGATGCCTCTTGGCTCGTTTATACTCGGCTTCCATTCCGGGCGTGAATTCGCCGTCTGAAAAAATCCAGACCTCCTTACAGTGATCCATCAGGATCTTTCCAAAGAAGAGCCCGAGCTCCCGTTCTTCCGGATCATCGTCACGCAGGAACTGCGGATAGAGGAGATGGCTGCAGAGAGGGATCCTTCCCTGATCCACAGCAAAGCGGCAGTAACGTCTCGCGGCTTCCACGTTGACGAGGATATCTCCGGCATAGGGACTTACGATATAGGTGAGCGGGCGATAGATGTGGTTTGCCTTTCTCTCTTTTCTTCTCTCCTCCGATGCCACATGAGAAAGGGCCGCTCCTGCAGTCGGGTCATAGTAAAATTCCTTATTCCGATAAAGGCTCATCACCTGTCACCTCCAGTTCTGTAATCTCGATCTCGATTCCGACCGGATCCTCGGACCACTTCTTTTCCACATGTTCCCTTACGACCTGTGCGTCATCTTTCCAGAATCCGCAGCGGGTCATGCAGTCCTTCAGCATCTTTTCCAGGTTATCGGTATCTGGACGGGTGACTCTCCACGCTCCTGCCTTATGGGATTTTCCCTTTGGAAAGAGCCAGAGTACCGAGAGGGATAAGGGACCAGTCAGAGGCTCCTTCGGTCTCTTCTGAAAGAGGAGCGCAGTCAGTGCTTTCTTTGCTGCTTTCAGTTTTGCCGGTTCATAAAAGACCGGTCTTCCGTTTATCAGAGCCACCTTCTTTTCCTGCGCAGTCGCAGTCGGTGGATTCATCTCAATAAAAAATTTCATAGGACTTCCTTTCTGAACATTCAAAAGCGTCAGCCCGGGACGTTCCGTCTCACCGTGAGGAAGGACGGACGTTTACGTCCTTCCTACACGTGGACGTAACATACGGACACTATATATCTATATATAGGGCGGTCGTCTGTGTCTGGACGTCCGCCCAGATGAGGTTGTCGGCCACATGCGGTCAACCAGAATTATTCCGGTTGTCCGGATGCGTTCCGGAGACGTTTCACGACTCCGTTTGTGCAGTTATAGGCGTCTTTCATTTCATTCAGGTAGCGCCTCACGGTCCTCGGTGCAACTCCGATATACTCCGCAAGATCATTCACGGTGATCTGCAGATCCTCATCGATCGACAGGGCATCATAGGCATTGTCAAAGGCGGTCCGTCTGCTCTCTGGTGTGGAGAAGTTTCCGGTCTTTGTGAGATTCCCGACAAGGCTCCCTTCCGGGCCGAGGTTTGCAAGCTCTCCTGTCGTATCAAGCCTATGGATCGGATAGGTGAACCAGAAATTCACCGGTTTGATGTTCGGGAATTCCCGAAGGCTCGATTCCATCCGCCATGCGGTCTCTCCGGTATCGGCGACGTTGTTTTTCAGATCATCCGTCAGTTCCAGCTCGATCATGTCAAGCTGTGCATCCGGGTCTCTTGCAAAGACGCCGGATCCGGAAGCCCGGTCCATCGCCTTCTTCATACCCTGCGCTCCCTTGCTGTGATGGTGGCAGTAGATGGCAGCACATCCGGTCTCGGCGCAGATGCGGTCGAACTGGTTGCAGAAAGCGCCCATGTCCGACGCATTATTTTCATCGCCGGTGATGACCTTGTAAATCGGGTCGATAATGATCGCATCGAGCCTCTGGTCTCTCACCCTCCGGACCATCTTTGGCACCAGCTGATCGAGAGGAATCGCATGACCTCGGAGGTTCCAGATCACGATGTCCTCGGTGTGTTTCATCGGAATCTGAAGTGCCTGATAGATCTTGAAAAAGCGGTTGATGGCAGAGGCAGGATCGATCTCCAGATTGACATAGAGCACGCGGCCCTTCCTGCAGGGAAAGCCGAGCCAGTTCTGTCCCTCTGCGATGGCGATGCAGAGCTCCATCAGAAGAAAGCTCTTTCCTGCTTTGGAGGATCCGGAGAGAAGCATCTTGTGGCCACGTCTCAGGATTCCCTCGATCAGCTCCTCCGGGAGCGTCGGCGGATTGTCCTTGTACTCTGCCAGATCCACCAGCGCCGGAAGTTCATCATCCACGCCCTCGGCAAAGTCCATCCAGTCGTTCCAGCTCTTTCTGCCGATATTCGTATCCACGAGATACTGGCGGTTTCCGTTTCGGGTGACACCCGGCATCCGGGAGAGCCTTGAGGGATTCCGGTTCTGCTTATCGATCGGAACACCCTGCTTTTCCAGAAAGTCGTAGAGGAACTCCACGCGCCTCCGGTATTCGTCTGCATCCTTCGCATCGATGTGTACGATGGCGTGCAGGCTCTTTCCTCCGGAATGAACGAGGGCTGCGATCGGAAGTTCCATCTTCCGGAACATCGCATTCTGCTCGGCGATCGGCATGGTGTCCGACTCGATCAGGGCATAGGTGAAGCGGGTGACGTTCTCATTCTTCACGCCTTCCCCATCGACGGGATTGAAGCGGATCCATGCGCCGGCTTCCTGTTTCCAGTCGCCGATCGTCGCGCCGATATCGTCCGGATGCTTTTTCAGGGACCCGATCAGATCATCCCGCGTTCGGTCATAGACACCCTTGGACGGCACAAACTTTCCGTCTGCGTTCTTCCAGACATCGTTCGTCACATAGGCGACATGATCGTCCGGCTCAAACAGAAGCTCCAGATAGGTGATAAGATCCTGCACCGGATTCCAGGTCTCCTGCGGGAAACCGGTAAAGGCGTCTTCTCCGTCATATTCAATGGTGTCATTCCAGTTCATGCAGCCGGCTTCTCCGGTATAGGGAGCCCAGCCTCTGTCCTTTGCCATCTGAATGATGGTTCCGGCCTTCACAGGTTTGTGATTCCCATGAAAGCCATCCCATTTCTTCTGGCACTCCCCTGCGTGATACCGGGAGTCGTTCTGGCTCCAGTCATCCCAGACCGAGCAAGGGAAGCCCTCTTCTTTTAAGGCCATGCCGACCGCAATCCAGTCGGCACGGGTAAGCTCTGCCACATTGATCGCGGCAAGCGCTGATAAAATGTTGTTATCCATGAAAACCTCCAAAAGAGATGGATTCTCAGGATCACTGACAGAATCATCCTCTACAGAATCCATCCCGAAGTCCCTTAGTTGAAGGGAAGCTCGTCGTCAGATCCTTCCGGAAGGGTCATGAAGTCATCTTCCTTCGGCATCTGGGACGGATCGTAGTCGTAGTAGCGGACGACCTCGTTCTTCTCATGTTCCCTGCCGTCCTGCTTTCCGACATAGGTAGCCGGTGCGATGTGAGCTCTGCCCCTCGCTCCAATCACCCTGCTCCAGTCCATGACCAGCCTCTCGCCCTGCTTCTTCTGACCGATGGCACGGAAGAAGCTCGAGATCTTCCACTCCATCGTGCGATAGAGAAGCAGATCTGTGAGCACGGTCGCTGTTCCTTCAGGGGTCTTTACTTCCAGTGTCAGAAGTGCCTTGTTGCAGGGCGGGATCTTCTCGCTCCCTGCGTGTCTGGCGCGCTCAAACTTCGTGACCGTAAAGGTGTAGTCTCCCTCCGGGAGAATGACGAACTGGTTATCCTGCTCAATGGTGTCTCCCCAGTCCATGCATCCGTCGTTCTGATTCATAAAGTTGTTATCAGGCATTGTTTCTGTCCTCCTTCTTCACATCTGTGTTTGCTGTATTGGTGTTTTTGATCATTTCGCGGATCCTCGGCCAGTACTTCAGGACCCAGCCGGAGAGGAACTTCTCGGAATAGGCCGAGATCGGGACATCCTCTCTGTAATGACCCTTGCTGGCAACGAACTTTCGAAGATCCACTTCTGGAATGCCGTCCTGAGTCAGAAGATCCATGACCTTCCCGGCCGGTGTTGCCGGTACGTGAGGCACAGGAGCCGCTGATCTTTCCGCTGCTGCAGCAGGTTTCTCCGGTTCTCCTGCTACCGTCTGCTGCGATGCCGCAGCTGGTTCACTTCCCGCTGCCAGCGGATCCGGAGCTTTTGCTGCTGGTGGCTCGTCCTTCTGTTCCTTTCCGGTCGGCAGCGCAAAGACCGGTTTCAGATACCGGTAGTCCAGATCCAGCTTGTCCGGCAGGCCGTGGCGGTTCTTCGCATCCCAGCAGGGATGGTGGCTCGTGTACATGACACGCTTCCCGCCCTGCGCCTTGGCGGTCTTGTTCTCGGTGCTTACCACGAAGGTCTCGTAGTTGCAGAACAGGAGCAGATCGCACCATTCCTTTAAGAGCGGGGCAGACTGACGGGTGAGTTTCATCTCCCAGCGGTCATAGGCTCCCATCTCATCCGGCTGTTCAAATTTCCGCATCTTGGCGTGAGCCGTCACGACAACGTTCATGCCGCCAGCGATCACCATGTCCAGCGCATCCAAGAGTCTAGTGAATTCTTCGCCGATGTAGGTGTAGCCCTTGCCGTAGCCGAAAGCCTCGATGGACGGCTGCTTATACTTGTCGAGGATATGGGCGATTGCCAGCTGCTCGGCCCAGTCGGCAGTATCCAGAACGAGCGTCTTGCAGATATCTTTGGTCACAGCGACTTCCTTGATGGTCGAGAGCAGTTCCTCCCAGTCCTTCAGGCCTTCAATTCTTCGCACATCCAGATGGGCACTGCCGCCCTCGGTATCGATAAACAGGGGATCGGGTGTCTGGGACGCCAGCGTCGTTTTCCCGATTCCCTCGGGTCCGTAGATCACGACCTTCTGCGGTCTTGCCACGATCCCGCGTGTAATATTCAGCATTTACAAACCTCCTTCTTATCTCAGGGAGCAGGACGTGTCCTCGATGAGCGCACAGCCCGGCACCTTCGTTCCGGAATTTAACAGCTTCTTCACTTCAGTCTTCGCGACCTCCGGCTCCGGTACCCGGAAGCAGCTCGAGAACTTGTGGCGCTTGAGCCACCGGACCGCCTTTGCGGAATCCGTCACATCAACGCGGGATGTCTTCCGGTAGCTTACTGTCGCAATGCCAAGATCCGTCTTCTCTCCATCGCACTCGCGGTCCAGCACGTGCATGAGGCGCTCTTCCTTCTTTGCGAGCTTCTCGCGACGATTCTTAAGACGCAGCTCTTCCACCTTCAGGGCGCTCTGCTCGGAGCGGAGATTTAAGACGAGCTTTCCAAGGTAGGAAAGAATCGACGTCTTCTCCATCTGGAGCTGATTGATTGCATCGAAGAGTGCCTCCGCATCCCCGAGGATCTCGCCGGTTTCCGGATCAAACTCAATGGCATCCGCGAGTGCCTGAATCTGTTCATTGATCTCGTAGAGTTTCAATTTGAATTCCTCCATTTTTGAATTCCATGGTTTCCGAATCTCTCTGTCCGTTCTCCGGACTAAATGCCACCCATAAGGCATCCCTCCCTTCCCGCCTGACTGCGGGAGGCAGAGAACTCGAGGACCTTGCGGGAAAAGAAAAGCCCCGCAGGTACCTTTGGAGTACTTGCGAGGCTGCAGGGAACCTGAAAAAGGCATAAAGACAGCTCCTTCCGTACTCCGTGAAGATCCACTTCTCCTTAGGACTGTCCGCTGCCGTTTGGCACTTCGGAGAAGGTGATCTTTTCTGAGTATCTCTGCCTTTATGCATTTGACTTAAGTCAGGCATTCAATATGATTTTTTTGTTCCGGGAACGAATCCGTTCCCTTGAACTGACCCTATACTACCTGATCACAGGGCCTCATTCGAGGATCGGAAGTGTTCCCAAAATAAAGTCAGGATTTAAAGGGTTTGCGGGAATCGGGGAAGTAGCGAGATGCGAAAAACAGCGGATTCCCGGGCTTCTTACAGGCGCATTCCGGGAACACTTCTGTTCCCACAATCCGAAAAGTTTTTTATTTTTCTTTGCGATTTCCGCGAGTGCGGACATGAAAAAAGCTGAAGTACCCTTTCGGTACCCCAGCCGTGATAGGATTTGATGGAATTTATGAGATCGACCGGATGGCTCCTTTCATCTCGCCCTGATCCGGTGAATCGAACAGTGGCGGCCAGCCGCGTTCTGCCAGAATATCTTCGCACCGGGAGACCGTGAGCTTCTCCGCCTGAAACAGGAATTCCCGATACTGATGATGCAGCGGTTTTCTCTGAAAAGCGTTCCCGGATAATTCGATCAGCTTCTCCGAGATGAAAAACGGAAGCTGCAGAGCGACGCAGATGCCGACCACATGGGCAAGTGTCGGAGAATCCTGACTTAAGTATTTGGTCAGCGTTCTTCTCTCGACTCCCAGTCTCTCCGCAAGCGCCTCCTGTGTGATGCCTTTCTTCAGCAGGATCTCGTTTACGGCTTCATGGAAATCAGATGGCAGTGCATAGAAAAGTTCGCCCCAGAGATAGCTGTCATGCCGGAACGTCTCGTTTTCCTTCACATACAGCTCCGTCCCCGGCTCTGCCGCCAGCGTATAGCCCGGACGATACTGGCCGGTTACCGGCTTTGTCTTCGTTCTGGCGACTCTCCCCTGACGGAAGTCTGTGCTCCGGTATCTGCCATGCGCGGCAAAGCCAAGACAGCACTCGTCGATATGGGTTCTTGCGTAGGACGTAAGATATGGGATCCCGTTCCAGGTCTCCTTCACATATGCTTCCTGATTCAGACAGAAGTGTCCTTCCACGTAGCGATAGCGGCCTCCGCTGATGAGATGCAGGAATTCCGGATCTTCATCGGCAAGCTCTGTTGCCTGATAGGCGGAGATCGTATAAGTCACGCCTTCCGGCCATGAACTGCTGCAGCCATGATCCGGAATGGACCTGCCATCCACAAAACAGCGGATGCCTTCTGCTTCGTAGTAGCCAAGCTCGATCAGGCGATACTTGGCCATCGAGCGGGAGACCTTGTTTCTTACAGACACCATGTCAATGATTCCCCGCATCACCTCCGGGGAACGGATGCCCTGATGCCTTTGCAGTTCTGCTTCCACTAGTTCCTTCGTACTCTGGCTCTCCATCAAAAGATAAGCCGGCAGCTTCTCACACTGCAGTTCCATCCAGTCCACCGGGCCGTTCTTCCGATAGACTCTTCTGGCTTCTCTCCTTCGATTGGTGTAATAGGAATACGGGCAGCCCGTCATCATCTGAAGAAGGAAGAAGGTACGATCCAGAACCATGTGACAGCACTCGTGGCAGACTGTGCTGTTCCGGATGGATGGGCTCTGGCAGTTATCGATACTGATAAGAATGGTGCCCGGACTGATCTGTTCGGTATACTTCCGACCGGTCGAATCCAGAAGTTCTGCATCGCCGAAGTTGTAGTAGATCTGTCCCAGCGTGGCAGGATCTGCAAAATGCACGTCTCTTACATCGAGATTCATCCTTGCGGCAAGGTCATCTCCGTTCATCACAAAGCGTTCTCCCTCTGAGAGACGAGAGGCATATTCCGGGTAGTACTTCCGGAGGATCTGGTGCGCTACCGTTTCATAATCCTCTGCACGAAGAATCGGAAGCAGGTAGTCATTGGCTGGGATCTCGCCATCCGAAACAGGATCCTCATCTTCCTTCGGAAAGATCAGCGGCCCGATACACTTCTGCTCACAGGGCCGAAGGTCCAGAATGTAGCGGACTTTGAAATCCATCTCCCGGACAAACCGGTCTTTCTCTTCTGTCTCGGCCTCCACCTTTCCACGGATCATAAAATCCACGAGCGTCTCATTCACGGGCTGCTGTGCTTTGGATCTGGTGGTGAGATAATAGTACGAAAGCAGTCGTGCCTCTTTTGCTCTCTCCATCCCCTTCTGCTTTCGGACCGTCTTGATCTCCTGCTTCAGATAATTTCCCAGCACCAGAGACATGTCCTCTCCGAAAAAATCCGTCAGCACCTCGTATGCCGTGTAGGGCCTTCGAAAGTCCGGTTTATTCTCTCCCGTGCACTGCGAAACCGGCACCGCAGTAATACCTCCCTGTCCATAGTCTTTTAGTAAAATTGCATACTCCATCTAAATCCCCCGCAGTTTCATCTCAAAATCACAAAAACACCCGGTCATCCCGGTTAGCGAAATTCAGGTCTCGTGATGCTTACTATTATATCGGTGGCAGTACACATTTTCAATAGAATTGTTGTGTATTATTATTCTTTTTCTATTGCATAGTACAATATTTTTGTGCTATTATTGGCATATGAACAAATCTTAAAACCCATCATGTCAGGAGGGATCAGAATGAAGGAATATCAGCAGAACAAGGAAACCGAGTCTGCAGGCGCATCATTCAGCGCACACGCTCAGAACAGTAAAGACGTGATCCATCTTCCTCATCCACAGGATTCTGATTCCAGAGAAGACTGGCCGGGCTTCGGTGCCGTTATCCAGAAATACCGCAAAAAAGCCAGATTAAGCCAGCCGAAAATGGCCAAAATGATGGAGGTCAACCGGAACACCATCACCAACTGGGAGAACAATAAAAACCGGCCCAGTCTGGATGACACAAAAATTTTGTGCGAAACACTCGGAATCCCTCTTTATGAACTTTTCGGCATGTACGATGAAATGGTTCCGACATCTCAGGAGCGGACACTCTTACGTCAGTACCGGAAACTCAGCAGCGTCAGCCAGAAATTCATCGAATCGATGATCCGGAATATGCTGCAGGAAGAGGTCGACGCCCGAAACGATATGCTGCGGGATTCTTATTTCATTCTTCCGCTGCAGAGCACTCCCGCTGCCGCTGGTACCGGCTGCGAATTCAACGAATTAAAACCGGAACCCGTATTCATAAAAAAGAACCGGCTCAGTACCGAGACCGACACACTGATTCGTGTGAGTGGCCGCAGTATGGAACCGGTCTATCATAATGGGGATCTTGTTTATGTGAAATATACAAAAGACGTGGAAAACAACGACATCGTAATCTGCACCACAGCAGACGGCGCTGTCATCAAGCGCATGTACGACAATAAGCTGTACTCCCTGAATCCGCAGTACCCCTACGGAGAAAAGGGCGAGGACGATCATGTACAGGTCATCGGAAAGGTGCTCGGAACCGTCAGCGCGGATGAGATTCCGGATGCGGAGGATATCGCTATCTTAAGAGAGATAAAAGCTGAGGAGCTGTATGAGTTCGAGAGGGAGGATCAGTAGTCACGCGAGGATGATCGTACTGCAAATGCCTTCACGATCAGAACTCCCACGGCCCCGCCAAGCGCATTAGTGTGAACTTCTCAAAAAAGTTACACTAAATAGCAAAATACGTAAAAAACGTTGAAAATACGGCAAATGTCAAATCACCATTTAGTGGAACGGTTACACTAAATGTATTGGAGCTTTCAGCCGGCTGTAATAGGAAAACTTCCCGGAGAATCAGCCTTTCTACGGAATTTTGAGAATGGCCAAAATTTTTAGTGTAACTTTTTTGAGAAGTTCACGATTAGACAAAACATCCTTCCAGTCAGCCATACCAAGCCCTGTCCACTCCTGAAGCAGTTCAATGCCTACACTGACCGCCGTGCAGATTCCCACAGCAAGCCAGGGATTCTTTCGAAGCCTGCAGAACCAGAGCAGAAGCAGGTAACCAATCGGCACAAACAAAAGTACGTTGAAGGTCATTGCCCTTACCACCCCGTCACCGGCAAGGGTGCCATCGGGCTGAGGACCAAAAATAGCGATCACTGCTTCCATCAGTTTCTCCGCGAAGGACAGCTCTGTGGTAGGCGCGGTTGTTATGGTACTATCAGCGGCAACAGGAACGGGTGTGAACAACGGCAGGCGGCAGAGCAAGGTGTACCACAATAGGACGAAGGTGTAGATGACCGTGACGATCTTATGCAGCCGGATGGAGCGAACGGAGATAGCGAAACCTGTAAGGATCAGGGCAGAGAAGATGATCACGCGTAAAACAAATATCACTCTCCCTTATCCCCCTTTGCAAGATGAAAACTTTAATGCCTCATTTTGCCGAATTCAAGTATGTCGGCAATGCGCTATAAAACGCGGTCATTACTTCTTCTCAGCCGCCGCAACAATAGCCGCCCTGATCTGTGTACTGCTTGTACCTTTCGTATAAGGAAAGTACACGATCTTCACGCCTCTATCTTTGAACTCTTTTTCATATCTGTTGAAGCGCTCTGTTCCTTTATAGTCAGACCCAACAAAAAGCATATTGTAATGATAGGTATCCCATGCAGCATCATCTTCATCCGGAGCATCAATTACCTGATCCACATATTTGCATGCTGCTACAATCGCTTTCCGTTCCTCAAGTGGGATGAAAGTTTCTTTTCCTTTCCATGCACCACCATAATGAACCCCGACAATCAGATAATCACATTGCTCCTTTGCCCGTCGGAGAAGATTCAAATGTCCTACATGGAAAAGGTCAAAAGTTCCAGAGAGATATCCGATCCTTGCTTTGAATTCATTCTTAGCGCGACCAGAAGAAAGCTTATATTCATAGCTATGAATGCCATATTCATGTGGATCTTTTTGGTAACGTTCGATTACGCCCTTATAAATCTCATTATACTGAGGAATGAACAGTGTGTCGTGGTTGAAAAGATGTTCTACAATCTCTTTTGCCAATCCTTCTGTCAAAGAGAGATCAGTCGTGGATGCACCATTAAAACGAGTACCTTTGATGGAACCGGGGGAAACGTTAAGGATTCTGTTCTTTCTCCCTTTTACCTCCAACTCAATATTAACAGATTCGACAAAACGGCACACTCCCGCTTTAGCAGCTGCGTAGACAGAAAACATCGGAGATGAAATCCATCCTGCGATTGATCCCATAACTCCGGTGTAAAAGGTCTTGTCATCATTAATCCGATCATAGAAGGAACGCAAGATCCGTATAGTGGAATCCAAATCAATGGTAATAAGATTATGGATTTCCCCCGGATGAAGATACTCCAGATCAGCCACACGACCAATTCCGGCTGTGATCATCAACAATTCTATGTTCTCGTCTTTTGTGAACTCCTCAACGGCAGCATAGTCATAGTCCAGCATATTAAAATGGCGGAATATAAAAGTGCTTTCTGGAAGCACTCCTTTCTCAGGCTCTTTGATATCGCAAATAATTAAGTTGTAGTTTTGTGTTGTCAGGTACTTTCCAATAGCAAGGCCAATGCCATTAGAGCCGCCGAAAATTAAAGCTTTCTTCATCATGCGGCCCTCCCCAGCGTTTCATAAGCTGTAAGAAGACTAAATGAAGTTATTCTACTGTGATACCCCCCCCGATCAGTTTCCGATCCATCAGGATCCGTATTCAAATCGCTGTGGTCAGTCTGGCTGTCTGCCACACTTGCTGCATCATATAGATCGTGTTTGATCTTAGAACTCGAAACTTCCGGCGTTCTCGGCAAATAAACGACCTCAGCGCCTTCCTCTTTCAGAAAATCGAACTTTCCCTTCCAGTCATCTCCCATTACAAACGTGTCGATATGATATTCATGAATATCACTTCTCTTCTGTCGCCAATCTTCCTCCGGGATAACGAGGTCGACGTATCTGATGGCTTCAAGGAGTTGCTTGCGCTGTTCATATGTGAAATAGGTTTTCTTATGCTTGCTGTTCCAGTTGAACTCATCAGTGGAGAGCGCCACAATCAAATAATCTCCATAGGATTTTGCTCTCCGTAAAAGATTGATATGCCCGTAATGCAGCAGATCAAAAGTTCCATAAGTAATTACTCGTTTCATAAATTGTTTGTTGTCCTTTCACGACTGTGTGAATGTTACAGAAATAAAATGTATTTTTTAGCAGAGACTGTGTCTCTACTTTTGTACTAACCATAAAAGATCTGATCACCATCATTTCTTCCTAAGGGCCATGATCTTCTGAACAGATTCTTTTATCTTGTCTCGTTTAATTATCATAGCGATTACCGAGGCAGCAATGATGCTGTACCGAATCACCGGATGATCATATGTGAATAACATTGCGAATCCACAGGCTAAGAAAACACCAGCAAAAGCAAGTAAGAATTTCGTATTATACGGTTTCACGCCGTCCAGATATCTATTGCAGATCTTGGTCATAAGGATATAGTGAAATACAACATAGCACATATAGCAGATCAGTGTAGTATAGGCCGCCGCGACATATCCGAACATTTTGATTCCGAAGTAATTCAGAATAATGTTGAGAATAGCCCCTCCAACGCTCGCAAACATGATAAGCGTAGTTTTCTCATAATAGAAAGCAAACTTAGCGAATAGGTCATAGCTGTACATAAATAGCACGCCCATTGCCACAGGAGGAATGCAATAAATAGCCTCGTAATAAGAAGCCGGAGCAAACATTCGGACTGCCTCAGGCGCCAGCATAATAAGTAGCAAGTTCACTACAGCAACTATTCCAAGTGAAAGATAAGCTATCGGGGCAAGATCCTTTATTTGCTTATCTTTTATCTTCTGATACATCCAAGGGCTTAATGTCTGAGCCAACGATGTATTGAATAGAGTCATTATCATGGCCAGAGAATACGCCAAACTATAGATTCCGGCTGCGCTGTCACCGACCATACTATTAATCATGATCCGATCAGAATTATTCAAGACAACTTGTGATAAATAATGTGGAACCAGCGGCAGATTAAATCCCAGTGCATATTTCCAAACCTTGACAGAGAAGAGTTTCTTCCCCGTTTTCATCTGAACAACAAAGCACCATGTATAGCCGATCAGTTCAACAAGAGCCAATCCAAGGATTCTGGCAGTAACTTTGTCCTCTGAGTGTAAAACAAGGAATATTCCCAGAGCAGGCTTTGCAACGGATACTAAAAGAGTAACCGCAACCAGAAGTTTATATTTATAGTAGACTCTTTGCTCTGTAGCCCAGAAATTAAAAACAGAACTCGTCCAAACCATACAAAGCATAGCAAGCATTTGCACAGTTGAAAGATTTAAAAGTCCATTCCAGAAATTATGGGCTATAAGATAAACGCATGTCCATACAGCAACAAGAGAAAATGATAAGCCTTGTAAGGAAGAAGAAAAGATCCCCCTTTCCTTGTCAAACTTAATTAATCCCTGTTGATAAACGCCTTGTGAAAGGTTAAGCGAAATAATAATGGTTACAATTCCGTACCATGAATTGAATACATTGTATCGTCCATATTCTCCAGTTGTCAGTAACCGAGTGAATATCGGTGTGGTAATAACTGATATCCCTCGCTGAAGAAAGGAACATATTAAAAACCATAGAGTTGCCTTAACTTGTACTGGTAAAGCTCTATATTTTTTTACTAATTTACCCATGTTTGCAAACTAATTCTATCCAATCATTTTCATGCATTCTGAATTATTTTGAAAGAGCAGAATGATTAACTATATACTTCACAACTCTTTCCGAAGAATGTCCATCATCTACTACTCCTATTTTTTCATTGAATTCTGCTACTTTTTTTCTGTATTGTTCTTCATCAAAAGAAGAAATATCCTGCAGCAAATTATTAAAGTTCTTTGCACATGAAAATGGCACTTTATCTATATCAACATAAAATCCACGTTCATTATTTTGATAATTATCAACGTCCGGGAAGAATAAAAAGCATGGCTTACCAGTTAATGAAAAATCAAACATACTGGAACTCGCATCTGTTATTAAAACATCCGCACATAACAAATAATCCGCCATATCATCATGTTTATTACCATTTATTATTTTCCCAGGATACCGTTTCTCTAACTCATCCCACGGAATCGCCTTTTCTACAAAATAATGGAATCTGCCTATGAATACCCAATTATTAGAATGAAAAGTGTTGCTTAGTGAATCAAACAGTTTAGCAAAATCAATTTCATTCAGCTGGTCTAATCCACTTTTTGCAATATTTCTGGATTCTGTTCCACCGCTGTTACTTCTAAATGTAGGGGCATACAATACAATTTTGGCATCTGCCGGTATACGAAGTTTCTTTTTTATAAGTTCTTTTTTTTCAGGATGAAACAAAAGATCATTACGAGGCATTCCCAAAAGTATATGCCGTACTTTATGAAAAGTGATCCTATTCATAATTTCAAGCGTGTATTGATTTGGATGCGTCATTACAAGCGAAGATGTAATAAAATCAACATCTTTGCTATTTACCTGATCTACTCCCATCCTTTTTAGAGGAGTGCCATGCCAAGTCGAAAAATTAAGCTGCCCTCTTCTCGAATGAATCCAAACACTTAGTTTCATTTTAGAAACGGTTTTTGTATTATTGTCTTTAGCACTAAGTATTAAGCCACATCTCCCATAAGCGTTGCTAACTACAACAGCCCCAACCGCAAGATGGTATGTCGCATTATAACTATTTATATCAACACATTTAGCATATGGCGGAAGCTCTTTAGTTCTGTCATTTTCAATAAGCCATATCTGTTTAATTTTAGGGAATCTATGATGTAATTCTATAGAAATTGCCTTCGGACTATCAGAATAGTGTCCTCCAAAGCTCATGAAAACAACTTCTTTTCTTAAAGGTAGCACTTTCGATAGAATAGAAATAAAGAGTTTAATGTTCTTATTAGCCATAATATAATTATTCCGTTACCATACTTGGTTGACTTGCCACAGTGATATTACTCAGCCCTATCGCATACATATATAAAATCATTTCCTCGACATCATAGATCGGGTTCTCTGTGATGCCGAATAAGAGGAAATAAACCTGAATAAAAATAGAAAATTCAAGCCACATGCCAATGGCCGTGTTTTCATTTCTATAGCGATAAAAACTGTATATTGTAGAGATAAGCGAGAATGCGAAGAAACAATAAAAGATCACTGCGCCAACAATTCCTGTTTCGCAAAGTAACTGTAAATAAATGCAGTGCACATGCGTTCCTCTGGCCGTGAAGACTTCCTTAAAATTATCCCATCCGATTCCAAAAAACGGATGCTGAAAGAAATATGTCCACGCCTGTTGATGCAGCTGCTCTCTTCCGGAATCTTCAGGAGTTCCATTTAATAGAAAGTCGTTTACAGCATCAAATATTCTTTCAATACTCGGAATGGAGCTGACATGAGCCACAATATATAGCAAAATGTACGCGCCTATCAGAATCGCCGCAATAGATATAATCCGCTTAAACTTTTCTCTGCCTTCACCTTCTAAGAAATACACAAAAACAAAAGCCACTATAACATATACGAAAGCCCCTCTCTTTCCAGTTAAAAGCATCCCAAAAGCAAGAAACAGAAGCCAAAATCCCCACGATCTGGAAAAGCAATATTTTCTGAAGATGAACAAAGACCCAATGGCCAGCCCAATAAAGAATGCTGTGTAATTAACCTGACTGAAAAATCCGGGAAAGAATGTCCTTTCGCCGATCAACCATTGTAGTGAGTGTAAGCTATATCCACTGAAGAAATAAGGAATTATTGCCGCATATATTGTTGGAAAAATGTAGTTTAATAAACTTCCTATAGTAGCAATTATCCCGACAATTGTAAAAGCTTTGGCTCCTGAATAATTCCCACTATCATTGATGATTATAGAAAACGGAAGTAGCAACGCCAACCCATAATACAACAGTGTATATGTATCATTAGTGACAAATAGGCCGATAATGATAACTAATGAAATCAGCAGAACACTAAAAAACTTCTTCGGTGCGTATAAATGGGGTCCTTCCTTAATAAAGGTAAAAGCAGTAAAGAGTCCCCAAAACAGAAGAAAGTATGTGATTATATAAAATGCCAGCAGCTGGACTCGTGTGCCGAAAACATATCTCGCAATTATAGATCTTGTTCCAATGGCATATAGAAGCACAAGAAAAACGGCTATTCGTTTTAATTTCGTATTACTGACTTGAAATTTCATAGATGTCTTCTATTCATTCTTTCTCATTCTTGTTAATTTAAAAATTTCATTAAGCACAGCTCGCTTTATTTGCTGTGTCAGGTTTTCCCTTCTTGTTATCCAGGCAATTTCGCCATTATGCTTAACTGGGAACAATTTAACAATCTCATCATTGTCTTCATAAGTCTCCGCTCCCGGAATGGCATTTGATCTCCACTCATTCACTGTATTTCTAAATGAGTCTTCTTTTGTTAAATCCATTATTAACTCTTCTTCAGATCCAAATACCTGTCCCCACTTCTCATGCTCTACTGTATAAGCAATATTTCCACTGCTCTGCATCGTCAGGATAAAGCTATTAGCCGCGTGAGCCTCGTACATTGTGTAAGAGTAGGTTTCACCCCAGATACTTACCAGAAATACAACAGCAATTTCATTTTTTCGAAGAGCCTGTATCATTGCATCCTTACCCATTGTAGCGATGTCAACCTGTACGTTGGTCACATCTGGCAATTGCTCAACGGCGTTCCCGAAATAATAATATTTATAATTATAGCCCTTATCGCGTAATGCAGATACAATCTTCTTAAAAATATCCCACCCTTTAATATGCTTCTGTGCGCCTACAAATCCTATTCTAACCGGATCAGATTCCTCTATGGGTTCCTTGTTCCCGGAATACTTCCCTACACCCTTTTGATGCGGAATCACTCTGACCTTATCTTTGTATTCAGGATAATACCTAACCCACCGGTTCTTTACATATTCTGATGGTGCAGCGAATAAGAGTCGCTTCTTCAGTGGCTCAAAGAAATCGTGAATGCTTTGAAGATGCGCTTTTCTTTTCTCATAATAAACACATCCTTTAGATGAAACTCCGCCGTTTACGCAGGATATGCTATCATTCTTCAGCATATTCGGATTAATGCAGCAAGTGTAAAAATCATGCAGATAATAAACGACCGGGACTCTTCTTATTCTGCTTACAATCGCTTTTATCTCATGTAAATCATTTCGGATAATATGATGGATAAGAACGCCTATACACCTCTTCCCATCTTCCTGCAGATCCAGTAAGGTATTCAATACTTCCCTTGCTGTAAAAACTCCGGCGAAGGTTCCGTCTATCACTAACCCATAGCATCCTGTTGTCTGGCATTTCCATTCGACGCCCTGTCCTCTGGAACGGCTAATTGGAAACATAACAACATAGCCTATTCCATGTTGAGTAAAAATCTCCTCATGAGCCTTTACTACTTTACTTGTACCACTGGAATCTGTAATGTAACTCATTCCAGTGACAACAAAAATATATGTAGAGAAATTGCATTCTGGCAGCTTCATATGTTCCTCCCGCAAGCCATAATCTGTACCAATTATCAAACAGAATTCCGCTTGCAGGAATGACACCTGCTAATCCGCTTTCCCTTTTAATCTGGTCATAATAAAAGCCTGATTCAGAGCCGTCCGTTTTATCCTTTTCAGCGGCTTATCTTTCCGGGTTCTCCACAACATCTTGCTTTTTGACCCGGCAGGAAACAGCTTCACAATGTCATCATTATCCACATAATGATCTGGTCCCAGAGGAGAAGCATCAATCCAGCTATTTATTATTTTGCGGAATTCATCTTCGCTCAATAATGTCTGGATCAGATCATCTTCGGAATCAAACACAGCTCCCCAGTGCTCTTCATTTACCAAAAACGGTATATTTCCGCCAGATTTCAGTGCAATGATAAAACAATTAGCGGCGTGGCTTTCATACGTCGTATATGAATATGTTTCAGCAACATTTGATATCAGAAAAGAAACGTCTATTTTCTCTTTCCTGAGTGCCGTTATCATTGCCTCTTTCCCTTGTGTTGCAACATCAACCCCGATATTATGTACCCCTTCTACTTTCTCTCCGCCATTACCCAGATAGAAAAACTCATAATTACATTTGGCCTTCCGAGTCTTTTCAACGATTTGCTTAAAGACCTCCCAGCCTTTAATCAGCTTTTGTGATCCAGGAAAAGCTAATCTTAATGGCCGAACATCAGGTATATGCTTCCTGTTCCCATTGTATTGCCCCTCTCCCTTTTGATGAGGGATTACAATAGAACATCGATTATATTCCGGGTAAAACGACAGCCATTTCTTTAATGTATAATCAGAAGGAGCTACAAATGTCAGGCGGCTTTCAAAACTCCTGAAGAAATCATGGATTATTTTCAGGTGCTGCTCACGTTTGTGCTGGTACACGCACCCCTGACACGAAACATTTCTATCGACGCAGGATTGTGTGTCATTTTTCAGCAAGTTTGGATTGATGCAACACGTATAGAAATCATGTAAATAAAAGACAACCGGTATTTTTGTGATCTTCTCCAGTATCCATTGAATTTCCTTTATATCATTACGTATAAGGTGATGGACAAGAATACCTATGCATTCCGTACCCCCCCCCCATAATTTTCAGATTATTCAATGAATTCAATACCTCTATTGCCGTCATGACGCTTACAAACTGGCCATCTATTACAAGTCCATAGCAACCTGTTGTCCTGCATTTCCAATTAGCGCCCTCACCAAAAGATCTGCTGATCGGGAATATTGCCACAAAGCTTATCCCATTTGCGTTAAAAATGTCCTGATGGGCTTGTACGACTTTACTGGTTCCACTGGAATCTATGATGTAACTCATTCCGGTCATCACAAATATGAACTTATCGTATTTGCATACTGGCAAATCCATTTTTTCCTACTCTTTTCTTATGTTTTTAACTTTATCCCACACGGGTTTTGCATAATAGATCGCCCAGAAATAACCTATCATATAAGTTTTATATGTATGATAGTTATTCATAAGATTGTTGCTCTTCATTATTCCATAACTCTTCTTAATAAAACTATGGGCTATATTTGCCAGTTCATTTTTTGAGAGTTTTCTCGGTTCAATCCCATAATGGGATGTTTGCCCTTCATCGCTAATAAAGAACGCATAATTAAGTGTGCAATAGAACAAATACCGTTTTGCTATGTCCTGAGCCTTTTTCTTTTTAACATCCTGTGAAAATGGCGAATCCGCTATTGCCCTTACAAACAGCTCAAATTCTTTTGTCCTTGCCTTTGGCGAGAACCATGCGTCCTTCACAGACGCCTTTTTATATAAGAAACTACGGTTATTGGCAAATGATTCCTGCCCGGCAAGACTCCATATCTTGCGAAACCGGAACATTTCTCCATATTCCGCCAGTTTTCCCAGCACTAAATCATGTGGATGAATACCCGCCTGTTTATCCGTAAACATCTGATTTCGATTATCAAGCAGTCGATATTCTTCCAGATTAAACACAACCCCTGTCGGATGTATCCCATAATATGGAATTTTCAAGAACGCTTCTTCAGGCGACTGGTATACGCTATACCCCCCCCCGGTCAAATCACAGACACCGCCGGTTAATGTCGGATTATCTTTAAGAAAAGAACAAAGCTCTATTATTCCTTGTGAATTTACAATATCCCGGTCATTAAGATGAAATGCGAACTGGCCATCACAAGCCTCCAGTAAACGATACCAGTTCTGCATAACTCCATCCCGCTGACTGCCCTGGTTTGATTCATTCCTCAAAACATGCAAGCGAGGATCACTGAAATTCATCAACATTTCATATGTGCCGTCATCAGAACAGTCATCAAGTACAAAACAATCAATCTCGTCCGACTTAATGTTCAGAATCTGGCGCACCTTTTCTTCGAGAATATCCTTTCGATTATATGTGGCGGTGTAAATGCTTAAAACTGTACTTTTCATCATTCAGTCCCCTTCCTTACACCGCGTTCACGCTTCGCATCACGAATAGCCTCCAACATTGCATAACCATTCTTTATATCCGGTTCCAAATAAGCACCTTCTGCCCATTCGTTCCACGCATTTATGACAATCATCGGACAGCCATTATTCTGCGCCTTCCGGTATAATAATTTGAAATAATGCTTAAACTTCTCTGCCGTGACACCCTGCATAATTGTAGAATTGTAACTCTTGCGCGGAGAGTTGTCCCAGTCGCAGAAGCATCCAAGAAACGTGTCTTTCCCCACATCTTTCCTCTTCAGAATTCTTTGCCAGAGTAGATCATACGGCGCCTTCATCATCACAATTCCTTTCCCATGTTTCAGAAGAAACTTTCTGTTAATGAAGTCTATTGCCTTTGTTGTTCCGACACGTTCAACTTTTTCGAAGAAATTCTCTCCGAATACAAACGAATATGTAGGTTCTCTGGTGACTTTTGCAGAAAAGTTTTTGTTTTCTTCCGGTTCGTGACGTTTCATCGTACGGACAAAATAAATGCCTGAAAAGCCTTCTTCCTTAGCCCATTTATTCCAGCAGGAAACAAATCTCTTCTGGTCCGGTATATCCCACGCATTGAAAATTGCAAAAACAGGTTTATTGTCTATCTTTATGTAACGGTCATCCTTGAAGTAAGTCAGGCAATAATTAAAATGTTCTTTCCAGTCTTTTTCAGTACCGTACTTCTGTTCCCATACGATATGATTGTCCTGACCGAACCATGATTTTCTCCATGATTCATTTGCCCAGTAAAGATAGAACGGGAGATCTAAAGACTTATCATCACGTATCATTTCTGTCGGAACTTCCAGCAACTTGCTTCCGCAGGAGTAATACTGATAGATAGCGAATCCATCAATCCCGTATTTCTTCGCCAGATCCATCTGCCAACGGATATTCTCCTTCTTAGAAAGATCATAATAATTATTGTTTAATGGCACACGAGGCTGATTATGCCCTTTATACAGAGACTTCGCCCTTTTGCAGGCCACCCATTCCGTATAGCCTTTCTCCCACCACTCATTATTGTATTCCGTCTCATAATACTGTGGTAGATAAAGTGCAACAACAAGCGGTTTTGCTTCTTTAAAACTCATTACTTCTTTTCCTTCATTAAACGCTTCTGATAGTCTGTAAACTTCCCAATCACGCGGCACGGAACTCCTGCCGCTACGACTCCATCAGGGATATTCTTATTTACGAGGCTGCCTGCTCCGATAATTACGTTATTGCCAATGTGGACATCGTAGAGAACAGTGGAATTAGAGCCAATAAAGACGTTATCGCCTACATAAATATCCCCGAACCGTTCACGATAGCTATGCTCTGGATCCATGTAGTTGAACATCATGCAGGTTATATCGTGATTGATAAACGACACATTACTTGCCACATGAACGTTATCACCGAAGAAAATCCGATCCGGTTCCGTCCCAAAGTTCCACGGCTGGAAATAACAGTGCTTGCCGATTTCGCCGAAGTACTTGATTTTCTTCAAATACTCAGCTCGTTCGTACCCCCCCCGATGTAAGAAAATCCATAACATCTGTGTATACCTGCTTGCTCTTCCCATTTACTTATCTCCAAAAAAGTGATCTTCAAGCATCAAACATAAACAATGATAAATCGGAAGATGGCACTCCTGAATTTTGTAAGTTTCCGTCTCAGGAGCTTTGATAGCTACATCGGCGACCTCCGCAAGCTTCCCGCCTTTTGCTCCGGTAAGACCTATTACTTTTATTCCGCCTGCCCTCGCTACAACCGTAGCGTTGAGAACGTTTTTACTATTACCGGATGTGCTTATCCCTAGGAAGACATCTCCCGGCCTGCCGAAGCCATAGAGCTGCTGTGCAAAAACGCCTAAGCCATCCACATCATTGATATAGGCCGTCGTAAGAGCTTCATGCGCTACCAACGGAATAGCCATAAGTCCCTGTTCCAGGTTCTTTGCAAGTCCAGGTCCGAGTTCCGGATCAACTGCCACTAGTTTTTCTGAAAAATCTCTTGGTACTGGTCTCGGTTTCTCGAAACGCTTCATCAGCTCTCCAGCAATGTGTTCAGAGTCCGCTGCTGATCCGCCATTACCTGCTACAAGGAGTTTTCCTCCCTGTTCATAACAATTAACGAGCATAAGATATGCGTCTTCAATACTCTGTCTGCACACATCAAGTTTTGGATAACGTTCTACCAGAAGATCAATGTGTGCCTGTTGCTTAGGTTCTAGCATCTTCCTTACTTCCTATCTGATAATCTTGTCTACAAAGTCTAATAACGAATCTACGCTCATCTCTTGACCGAAATCTTCATTCCCAATCAATGCAGTGTGACAACCTGCATTCTTTCCAGCTCCAATATCGTGCTTTCCATCACCAATCATCCAAGAGGATGAAAGATCAATGTTGAAATCTTGTGCTGCCTTTAGAAGCATTCCTGGCTTTGGTTTCCGGCAATCGCAGTCAATCTTAAGTTCCGGTACCTCTCCCTTAAATCCCTTATCCGGATGATGTGGACAGAAGTAAATGGCATCGAGATAAGCCCCCTCCTGTCCGAGAAGTGTCTCCATCTTGTTGTGGATTTCGTCAAGTTGGTCGATGGTAACCTCACCTCTCGCTACCACTGGCTGATTCGTCGCAACTATGGCAAGGTAACCGGAAGCGTTGATCGTCTTTACTGCTTCTGCCACACCCGGAAGAAGTTCGAAGTCATCAATATTCCGAAGGAATCCTACATACTTGTTGATCGTTCCATCCCGGTCCAGGAATATTGCTTTCTGTTTATTCTTAAGGTTCTTCGCTTGGACTGTGCCGTTATTGAAATCCTTACAGACGGCTTCGTATCTTTCCGGTGTACCCATGTCCTTCACATATTCCGGACTGTCATAGCAATACATCCGACCGCTGCCACAGAGGGGTTTCAGAATCTGACGATCGAGATCGATTTTTATTGTTTTTCCGATAGCTTCATCAACTGTGCCGATCTTCTCTGCATCTTTCACCAATTCATCCAGCACAGACGCATTGAGCACATGAAGTCCGGCATTCACACGGTTTTTGTACCACTGCGGCCGCTTGTCTTCCTTCGTAAGCCACTGTTCGACTCCCTCGTCCTTATCTGCAATAATCAGTCCGCTATCATGTGGATGTGAATTCGGATGTGTGAAGAGGGTGACAAGACCGTTCTTTTCTTTGTGATAATTAACAAGTCGATTAAAATCGATATCAAAAATACTGTCGGCATTAAGGAGGAGAAAGTCTCCCTCCAACTTTCCCTCTGCCCGCATTTTCACAAGAGCACCGGCATTGCCAAGAGGTGTGTCCTCAACAAAATAGTCGATCTTTACACCAAGCTTCTTACCATCACCAAAGTAGTTAATTATCTGATCGGCCTTATAAGAAACCGTCAAAATCAGATCAGTGAAGCCTTGATCACGGAGACTGATAATTTCCCTCTCGAGAACAGGCACTCCATCGATCGGAATCAACGGCTTCGGAATATCCGGGAAGAGCTGTGAAATTCGTGTACCCCGGCCTCCGGCCATGATCACAACTTTCATGATTCTTCCTCTTCTTTCGGAATGTATGTTTCTGGTGTATAGTGGATAACCCTTGTGCCGCCATCTTCAAAATGGAACGGTACATATAGAAGATCCTTCATTGCCTCTTTCACAGCTTGTTTCTTTTCCGGCTGGACGTAGAATACTAAAAATCCTCCACCACCTGCACCGAGAAGCTTCCCGCCTAGAGCTCCGGCATCTATACCTCGCTGGTAGAGTTCATCTATACTATTTGTCGTTATCGCGCCACCGGTTTGTCTCTTAAGCTTCCATGTGTGGTCAAGCATTCTTCCGAAATCATCCAGATCAGCATTTTTATCCGTAAGGATTTTCTGGGCCTCATCAACCAGATCCAGCATCTCCAGCAGTTGCTTTATCTTGTCGTGATAGCCTTTCGCGTTCACCTTCTGCATATCCGAGCTGAAGCGCGTGAATCCAGTGAAGAACATCATCAAGTTGTCATCCAACTGTTTCTTTCGATCCGGATGAATGATCAGCGGATAGACATCATACGTACCGTCTTTGTTGAAATTAATTCTGTTGAATCCCCCGAAAGACGCGGCAATCTGATCCTGCCAGCCACCGGCCTCATTGCAGAGAACTCGTTCGAGATAGATCGCGTCATCGGCCAGCTTCTTCTTATCGGCGTACTTTCCCTTCAGCGCGTAGAAAGCGTTAAGCATTCCAACAGCGAAACTACTGCTTGTCCCTAATCCACTCCTTGCCGGAAGATCAGCCTCATACGTCAAACGGATCTCATGCATGTCTAACATCTTCATCGCATTTTTTACTGCTGGATGCTCAATGTCATCGACGCTTGTTACGCGCTCAATTCTCGAATATGAAAGCTCTGTACTATAATCAAAGAAACGGGGCAGATGCCTGACAATCACATAGCAGTATTTGTCAAACGTAGTCGAGATGACCGCGCCACCATGTTCCATGAAGAAATCTTTCATATCCGTGCCACCACCAAAGAATGACATACGGAATGGTGTACGTGTGATGATCATAAATTCTCCCTGATAAAAGTTTTAAACTCTTCAACTTTCCCTTGAACGGCATACTTCCGGCATCCGGTGTCATAAGCGCATTTGCTCATAACGTCATATGCTTCTGTCGTCATGTGGCTGACTTCATTTACTTTCTCTGCAAAACCATCTATATCTCCGGCTTTAACCAGATACCCGCTCTTGCCGTCATCAACCTGCTCAGCAATCGCCCCTACATTGAAAGCAATCACAGGTCTTGAATACTTATATGCATCGATAATAATTCCTGACTGTGACGCTGAATTATACGGAACAATAGCCCAGTCGGAATTGGTAAAAACCCGCTGCATCTCTTCATCAGAGACATACCCCGTTTCAAGATGGACATTGGATTCTTTACTTAATTCTTTGACTACATCCTCCATCTCCGGATCAACTCGCCCGACAACATCAAAACTTACATCCGGGCAAAGTCTTACAATTTTCAGTAAGTTGTCTGCACCTTTGTAAGGGTTGATGCGGCCAAAGAAAAGAATCTTTCCAGTATGCTTCGGCTCCGTATATTCCGGATATCGTCTCCACAGTTCCATGTATTTCACACGATCTGGAGAAATGTGATATTGCTCTATCATTGTCGGAATGTACGTCTTATTTCGGAGAACGATTGTGTCCGCAAGCTTTACCAGAGTTTTGTTGAAAAAATTTACACCCTTTACCTGCCGATCTCCTTCGTGAGGAATCACCTCGTGGATTACGTGGTAAATGTGTGTTTTTCCTTTCACCGCTTTCATAATCGGAAGGTTCCACACATGAAGGCTCTCGAACCATATCGCATCGAAATGTGCTTTCTTCACACGAGAGACAATGGAGTGAAGCAGCGACAGATCGAATGTCTTCTTTGTTATTCCGGGACGTTTCGGACAATCAACAAGCCAGGTGTGGCTAGATTTCTTTAGTGGAACCTTTGGCGTTTTAATCGCCAGAAGGTACACTTCAAGATCTCTGTCTTTTCTTAATTCTTCATACATTCCGAATACCGTATCCTGATGATCGGCATTATCTGAGAATGTAACTAATAACAGTTTCAAATTATCTCCTTCTGATAGCCAATATTTCCATAACATCAAAAAAGACCGCCCTCATCAGACAGTCTTTCTCACGCTTTCCTGCCCTACGTTTTCCTCTATTTCCGGTTTTCCAGCCTCTGCCGTCGTCTGCCCTTCCGCTACGCCCTCGGTGCTCTCCTTCATAAACAGGATTTTAATTGTTGCAAAGATTATTCTTAAATCTTCAATTATGCTTGGATTAGCGATATACATCAGATCCATCTGTAACTTGTCATAGGGCGTGGTATTGTATTTGCCATAAACCTGTGCATATCCGGTTAGCCCGCATTTCGCCTGCAGACGAAGTCGGAATTCTGGCAATTCTTTTTCATATTCCGCTGCAATTTCTGGTCGTTCTGGTCTGGGGCCTACAAAAGACATATCACCTTTCAAAATATTAATGAACTGCGGAAGCTCATCAATCCGCACCTTCCGGATTTTACGTCCGATGGGTGTGATTCTCGGATCAGCATCCCCGGTTGACAGCCGGGCAACACCATCCTTTTCTGCATCTACCCTCATACTGCGGAACTTCAACACATAAAATTTTCTGCCATTTTGTGTAAGCCTGCATTGACGGTAAAAGACAGGACCTCCATCATATTTTTTAATTCCAACAGCCACCCCCAGCATAATTGGAGAAGTTATGGTCAATCCAATAATAGCAAATATGATATCAAATAACCGTTTGAAAAACAAATATTCCGGAGTTGGATGATATCGATCTAGCTTTAAAATCGGAAGATGAAACAGGTGCATTTTCTTTGCACCGCTCATCATGACGTCGCCGATACGCGGAATGACAAAAGCGGAAA
This sequence comes from uncultured eubacterium 1-6, assembly GCA_903789595.1. Taxonomy (GTDB): domain Bacteria; phylum Bacillota; class Clostridia; order Lachnospirales; family Lachnospiraceae; genus Bilifractor. The sequence continues at coordinate 27,770 of CAIFEZ010000035.1, forward strand.
TATCGTGTTCTACGCAATACTTAATAATGACATTTCGATCGTGGCTGTGTACGCCCGTTAAAAAAACCGCTTCTATATTTTCAAGAATTTCTGGATGTGCCACACATTCTGATGAATGGCAATTTCCAACCACTTGAAATTTTTGTGTCATACCGTATTCATTGATCAGATCTGTCATGCCTTTTCTCATATCCCAGATAATGAAGGTCCGTTTGGGAGGAAAAGTTCTGAAATACCAGCGGTGTACAAGCAAACTCCAGGCAGTTGAAAGCAGAATCTGTACAGAAAATACCAGAAGGAATACAGGAATATTCGGCAAATGTTTTTCCAAAAGCCATGTGATGATATATAAAATAAATCCGGTAATGAATGCTGCCAGGCTCTGACTATAAACCATTTCTGAAATACGGTTATAGGAAACCAGAAAAGCATTATAATTTCTGCCTATCAGATCATATAGAATAAAGTATATGAAGTAAATTAACCAATTACCTTTTGCAAAATATGGCGATACAACTTTATCCTTAATAAAAAAATGCCATACCAGAGCGAATGCAGCTGTTATCAATATAACATTTAATAATTTCAGAATTTTAAGTTTAAGGTCGTGGACGAAATGCTTTTCGGTTTGGATACATTCCATTATTTTATCAAACCCCACTCATAAATAAACGCGAGAAAATTTTCGTTAACGAGAGTTAGTATCTAAAACTTCCCATAGCAAAAATGGGCTTCGCACCTTGAAAACTCAATAATACAG
>CAIFEZ010000036.1 GCA_903789595.1 uncultured eubacterium 1-6
CATCGTATTTTTTTATCGTGGTTTTTCTCCTCCTTAACTGCATGACATTGGTTCAACAGGGTACAAAGGGCTTAAATCCACCCCGCCCGCATGGGCGGGGACAACAGGTTTGATGCAATGTGGATATACATCAAAGCTTAAATCCACCCCGCCCGCATGGGCGGGGACAACCGGCGTCAGGATATAACCAGAATTTGACAAGCTTAAATCCACCCCGCCCGCATGGGCGGGGACAGAGGGCGTCCTCAAGGAATTCCTCAAGGTCATGCTTAAATCCACCCCGCCCGCATGGGCGGGGACAGTAAAACCCCGAGCGATGATCGCGACCGTGGAGCTTAAATCCACCCCGCCCGCATGGGCGGGGACACCGAGACAACCGAAGACAACCCTGACTACGACGAGCTTAAATCCACCCCGCCCGCATGGGCGGGGACTCAAATTCACGGGTGCTCCGCTGATCGCTTCCGGGCTTAAATCCACCCCGCCCGCATGGGCGGGGACTCACGATCCACGTCGTGCAGGAAGCAGAATAAAAAGCTTAAATCCACCCCGCCCGCATGGGCGGGGACGGAAATCAGCCTGGAGCGGAGCGACATATACCAAGCTTAAATCCACCCCGCCCGCATGGGCGGGGACGGTGTTGATGTCCGGCGAAGCGACATAGCGGGGTGGCTTAAATCCACCCCGCCCGCATGGGCGGGGACGATCGCGGCCTCGCACTTGCTGAGCCATTCAGAGCTTAAATCCACCCCGCCCGCATGGGCGGGGACATAAAATCCGAACTGTTTCGTCCGCTCGTTTACGAGCTTAAATCCACCCCGCCCGCATGGGCGGGGACTTATGGCAGTCACTTATGACGTATCAAATGGCCGCTTAAATCCACCCCGCCCGCATGGGCGGGGACGCTGATCGTGAGATTGTAGAGCTCCTGATTGCGGCTTAAATCCACCCCGCCCGCATGGGCGGGGACTCAAAGCCGGCTACGATCCCGCCCTCATTTACGAGCTTAAATCCACCCCGCCCGCATGGGCGGGGACTCTGGCCGATCGAGATCACAGGACAAACCGAACAGCTTAAATCCACCCCGCCCGCATGGGCGGGGACACCGCAAAGTGCGGAACACTCGGCGGATTGAGCGAGCTTAAATCCACCCCGCCCGCATGGGCGGGGACGTGTCTTGTATCGGCTGAATGTTGTCACAAAAAAGCTTAAATCCACCCCGCCCGCATGGGCGGGGACGGTAGTACCAGGCATGATGAGCTTGAAATAATCGCTTAAATCCACCCCGCCCGCATGGGCGGGGACCGGGAGCTTGTCCCATGATTTAATCGGTCGTTTTGCTTAAATCCACCCCGCCCGCATGGGCGGGGACCGGCGTCGGTGGCAGCAAGGGCATCCAGTTCTCGCTTAAATCCACCCCGCCCGCATGGGCGGGGACAGGCGTCCATGTTCTGATTCATCCATTTCGACGTGCTTAAATCCACCCCGCCCGCATGGGCGGGGACGAACCGCGGCGGCTACGACAATAGCGACCTCAGGCTTAAATCCACCCCGCCCGCATGGGCGGGGACAGCAAAAATATACAAAAATATGGAAAACAATCCGTTGGTTCTTAGAAAAGATAAATAAAGATATCTGACATTACGGTCTCTTAGACGTATTATCAAATCATAAGACGTGAAATTCCAGGTGCGAAAACCCCGGTAATTTATGAGTGATCACGTCCCGCACCGCTATAACAGGAGGCTCCCTTCCTGGTCTGGTGTCACTTTAGTTCCATAATGCTCGATCTTTTTCTTATATTCATTACCCAGGTTATAAATTCGTACACTATCCTTTGTTGCATCGATCGCATTGAGTATTTCTGCCCTGAAAGTCACAAGCTGTGAAGCGTCAAGACTGCATTCAAATACGGAGTTTTGAACCCGGATTCCGTAGTTGAGACATATTCTTGCGACCTTTCGAAGCCTTTTCTTTCCACTTGCTGTTTCTGTGTTTACATCGTATGTCAGTAGTATCATCATATCGTATCGTCTGCTTTCTGCTGATTTCATCAGGCACTGATCAAAGAATCCTGCAGCAGCAATATTTCTTTATTTCCACATAAATGGCGGGTACTCCTCGAGATCGCCACGAATAGTTCTCGACAGCAGCAATGCCTGAATATAAGGCACCAGGCCCCATTTGACTTTCTCCTGTAAATAAGGATGAATAATTTCTTCCTGTTTTCTTTCCTGCCATTTCGAAAGGAATGTCTTTCTTGCATCATCTGTCATAATAACGGCACCATCACCGGTCACAGAGAAACTTTTGCTCGTGATCATTTTTTTATTGATCATTGTCAATACAAATCGGTCAGCCATGGGCGCTCTTAATTCTTCTTCCAAATCCAGAGCCAGCGATGCACGGCCCGGTTTGTCGGTGTGCATAAATCCGGAATAGGAATCAAGCCCGACGGATTCCAATGCATTCATACAATCGTTAGCAAGTAATGTATAGGCAAACGACAACATGGCATTGACATTATCGAGTGGAGGTCTCCGGTTTCGCCCGGTGAAACGGAAGTCGTCTTTCTGATTCAGAATAAGGTCATTAAAAACTCCAAAATAGTCAACCGCACTATCACCTTCAATGCCGCGAAGATTCGATATCGATACTGACTTTCGAATTTTCTCAATCTGTTTCTTAAGTTTTTCAATGCTCTCGCTGAGCATATCACTGTTCACTCTCATAGGATAATCTCGGAGTGTGCGGTCAACTGTCCAACGTTCATTGAATACTTTTCCCAGAATCATGTTCCTTGCGTACGGCAAGGAACGGTCTTCATCATCGCTGATCCGGTATTGTTCTTTTCTGAGAAGGATATTGCCTCTGGTCCTACCCTCAACGCGGCACAGAAATTTGCCATATGGGGTTAGCATGGCCAGTCCGATACCGTTTGCTGCACAAGCACCCATGAGTGCCGGCGAAGCACCTGCATAACTGAAGGAAATGATTTCTTCCAATATGTGGAGAGGGAACTGTCCTTTTTTCTCTTTTCCTTCCGAAATTACGACCGATTCGCCTTCCAAACTGAGATAATAATCATCTGTCAGGATAAATAACGTATTCAGCAGTTTTTTCAATGGTCATCTACACTTTCCGAAATATAAGTTTTAACAGAACGCACTTTTGCAATTTCCGGAAGGCATAAGTCTTTCAGAGAGCACTTCGCACAACCTTTCCGTGGCTTGCTTTTTGGCGTATATCCTCTGTCGAGATACTCGTGCATTTCCTGAAAAGAAGCGGTCACTTTTTTCCTGAGAGTTTCATCAAAATCTACCCGTCTCCGTCTGTGGATTTCTCCCCAGAAAAGAGCGCCGGCACCAATCTGACAGCAAAGCATTTCTTCGAGGCACATTGCTTCCGCACATAGCTGGGCGGCATCTGCCTCGTTAAAATCGAATTTCCCACTTTTGTACTCGATGGGCAGAACACTCCACTTTCCATCTAACCCGTTGACGGTAATTCCGTCCGCCGCCCTGTGGAATTCTACAACATCGCAGTTTCCGCTGATACCCAGGACCGCAGAATGAATTCTGAGCCCACGCATGACAACTGTTTCGCCGCGCTTTTCTATTTTCGCCGGATCGTGAGCGTTCTTATGAAACAATTCTCCGGAAGAGGTAAGACCATTTTCCTTCCACTGCTGCTCTACATGAATAAGCGCCCACTGCCTTCTGCAGAAAAGAAAATGCTGAATTCCTGAAAGCATCAGATAATCATCTTCAGAATATATCATGCACGATTGGTTCCTCCATCTCAGGCAGTTTTTCAATGGAAACCTCGTAATCCGAATAAGACTCAGGCAGCTCAACGCCATCTTTGTGGCTGATCTGTACTGTATTGAAAATTCTGGAGGCAGGATAGATAACGTCCCCACCTTCCCACCAGATCGTCTTTACCACCTCGATGCTTCCTGCAGGTCTGGCTGCAGACTCATCGTTGAGAAACAGCGTATCCAGAGCCTGCTGAATATCTTCCTTGTCCTGCTCCGAGAATCCGTTTTTTTCTGCAAACAACGGATTAATGGATCCTTTGATCACATACAATCCGAACCGGACACTGTGCTTCAATCCCATAGTATCCGATCCACGCCTGTCTCCGGTCTCGCTGTTCGTGCTCTTTGTGATCTGTGTGCTCACAACATCAACCGGATCCACACTCTCTGCCTCCTGAATCGTCACCGCCGCACGAATACCAACAGAAATTCCATCATTCTCCGAATCTGATTTTTTACCATTTTTCAACGCGATCGTTGCGCCAAACGCCCTGACATCTTCATAGGTATCGCAGACAAGGCCTGCTATTTTATCTTTGTCCTTTGACTTTTTTGCATTCGCAAATTCTTCATTACCATCAAGTCTGTCATGGATACTTTTGAATCCGTCTGTAACTCTGTCATCGGAAACAATCAGAATCTTACGGCCCATATCCTGCATTCTGTTTCTTATTTTTCTTTTTATGCACACATCTGTGATATAGCCTTTTCCATCCGCGTGCTGCCTCGGACGATTTCCATTCAAGGGATCTCCGTTAGGGTTTGCATCGGATACCGCTACCAGCGCCATGAAATAACTTCTGTTCATTGTCATAGAATACTCCTTTTCAACTCTGGTTATTGCCAGGGATATTAACATATTTTTTTCTTTTGCCTGCTTTTTTTCAATAAACTTCTTTTTATTAATTCCTGTATATCTTTTGAAATGATTTCATCAGCTGCTCGCAGATGCATCATTTTCCTGCTCTGATCCGGTCGTTTTATCTCTCTTCGTCCCCATCTTCAGCTCTCTTCTCTGAAGATAAAATCCAAGGAGATATTGTGGTTCCAGTGCTCGATTGGAACTTGCAAGGCAGCTCATGTCCGTATCTTTGAATTTCGATACGATTTCTTCCAGCGTTTTCTGATAGAACACCCGGGATCCTGCAGACAGCTGTGACTCGTAAGGCAGAAGCAGGCTCTTCAGCTCCTGCCATGTGGTCATGGGATGACTGACATATGCATTCCAAAGTCTCCTGGCGTTCGTCGCCCTGTTCTTGTCTGAACTAACTCCCTTCCGATCCAGAACAGTCTGCTCAATCGCATCTTCTACCGCCAGAATTCTTCCAAAAAGATAACTTCGATCTGTTGAATTCTTGTTTAATTCCATTTCCGCATCTCCCTTCCGATTGTGAATGAAAAACATTTGTCTGACTGCTGCACAGGCTGTCCGCAGGATGGATTCATGATAGGTATCAAATCTCATTGGCGATGACGCCTGTGTCACAAGGGCTCGAACAACATATTCAGGAAGCGGCTGTCCGTTAAGTATGCGGATAACAATATCCTGAACGGTTTTTTTAAACAGTTTTCCGTCAATATCAAGATAAATTTGCCTGTTTGTTTCTCTTTCTGTCCCAAATGCGCATCTAACAAGCATATAAATCGACGGTGATGATATGCTCTGGTTTTGTCTGCTTCCAAAATACCAGGAACATTTTTTATACCAGTCACCAAGGCGTTCGAAGAATTCCCGGGCCATCATTTTCTGGTAATACACCATGGTGAATCGACCGGTTGTTGCCGCGTCAAACGCTGCAACTGTGAGCCCCGTTTCCATCAGAGATGAAGTTTCTCCATAATAAACTGCCTTCTTCAGATCGTTACCACCGCTTACATAATCTTTATCAGAACGGTTTCCGGCAAATAATTCCATCGCAGCATCATAGATTTCCGAGGTTTTAAACGAAGGATTCCAGCAGATCATATATCGGGGACAATCATCTCTGCTGCCGCCGGAAGAAAAATTTCCGGCAGTTATTCTGATCGACTGTGTTCCGATGAGCCACCGAAGTGTATTATGGACTTTTTGAGAGGTATCATACCCTATCTGAAGCCGCTGAGATTCATCTGTAAACCTTTCGCCGGTAAAGTTCATCAATGTATTTTCAGAGTTCGATACCGAAATCAATTTTGCGTTTGCTGCCCCGGGAAGTACTTTTTTGGGATGAAAAGCCGGAACATCTTCCACTCTGCCGGTTATGCCATCCAGTTCCTTATGCCCGTTTCTGTCTCTGAGATTTGTATAATATGAAGCCCAGGACTCGAGAAGTGTCACGTCTTCCCATGTGTTACGGTTGCTTTCTGCTGTCAGTACGCAAAAGCGGAATGGTACAGACATACTGGTTTTCTGATACTTTTGATCTTTGTCAGTGTTTCCTGTTCCGCCCAGTACCTCATTCTGGTCTGCCTTCAGAACCCCGGACTTGATCAGGTCTTCAATAACATCATTCTCTTCGATATATTTCAGAATAGCTCTTGCCTTGGGATGCGAATATTCCGATCGGCACCAGTCTTCGAGCTGCTTCTTATATGCTGTATAAGAGATATTCTCTCCACTTTTGTCAGCAAGTGAAGGGCAATGTTTTGCCATATCCTTGGCAATAAACATCAGCTTGTCATTGACGCCCTGCGGTCTTGTTTTTGCGGCTCCGCTTGTTCTGGACTGAGATTCTTCCGTGATAGCGAGGAGTGTTTTCTCGTTATCTTTATCGACCTTGGCTGCACTGGCAAATTCGCCTTTCTCTGTAATTGTTATCTGGATCTCGGCTTTGCCAAACTCGTGGCTGACCGGAACTATTTTTTCTTTAAAAGCGTCGCTGTCTTTTTCTTCTTGATATGTACTTAAGAGATCATAAAACAGAGGCATTTGCGTCCTCCTTTACATTCTGAAATTCCTTGACCGCTCCCCTGCGGATCGATTTGTGAAGACATTCCTCCGGACGTTTAAAAGTGATTATTCCATTTTCCATCGTTACATCACTGATATCGAGAAGCAAATGTGTTCTTGATTCATCAGAGTAGCCTTCATCCGGATAGTTAATTCCATGATACATATAGCCATATCTGATCGTCCCTGTTCCGTCAAAGGCACCTTTTCCGTCCCCGAACTTATATGGCTTTACATCCGCAACACACTCATGTTTGCCAAGAAAAACATCTCTTCGACCGCCGCGCATGAGTGATTTAGCAAAGACGCCATAATGTTTGTTCTGATCTCTGTCTCTTTCATACTCAGGCCTGTTCATGTTCCATTCGAGATGTGCCGCTACCTGATACCGGACATCCATAAGATAGGTGTAATATGCAAGGTCATTTCCACCGTTCAGTTTCGGGAGTTTTACGCCTCTGGTCTCCATTTTTATCGGGTTCATCACTCTTACTTTATCGACTATCCATTCAAATGTGGGTTTCCAGTAAATGCTTTTAAGCACACCTTTTATCGCCTCATAGGTAGGAATTTCATAAGTTGATTTCTCACCGCCGGCAGAAACAATTGGATCTGCGAACAGAGCTGTGCGACCGGTAACTTCAAATTCCACACTGTTTTTCTCGGTATATTGTTTTCCAAGCCTGATTTCTTCTGCTTTTATTCCCATCCTTGTTCACCTCCTTTGATTACTTCATCATATCTTCTATCTGATATTCTGCCTGATCATTCAATCCGAAAAGCGTATCATATGCTTTCTCTCCGACAGCAAGCACATGATCTTCCAAAAGATGCTCCAACAATCCGTTTTCCTCAAGTCTTCTCTTCTGCCACTCATATATTTTGACAGAATATTCTGAAGCTTCATTGATGCATTGATTAACTTCATTATATTGATACGGTTCGCACGTCCGAAGAAAAGAAATCATTTCCTTTCCTTTACCGTACGGAACCAGCACATCCTCTGTGTTGTCTTCAAAGACCCGGAATTCATTGCCCATTTTTTTGAACGGCTGCCTCAATAGATATTGTCTTGATTGCGGGCTTATGGAAATTGGGGCAAGATTACGTGCTAGTAATCTTGTAAACGTGTGTGTGCCATCTCCAATCGGGTATTCCGTTATGCGACTGCTGCGGGAGGCATTATACATATTCAGATAAAAATCTCTTACAAATACCGGAGAATCAACCGCCATCCCCGAATCACGATATAATGTTTCCGTCATCGCTTCCTGTGCACTTTGAATATCTGGTAATCCCTTAAGATTCTCGCCTTTTAGTTTCACGATAAAGAAATTTCCATTTCCATATTCATTGCTTCGATTGCATCTTCCTGCCGACTGGACGATATTGTCATCACCGGCAAGTACACGTAATACCGTGTGAAAGGAAAAATCTACACCTGCCTCAACTAGCTGTGTGGAAACTAAAATCAGTTTTATTCCATGATCCGTGCCTTGCTTTTTGTTGAATCCTTTCTGTATTTCGGTTAGGTGACTGAATACCGTATCGAGAACCACTTTTCTATGTACCTTGCACATAGATGCAGAAAGATGGACAACGCATGTTTCGTTATCAGCATTGTCATGGATGCTGCCAAATAACTGTTTTGCCTCGCGCTTTGTATTGCAAACTACCAGAACGGATCGATCCTGTTCTGCCCGACTCAGGCAAAATTCAGCAATTTCTTCGATTGTTGAGCCATATTTTGAGATTTTATTTTCTATTTTGCACCGATTGAAAACCGATAACTCGGATTCCGTCAGCCTGACCATTTCATCGCTATTTACATTGATCGGAAAGTCCAGCCCCTCTAATGCCGGCTGTGTTGCGGACGAAAGGATTATGGTCGCTCCACAGAAGCCGGCGAGAAAATTCATGGCAATGTTGAAGATCTGAAGGGTCTTACTCGGCAGAGACTGCACTTCATCGAACACAATGATCGAGTTACAGAGCGCTCTCATCCTGGCAACAGACTGCGTTTTATCGGAAAAAAGGATCTCAAGCAGCTGGACCATCGTTGTGATAATGACAGGTGCTGACCAGCGGTCCCTCATTACATCGTATAAATCCGCTTCATCGCGGGACTTCCCTTCCTTAACCACATCGGAATGATGCTCAAGAATGGTTTCCTGCAAGGGAAGGTAATCTCTGATCACTTTTGCATTTTGATCTATGATTGTAAGAAGCGGCGCTACGAAAATGATCCGCTTTTTATGGCGCTTTGCGGCATGCGCCAGCGCATATCGGAGGACTGCAAGGGTTTTACCGCCGCCTGTCGGGACATTCAGTTTATAGATCCCCGACTCCATTTCTGCAAACGCTCTGCATTGATCCGAAATATGCTGCCGTACATGATTGATTGGCGATTCATGATCAAATTTCGCGATCTTATTTTCTAAAAATCTAAGATCCGTATCCCACAAGCCCTGGATATCCCCAAATGCTTTACCGGTTATAAACTCTGCCGTATCTCTTCTGTCACCATACATGACCGCAGAAGTCACCATGCGTACCAGCATGGCTGTCACCGCCATAGGATAGCCCTTCTTCAGAAGATCGCTCCGGGTATTGCCGGATGTGGTTTTTGCGGACAGATCTGTCAGGTGCCGCTGAAGCTTTTCGTAATATGCGTCAACCTCGTCAACAGCTCTGTAGAATAGCAACTCAATTTCCTCCGGGTCAGAAATCTCATGCTCAAACGAATATTTTGCCTGCGCATATTCGATCTGATCACGATCCGCATCAAGTCTGTGCAGAAACCCGTTCTTGCCGTCAAAATCTATGCAGTCAAAAAGTCCGTGGTGCGCCCCGACCGCATAAGCGATAATCTCTGCTGTAAGTATCGATTCTATTTTTTTTCTTCCGTCAAATTTCTCATGGGAAGAGGTTCTGTCTGTGCTGTTTTTCTGACCTGACGGATTCACAACACTTCCATTTTCCGAAGCTGCATCGACGTGATATTTTTCGAGGATATAAATGCATCCTGCGAATGTGTGATTTACACTTCCCTTTCGAGCCTTCTTCCCCTCCACAGAGTTCCGGATATAAGTCTGAAATTTCTCTGTTCCTTTTCCGTCATGAAGAATGCCGGCCAGCATTCCGAGAGATGAGAAGCCAACACTTTCGAGCGCCTGTGCAGCGTACTCTCCTACCCGTCTGTTGTGATCGCGCAGACTCTGACTGCGTTCTTCATGCGTTTTCTCATCAATATACAGGTGTGCCAGATTCATTTTCAGCTGAATCCCTTTCCTCGGAAGAACGTCTGTCAGATGTTATCCGATATTTTTACGGTTGTACGATTGGCGGGTAAATATAAGCCACCTGTCACCGCAATTTTTACTTTTTATTGTTATGTTTAATATTATATCTTATTCTTTTTGTATCTCAACAATAATTTTGATAATACAAAACTATTATCGCAACATTCCGCAGTCTGGTGCTAAAAATAAAGGATTTTATTAACATCACGTGAAAAGTGATAATAATAAAAGGAGCACTGTCTGATTTAGATTGCAGAAATCAGACAGTGCTCCTTTTGGTAAAAATAATTAGATGGCGGAGATTACCCTTCTGTTTTTCGAACCAGAAGATCGTAGGTTCCGTCTTCGTTGTCGATGAGCTTCAGAATCTTATGACCTTCTTCCTTGATGCTTCTGGGTACATTCTGCACCGGTTCGCCGTTGTTCATGTGAACTGACAGAACCTGTCCGTCGTCGAGTTCCTCTAGGGCGACCTTTGCTTTTACAAAAGTGACCGGGCAGACTACATCTGTGATATCAACGGTTTCATCAACCTGAATTCCTTCGATTTCTTTTGCCATTTGCCATTGTTCTCCTTTGGGGTATGCAATCATTTCTGAAGATCGGTTCTGAGTTTCCAGTCGGTGAGCTCGAGAGGCTCGGACGCTTCTTTTCTGGCGGATTCCTCGCTCCTGGCGAAGGTTTCGCGGATCAGCTCATCAAATCTGTCCTGGCCGTAACGCTCGACGGCAATCTGAAGACGGTCTCCCGGCTGGGCGTTGTCGTGGAAGAAGCGGATGACGGTGTCGCAGATCTGGATCAGCTTGTCATGGCTCTCGAAGAAAGGAAGAAGCTGTCTTCCCTTGTGGAAATGGTTGCCGAACATTCCGCCGAAGGACATGATGTATCCGGGATGCCGGAATCTGCTGCCTGCGCGAGTGCTGCAGCGGCAAAATAAATTTGTGACGTGTGTGTTCTCCTCTCCGGTCATCAGCCGGGAAGGTGATCCGGTCTGCGGCAGGGGTGAATACCCGGTTTTGGGTCAGGGTGTTCCGTGCCGTCAGTCCGGTATGATCTCGAGATCTTCGGCCGTGGAAACTCCGTTTTCCACGTGAAAGCTGTGCAGAACCGGATGCTCTCTTTCCATCAGCGAGAGAATCAGGTAGTTTGCGTTGTGCCGGCCGCCATTTCCGGTGAGGCATTTATTCGCGCTGAGCCGGTTATTTCTGTCCCGGCTTCCACTCGCACTGCGCCTGCTCATAATCAATGAGCTTTGTAATGGTCGGATGATCGGAGCAGACGGCGCATCCCTCTCCGCGGGGCGGGAGCTTGATGGTGTGGAATTCGCCCTTCAGGCCGTCAAAGGTCAGAAGCCTTCCCACCAGGAGGTCTCCGACACCTGTGATGTACTTCACTGCTTCGAGTGCCTGAAGGGATCCGATGATGCCGCCCATGGCGCCGATGACTCCGGCCTGCTTGCAGGTCGGAACGGCGTCCTTCGGGGGCATTTCCTTGAATACGCAGCGGTAGCAGGGCCCCTGGTGAGGAACGACGGTCATGAGCTGGCCCTTGAAGCGGATGATTCCCGCGTGGGAGAACGGTTTGTCTGCCATGACGCAGGCGTCGTTGATCAGGAATTTCGCGGGGAAATTATCGGTTCCGTCGATGACAAAATCGTAGTCCCTGATAATGTCCAGGATGTTGCTGCTGGTGATGAAGTCATGATAGGTTTGGACTTGGACGTCCGGGTTGATGGCGTTTCTGCGTTTTCCTGGCTGATCAGCTCTGAGATTGTGATGCCGTCTTTGACTTCTCTGGTTTCTCCGGATACTGTGATTTTCATTTCTTTCTGCACTCCTTGATCTGTTATTTGCGCGGTTTCTGCACTTTCTGTCATGAATCGTTTATCTTTTCTGTAAAGACGATATTCTGTAAAGAAAATATACGCTGTACCTCTGGCAATATACGAGGTACTATTAAAAGCTGGTTTCCGCAGGCGCATCAGGAATTCCGGATCGCCTCGCTGAAATCTGCGATCAGGTCATCGATGTTCTCAATTCCCACGCTGACGCGGATGGTGTCATCGAAGACGCCGGCGGATTCTTTCTGTTCCTTTGTGCTCCGGATGTAAAGCGTGGAATCGGGATGAATCGCCAGGGTGCGGACATCTCCGATATTGCTGGCGATTACCGCGTACGTCAGGCTGTTGAGAATCCGGAAGGCCCGTTCCCTGCTGCCGGTGCGGAAGGTGAGGATTCCGCCGCCGAAGCCTCTGAGCTGTCTCATGCAGAGTTCTCTGTCCGGGCTTCCTTCAAGCAGCGGATAATTGACCTGAATGCCGTCTATGCTGTTCAGTGCTTCTGCAAGCTGCCTGGCGTTGCCGCAGATTCGCTCCATGCGGAGCCCCAGGGTTTCGAGTCCGGCGATATTCAGAAAGGCATTCGCCGGCGACAGTCGGATTGCCTACGCGGCTGTATGCGAAGCTGGACGCCTTGTGCTGAAATACCTTCGCCTGCTCCTCCGCCGTGTCGAACCGGAAAGCGGTTACCTGAGAAATCGGAGGAAGAATTGCGCTGTCGGGATACTTGCGGACAGCTTTTCCATGAAGAAGTCTGGTGTCAAATTGCATGAATGATCCTCACTTGATTATTGCGCTACAATTCATATTTGCATACTATGAAATATATTGAGTAAATTCTACTCTTGTTTCGGAACAATGTTAACGGCTGATCAAAACTTTGCTGCACGGTCAAATGAAACGGTCATATGAACCTTTACTGCAGTCGGCAAATGCTTCGGCAAAGGTGCTGTAAAATCTTTGCCGTAAAGAGTCAGTCGGTGAACAGCTGCGGACGCAGCAGGAAAGCCGGCATACCGCGCATGTGATTCTGTGCGCGGTATGCCGGCTTTCCGGGTATGCTCATATGGAATTCATCGATGTTTATGGAGTGTCGATTCGGATGTGTCAATTTCCGGAACAGTCAGATCGACCCTTTCCGATCATTCGGCGTCCGGATCGATGGTCAGATCGATCCTTTTCAATTATTCGGCGCCCGGATCGACTGCCAGGTCATCGCCGTCTGCGGCGCCGGTCGCCAGTCTGTCGCAGCGCTCGTTCAGCTCATTGCCGTCGTGGCCTCTGACCCAGACAAAGGTTACGGTGTGCGGCTTTTTGGCTTCGAGGAGCCGCTTCCAGAGATCGATGTTTTTGACCGGTTCATTCTTCCCTCTCTTCCACCCCTTCCGAATCCAGGAATCGATCCAGTGCTGATTGAAGGCATTGACGAGATACTGGGAATCGGAATGAAGGGTTACGTCGCAGGGACGGCCGAGAGCCTCAAGCCCGGCGATCGCCGCCATCAGCTCCATCCGGTTGTTGGTTGTTTTCCGGTAGCCTCGGGAGAGCTCCTTTTCATGAAGCTCTCCCCGGCTGTCGGTGTACTGCAGCACACAGCCGTATCCGCCCGGTCCGTCCGGGTTTCCGCGTGCCGCGCCGTCGGTATATATTTCTACATGCATAGCGCTGATAAAGCATTCCTCCTGAAATGAAGTTGGATCGTAAGGTATCAGAGCGCATCCGACCGCGCATACAGAGCCCGGAGAAAACCGGGCAGGGTTTCTGATCGGCGCAATCGCATGCAGAGCCCTTCAGAGTGAGGCTGTCGGGATCTTACAGAGCGCTCTCGATTTCGTCCCGTCGTGTCTTCGCGTACGCCTCGAAGGTGTCCAGCGTGTACCGGATGATTTCGTCGGTATGCGCCAGAGAGAGGAACATTGCCTCGAACTGAGAGGGAGCCACATTGATGTCATGCTCCAGCATAAAGCGGAAGTAGCGGGCGAATTCCTCGGTGTCCGCCGTTTTCGCGATGGAATAATTGGTGACCTCGGCGTCGGTGAAGAAGACAGATCCGAGTGAGCCGATGTGGTTCACGGTGGCCGGAAGGCCGTATCTGCGGATGATTTCCTTCATGCCCTCGTACAGCCTGTCGCCGTTTTCGGAGAGAACGCTGTAGTCTCCGCGGTTCTCGTAGAGAATCTTCAGCTGAGCCAGCCCCGCCGCCATTGCGACCGGGTTGCCCGAGAGTGTACCCGCCTGGTATACGGGTCCGAGCGGAGCAACCATTTCCATGATGTCTCTTCTTCCGCCGTAGGCGCCGACCGGCATGCCGCCGCCGATGATCTTGCCGTAGGTCACGAGATCCGGGGCGATTCCGAACAGCTCCGCGGCTCCGCCGAATGCCAGGCGGAATCCGGTGATGACCTCGTCGAAGATCAGAAGCGCATGGTATTTGGTGCAGAGCTCACGAAGCCCCTGCAGGAAGCCCTGCTGCGGCGGAACGACGCCCATATTGGCGGCGACGGGCTCGACGATGACACAGGCGATCTGATCCTCGTTGGCCTTGAAAAGCTCTTCCACACTTGCGATATCATTGTAGACCGCGCTCAGGGTGTCCTGTGTGCAGCCCTTCGGAACGCCGGCGCTGCCGGGAATGCCCTGCGTCATCAGTCCGGATCCCGCGTCCACCAGCAGACAGTCGCTGTGGCCGTGGTAGTTGCCGGCGAATTTGATGACCTTGTTTTTGCCGGTGTAGCCTCTGGCGAGGCGGATGGCGCTCATGACGGCCTCTGTGCCGGAATTTACCATCCGGATCATGTCGACGTGGGGAATCCGCTCGCAGATATATTCCGCGATTTCCACCTCAAGCTCAGTCGGAGTGCCGAAGCTCAGACCGTTCTCCGCGGTGCGGACGACCGCGTCGAGGACCTCGCTGTTGTTGTGGCCGAGGATCATCGGACCCCAGGAGCAGATGTAGTCGATATATTTGCTGCCGTCCACGTCAAAAATGTACGGGCCGGTAGAACCCTGGATAAATCTGGGAGTCATTCCGACATTCTGCCAGGAACGTACCGGAGAGTTTACCCCTCCCGGAATCACTTTCTGTGCCCGTTCCATCAGAAGCTCGGAACGGTTTTTCTTTTGTTCTGCCATGATGATTCGTCCTTTCTTGTGAGAAACAGCCATAAGATACATTGTGCAGAAGCTGCAGCTGCCTTCGTTTTCTTTCGATGCGGGGAAAGTGTGTCAGACAGCTCAGCCGATCACGCCCTCATCGATCAGGCGGGCAATCCGCTCCGCATAGTAGGTGATGTAGATCTGTGCGCCGGCGCGGAAGGCGGATACGGCCATTTCTCCGACGATGCGGTCTTCATCAATCCACCCCTTTTCGGCGGCTGCCTTGACCATGGCATACTCGCCGCTCACGCTGTAGCAGGCAACCGGAACATTTACAAGATCGTGAACCTTCGTCAGAACATCCAGGAAGGACATGCCCGGCTTGACCATGACGATGTCCGCGCCCTCTTCCACATCGGTGAGGGCTTCCTTGATGCCCTCGCGAACATTGTGGAAATCCATCTGGTAGGTCTTGCGGTCTCCGAATTTCGGCGCAGAATCCGCGGCGTCGCGGAAGGGACCGTAGAAGGCGGAGGCGTATTTTACCGCATAGGACATGATCGGGACTCTGGAATAACCGTTTTCGTCCAGCTTTTTGCGGATCGCCAGAACGCGTCCGTCCATCATGTCGGAGGGAGCGACCATATCCGCTCCCGCTTCCGCGTGTGAAAGGGCGGTTTTGGCAAGAAGCTCAAGCGTCGGGTCATTGTCCACGTCGTTTCCGTTCAGAACGCCGCAGTGGCCGTGTGAGGTGTACTCGCACATGCAGACGTCTGTAATGTAATACATTTCCGGAACAGCTTTTTTCGCGGCGCGAAGTGCCCTCTGAACGATTCCGTTGCTGTCATAGGCACCGGAGCCGACCTCGTCCTTGTGGTCCGGAATGCCGAAGATCATGACGGAGGATACGCCGTGATCGAGGAGCTCCCGCAGCTTTCCGAGGAAGGTGTCGATGCTGTAGCGGTACTGGCCGGGCATGGAGGGAATCTCTTCCGTGATGCCTTCTCCTTCCATGACAAAAATCGGATATACCAGAGAGGACTTGTCGAGTCTGGTTTCACGCACCATTTTGCGGATAACCGCATTCTCGCGCAGACGGCGCGGTCTCTTTATGATTTCCATAGCAATTGCCTCTTTTCTTTTTTGTATAATCGTATCATAGCACGCTTCGCCGAAGGTTGCCAGTTTGCGAAGGACAACAGGACTGTAAAATCCCTGCCGTATAGAGCTGGGCGGGGACAGATAACATGTTCCCCGGTATGAGGGATCCTTCGGTATGAGGTGTTTTCGGGTGCGAGGCGTTTTCCGGTATGCGGTGAACAGCATGCCGGAAGACTCCAGGAGTGTCAGGCCCGGAACGTCCGTAAAGACGCTTGTGGGAAGTGAGCACCATGCCGGAAGACTCCAGGAGCGTCAGCGGTTCGCCATGTCCTGATCGTGCATCCGAATGATCAGTTCCAGCAGGCTGTCGATGGTCGCCTTGTCGGCGCAGAAGGTTTTCATTCCCGCAGCGTCAGCGGTGGCCTGTGTCTGCTTCCCGATGCAGGCGGCTTTTACGAGGCTCATGTCCAGATCGGGATTGGCGGCCAGAAATGCCTTCACGCCGGAAGAACTGGTGAAGGCCGCACAGTCGATTTCGCCCTGTTCGAACAGCTCCGTTTCGTTCACGGCCTCAGAACTGAGAGATACGGTGTGATAGGTAGGAATGTCGTCTACGGCGAAATCCTTCAGCTTCTCGAGGATCGCTTTGCTGCCGATCTCCGCTCTCGGAAGCAGGATCCGGTCGTCCGGATCTGCCTTGCGGGCAATCCATTCTCCCAGCGCTTCTCCGTCATAGCGCGGCGGAATCAGATCGGGAATCAGTCCGTATTTTCCGAGCTCCCGGGCAGTCCCTTTTCCAATGGAGGCGATCCTGATTCCGGACAGATTCCGAATGTCGATTTCAGACGTGCGCATCTGATCGAAGAAGATTTTTACGCCGCTGGGACTCGTGAAGGCGATCCACTGATAATCCCGGAGGTTTTGAATGGCGTGAATGAGCTTGAGATTGTTCTCGATCGGAACGGTGGCAATGGCCGGAATCTCGAGAACATCGGCGCCCTGCGTCCGGAGCTTTGCGGACATTTCAGAGGAAAGCCCTCTGGGGCGTGTCACAAGAACCCGGTAGCCCGCAAGCGGAAGCTTTTCATACCATTCGAAGGTGTCCGCGAGCGTGCAGACCCTGCCGACCACGATGATGGCCGGTGTCTCCACGCCCTGTTTCCGCACCTCCTCGGACAGTGTGGAGACGGTGGCGATGATTCTCTTCTGTCTTGCCGTGGTGCCCTTCTGCAGAACCGCGGCCGGCATATGCGGATCCATTCCGGCATGCAGAAGCCCTCCGCAGATGTCGTCGAGGGAGGCGATTCCCATGAGAAAAACGAGGGTTCCCTTAGTCTGTACGAGAGCATGAAAATCAATGTCATACACGTCGCCGGCTTTTTTGTGCCCGGTAATGATGTGAAGGGACGAGGTGAAATCTCTGTGGGTGACCGGAATGCCGTTGTACGCGGGGACGGCAATCGGCGAGGTGATGCCCGGAACAACCTCAAATGGTATGCCGTTTTCCGCCAGAAGCTCCAGCTCCTCTCCGCCTCTTCCGAAGAGGAAGGGGTCTCCTCCCTTCAGGCGGACCACGCGGTTCCCCTTCTGCGCCTCTTCCAGAATCAGCTCATTCATCTTCCACTGCGGCATGGTGTGGTGGCTGGATCTCTTCCCGACATTAATAGCGCGCGCGGTATCCGGGATCATGGCGAGCACACCGGGACCAACGAGACTGTCATACAGCACCACATCGGCGTTCTGAAGGACTTCTCTTCCCTTGATTGTGAAAAGGCCCCGGTCTCCGGGGCCGGCTCCAACGAGCCATACTTTACCTTTTTTCATTCTTATCTCCGAACCTTTCATGGGTCTGTTTTTTTCTGAAAGCTTTTCGTCGCGATTCAGCACATGATCATTTCAAACGGAAAATTCCTCTTGCGGGCAATTCCCCGGATGAAACGCGAGAAAACGCGTTTTGTGGTGTTTCACTCGCTATCTCGACGCGCACCGCACGCGAATGCTCTGCATTCAGCTTCTTTATGCATGCTTCTGCCAAATAGTATCACAGGTGTCAGCGGGTCTCCGCCTGAAGCTTCTTCGCCAGAGCAATGCCCAGGGCGGCAGCATCGCCGGCACGTGCGGCGGCGGTTCCGGTGGAATACGCGCCGGTTTCCTCGCTGTAGTACAGCCCGCGAAGGAAGATCAGCTTGTGGCTTTTGGCATCGGATCCTACGGGTACAGCTGGACCGGATGCATGGTCGCGGAAGATCTCGGGGGCGTTTTCTCCGAGAGATTTCCGGAAGTCCTCTTCGTTCTCATAGATTGTTGCATGCGCGGCGATCGGTGAGGAACAGCCGCCGTTCAGATATCTCACAAAGGCGCGCTCGCAGGCTGCTGCGCAGAACGAGTCTTCATCCGCGAAGCCGTCGAATACGGAGGCGTCTTCCCCTCTTCTTCCCTGAACTGCAAGGATTGCCTGGCCGGCGGAGGGGATCACCTCGTCGACGGAAAAATAGCGGCTGATCCGGTCCTGCATCCCCAGGCGCTTCATGCCTGCGGCTGCGAGGACGATGGCGCCGTACTGCCCCTCGTCCAGCTTGCGGAGACGCGTCTGGAGGTTGCCGCGGACGCTTTCGAAGACGGCGTCCGGGAACAGCTTCTTCAGCTGCAGGATTCTTCTAAGCGAGGAGGTTCCGATCGGCTTCGTGAGATCCGGTTCGGTCTGCCCCTTCGGA
Source organism: uncultured eubacterium 1-6 (assembly GCA_903789595.1). Classification (GTDB taxonomy): domain Bacteria; phylum Bacillota; class Clostridia; order Lachnospirales; family Lachnospiraceae; genus Bilifractor. The sequence continues at coordinate 18,800 of CAIFEZ010000036.1, forward strand.
AGGACGAGGACATCTCTTGGGTCCTCGCGTCTGGAAAAAGCGACGACGGGGAGTTCCTCCGGGACCTCCATGGGAAGGTCCTTCAGGCTGTGGACCGAGTAATCGCTCCGGTGTTCCAGCAGAGCCCTGTCAAGCTCCTTGACGAAGAGGCCCTTTCCGCCGATCTGATCCAGACGCCGGTCGAGAATCTTATCTCCGGTCGTCTTCATGGTCAGAAGCTCGGTTTCGAGCTCCGGATGCGCCTGGTTCAGATATTGAATGACGAGATTGCTTTGTACCACCGCGAGCGTGCTCTCGCGGCTTCCGATTATTATTTTTTGTTTCTTCATGAGTCTCATGTGCTTTCGTAATAATAAGATGTTTGCATATTAACGGAATCCGGTGCTTTCCCGATGTCTGCCGGATGTTCAGGCGTTGCTCCGGCCGTCGGTATACAGGGAGGCTTCACATTCCAGGGCTTCCTCCACCTTACGGCGGACGAGCTTCACACGGTGGTGGTCCGCGCCTCCTCCGTTGATGCCGACAACAATGCCATCCTTCTGCACCACGCTCGGGAAGTAAAAATCGCACTTGTTCCTGTCACTGCAGTCGTTGACCAGAATCCCGAGACATTTGCAGGCGACATAGATGTCATTGTTCAGATCCGGGTCATCAGTGCATGCAAGCACAAGATCGGCGTTCATGATGTCGCTGCGTTCATAGGATTTTGCAATCCACGTGACGGCAGCACCGGACCGGTCGGATCGGCCGTCCGAAGATTCGGAGGCAGCCGTGTGCGCTTTCGTGTCCGGCGCTCCGGCAGCACCGGAAGAATTTTCTGGCTTCGCGGTGCCGGAGGCAAGATGCCGGATCGTGTCGGTGACCTCCGGCGCGACGACGGTGATGCCGCCGACAAAGCCGGATAAGGTCAGGATCCGGCGCTCCGCGATGGATCCGCCGCCGATGACAACGGCTTTTTTTTCAGATAAATCAAGAAATACGGGGAAGAACGGTTTCCCCTGGCGGATGCTCATGAGTTCAAATCCTCCTCTTCGTAGACTTTTTCGAGTCCGGCGACACAGTCCCTGAATTCACGGTCAGGCAGGTGATCCTGGAGGTCAAAGATCAGCTTGGCGACGACCTTTCCGACGGCGCGGCCCATGTCGCCGGTCAGGGCCTTCTGATTGTCTTCTGAAAGCGGAAGCCTGCGGATAATCTTACGGATCCGGAGATTATAGTCCTCCACCGCCTGATCCTTGATGCGGTGAATTCTGGGCACAAGATCACGGTCGTTCATCCAGAACCAGAATGCGCTCTCCTCCTCAGCAAGAATTTCCCGCGTTCTCAAATAGGCATCCCGGTTTGCCTCATTTTCCGGCACGGCGTCCGAGCGAAAATCGTCGATATTGTAGAGGGTGAAGTCCTTCAGGCGCGAGACGCGGGGATCGATGTCCTGAGGAATCGCAAAATCGATCAGAATGATCGGGTGATCCGGATGCATTCCCAGAAGATCCTCGTATTCGATGGTGCAGTGAGGACTGGTTGTCGCGCTTACCACCAGATCGCATTCCGGCAGATACTCCATCCGGTCGCCGTAATTGATCTGGCTGCAGCCGGAAGGAATTTCCACCCTGCCGCTGTGGTACTGGCGGACGGTCACGGTCACATTGGCGCCGTTTCTGACGAGAGTGTTTGCGGCGATTTTTCCATATTCCCCGTTCCCGATGACCATACAGTTTGCGCCCTTCAAACGGAAGCGCTGCTCTTTGAGCATGGATACGGCCTGCTCGATCGCCGTTGAATCGGCGTGGGTGAAGGTGACATCGGTCTTGACTTTCTTGGCGGCGGTGACGGCCATGCGGAACAGGACCTCAATGACACTGTCAGTAAAATAATTCTCCCTGGCAAAGGAAAGGGCGGATTTTACCTGTGTCAGAATCTGATCCTCGGCGAGGATGGCGGATTTTAAGCCGCAGGTGAGAGCAAACAGATGTTCCACCGCCTCTTCATCGGTCCTGCCGTGAAAATATCCGCGGTACCTTTCCTCTTCCACATCCTTGAACAGACAGATCTCGTGGAGAAGATCATCCGGCTCATCGCGGTCCGTACTGACCCACAGTTCCATCCGGTTGCAGGTGGATAGAAGCAGAACGCCGCGCGCCTTCAGATCTATCTGGATCTGCGTCATGAATTGTATGCTCTCTTCTTTTGTAAAGGAGAAAAAGGACCGCACATTGACAGGTGCCAGTGTATGGTCTGTTCCGACCATTTGAATCATAACTTACCTCGCTCATACCTGCAGGATTGCGGGCGTGCACAGCACAGCGCAATCCGCAGCTTACAAGTATGTACCGTATATTTGCTGCCTCCGCCTGCTTCTCAGACATTTCGTGAACAGTAAACCCGATGTTGTAAAAGGTGCCGGATACTGTATCATGTGTCCGGGACCCGAAGGGTTCCGGACTCCTCAGATCGGAGAACACAGAATACAGCAGTTGCTCGCCGTGCCCGGGTGTCGAAGACTCCCGGACTCCTCACATCGGAGAACCACAGGCCCTCGATATGGAGATGCTGAATCGTTGCGAAGGTTTATCGTATTTCTGTCTCGGGCGCGTCCTGCGCGTGTCGGATCAGCAACCGGCGGATCATCTCCGACTCGCCGAGGCCATGCAGAATGCAGGTGACCTTGTACCCGGCGTTTTCAAGTCTGGACTTCCAGGAATCCGGCTGGCTGCCGGCCATGTCGACAACCGCGTGATTTCCCGCGGTCATCAGGAAAGGCATCAGAGTGATATGCCGGATGCGCCGGCCGCTTTCCGCCGCCCTTTGCAGGTCGGCGATCACGTGATCAAATCCGATTTCCGGCGAATCGATGGTTCCGAGCATGATGTTTGCCAGTCCGCGTTTCTCGAGTTCCCGGTCCAGCGTGGAATAGATTCCCCCGAGACCGTAGGAGGTGCCGTGTCCCATGAGGATGACGGCCTCATCGTCTCTGCGGCCGGGGAAGCTGTCTGAGAGAAACCTGATGATGTCGTCCAGGTCTTCATCAGTGCTGAGAAGCGGCCTCGCGATACGAATGCTCTCAAACCTTGCAGGCTCTCCGTCGGAAGAAGCTTTCCTGCTCTGAAGATCCGCAAGCTGCCGGCAGAGGTCCCTGTATTCCTTTCCCTCGAATACAAACGCGGGGAGCACGAGCAGATCGCGGATTCCGTCGTGCACCATCCTGGCGATGGCCTCCTCCGTGCTGTCCGCCGGACACACTCCTGCGGACAGAAGCCGTTTCCGGATAAAGCGGCTGGTCCAGGCGCGGTATACGGTCCGGTCAGGGAAAAAAGCCCCGGCCTCCGTTTCGAGAGCGCCGATGGATTTTCTCTGGTTTTCTTCCTGAAGCGTGCCGAAGCTTGCGATGAGGATTGCTTTTTCAGACATGGTATCTCCTTTCCGGCTTACAGGTTTTTCTTTTTATAGATAAAGAGCACAGAGAGCAGAGAGAAGGCCGCCTGATAGATCAGAAGAATCACGACTCCGCTCCAGCCGGGATCAATTCCCGCCGAGATGCTCCGGATCATGTTGCTCGCCTGGGACAGCGGGAGGATTCCCACAAAATACCGGAAGGCGGCGGGCATCTGATCGGTAGAGAAGAAGGTATTGCACAGAAACGACATGGGAACGATGATGTAGGCGTTGTATCTCGGCGCGTCCGAGTAGCTTTTGGCCAGAAAGGACAGCACCAGCGCCATCGTGGAAAAAACCATGCCGTTCAGAAACATGATCAGGAAGGATTTCCAGTTGAAGATCAGTCCCGTCCGGATCGACATCGTGAGAAGCAGGATGATGCAGGCGGCATACATGCCGCGGAGCGCACCGCCGATAATCTGTCCCACGATGAACTGCCAGAGAGGTGTCGGTGAGATCATCACCTGATCGAGTGCCTTCTCATACAGCCGCTGAACGCTCATGTTCTGGGCTACCGCGCTGAAGCTTCCGGTCATGGTGGACATGGCCACGATGCCGGGGATCAGGTAGTTGAGATACGGTTCTCCGTGCGACGTCGCCTGTATGCCGAGGCCGAATATGATCAGATACATCAGGGGCGAAATCATGGATGCGAGCGTGATCTTGAAAAAATCCCGCTTGAACTCCGCCCATTTTTCCCATAATACGGTTATAATTCCCATTCTTCTTCCTGTCTGTTCCATTACCCGCGGATGCGGTCTTTGAGGCATGCCCGAATTCGTCAGTTCCGCCATTACTTGCGGATGCGGTTCCCGATGCGTTCCACGAATGCGTCCTCGAGGGTGGTTCTGCGAAGGGACGCGCCTGCGTCCGGGTCGAGTCCCTCCAGATAGGCAATCGCGTCCTTTCTGTCGGAGAAAAACCTGCTCTTCTGCCCTTCCCCGGTTGCCTCATCGACGGCGTATTTCCCGAGGGAGAGAATGAGATTCGAGGGGGTGTCGACCACGTCCAGTTTTCCCTTGTGCAGAAACGCGACGCGGTCGCAGAGCGCCTCTGCTTCTTCGATGTAGTGCGTGGTCAGGATGATAGTGATGTTCTGACGCTGCAGCTTCCTTAAGAGCTCCCACATCTGACGTCTGGCGAAGGCGTCCATGCCGGCAGTGGGCTCGTCGAGCAGGATGATCCCGGGATCGGTCATCAGTGCGCGGCAGATCATCAGCTTGCGCTTCATACCGCCGGACAGGTGCCGGACAATGCGTTTTCGGTAATCAATGAGTCCGGCGAATTTCAGGAGCTCGTCGGTCTTCCGGCGGATGACCTTGCGGGGCATATAGTAGAGCCGGCCCTGATATTCCATCACCTCATCCATGGTCATGTCCTGGCGCATGGAGTATTCCTGCGTGACGATGGAAAGCTTTCTCTTCTGCGCGGAGGACTTTCGGGTGACCTTCTCGCCGTCAATCAGAACCTCTCCCTCCGTAGGGAGAAGGACGGTTGAGATCATGCTGATGGTCGTTGTCTTTCCGGCACCGTTGGAGCCGAGAAGGCCGAAGAACTCTCCGGTTCCGATCGTCAGGCTGAGATGGTCGACGGCCGTGAAGGCATCAAATTTTTTTGTAAGATTTCGTAATTCAATCATTTCTGATCTCCGGCGGTATGATCCGGTGTGTGTGATCTCAGCGGTACCGGGTTTTCCGGGTGAGAAAGCTGAGAACGGCGCCGGCCAGGATGATAAACAGGGCGACGATCAGAACCCGTCTCGTTGCAATCTGTGGAACGAGATTCCTGCTTCCGATGGTATCCTCATAGAAGGTCAGCTGGTAGTCGATCTCGACTGGATCGCCCATAGCCGTTGTGTCGGCGATCACCGGCACAGCCGTATCCATGGCGGTGATCGGTATGATAAAGGTCGAGGTCCCGCCGTCCCTGGTGTTGTTCATGTATTTGACGCCGTCTGCGATCATGTAGTCGTAGTAGGTGCTGCTCCAGTACAGCTTTGCGTAGGCTCTCCCGTTCCGGACAATCAGAAGCGTGGGCGAGGTGACGCTTGCTCTCCCGCTTCCCCCGGTCATGTTGACTTCGATGGAATATTCGCCATCCTTTCGATCGGTTGAAACGGCATTTGCGCTTTCTGCAAGACCGTCTGGCGACGATCCGGCGGAAGCACTTTCCGAGGAGACGGCATTCGCTGCATCAGCTCTGATGCTGCCCGAAGCTGTGTCTTCGGAAGAACTGCCGTTCGCGGCGCTTCCGGAGGAAACGGATTCTGCCGCGGAGCTGTCAGCCTTTGCGGTCTCGCCCCTCTTCATTTCGGAAAGATCGCTGGCTGCGTCGAGATCATCGGTATCATAGCCGATGGCCTTCAGACCGTCCTCGATGGCCTCGAAGTCCGGCAGGGTGATACGAAGAGCGGACGAGGGAAGGGAGGCCGCGTCGAACAGAATCGTCCTGTTGTACCATTTGTTCTTCCGCGTGCTGAAGGAAGCAATGGAAATCTGCCTGTCCAGCGCGTCTACCGGAAGTGTGAAGGCAGCATAGCCTTCGTCATCCTCCGTAATTTCAATGTAATCATCGGCATCGGCTTTGGCGGCTTCTTCCCCGGTTCCCTGATAGATCAGGGAATAGGAAAAGGAGTCAAGCTGAATGGAGGCGGTCATTTTGCCGTCCTTCACCGTGAGGGTGCAGGAGGCAATCCGGAAAAACTGCGAGCTGACATCGACGTCGATATCATAGGTGCCGTCTTTGACATCAGTGCCCGCGATCGGCGTCATTCCGTACCGGCCGACCGGTTTGGAAGAAGCGGTCTCACCGCTTCCCGCCACATCGCTGTGTGCTTCGTCGGCGGAGACGGTGACGGGACCGAGAGAGACGGCCATGGTCACCAGAGACAGAAGGGAGACCGCAAGTGCCCTGCGCAGATTGGTTTTCAATGGATGCTTCTTCATTTTTCCTTTGCAACAATCAGTGAGAAATATCCCGCGTCATCCGGAATTTCATCCAGAGAACGGTAGATTTTCTGTCCGGGCATTCCGCAGTTCTCGACCATTTCCACCTTCTTGCCGGATGCGCGGAGGTTCTCCTTGACCGCGTCCATATGGCTGCCCGATTTCATCAGCACATAGGTGCCGGGCTGGTCGAGCACGGCATCAAGCTTGTGTACCGCGGGAATGACATGGAGCTGTTCCGTCCACTCGGTAAGCGGTATGTTCAGGGCGGCGGCAGCGGCGCAGAAGGAAGTAATGCCGCTGACGAGAGCGGTTTCATATCCGTCCGCCTCTACAATTTCCTGTACATAAGAGAAGGTGGAATAGATCGTGGGATCTCCCAGTGTGATAAAGACTACGTTCCTTCCCTCGTCCAGAACCTTCTCGATCTGACGGGCGCCCTTCCTGTGATTCTCGATCTGCTCAGCCTTGTTCATGACCATCGGCATGAAGATGGGCATCAGTGTCTTGTCCGCGATTTCCGGGACTGCCTGTACCGCAATTTTATACGCAACAGTATCCTTCACGGATTCTCCGGGAGCTGCAATTACTTCGTTTTCGCGGAGAATACGGCACGCCTTCAGCGTCATCAATTCCGGGTCTCCCGGGCCGACTCCGATTCCATATAATGTTCCTGACATGATCTCTCCTTTGATAATGATAATTCAGATGCGGTTCATTGTCCGCATAAATAAAAGCCGTTTCCGGTAGGGGAAACGACCTGCATGTGACATAATTACAGCCGATCGGGCTGTTCTGCAATCATCCATCCGTCGTGTCATTTGCAGTGCCGTATGCGGGTGCTCTGGCTTGTATCGTATCGATACTCACAGTTGCGGGACAGCGCAGGATTCGCACCTGCTTCCCCCTTATACATACAGTCAGAATTCCTGTTTCGTAATTCTCAGTGTGTATTCAATCATTATAGTTTAACGATGTAGTATATGCAAGGCAAGATTTTGAAATCGTCAGAGGCAAAGATTCTGAAATCGTCAGAGATTCCGGCTGTATATGGAATGCGTCGACGATTGTATGTGGCTGAGTATCGGGGGCAGTGAAACACTTATTGCAAAAAATATTATGAGCAAGATAAAGAAAGTATGGTAAGGAAAAGCAAATTCAAAATAGAAAATATTCTTCTTTGCTAATTTTCCAATGACAACGTCAAGGTATATTCCCACCGTAGCTAACAAAGAAGCTAACGCCGCAAAGTATATCAGGCCTTCTGTTACGAGTGCTTTCATCATTTCTTTTTTTGTGACTCCAAGATATTTTAAAAGAATTTGCTCCCGCCTGTCGCGCACATATTCGGTCAATAATGTATTGAGAAAGACAAGGATGCCCATAAAGAAAAATGCGATACTTACCCCCGCCATCGTGAGCCGGCTGAACATAATATAATTTTGATTTTCCGCGATCAGGTCTGTCTTTGATATGCATTTCAGAAGATCAATATTGGACAGCTTTTTTCTATATCATAGTTGTAGTTTTCGTTATTGATCCACTGATTAAGCCGCTGTTTCACACTGCTTTCCGCGTGATCGACCGCGTCAAAGCTGACGGACAGGATCTGTTCCTGCATAAAAGAACCCAGATGGTTATAGGTATCGGGTGTGACCGCTATTATTACGGCATTCTCAGTATCCCACGCCAGTGGAATGTCTGGGAAGTCCTTCTCTCCTGCTTCGGCATAACCGCAGACGGACAGCTGTGCGGATGGATATTCACCCGGGTCAGAGCCATCGGGCAAGGTATCATATACGGTAAAGGATTTTCCCATGTTTGACCGGATAGCTGAATCTGCATTGCTGTAAAGCAGGTTTTTGCTTATGATGATCGCACCATGATGCTGTTCCCATTCATTTGTATTTATTTTTCTTCCTGCCTTTTCTTCATAGGAATACAGCTTGCCTAAGGTGCTTTTATCCATTGGCTGGATAACGATCTGTGTATCGTCTTTCATATTTAAAACTCCAAGCACACTCTTCTGATCTGTGTCCAGAGATGGAAAATATCCTTTGACAAAACGAATGTCGCAGATGGAATCATGCAGGTTTTCCGTCAAATCATGAACCATACCCGAGGTAAACATCTGATTGTCGGTGTTTTCCGACAGATTTTCTCTCATGTTTGCGGATGCATTCTGCGTGACACTGACCTGGAAATCCGGAATTGCTGAAAATGCCTTTTCGTAATCAGCACCGGAGGCTAAGGTACAGGAAGCAAGAGCCATTTCACATCCCAAAAAGAGGAAAATGACAGTTGCCATAAATGCCTTCTTCTGCTTCGACAGAAACATCAGGGACAGGTGCAACGGGACGTTTTTACCAGTAAACTTTAACAATTTGGCTGGCCGCCCCTTCCTGCCTGTCTTTTCATGAGACTTCCCATAATAGGAAGCGGAAACCAGCGGTGGCATCAAATCATTTTTTTTAATAATCGTTGCAGTCGGAATGATAACAGATGCCAGGACAATCAGAAAAACAAATCCGCAGATCAGCACATCGGATTTCAAATTGAAAATAAAAAGGCCGTCATGATGATGATAGAGAGCGATCCGGTTGCTCAAAAACATAATCAGATAAGCCGACATTTCACCGAGAAGATAAGGCCAGAGACAGGTATTGCATTCGTCCTTCCTTAGTACAAAGGCAATTTGTCTGTTAGTAACTAAAACTTCCCATAGCAAAAATGGGCTTCGCACCTTGAAAACTCAATAATA
>CAIFEZ010000037.1 GCA_903789595.1 uncultured eubacterium 1-6
TGAGTTAGACCAACAATGGAATCTAACTCATAGAGTTTAACTTAATGACATTGGGTGTGAACAGTAACTGGAGAGCCGCGGCGGTCCACGTTTTTTTGAAAAAGTGTTGAATATTTCCAACGGAGACTATATTATAGGAAGTGTGTTATTTTCTTTGATTATAAGGAATGAGGGAAGATAAATAATTGGCAAAGGATCTGCAGCAGGTCTTTGGTCAGATAAAGGAGGAAGCATTTTGTTAGAGATTATGACGAACGAGGCTGAGTCTTCAGCAAAGATAGTGGTGATTGGTGTCGGAGGCGCCGGCAACAACGCCGTCAACAGAATGGTAGACGAATCCATCGGAGGGGTGGAATTCGTTGGAATCAATACAGATAAGCAGGCACTGACCCTTTGCAAGGCACCGACTGTACTTCAGATCGGTGAGAAGGTCACAAAGGGACTCGGAGCCGGTGCAAAGCCTGAGGTAGGCCAGAAGGCCGCAGAGGAGAGCGCTGACGAGATCAAGAAGCTCGTGGAGGGCGCTGACATGGTATTCGTCACCTGCGGTATGGGTGGCGGAACCGGAACCGGCGCGGCTCCTGTAGTCGCAAGTCTCGCGAAGGAAGCAGGCTGCCTGACCGTTGGTGTTGTCACCAAGCCTTTCCGTTTCGAGGCAAAGCAGAGAATGACCAATGCTCTTTCCGGCATCGACAGACTGAAGCAGAATGTCGATACACTGATCGTGATCCCGAACGATAAGCTTCTGGAGATTGTAGACCGCCGCACCACTATGCCGGAGGCCCTGAAGAAGGCAGATGAGGTTCTTCAGGAGGCGGTGCAGGGCATCACAGATCTGATCAATGTACCTGCGCTGATCAATCTTGACTTTGCGGACGTACAGACAGTCATGAAGGACAAGGGTATGGCCCATATCGGAATCGGCGCTTCGAAGGGCGATGACAAGGCGCTTGAGGCAGTTCAGGAGGCGGTTCAGTCTCCGCTGCTGGAGACAACGATTGAGGGCGCTTCCAACGTCATCATCAACATCTCCGGCGATATCAGCCTGATGGATGCAAACGACGCAGCGAGCTATGTGCAGAATCTTGCCGGCGACGATGCGAACATCATCTTCGGCGCGATGTATGATGACTCCACACCGGATACCTGTAAGATCACGGTAATCGCGACGGGACTTGACGATGCTTCTGCCAGGGTCGCAAATGTAAAGGACGCGGAGGCAGAGAAAATCGAGAAGACAGAGCCGACGATCCTCGGATCCGCACAGACCCGAAGAAGCGGAGCGGCAGCAAAGGCAGCTCCTTCCTACTCTATGCCGAGCTTCACGATTCCTAAGCAGACCGCAGCACCGTCTGTCGCCAGACCGACAGCTCCGAAGACCCCGAAAAAGGATATCCAGATTCCGGATTTCCTTCAGAAGCATTAAGACGCTGCGGGACAGGTGTGTTTTCTCTTTTGATTCAGTAAGAGGAGAACGGCAGCCCGACAGACAGGAAAGCCGATATCACAGATTTAACAACTGGATAATAGGAAATTTCAACAGCCCGGAAACCTTTCCGGGCTGTTTTGGACGGAAGGAGAATCATTATGTGGTTTACCAGACGAAGGAAAAGAAATCATTTTCTCGGGAGAAGGGGCAATGCTCCGGAGATTTCGACAGACACAGCGGAATCCGAAGTAACGGAGCAATCCGCAGAGATGCATCCGACGTCAGAGAGCGCGCCGGAGACAGTGTCGACGGCAGAAAACCCGGCAGTGGCAAATCCGTCAGCGGAGAAGCCGTCAGAGACAGCTGCGCCGGCAGAGAATCTGACAGAAAGAGATTCAACGGCGGAAAATGGTCCGGAGACGAATCCGCAGAGGGAGAAACCGGCAGAGTCGGAAAGAACGGTAAAATCTGTGGGAGACGCGTTCTCCGGCGAGACGGTCAGCAATAAATCAGAGGACAGCAATAAATCAGAGGACAGCAATGCATCAGAAGACAGCGATGCATCAGAGGACAGCAATACATCAGAGGACAGCGATGCATCGGAGGACAGCAATGCATTAGAAGAAAGCAATGAACCGGAGGAAGGTGTCAATATGTCCGGAGATGAGGTGGTGAATGGCCGCAGATCGGAAGAGGATGCTGGAAAACCGCAGCGGTCACTCTATGAGTGGCGCCGTGAGAAGCGGACCAAGACGCCGAAGCCTGTGAAAGCTGTGAAGAGACCGCTTCCGCTGAAAAATGGAGTGATTCTGGGACAGGGACTTCCGAAAATCTGCGTACCCATTACAGGAGAGAGCAGAGAGGCTGTCGGGGAGCAGGCACGGCAGGCCGCCGCGGAGGCACCGGATCTCGTGGAGTGGCGTGCCGATTGTTTCCGGGATCTTGATAATGTGGAAAAAATAGCCGAGGTACTGATATCGCTACAGGAGATTCTCGGGGATATCCCGATTCTGTTTACCGTCCGGACGAAGAGAGAGGGCGGAAAGTCCCATCTCTCGGCGGAGAAATACCGGTCCGTGATCCTGTACGCCGCCGGACGGCCGGAGATTTCTGTGATCGATATAGAAGGCCTGAATCCGGAAATCAATACGGAACTTCTGGTTTCACAGGTCCATGAGCTGGGTATGCCGGTGATCGCGTCCTGGCACAATTTCAGCAAGACGCCGAAGAAGCCCGAGCTTGACCTTATTTTTGACAGGCTGGCGAGAACCGGGGCGGATGTGTTGAAGGTGGCTGTCATGCCGAAGAAGCCGAAGGATGTGCTGCGCCTCATGAGCGTCACCGAGGAGAAGAACCGTCAGATTTCAAGCCCGCTTGTGACGATGGCGATGGGAGATCTGGGCAGGATCAGCAGGGTCGGCGGAAGAATTACCGGGTCAGCGATGACCTTCGGATCTGTCGGAGAGGCATCCGCGCCGGGGCAGCTTCCGGTCGGGGAACTGAGGAGGATCATGAAGGATATCTGATAGAACTTTTAACAGCCGGCAATGCGCAGGCTAAGGCGCTGTGAAATTTCTGCCCGGTCAGCTAAGTGTGAACAGAGTAACGCGCGATCAGCGGCGTTTTCGAAGCGTTTTCGCCGGCAGTTGTATAATTCTGTGAACTGATGTACAATGACTCTGGCTGTCATCTGAGGAGGGGCGGAATGCAGCTGAATTCTTACAGACAGAGGATGTAGTATGAGGGATTTTTTGATCAATTCAGAAGAACTGCTTGATACGAAGGCCCTTGCCTTTGTGAACGGGCAGGGGGCGGACTACGGATTGTTTCCGTGCTTCTGGATTCATTATAACGAACGAATCAAGCTGGCGTTTTACCCGGAGCGTTACCGGACACTGGAAGACGCCTTGCAGGATATGGATCTCAACGAGGTGACGAAGACCGCTCAGGCGCTGCTTGAGAGAGTGAGCGCTCTGGCGGACCATACGGAAATTTCGCTTGAAAATGTCATCTGGGATACGGACAGCATATATCTGAATGATGAGGGGCAGGTGTATCTCATCTGCCTTCCGGCAATGATCCCCGAAGAGTCCAGAAACAGCGGCATTTATATGAAGCGGCTCTATTCCCTGATTGAAGATCTTGTGTCAGACCGCGACGGCGGAGCGTTTGTCTGCCGACAGATCGCATACCAGAAGCAGCAGAACTTCGGCGACTGGAAGAGCCTTTCAACCGCTTTGGATCAGCGGTCTCCGGCGGAACTCGACAATGAGAGCCTTACACTGAAAAGCATTAACACACCGCATCCGCTCACATTTATCATTCGGCAGGAGAAGTTCCGGATCGGTACGGACCCGGGAGAAGCGGACGGGCTGATCACCGATGTAGATACGGTAAGCCCGGTTCATGCGATTATCGGATGGAATGGCATTAATTATTATGTCAGTGACATGAACAGCGAAAACGGCACCTATATCAATGATCAGAGGATCGCTCCGAATACGGAGATTCCGATCGGGGAGGGTACCGTGATTCGTTTTGCGGATTATACGTTTAATGTAGAGTGAGGACGACAGAGACTATGGAAGGTAAAAAACCGCAGCTGATCATTATTGACACTGACTCCGGCTTTCTGAAGCACTGCGAAGAGGATATTATCAGACGTTATTCGGTGAATGCCGAGGTTCAGGTCATCACCGATCCCGGATTTGTGGATGCCTATTTTTCAACGGAGCAGAATCCGGATCTGATGTTGATCGATGAGGGTTCATACGGGGACGGCAGTCAGTTCGCAGGGCATTCGATCGGAAGGATATATCTGCTCGTCCCGGAAGCCGGGATGACAAAGACATACCCTGACAATGTGACAGTTCTGATGGAATTTCTGCCGAAGGAAGAACTGTTCGAAAAGATAGATATGGCTCTATGGGCAGGCGTGGAAGTGGAAGACGCTGCGTCAGCGGAAAAGGAGCCGGCGGCTCCGAAGCAGACAAAGGTGGTTGCCGTATATTCACCGATCGGAGGATGCGGGAAGAGCCTCGTGTGTGTGGCTCTTGCCAGAAAACTGAAAATGCTGGATCAGAAGGTGCTTCTGATCGGATGCGATGATACCCAGAGCCTGTCTGTATATCTGCCCGGTGAGAGCTACGCTTCGCCGGAGCTGGCGGAAAAGCTGATTCATCCGGACGAAGATACTTACTGGACGATTCTGCAGAACATCAAGACGGATGTTGTTTCGTACCTGCTTCCGTTTGAGAAGTCCCTCGGGACGATGAATGTGGGACTGAAGGAGTTCGATGTACTGATCCGGACGCTTGTGGAGAAGCAGGATTTTGATTTTATTGTGCTGGATATCGGAAGCTGCCTCAGCCGGGAGATGACAGAAAGGCTCAATAAGCTGAAAGCGCTGATTCTGCTGACAGAGGCGAATGTGCTCGCAAACCGTAAAATGCAGAAGCTGCTGAAGAACAGCGAGCTTTTGCCGAAATGCCAGTGCATGATCGTCGCGAATGAGTATCAGTCGGATGACACCAGGATTCTCAGAGACAAGGTTTTCGGAACGATCTCTCCGTATTCGAGCTGGGAAAAGGCTCTCGAGGATCCGGTTTTCTATCGCCTGGCGCTTGCCCTGGAAGAAGGCGTATAAATGCAGGTAAAGATTGATCTGATCACGGGTCTTCTCGGTTCGGGGAAGACGACATTTATCATCCGGTATGTGCAGAGGTTTCTCCGCGCGGGAAAGCGTATCTGCATTCTGGCAAATGATTACGGAGCTATCAGCGTGGACCGGGCTCTCCTGACAGAGGCTCTCGGAGAGAAGTGCGATGTGGAAATGGTCACGGCCGGAGACTGGGACTGTTATCGAAGAAGGTTCCGGACGAAGCTGATTTCTATGGGGATGCTCGGGTATGACAGAGTGATTGTAGAGCCGTCGGGGATATTCGACACAGATGATTTTTTCAATATTCTCAATGACAGCCCGATTGACAGGTGGTACTCGCTCGGGAATATCCTCTGCATGGCAGACGCGCATATGCCGGATCATCCGGATGACACATGGAAATATCTGTTCGCCTCGGAAGCTGCAAATGCCGGCCTTCTCGTCGTATCCCGGGCGCAGGAAATTCCCGGATTTCCATCGGTAAAATCTTACGGGGAGATCTGCGGACGGATTTTCGGAGTGCTGAGGGAGGCGGCGGAGAAGTACAGGCTGAGCAGGACTTTTCGGGACGAGGATATCCTTGCTGCTGACTGGGAGCATCTTACGGAGGATGAATGGACGAGAATCCTGACGGCGGGTTACCGGAGAGGAGATATGATAAAGCTTCCGGTAGCGGAGAACGGCAGTTATCAGACGCTTTTCTATTATCATATTTCGAGACCTGTCTCGGGCGTCCGTGCGATCGCAGACGGACTGTTTGCCGATGAGAAAAAATACGGAAGAGTCATACGCGTCAAGGGATTTTTCCATGCGCCGAATGAGGAAGCTCCGGCGGGACACGCTGTGGACAAATGTGATGACCGCGACGGGGAAACCGGTTGTAATGGAGAGGATGCGCGTGACGGAGAAACCGGGTGTGACGGAGGAGACGCGCGTGACGGGGAAGGATGGTATGAGATCAACGCGACTGCAGAGAATACGGAGATCAGGATGACGTCCTTCTGGAAAGAGGTCATGATCATCGTAGGAGAGCATCTGAACAGCACTGAGGTGGGACTGGCTTTCGGCGAAACCAGAAGCGTCACGTATTATGATGTATGAGATGTGTGAGAGCTGTGGTGACGCGGACGCTGCGGAAGCGGTATCTGACCGCGAAGCACACGCTGTCCTGCTATGAACCGCATCAGAGAAAAACTGAAAAAGAGAAAACAGTCACTGTGTTCACGCTGTTTCTGAAAGACAGAGATTTCACAGCGCTGCTGCAGCGGCAATACAGGAAATGCAGCAG
Source organism: uncultured eubacterium 1-6 (assembly GCA_903789595.1). Lineage (GTDB taxonomy): Bacteria > Bacillota > Clostridia > Lachnospirales > Lachnospiraceae > Bilifractor. The sequence continues at coordinate 6,379 of CAIFEZ010000037.1, forward strand.
CGCTGTAAAAGAAAAAGGGTTTCCGAAATTGATATCGGAAACCCTTTTCTTCAAGCGTGTGATAGAGGATTCGAACCCCCGGCCTTTTGGTCCGTAGCCAAACGCTCTATCCAGCTGAGCTAATCACACACGGCTGTTTTTCAACCAGCGATGATTATATTAACGCAGACGAGTCGGTTTGTCAATAGATAAATAAAAAATTATAATCTTTTAGGTCAAATCTTTTATTTGCCTTTTATTTACGCGAACAGTGAGCCGCAGCCGAATGCGAAGTATTCGTGTGCGGCGAGCGTCGCGATAGCGAGATAAAACTTGTGCAGCGCGTTTTATCTCGTTGATCGTTGAGCAAGGATTTCTTTGATTTCGGCTATGTCTGTGCTATACTGAACAGGTAAATAAAAGAATTCAAAAGCCGGAGAGGTACCGGCACAGAGCACATACAGAAAAGCCTGGAGGGTGATGCTATGGGAAAGACATTTAAGAAAGCGGCTGCTGTCTGCATCGGCACGGCTGCGGCATGGACGTTTGCGGTGAAGCCGAGAATCTGGAACAAACCGGATATCAGTGAGATCCGCCGTTATGACTATGCCAGAGGAGGATTTCGTGGAACGGACGGCAGAATTCCGGAGAACAGTATGGCGGCGATCCGCGCGGCCATTGATCACGGCTACGGACTGGATCTGGACGTGAGACTTACCCGTGACGGTGTGCCTGTTATTTATGCGGATTCCAGACTGGAGCGGATGACGGGAATTGAGGGATCGGTAGAGAACAGCGTTCTGGAGGAGCTGAAGGAACTGAAGCTAGGAGATTCCGAGGAGAAGATTCCGACGCTGAAGGAGGCTCTCCTTGAGATCGACGGTCAGGTCCCGGTTATTCTGAATATTCATACGGAGGAAGATAATTTTAACGCTATCTCGGATCAGGTGTGCGAAGTCGTGGACGCCTACGAGGGCGTGTTCGCGATTGAGTCGATCGATGTGAGAGTGCTGAGATGGTACAGGAAACAGCGCGGCGAGTATATCCGCGGACAGATTTCGGACTTCAGTCACAGAAGCGGCTCCACTTTCATGAATCTCCTGCTGGACATCCTTACGAGCTGTCTGCTGATGAATTTCCTTACGGCGCCGGACTATATTTCCACCAATATCGATTCCCGGAACAACCCGAGTATCTGGCTTTGCCGGCTCGTATACCGGGTTCCGAGGATGGACCGCACTGTCCGCTCACTGGAGGATTATGAGCTGGTGAAGACAGACGGATCAACAGTTGTATTTGAGGATATTGAGCCATAAAACCGGTGCCGGAACCGGACAGCAAAAAGTCCATGGGATTCTCTCAAGGAAGAATTCCATGGACTTTTTGCCGTGAATAGGGTATCTTTAGCGTGATAAGAAAAATTTTACGTCCTCTTAAAGGAGGCGGCTGTTTTTTTTGATCGTCTGTGTCATGATCTCCCGTGTGTACTCGCCTATGTGTTTTTTCTCCTCGCGGGAGAGGGATGTCGGATCGATCGGTTTGCCGAATTCGATGATGACGTGAGTCGTCTTGAGCCAGGGAAAATGGCGCTCAAAGATGTTGACGGAGTTGCAGATGGACACCGGAATGATCGGCGCGCCGCTTTTGGTAGCGACGCGGAAGCTTCCCTCATGAAACTCCAGAAGAGGCGTGTCTGTCTCGGCCTTGTTCCGGGTGCCTTCCGGGAAGATGAAGACGAATTTGCCTGATCTGACCTGCGCGATTGCGTCAAGGATTACCTGCATTCCCTGCTTCAGATCAGTCCGGTTCAGGAAGAAGCAGTAGATGTAGCGCATCCAGATGCTGAAGATCGGAATTTTCTCCATGGAGTCTTTTGCGATATAGCCGCCCATGGTTTTCATATAAGGGTAGGTCATGATAACGTCGTAGATACTGCGGTGGTTCCCGATGAAGACCGCGCCGCGGTCGTCCGGAATATTCTCCTGTCCGATGGCGGTTATGCGTATGCCGGCGAGCACGCAGAGAACCCGGAACGCCCAGCTGATTATGGCTCTGGAGATCCGGCCTGCCTTCTCGGCGTCTTTCCTGTGTATAAGGGAAACGATTCCGAGCACCGGAAGGGTCAGTATCAGGAAGAGGACAGCGAATACGATAGATACCAGTGAACGAAGCATATAAATACCCCCGCTTTCAGATTTTCTTGTGGTGGAGTGTAAAACACCCTGCGCTTTTGATTATAAAATCGCAGGGAAGGGACTGCAAGCGATAATCTCATTTTCAGGGGATGATCCTTTTGGGTATGGAGCAGCCATGGAATTAATAGCAAGAGCAAAGATTAACCTGAGTCTTGATGTCGTAGGAAAGCGGCAGGACGGCTATCATCTGGTCCGGATGGTCATGCAGACGGTGGACGTCTGTGATACACTGATTATAAAGGAAAAGGATTCCGCAGGAATTGCGCTTGCATGTGATGCGCCGGGAGTTCCGACGGACAGCCGGAATCTTGTGTGGAAGGCGGCGGATCTTCTGCTGCAGGAATTCCGGATTGAACGCGGCGTCAGCATCCTGCTGAAGAAAAGGATCCCTTCGGCGGCAGGCCTTGCGGGAGGAAGTGCGGACGCGGCCTGTGCGTTAAAAGGAGTGAATGAGCTGTTCGGGCTGGGACTGTCGGAGAAAGAGCTCTGCGTCAGGGCGGTCGGGCTCGGGGCCGATGTGCCGTACTGTATCATGGGAGGCACGGCGCTTTCCGAGGGAATCGGAGAGGTGCTGACGAAGCTTCCGGCAGTTCCGGACTGCCATATTGTGCTCGCCAAGCCCGGGGACAGTGTCCCGACAGGAGAGGTATATCAGGACCTGGATCTGCTGAGAAGTTATCCTCATCCGGACGTGGACGGGCAGGTCCGCGCGATCCGCGAGGGGAATCTGGACGAAATCATCAGCCGGATGGGAAATGTTCTGGAGCTTGTAACAATTCCGCGTCATCCGGCGGTTGCGGAACTGATACAAATTATGGAAAGAAACGGAGCCGAGGGCGCGCGCATGAGCGGAAGCGGGCCGACCGTATTCGGAATCTTCCGACGGGAGAAGGATGCCCGCCTGGCATGCGGAGAACTTGAGAGGAGCGGACTGGCGAAGGATGTCTTTTTGACGAGGCCGTATCCGGGGACCGGTTCCATGCAGGAGGTTGATGCATGAAGACAGACAAACTGGTACAGACGATGAGTGAATACGAGGGGATGCCTCTTCGGGACGTCGTTTTTCAGACGCTTCGAAAAGGAATCCTCCGCGGAGATCTGAAACCGGGGGAGCGGCTGATGGAGATTCAGCTTGCCAACCGGCTTGGCGTCAGCCGGACACCGATTCGGGAAGCAATCCGCATGCTGGAGCTGGAAGGGCTCGTGTACAACATTCCGAGAAGAGGCGCGCAGGTGGCCAGGATCACGGAACAGGATCTCCGGGATGTCCTGGAGGTGCGTCTCGGTCTCGAGGAGATGGCGGTTGATCTCGCTTTGGAGCGGATTACGCCTGAGGGACTGGACCGGCTTTATCAGGCAAGCCGGAACTTTGAGAAAATGATTGGAAAAGCCGGGGTCACAGAGCTTGCGCGAGCCGATGAGGACTTCCATGCCATCATCTATGAGGCGACCGGCAATCGAAGACTGATCCAGCTGATCAGCAACCTGCGTGAGCAGATGTACCGCTATCGCGTCGAATATCTGAAGGATGAGAGCAATCGGAACACACTGATCCGGGAGCACGATGAGCTCTGGAAGAGCCTGAAGGATAAGGACAAGGAGTCCGCGGAGCAGTATATGCGGCGGCACATCGAGCGGCAGATGAAGAATATTCAGAGCAACATACAGTGAGCACACGGATGCGACAGAGTTATACTGCAGATGAAAAATATTCAGAGCAACATACAGTGAGCACACGGATGCGACAGCACTATACTGCAGATGATATCGACTGGCGAATGCTCTGCGCGGCGGAATATGGAAGACAGTCGGTGAAGGATTCAGGGTTAACAGAATAAAAATATCGATGCTTAGAATTAAAAAAATTACTTGAAAATCATTGCACGAAGGTTTATTATAGACAATGGTTTCACAAAGAGGGGCATTAGCGCAGTTGGGAGCGCGCCACATTCGCATTGTGGAGGTCGTGAGTTCGAATCTCATATGCTCCAGACAGCCGGAAATCCTTTGTTTTCAAGGGCTTCCGGCTTTTTCTTTTCTGAAAATCGACTTCGATAAAAAACGCGTTTTTCCCGTTTTGGCGCACTTTTGATGCACAAAATTGGAAAAAGCGTACAAAAACCGGATAAAGCTATTCAAAGCAAAATGCCGGAAAGCCTTTATTTATAAGGACTTGCGGCGATTTAGCGGAAATTAGAAAAAGCCCGTTTAGACGTTCGCATTGTGGAGGTTGTAAGTTCAAATCTCATATGCTCCACCAAACGTAAAAAATCCGAACTTCTTCCCTGTGGGGGATGGGTTCGGATTTTTTGTTTATGTTAGGGACATTTCATATTGAGCCTTTGTGCCAGCAGCATCATCCGGAGGGACGCCGCTGGCGGTTTTTCGTATTGTCGCACCGTAAGCATCAAACCCTCCCCGTAAAGAAATTTCCGAACACCCCAATGTGTCTGGGAAAAATCAAAATATGGAAAGCTTTCAACGCTAGACATATGTTCCAGTTCCTATTCGATGGTTTGTCCATGGTCGTGGGGGAAATGGTTCGGAACCATTTAGCACTTCTCCTTGAAGTCTATCTTACCATAGGCCGGGGGAAAGCACCTTTTCTCTCTCGGATCCTCCGAAAAATCCCGGCTTCCGGGGCAGTAAGCCTCAGTCTGCATACAACGAATAATGCCAAGGTTCATATTGGTTTCCTCCTTAATTTATTTGGGGGCGTCCATTCAGAAATCCTTTTTGCCCAAATGGGAGAGCTTTTCCGTGTAACGCTCCAAAATTTCCTGCAAGGTGATGCTGCGCATGGTTTCCTCCGCTCTGGCCTGTACCAGGTCGTAACAGTCCCGCAGTGCCAGTTGTATGTTCACACCCACGCCACAATCGGGGTTAGTGTGGATGTCCTGATGGAGCAGGGGCTTGTTGCCCTCTACTGCCCGATAGGCATCCAGCAGAGTAATTTTCTCCGGCTCACGAGCCAGAGAGGGGCGGGGATGTCCCTTCACGCTGACCAGCAGTCCACCCTTCCGCAGGGCGGACATGAGCTGGCGCACATAGGCAGGATTCGTCTGAATGCTCTCTGCCAGTTTGTTACTGGTCAGGTCGCAGTCTGGATACAGAGCGATAAAAGCCAGAATATGAACAGCATCGCTAAGGCGGGTGGGATATTTCATGGCCTGATCTCCTTTTTTGCTTTGATGTTAATTTTATTATAACAGCATATTGACAGTAACACAAGAGGATGCTAAGATGACTTGTAGTAAGAATAAAAATAACACCCACTCGAAAGGAATGGCGACAATGAACTTCTATGATGATTTGGTCATGCAGACCCAGATGAATTATTCCAGGCACTATCCTATCTATGCTTCCGGCGGTACGCCTTATCAGCTGACTGACAAAAAGCCGCTGCCGTATAGCGAACAGATCCATCGTTTGGTACAGGAGGTAAAGGAAGCTGACTGTGTGGTAGTGGGCGGGGCCTCCGGCCTGTCCGCTGCCGGTGGCGGAGATTTTTACTACGAGGACAACGACTCCTACCGCAAATACTTCCGACCTTTTGCTGAGAAGTACCACTTCAAAGGTGCTTTTGCAGGGATGATGCACCCATGGAAGACAAGGGAAGAGTATTGGGGGTATCTCGCCACCTTCCTTCACACCACCCAGACCGCACCTGTGCGTCCTTCCTATTTGGATTTAGACGCTTTGCTGAAAGGCAAGGACTTCTTCATCCTCACCACGAACCAGGATACCCAGTTTGTCAAACTCTACCCGGAGGAGAAGGTGGCAGAAATCCAGGGGGATCACCGTTTCTTCCAGTGTGCCGCCTGTTGTACCGATGACACCTGGGATGCGGTAAAGCCAGTGGCTGATATGGTGGCTGCTATGGGGGATGGCACGAAGATTCCTACGGATCTGATTCCACGATGCCCTCACTGCGGCGGTGAGGCATTCCCCTGGGTGCGAGGATATGGAAATTTCCTCCAAGGAAAGAAATACGAAGAACAGTACGAAAAAATTTCTCGCTATGTGCTGGAACACAAAGACAGCAAAATTCTGTTCCTGGAGCTGGGCGTTGGCCGCATGACGCCCATGTTTATCCAAGAGCCTTTCTGGAACCTGACCGTCAGCTTTCCCCATGCTCGATATATTGCCATCAACAACAAGTATGACTTCCTGCCCAAGCAGTTGGAGGACAAGGGCATGACCATTGTGGCCGACATTGCTCAAGTGCTACGGGATGCACGGGACACCATGGGCAGCGGAGATAACGATCAATGAGGATTGGAAACCAAGCGGTGCTTCAGGAACTTGCCGAGCGTATTGATCAAGCAGATGCCGTTGTGATCGGAGGCGGATCCGGCCTGTGAAGCGCGGCTGGATACGACCACTAGCCTGTATCTGCAAGGAGATTTGGCGGAAACTCTAGCTGCCCTCCGGCAGGTGCGATCCATCGCAGCAACCATAAAATAGAAAGGAGCGAACGAATATGATTGATTGGAACCCTATTGCGAAAAAATTCAGAGAAGCGGATGCTATCCTGATCGGGGCCAGTAACGGCCTGTCCAGCACCGAAGGACTGCATTTGTTTGCAGATAATGCAGCCTTTGATGAATTGTTTGGAGATTTCAAACAAAAATACGGCTTACATTGTATTTTGCAGGGCATGATGGCGGGATGGCCCAGCGAGGAGGAAAAGTGGGCCTTCTGGGCCCGGCTCATCTATCATTACTGCGGGCAGTACCGGCCTACGCCGGTGATGAACGATTTGAAGGCCATTGTGGGAGAGAAAGATTACTTTGTCGTCACATCAAACGGAGAAGGTCACTTTGAACGGTGTGGCTTCGATCCGACGAAAATCTATGAGATCGAGGGCAACTGGTTTACGATGCAGTGTGCCGCCCCCTGCCACGACACCCTCTATTCAAGTTTAGAGGTGGCCGAAAAATTATCGGCTGCCGAACAGGGCGGCCATGTGCCTACAGAGTTGGTGCCGCGTTGTCCCAGGTGCGGAGGTCCCATGGACATCCACATGGGCGCGGGTCAGAGGATGATTCCGGATACCGCTGCTCAGGCACGGTTCCAAAACTTTCTAAAAACCTACCACGGGAAGAAACTGGTGGCTCTGGAGCTGGGCATTGGCTGGCGCAATCAGCTGATCAAGGCCCCGATGATGCGCCTTGTGGCCAGCGAGCCAAACGCTACTTATGTGACCATAAATCTGGGGGAAATCTACATTGCGGACAATATCAAAGAAAAGTCCTTTGGACTAGACGGGCGATTGGATGAGCTGCTGCCTGCGCTCCGGGAGGCGTGCGAGGCATGAAGTTTGTGGAGAGCATCATCATCTACGCCTATTTGCAGGCGGTGGGTGTTATCAACGCTCATAAATCAATTCGCTTCCTGAATCGTAAGCACTCAATAACCACCCCCTATAAAACAGGCAGACCCGAAACCCTGGGTCTGCCTGTTTTATAAGTGGGTGGTTATTGGATCAAAAACTGGGCCATTTCACTGATTGGAGCAATTGTCATTTGAAGCTCTGTACCGGTGAGACCTGCAAGACCAAGATCGTGATTCAGCGGCATTCTGCCAATAATAGCTCCATGTTTACCGACTTCCGCTTCCATCATCTGCGCAGTTTCTTCAGTCACCTTATTCAGGCAACAGCGGGCGATATATGTCTGACCCAAAAAAGCGAAGGTGAATTCTTTGCGCAGGGGATCATATGGAATCCCTAAACGGCTGCTGATTTTGTGTGGGTCTGTTTTTTCAAATGCTTCCAAATAGTATTCCAACGGCTTTTCCGTCAGGTTGTTCCTACCATATTGATCCAAATAGTTGTTTTTTTCCATGGTCTTACTCCTTTACAGTCCGATGTTCTGTAAAATGCGCACCAATGCCGTCCGGACAGGGGAATCCTCCGGCAGCTGAACCGTGGGTTTTCCGTCGCAGTCATAGCGATAAACCTCATCGCTCTGAGGTACCACGCCAAACAGGTGCAGCCCTTGCTTCTGAATTTCGTCCATGGTGCCGGCATCCAGCTTGCCATCCGGCGCACGGTTTACTATCAATCCTACCTGCTTGGGCTTGAAGTTCAGCTCCCGCATCAGTGCCGCGATCCGTCCCGCCGCCTGAACGCCCCGGCGGGAGCAATCACTGACCAGAATTGCCACATCCATGGTGGGAAGAAGGCCGCGGCTAATATGCTCCATGCCCGCTTCGTTATCCACCACAAGATAAGGGTAGTTGGCTTGTAGCCGCTGAATTTGGGTCTGCACCAATCCATTCACAAAGCAATAGCAGCCCTGGCCCTGGGTGCGGCCCATGACCATCAGGTCAAAATCCTTTTCCTCTGTAATGGCATCCTCCAGCCGCATTTGCAGGTAGTCGCCCTTGGTCATGCCTGCAGGGATGGGAGAATTTTGTGCCATTCCTGCCCGTTCGATTTCCTCCCGGATTTCTCCCAGGGTGGGCGGAGCTTCCACACCCAGCACCTCATTCAGATTGGAATTGGCATCCGCATCTACCGCAAGAATGGGTGTTTTGCCGTTCTTACACAGGTATTGAATCATCAGACCGGTCAGCGTGGTTTTTCCGACGCCGCCCTTTCCGGCTACAGCAATAATCTTCGCCATAGTTTCCTCCTCATGTTGTAAATTGGTAGACATCCTGTTGACTTTTTGCTTCAATATCATTATACTGATTGTCAGCAGATTAACAATAATCAGATTCTGGAAGCTGTGCAGAAACGAAACAGTTTCCAGAATCTGTTGAGGAAGGTGTCATATTTTGCAGCGAAAAGAAATCAATACCAAAGATCGCCGGACGAAGTATACGCGCAGTGTCATTCGGGAGGCTCTGATGGGGCTTCTGCGGATCAAACCCTATTCCAAAATAACCGTGACGGAGCTCTGCCGTCTGGCAGACATCAACCGGGGAACCTTTTACATCCACTACTTTGATGTAGATGATGTGCTGGACGACATTTTGGCGGAGTCTTTCTCGGATGTGAGCCAAACCATAGGTCATGTACTCTGTCCCAAAAAAGAAACCTGCACCTATCCATTTTGCCAGAAGGTACAGGAGAATGAAGCGCTTTGGCCCCTGTTTATGGATGAGACTGTCTCGGAAAGGATCATAAAACGACTGGCAGGCAAAAGCAAAGAAGGCTTTATCAGTTATCTGATGCAGCACAGCGATTTGACCTTTGAACAGGCAGAGAGTATTTTCTATTTCCAGATTCACGGCTGTCTGACCATTAACCGGCTGATGCTTCAAAACAATTGCCGGGACTGGCATAACGTACAACAGACCATTGATCGGTTCATTCGGGCAGGCTTACAGGAGTTTTTGCAAGATGGAGAATAATGGGCAGTTTGAATTGATGCGCTCTGCCGCCAGGCAGAAATTGGAAGGCGCAGATCCTGTTCGGCTTTCCGTACTGACCGGACTGTGCTGGGATGGAAGGACATTTGACACGGAAACTTTGGGAATCCCTATTCGGATCAGTTGGCCGGAATGTCAGATTTCTCCGGCACTGGAGATGTGGCACGACCTGACAATTTTGCAGTATCTGGCAAATACGAAAGGAACTGCGCTCATCGGAAAATTCCTTGCCCTGAGTGAATTTCACTCCGGCGGCTTGGCAAAGGGTACAAGCTTTGACCGGGATAATGACCGTATTATCAGCCGGATTGGTCTGCATGACCCTCAGGCAATCCGGGAAGCCGCTGCGAAGCTGGGTGGAACGGAACTGCATGAAAAATCTGATTTGTCCTTTTTGTTTTCCTTTCTGCCCCGCATTCCGATAAAGTTCAATTTGTGGCTGCCGGACGAAGAATTCCCTGCTTCCGGAAAAGTCCTTTTCGATGCTTCTGCGGAAAACGATCTGCAAATTGAAGCCGCCGGAACGGCAGCGGCAATTTGTCTTTCGCTTTTGGAAAGAAACATACTTTAAACGTCCAGCAGGTGGCACCGCATCGAGATTGATGCGACTTGGAAAAATACCCGACAGAGATGCTTTTCGGAGGAAAGAATAAGGTAAAGGGATCCCTGAATCTCCACCTGGAAGAAATTGACCACCAGACGCAGGAAACGGAACAGTGACACATTTCTCAGATGGCCCAACAGAAGAACCTTACCGAGAAACTGAAAGCAGACAACCAAATGGAATGGGTTGCCCGGATGAACAACATTCGGTACCGGGCCGATGAGATTGTTCTGAATAAACTGATTTACGCCTAGAACACGGATCTTTATGAAAAAACGACAGACAGATTGGCATTTGCTCCAGTCTGTCTGTCATTTCTTTTTTGTATCTGATATTCCTATCAAAAAAGCTCCTTGTTCTTCTGCCCCAGCAGAGACTTCAAATCCACAACCGCAACCGTGTCCAGATTTCGGAAAGAAAAATATTGCCTGCCGTATGCTTCCAGGTAGCTTTGTGCCAAGGAGGTCTTTCCCATTCCGCGCTTTTCCCGTGACCGCTATGACAGTGCCCACTACAAGCACATTTTGAAAAAGAACGGAGTTCGGCTGATTTCAGCCAAGGAGAATATTTCTGACGGCCCGGAGGGCATTAATCTGGAATCCATGCTGGAGGGGTATGCGGAATACTACTCAGCAGAGCTGTCCCAGAAAATCCGGAGAGGGCAGCAGGACAATGCCAGGAAGTGCATGAACAACGGCAGTAATATACCGCTGGGGTACTATGTGGACAAGGCCACCGGGCGGCTGGCGGTGAATCCCGAAACAGCCCCCTATGTCCAGGAGCTGTTCCCGGAGATTGCACGAACAGAAACTTCCGGTGTGAAATCCTCAGCGCCGCACGAACAGAGACGTTCAATGCTAAATTTTAGTGTGGCATTTTTCTGTACATATGGAATTCAAGATGGTATCATATCTGTTTAGTGAGTACGTGAATTACGAGTGTGTGTACAATTGGAAATTTTAGGTAAAGGGGAGGTTACCCTTTGAAGCATTTTGTGAATAAATACCAATACGGGCCAAAGGAAGTGGAGGAATCGATGGGCGCGTGGTGGCTCAGGAAATATCGGATTCCTCTCGCCGCACTTCTGGCAATGTTCCTGGTTTTTGCGGTGTGTGCAGCAGTGACCGGTAATGCGGTCTGGCTGGTTCCCGGTCTGACCGGTATCTTCGGCTTTCTGATGTTTATCGTCAGAGAGCGGCAGGCGGTCGGACGTGAGAAGAAAAATATCGTGCGGACCTATCATATGAGCGATCCGTTTATGCGGGTCGAGATCGATCATGAGATCCGCACCGTTGTCAGCAATACCAGAAATTCCATACCGCTTGCGGGAGTTGAGGGCGTAATTGTTACAAAACATATGATTGTGCTCCAGCTCAGCCACGACATGTCTCTCGGACTGAAAAAGGATTCCTTTGAACGGGGCACAGCGGAAGAGTGTCTTTCTTTCATGAAGGAGCAGGTGGAGAAGAACAGGAAAGACCGGAAAGAGTTTTCGCGAAAGAAGAGAAACAAAAAATAGCAGATATGTTTAAACATTGCCCAAAACAGTTATTCAGAGTGAAGAAAATGAGGAGGGAAACACATGAGACTGGTTTATGATGTTGAAGAGAGGCCGCCGTTCCGAAAGAACGTGATTTACGCGTTTCAGCAGCTGCTGGCGATCATTGCCGCGACGCTTCTGGTTCCTACCCTTGTCAATCTGGGGACGAAGGGAGCAACGGAGGTTGTGATGAGCCAGCCGGCGGCGCTGTTCGGGGCGGGAGTCGGAACACTGATCTATGTACTGTGTACACAGAAAAAGAGTCCGATTTTTCTCGGAAGCTCGTTCGCCTTTATCAATCCGCTGATCGGTGCCTGCACTTTCGGCTATCTCGGAATCTTCCTTGGCGCTGTCTTTGCGGGTCTGGTATATGTGGTGATTGCGCTGATCATCTGGAAGGTTGGAACCGGATGGGTTGACCGTCTGATGCCGCCCGTGATCATCGGGCCGACCGTCGCGCTGATCGGACTGTCTCTGTGCGGCTCCGCTGTGAATAATCTGCAGAGCAATGCGGCAGGAGAATACAATCTGATCGCGATCTTCTGCGGACTCTGCGCTTTCTTCACGACGATTGTGGTATCTGTCCGGGGCGGGAGATCGGTTCGGATGATCCCGTTCATCATCGGAATCCTTGTCGGATATGTTTTGGCATCTGTCTTTACTTTGATTGGTTATGCGGCAGGAATCGAATATCTGAAGATTGTTGACTACTCAGCGCTGATCGATAATTTCCGCACACTTTCCGTAAACAGCTTTTTCAGTGTGCCGAATTTCACATTCCTCGGAATTTTCCATAATGGCGCGGACGCGATGAAGGGAGTCGCCGGCGTGCTTCAGGTCCTTCTGCTGTTCGGACCGGTAGCGCTTGTTGTATTTGCCGAACATATCGCGGACCATGAGAACCTCGGATCCGTCATTCGAAGAGACCTGATCCGTGATCCCGGCCTTCACCGGACTCTTATGGGAGACGGACTTGGAACAATTATCGGATCATTCTTCGGAGGGTGCCCGAACACGAGTTACGGAGAGGCCATCGGATGTGTCGCGATCTCGGGAGATGCTTCTGTGTCCACCATCATTCTTACCTCCTGCATGGCGATTGTACTTTCTTTCTTCTCGCCGTTTGTGTCCTTTGTCAATACGATTCCGGTCTGCGTCATCGGCGGTATCTGCATTGCGCTTTACGGATTCATCGCGGTCAGCGGTCTCCGTATGATTCAGACCGTGGACCTGAATGACAACCGTAATCTTTATGTTGTCAGCGCAATTCTGGTGCTGGGAATTGGAGGACTCATCCTTGATCTGAAATATGTGCAGATTACAAGCATCGCCACCGCTCTTATCGTCGGGATTCTTGTCAACCTGCTGATGCACAGGGGGAAGAGTCCGGAGGAAGAGGAAGAAGAGCGGGAAAAGAAGTACGAATATGACAAGAATGAAAAGCTCTTTTAATTTACGCGAACAGTGAGCCGCAGCCGAATGCGAAGTATTCGTGTGCGGCGAGCGTCGCGATAGCGAGATAAAACTCGCGCAGCGCGTTTTATCTCGTTTTATCGGAACAGAAAAAAAGCTGTCACGCCGGCGGATCCGGCGGGGCAGCTTTTTCAGGAGGAAGAAATGAAACTTGCAGTAATTTTTCCGGGAATCGGATATCATTGTGACAAACCACTGCTCTATTATTCGTCCAGAATCGCGAAAAATCTCGGAATGGAGATCGTGAAGGTCCCCTTCCGGGATTTAGCCCGGAAAAAAGGACTGATCGGGAATGAGGAGAAGATGCACCGCGTTTTTGAGGAGGCAAGAGAGCAGGCCGAAGAGATTCTGAAGAAGATCGAATGGGACAGGGCGGAGGAGCCGGTGTTCCTGTCCAAGAGCATCGGAACGGCAGTCGCTGCCTCCTATGCGCGGGATCATGGCCTGTGCGCGCGGCATATCTATTACACTCCTGTCGCAGGAACCTTTGCATTTATGGAGAAGGGATCCGGGATTGCTTTTCACGGGACCGACGATCCCTGGGTCGAAACCGAAGCCGTGCGCCGGGGGTGCCGGGAGAAGATGGTTCCGCTGTACATCACCGAGGGCGCGAATCATTCCCTGGAGACCTGCGATGTGATGACAGATCTGCAGAACATGCGGAATATCATGGAGAAGACGCGCGAATATCTGACAGGAAGGGAGAAAATCTTCCGGATTCTCCGAATTTCCGAGGCGGATTACGGGTGCGAAGAGCTGCCGGCAAACGCGGGCGTACCGGTATCGGTAATTCTGGAGGATGCGGCGGGAATGGAAATGAGCATCACCGCTGAGGACGAGGATCTGTATCGCAGGAATCTGGATGCCGGAGATCTCGTGGTGATCCGGGACCGGAAGCTTTTTCGAGCGTAAGTGTCCGCATCATCGGAATCAGAGACCGGGATTTCCCGAGGCAGAGAGGAGAACATGTGAAAACAGTACTTGCGGCAGTCAACGCGAAATTCATACATTCCAGTCTCGCAGTCCGTGATCTGAAGGCATTTGCCGAATGCCGCAGGAACGAGCCGGAGACGGTCATTGAGCTTGCGGAATATACGATCAACGAGCAGCAGGACCGCGTCCTCGCTGACCTCTACCGGAGGCATCCCGATGTGATCGCCTTCTCCTGTTACATCTGGAATATCGAATATATAACAGCCCTGCTCGGGGATCTGCATCGGATTCTCCCGGATGCGGAGCTCTGGCTCGGCGGCCCGGAGGTTAGCTACGACGCGGCACAGGTTCTGCGGGAATTTCCGGTTCTTCGCGGCGTCATGGCCGGAGAAGGGGAAATCACCTTCTCCTGTCTGCTGGACGCCTATAAAGCTTCCGCAAGAGGAGGATCGGCCCCGGAGCTTGCTGGCGTCAGAGGTATTGTGTACCGGTCCGGCCGGAGGAAAGATTCAAAGGAAGAAATTCATATCAATCCTCCCGCGGAATTGCCGGACCTTGACGAGATTCCCTTTTTTTATGAAGAACGTGATCACTCGGGGAAGGAAACTCTGCGTGCGTTTGATCATCGGATTATCTATTATGAGAGCAGCCGGGGCTGCCCCTTTTGCTGCAGCTACTGTCTGTCGTCGATCGGGAAGAGAGTCCGGTTCCGGAGTCTTGCGCTGGTAAAGCGGGAGCTTCAGTTCTTCCTGGATGCCGGAGTGCCCCAGGTGAAATTCGTGGACCGCACCTTTAACTGCGATCACGCGCATGCGTCGGCTATCTGGCAGTATATTCAGGAACATGACAACGGAATCACAAATTTCCATTTTGAAATCGAGGCGGAGCTTCTGACACAGGAAGAGATCCGTCTGCTGTCCGGAATGAGACCGGGGCTCGTGCAGCTGGAAATCGGCGTGCAGTCCGTGAACCCGAAAACTCTCCGCGCAATCAGCAGACCGCAGAACATCGATCATCTACGGCAAATCGTATCGAAAATCCATGCGGCGGGAAATATTCACCAGCACCTCGATCTGATTGCGGGACTGCCGGAAGAGAATCTTGAGAGCTTTGCCCGGTCGTTCGATGAGGTATACCGGATGCGGCCGCAGCAGCTTCAGATGGGATTTCTGAAATTGCTGAAAGGTTCTGCGCTCTACAGAGACGCAGAGAAATTCGGAATTGTATGCCGCGAGCGTGCACCATATGAGGTGATCCGGACAAAATGGCTGAGCTATGACGATGTTCTCCGGCTGAAGGGAATCGAGGAAATGGTCGAGGTGTATTATAACAGCTGGCAGTTCGGCACGACGATGCGCGTGCTGACGAAGCAGGACGGAAGCCCGTTCCATGTGTACAGCAGTCTGGCGGATTATTATTCGAAGCATAAGCTCACGGAGATCTGTCTGTCCAGGCCGGAGCGGTTTGAGGCGCTTCGCGGTTTCACCGCAGAGGAGGACCCGGAACATGAGGCATTGTACCGGGAGCTCCTGGTTCTGGATCTATATCTGAGAGAGAACAGCCGCAGCCGGCCGGACTGGGCGCGGGATCTCACAGCGTACCGGGAGATTTTCCGGAGGTATTGCCGGGAAGAAATGGGCATGAAACCGGACCGGCGGATGGTTCACGGAGATGTATTCCTGCCGGAGACGCTGATCGCCGCCGGCATGATTTCTCTGGATGGGCCGGAGCAGAAGACGCGCACAGGAGGTCCGATTCCGGTGATGTTCGACTATCGGAACCGGGATCCTCTCACGGGCAACGCGAAGGTGATCCTTCTGTCCGAAGGCACCGCATAAGAGGACGCTGCCAGGACGCCGCTGTTCACGTAAGCGTTCGCAGCAGCGACTGGTGTCACTGTTCACAGTATATCTGAAAGGCAGAGATTTCACATCCCTGTTGCCATTCGCAAACTGGCTGTAACAAAGTTTTATCCTTTTTTATTGAAGCTGCGGAACTCCTCAGGCGCGAGCGCCTTCGTCAAACAGTCCTCGCTATTCATTCAATGAAAAATTTACGGATAAAACTTCTAACAGCCAGTAATGCTCAGGCAAAGGTGCTGTGAAATCGTTGCCTTGTCAGTTGTGCGTGAACAGTGACCGACTGCCCGCCGACTTTGCACTTTGGCGGTTTCAAAACACGGATTTTGTGTTATGATCTGTGTATCGACAGAAAAGGAGAAAAGGATATGAAAGAAAAAAAACTTACAATCTGGGAGAAGGATGACGAGCAGAAACTGAATGATTTCTGCGAGGATTACAGAGTGTTTCTCTCCGGACATAAAACAGAGAGAGAAAATGTCGCAGGAATGGAAGAGGAGCTGAAAAAGGCGGGGGCAAAATCTCTGGAGGAAGCTGTCGCGGAGGGCACAGCTCTCAGACCGGGTGAAGTGGTATATACGGACATGATGAAGAAGTCTCTTCTGATCTTTCGCATCGGACAGAAGCCGATGACAGAGGGACTGCGCCTTCTCGGCGCGCACATAGATTCTCCGAGGCTGGACCTGAAGCAGCATCCGCTGTATGAGGATACCGATCTCGCGCTGCTTGACACCCATTATTACGGCGGAATCAAGAAATATCAGTGGACCGCTCTTCCGATGGCTCTTCACGGTGTCATCGCGAAAAAGGACGGATCGGTTGTGAATGTCTGCATCGGCGAGGATGAGAGTGATCCGGTCTTCGGTGTCAGCGACCTTTTGATTCATCTGGCGGGAAAGCAGATGACCAGAAATGCGGCAGAGGTTGTCGAGGGCGAGAATCTGAATATCCTGGTCGGAAGCAGACCGCTTGCTTCCGTGGACGAAGATGAGAAGAATGCCGTCAAGGCGAATATTTTGAAGCTCCTGAAGGAGAAGTATGATATGGAGGAGGACGACTTCGTGTCGGCGGAGATCGAGGTGGTTCCTGCCGGACAGGCAAGGGATTACGGACTGGACCGCAGCATGATCATGGGTTACGGCCAGGATGACAAGGTATGCGCATACCCCTCCTTCCGTGCAATTCTGGACGAGAAGAACCCGGAGCTCACAAGCGTCTGCCTTCTGACAGACAAGGAAGAGATCGGATCCGTCGGCGCAACCGGCACTCATTCCCGTTTTTATGAGAATACGCTGGCAGAGGTAATGAATCTGCAGGGATGCTACAGCGAGCTGGCTCTCCGCCGCCTGCTGACGAAGACAAAGGTTCTGTCGTCGGACGTCAGTGCTGGATTTGATCCGGATTATCCGGATGTGATGGACAAGAACAACTGCGCATATCTCGGAAGAGGACCGGTGTTCAACAAGTACACCGGATCCCGCGGAAAGAGCGGATCCAACGACGCGAATGCGGAATATATCGCCTTCCTGAGAAAGCTGATGGAGGAGAACGGAATTATCTACCAGACCTCCGAGCTCGGAAAGGTAGACGCAGGCGGCGGCGGAACGATCGCCTACATTCTCGCGAACCTCGGTATGGAGGTGATTGACTTCGGAGTTGCCGTGCTCAATATGCATGCACCCTGGGAGATCACAAGCAAGGCGGACATCTATGAGGCGTATAACGCTTACCGCGCGTTCCTGAAATAATAAAGGAATCCGTGTCCGGGAGGAGAGGGCTCTTCCCGGAATAGAATATAAAGACTGAATGATAAGAAGGTAAGAATTCATGCATGACAGACTGACACAGAGCGATATCGACAAGATGCAGGCGGAGATTGACCATCGGACACTGGTGGAACGGCCGAGAATCCTCAAGGAGGTTCAGGAGGCGAGAGCACAGGGAGACCTCAGCGAGAATTTTGAGTACTATGCCGCCAGAAAGGCGAACCGGGAGAACAACAGCCGAATCCATTACCTGGAGAAGATGATTGAGACGGCAATTGTGATCGAGGACCGTTCGAAGAGCGACGAGGTCGGGCTGAACAAGAAGGTCACTCTGCAGTTCGACGACGAGGAGGAGACAGAGACCTATAAGCTCGTTACCTCCGTTCGCGCGGATTCCATGCAGGGGCGGATCACGCCGGAATCGCCCCTCGGGAAGGCCATCATGCGCCATAAGGTCGGCGACGTCTGCCACGTGAGAGTCAGCGATTCCATCGAGTACGATGTCACCATTGTCGCCATTGACAACGTCGGGGAAGAGGAGACGGATACCATCCGCAGGTTCTGAGGCTTTCGGTGGGCAAATTATAAAAATTGTACAAAATTTACCTTTGTGCGGTTGACAGGAGAGCATCGATGTAAGATACTGAATGATATCGGATTAGCCACCTGAGCGTTCGACTGCTAATACATGGGCAGCAGGCGAAAAATTCGAAAGGGAGATTTGATAATCAGGAAACGGCTATGGGCCAGATCATATTCGTATCAAATCGACAATGTGCAATATCAGTAATGAATCGGAGGTGATCAAGTTTGAAAGAGGTAAAAAATGATAAGAAGCCAATCGCGTTTTACTACGCCATCGTGCTGATTGTGCTGCTCCTTCTTAATTTCCTTCTGATCCCGCAGATCAACAGTGCGAAGGTGCAGGACACTACATACGGCAGCTTTATTGAGATGCTGGAGGACGGCAAGGTCAGCCAGGTGGAGGTGAACTCTTCCGACAACGAGATTGAGTTCAAGGATACTGCGGGCAATATGTACCGGACCGGTATGATGAATGACTACAAGCTGGTGGACCGGCTGCTTTCGGCCGGAATCAAGGACTTCGAGAGCCCGATCCAGCAGCAGATGTCGCCGGTACTGAGCTTTATTCTGAGCTGGATTCTGCCGCTTGTGATTTTCTACTTCCTGGGAAGATGGCTGATGAGCTCCATGACAAAGCGCATGGGCAGAGGCATGGGCGACGCCATGAGCTTCGGCAAGAGCAACGCCAAGGTGTACATTCAGTCCGAGACCGGCATCAAGTTCAAGGATGTGGCAGGTGAGGATGAGGCGAAGGAACTCCTGCAGGAGATTGTGGATTTCCTGCATAACCCGCAGAAGTACACCGAGATCGGCGCGAAGATGCCGAAGGGCGCTCTTCTGGTAGGGCCTCCCGGAACCGGTAAGACACTCCTGGCGAAGGCCGTGGCCGGCGAGGCGAATGTTTCATTCTTCTCTATTTCGGGTTCTGAATTCGTAGAGATGTTTGTCGGAATGGGCGCGGCAAAGGTGCGCGATCTTTTCAAGCAGGCCAATGAGAAGGCACCGTGTATCGTATTCATCGATGAGATTGATACCATCGGAAAGAAGCGTGACGGAGGAGGCTTCTCCGGCAACGACGAGCGCGAGCAGACACTGAACCAGCTGCTTGCTGAGATGGACGGATTTGACGGACGAAAGGGTGTCATCATCCTTGCGGCGACCAACCGTCCGGACTCCCTGGATCCGGCACTGACCCGTCCGGGCCGTTTCGACCGGAGAATTCCGGTAGAGCTCCCGGATCTGAAGGGAAGAGAGGAAATCCTCAGGCTTCACGCGAAGGACATCCGGATTTCCGACAATGTAGATTTCAACGCCGTTGCGCGCACCGCTTCCGGTGCAAGCGGAGCCGAGCTGGCGAATATGATCAACGAGGCGGCGCTTCGGGCGGTCCGTGACGGACGGAAATTTGTCACACAGAACGACCTGATGGAGAGCGTTGAGACCGTCATCGCCGGATACCAGAAGAAGAACAAGGTTCTGACGACGAAAGAGAAGCTGATCGTCTCCTACCATGAGACCGGCCACGCTCTGGTCGCTGCGCTTCAGAGCCATTCCGCGCCTGTTACGAAGATCACGATTATCCCCAGAACCTCGGGAGCTCTCGGCTACACCCTTCAGGTGGATGAGGGAGAGCATAACCTGATGAGCAAGGAGGAGATCGTGAACCGGATCGCGACGCTCACAGGCGGACGTGTCGCGGAGGAGCTGATCTTCCATTCGGTGACAACCGGAGCTTCTAATGATATTGAGCAGGCGACGAAGCTTGCGAGAGCAATGGTGACGCGGTTCGGCATGAGCGATGAGTTCGGAATGGTCGCGATGGAGACCGTAACAAATCAGTATCTGGGAGGAGACACTTCCCTCGCATGCTCCGAGGCGACATCGGGCAAGATCGACCAGATGGTTGTGAAGATCGTACATGATGCGTACAGCAAGGCAAAATCCCTGCTCTCGGCCAACATGCCGAAGCTTCATGAGCTTGCAAAGTATCTGTACGAGCGCGAGACGATCACCGGCGAGGAGTTTATGCAGATCCTTGAGAAAAAACCGGAGCTGATTCCGGATCAGAATCAGGGCATTGAACCAATGTCATTAAGTTAAACTCTATGAGTTAGATTCCATTGTTGGTCTAAC
>CAIFEZ010000038.1:0-18710 GCA_903789595.1 uncultured eubacterium 1-6
TGAAGTCCCATGAAGTTTCAAAGCTGTCCCAGTCGGAACGGGAGATGGAGATGTTCGAGGTTACCAGAGAGTCAATCTTTGGCTTTTTTTCTTCATCTCTAATCACAGGAATTGTTTTGATATGTCCGACTTCATAATTTAATGTTGGACTGACAGCTGAAATAAATAGCCGTGTTACAACGTTGTTCATTAATGCAAGAATATACTTTTCAATAGCAGGAACAACAAACGCACAATAACCACCTGACCCAAAAATATAGCCAATATCGGATGAACGTACAGAAAATGTGCCCGATGTTAATGCTGACCACGTTAGTGATTTTTGGAAATAGTATTTTGTGTTCTGTATCGTACGTGTAGCACTCACATATATGTCCGAGGCATATTTTTTAATTTCCTGACCATCATGTTCGTAGTTAATGACCCATTCGTTATTGCCAAACCATTTTCTGAAACTGCCACCTTTGTTCATTGGTATCCATTTATAATTCTCAGGGCGTTTTAAGTCATACAAACTTGTTCGTCCAATGTCAATTTCAAACCAAAGTTTTAAAAACAGGTCATTGTTTGACGTTGCTAAACCGTGACGTGGTTCTGCAATGTCATTCATTGTTGGAAATACAAAAGCAGATAATGCCTTTTCGCTCACCCAATATGCCACCGGGCTGCCGGGAATTTTAGCAAAGTTGTCGGTGGAAACGGTATAGCAATGTTTGCCGCTTAAAAATGCTGCTTCTTTTTCATCTTGATTTGAGAAATCCACCAAGCGGACATAGGTTCCACGATAACCTATTGTCTTGCGCGCAGAAAGTACAAAAGCGGCTGTCTGTACAACCTCGCCGCCAATTTCCTCAAATGCACGCGCGCCAAAGTGCGCCATATTCACAATGTCATGTTGAGATAACAGTTTTGTGCGTAACTTTTCATAGCTTGAAAGAAACATCCAAGCGTGTTGGGTTACCATTGCTTGATAACCACTCGGTTTCAACAATTCACCGCATTCTTCGATAAGGCAGGCAAAAAGGTCGCTTTTGCTGTCAGGATAGTTCGTTCTTACAAAATCCGACAGCTTAGCGTTCTGCCCTTTGCCGCCCATATACGGTGGGTTGGTAACCACAACGTCATATTTCTGCACCAAGGCCTGCGCCACCCGTACAAAAGGATACAATTCATTTTTTACAGACTCTTTGTAGATACTAATTTCATCTTCAATTTCGTCAAAGCGCTTATAAATTGCCGTAAAGTTCACCTGCGACACTTTTAAAAGAGAGCCGTACTCTTTTGCGTCATGCAGTTCTTCAATGAGCGTGTTCATGTCCTTCTTGAGTTCGGCATCGCCGTTCATGAAGTATTCCACCATATTCGGGTCAAGATGGTTGCTCTCGTGGATTGCGTAAATATGCGGCTGAGGAATGTCCGGTCTTCCGTTTGCATCTTTCCTGCGCAGAAAGCGCGGGTCATACTGCACTGCCTTCATCATGACTGAAAAGTATGCCAATTGCGCGGCACGCTCGTCGATGTCCAGCCCCCACAGGTTCTTTTCAATAATACTGCGCACGGCGTCACGCGTCTGAATACCGTAATCCGCGTAAATTTGAATCAACACATCGAATAGATAAGCGCAAATGTGGCCGGAACCGCAGCAAGGGTCGATACACCGGATGTCCTCCGGTTCCAGGGCAGCGTATTCCTTGCGGATTGATTTCAACCGTTCTTCAACTTCCGGCTCCTGCTGTGCTTCATCAAGATAATATGTCCACGACTTCTTTAGTTCCGGATTCGGGTGACCTTCAATCCACAGTCTGCCGAGGCTGTTTTCCACCATATACCGCACAATCCAGTCCGGTGTAAAGAGCTGCGTTGCGGCGGGTATGTTTTCTTTGCTGATTTTGATATTCTTTTTGAGGTCAGCAAACACCTTGTCCTTCGGTTCGGTGTTGTAGTATTGGTACAACCAACCAATGATTTGAATTTGGTCTTTCCAGTCATCTTCCGGAATATCGCTAACCATTCTCTGAATGATGCTGCCTTCACGCAGAAGGTTGTCCGGGAAAAGAAGCTCTGTGTAATCGGCTATTTTCTGGAACATACCCGGAAGTACATCAGAAAGGGCGTTGCACTGGGTAATGATGAGATACTTGAAAAGCTCATCATTGTTGTTTGCTTCTTTGAGCGCATAGACTTTTTCCATATCCAGTCCCGGAAGTTCCATGTGAATTGCTTCCGTCAAAATCTGCGGCTTAAAATTTCCCTCCGCGTCCGTAAAGACACGCACACGGGAAGGCAGGTAATTATTAACCTCCATAAAGCGAAGTGCAGAAAAACGGTTGAACCAAGTGTAGGCAACTTCCTCCATCACCTGTTCAAATCCTTCTTCTTTTACTTTGTTGATAAGCGCAGCACGCTGCTTTTTCTGTGTATCTGTAAAAAGCACACCTCTGGCACTGTCGGCATTCGGGTCTGCTTCGACGCTCACCTCATATTGATCCGCTTTCTGGGAAACACGTGCGATTAGTTCGGTGCGTGCCCAGATGGCATATTTTTTTATTGCGTTTTTATCCATTCCTTGTCATACCTCTCAGTTCAGCTTGATTCCGTCGCAGTCCGTAAGAAGAGCGGTCAGATAGGAGCGTATCCGTTCCACATAAGCATCCACATCCGCCTGGCTTTCCAATGTGTCCGCTTTAAAAATCGCCTGACGGTACACGTTCTTGATGCGCTTTTTCGGCTGCGGTTTCGGAGGAGCCACCGGAGGAGTGACCTCTACCGGTTTCTTTGCTATTTCAATCCTGTCCAGCGTATCATCCTTATAAGACCACATCTGGGTAACAAGGGCATCCAGCAAGGCAAGGCTCTTTTTCTCGGCAATTTCACTTTTCTTCTGGTTAAAATAATTGTCAGCGCTGGATATGATGTTTCTGCACTGCGTGTCTAAGCCGGCTGCCGTATGAATCTCGGACATACATTGGCACACAATTTCCAGAAGCTTTTCCCGTTTTGCTTCCAATAATTTATCATGGCCTGCCCGTACAGTATTCATCAGGCAGTTTAGTTCTGGAATACGCTTATATACTTGACAATCGCTGCCATGTACGACCGTGATAAGACGAATCTGGTTCAAGGCATTATTCGTCTCTTCATCCCGCTGCAGATAAGAGAGATCATTGTGAAGGTCGGCTTCCAGCTTTACAGCGGCATCAAAAACAGCCACCTGATTCTTGAAAAAGCCTTCAACCAGCTGCAGGTCTTCCTTGCTGTCCATAAGTTTATCTTCATCCTGAACAAGGCGGTTGACCAGTGCAATGTTATCTTTCTGCTGTGAGAGAACATCGTCCATTAGCTGGATTGCCGATATAACCTTGTCGCGCTCCGGATATTTGTGGCCTTCATATCTCTGGTTCAACTCGGTGTAATGTGCCTTCTGCTCCGTGAACTTATCAATGATAAGTTTGACAAGGCTTTCCTCGTCATCCGGTATATCCATCCTGTCGAAGTACTCACGCATGATATTTGTAGCGGCTTTCATCTTCTGGGCCGACGGGGACTGCTTTATGGAAATCATTGTCTTGCCGCGTTCACTCTTTTTACGGAGCATGTCCGAAAGTTTCGGATTGCCGCTGTGTATCGTTGTGCCCCCGTACTTGATGGTGACTTTCTGCTTATAAATAAGCAGCGCTACTACAGCTGCAATGTCGATTTCTCTCCAACCGTACGGAATTGACTGATACCGGCTTTGAATATCATCCATTGAGGTCGGCAGTCTTTTCATGTGCTGAACTTCCAGATATTCCTCAATCTTGGCAGCCGCGTCACGGTTATCTTCCATGCCTCCCATCTGAGGGTGTGCTCCAGTAAGAATATCAAAAACATCCGCATCTGTTTCCGCATTCTTTGTAATCAGGCCAAGTTCGCTGTATACATGAGCAACGAGATATTCCAATGCTTGGTCGATAATATTTTTCGCTTTGGCTGCCTCAATTTTATTATGATATTTTTCTTCAGAGTCTTTTTCATCTCTTTTCGGAGTGGCTATACTGCCTACTTTTAATTCCAACTTTTCTCCATCTACATAAAAAATTCCGTGAATAATAGAATTTGCAAGCATTCCTAATGCAGCCGTATCGTATTTCTCCGCCTCGTCCTGCTGGTCACGAATGATGTTCTGCACGGGCTTTGCCATCTGATTGACATTGCGCTGCTTTACATATTTGCGAATCTTCATGGCGTTCTCCAGAGATTCGTAGTAAGGCGTGTCAGCAAGCACAACGATAGCGCAGCCCTTAGATTCCGTCATCAGGCGAAGTTTCTGCTTATCTTCGGCATCCGCTGCCACAGTCAAAAAGCGCAGGCACATGCCTCCCGTAGTTGCACCGATGGCTGTCGTATCTACCATTTCGTCGAACGGGAAATCATATTTACCATAGCGGTACTTCTTCGTTGTGTAGATGTTGCCAAAAATCATCTGCCCGATGCGTTCCACAATCTTAGCGGTATCTACGAATGTATTCGAGATTGTTCTCGCGATATCCTGTTCCTCATCGGTCAGGAACACATAGGCATCCCCACGTCGGTCAATATAGTTCTGGCTTTTCAGCCGGTCGAGGGACTTTTGGACCTTGCCGCGAAGCTCAATTTTATCCGTGCGGATGTCGTCCGCCATCAGAATCGCTATATTATCAAGGTTTGCCTTAACGTCATCGATATAACGGATCAGATACAGGAGCTTCAGCACGTTGACATCATAATCTTCGATACCGTTCCCATTATCCGCAGCCTTTTGACAACGCTCAATTACCCGACGGATTGAGCCGTCAAGGAATGAGTGAATACTGTCATAGAATGGATAGAGAGGAGCAATGGCGTGCTCGTCTCTGTCCTGAATGGATTTTGCAACAATCTGGAAACCATCCAGCATGGAACGCTCCGCTCCGGAATAATGTTTTCCGGCAGCTCCGTGCTTTCGAATTTCGGAAAAGATCTTCTGAATCAGGATAAACTGATAGGGGACAAATGGATAATCCATAACAAATTGGGATTCTCCGCTATATCCTTTGATATCAAGCCGTGAGTCTGTAAAGCTGAACAGATTCTTCATTACATAATCATTCTGAGCATAAACACTCTGAAGCACTTTTGCGGCCTCCGGCGTTTTTGTAAGGAGGCGCTTCTGGATAACCTCATCAACCGCAGAGGACGAAAGGGACAGTCTTATCTTGAAACGTGCCTGAATCCGGGAGAATTCATCCATGCGGACTTTAATAATCTCGTCGATTGCTTCCTGCCCGGTGCAGACAATCCATACCTTGCCTCCGCATTCGCTTCCAACCTTCTCAACGAGCGACTGAAGATTTAAGAGAAGGTTTGTATCCGTACCGATGTATTGGCCAACCTCATCGACCATAAACAGAAGCCGGAAATTATCAGGTTTACTGTCGACGTATTCTTTAATTTCGGATACAAGCTGCGCAATGCTGATTTCAGCCGTTTCTGTCCCGTTAAACCAATCACGGGCAGAGGCCTCACTCATACCAAGTACCTCTATGAGTGTTGCAACAACGTCATCTTCAAAAAAGTTGCAAGCATTACGGGTTTCCTTCCATGAGGATCCATTCTTTTCTTTAAAAACGCGCTGAAACTCTTCGGCCTTTCCTTGCTTTGTAATGAACTGTTCCAGCTTTGCTACTTTCAGGTCTTCGCCAAGAAATCCGAGATGTTTATAGAACATCTTTGCAAATACACGAAGCACAGCTGTTTTGTCTTTATTGCTGAAGCCTTCGATATCTATATTGAAAAGGATTGTTTCTGCTTTGTATTTTGTCGCTTTATCAATCAGCATAAAAGTCGCCGGGTCATCCGCAAATTTCTTACGAAAACGCTCCACCGTACTGATGCCATTGATGGTCTTGTTTTCCAGAATATAGGAGAGCATTTTCAAAAAGTGTGATTTACCGCTTCCAAAAAAGCCGGAAATCCAGACGCCTATATCATTCGTCGGATGTTCAAAAGCATCGTCATAATAATTGAAAAAGGTAATGAAGTGTCTTTTCAATTCTCGTGTAATGACATATTCATTTAATTCCTGTTCCGTCGATTCATCGTCCTGATCGACTTTAATGACACCGTTTATTTTTCGGTCGATGTCATCAGCAAACATATTTTGTATTGTCATGGACGGTTACCTCCTCTATCACATTAAATGCCCTGTAGTACGGATTAGCTGGTAACCTGTTAAAAAGCTTTACATACCTTCTATCAAATTTTCCGGGATACATGACAAGGATTGGAATACTTCCAACTCTCGGCTGCAGTGCTTCCAGCAACATATGAATTCTCATGAATGGAAATACGTCACCCACGCCGGTAAGTAGAATTACGTCACCCTTTTCTGGCTGCCGGGCACAGATCTTATCAACATACGCTTGCACCGTAACCGCTTTTTCTATTTGTTTCTGCAGATAGTCCTTCCCCTTTTTTTCTTCCATTGCAGACATCCGGCTCAAGATCCGTTTATCCTCACAGCAGGAAAGGAATATCTCGTATAGGTTATTTTCTATCAAATGGCATGGAAGTGTCTGGTCAGCCATAATCTGATTTACAAAATGACGCACCCGCATTTCATCTTTTGCTTCATAGCAGAACATCCATATATTAACTTCATTAGAAAGTCCGTTTCCTTCAAGAAAATCCGGATTTTTCAGCAGTTTCCGCACTTTGTCCAAGCATTCATCAATGTTGCTCATTAAATTTCTCCCTTAGCTCAAACAGTTAAAAGCAGGTAATGCTTCCGTTCTGTTTTCGCTTTTTATCGCATTTTCAAGGATAGGGCTAATCAAAATCGGATTTAAGTGACTCGCCTTTGTGCTGTCGATATATTCATTATCGACCAGCATCTTTGTCAGTACCTGTTTTAGTTTCTTGATTGTTGAGTCGCTCCATTCAGCGACGTTATCGTTTTGTTCCTGCAGACGCATAAAAAATGTATTTAAATCTATTTTCCCAAAAGTAGTATCCATGGATTGATACTTTGCGCCAATCACTGTAATCATAAAATCCCAGACCAGTCTGTACTGCTTCATCATTGCATAAAGGCATATCTGTTTTGCCACATCAGAGGGTTCGTTTGTAATGGCGACTGTAAGCTCTTTATCATTAAGAGCATCAATTCTCCTAAGACAGGCCTGCACCATCTTTTTCACTGACTTCTCCGTAGGATATTGAAATAGGTTGTCCTTAACTATCCTGTTTAGTATTTCTTCTTTTGAAAGGCCATCGCAGATGAGTTTCGCTGTTATTCTCATTTCATAAAACAGGAACTGCTCACGGGTGATGGCCGCATTATATCGGCTGGATGTTGCTAGCATACCGTTCGCATTTTTTCTCATGTGTAACCTCAATGCCGATTGATATTCTGTTTTTCTTTCTCGGCTTTTTCTTCATTCTCGTTTGAAACTGTCTCAACAATCTCATTTATATTGCAGTTCAGAGTCTCACATATCTTAAGAAGTACATCGGTTGTCAGATTTTCTCCTTTTCCGAGCTTTGCAAGGGAAGCCGTACTGATACCGCTTTTCTCCCGAAGTTCCTTCTTTGTCATTTCTCTTTCTGCAAGAATCACCCACAACGGTCTATAACTGATACGCATATTTACCTTCATCGTTTCTACACCCAGTTTCATTTATTTTGTGTATCTTCTTTCTTCACATATTTAGTTTATTCTTATTTTTCCATGACCAGCCAAACAACTCGCCGCCATTATCATAAAGAAAAATCACTTTTGTTTTGGCTAACGTCTCTGAGGTAAAATCGGTATATGCTTCCTGTTTATCAAACGATATAAAAATCTGCTTTTGGCTCTGAAGATATAATTGCATAATCTTATCAATTGGAAGATCTGCAACATTCTTAAACACAAGTGAGTCATGTATCAGAACAGGCAATTCTGTAATTTTAAGAATGCTCAGATCATAAATAATCATATTTTTATAGTTTTCACCAGTTCCTGTATTCCATTGACAGCCAAATGAATAGGCTGGTGTTCCTTTTCGAGTATTTGAAAAATGAATCTCAGGTGCATATTGGGTTCCATTATAAATAAAGTCATTCATTCGCACCATTTCCTGATTGATCATTGTTTCAACAATTTCAAGTTGTTCTGCTCTGGCGTTTTCCAAACGTGTCTTTGCATCTTTAGTTTCCGCTTTCAAAATCTTCGAGCTTTCATAGCCTTCATTCTGCTGTCTTAAGAATGTAATACGGTTCCTTAAAGATACAGTTTCATCAAGGAACTTTTTAGAAACATGTGTAGGAATACCAAGTTTGCGCTGGTCTTCCTCCATCTTTTTAACGTCATCATTAGTTGCAGATATGAGAGCCTCAAGTTTTTTGACTTCATCTGTCATTTCACTAGTTAGTATGTTTTGCATTTTCTTATGAAAATTTTCAATCGTCTCCAATTTTGCGATGTCCGCCTCCGGGAAATAATCCCTCAGCTCGATAATGTCATCTGAAGTTGGCGTCAAGCCACCTCGCAAATTCGACTCTACAGCATTTAATTGTGATACCAATCTGGTACGCTGCCTTTTAAGCGTAGCTATATGTCCTTTGATTTCGGCTGCCTTATCAAGATTCTCTGTATCCTGCTCCGCAATAGAACTATCTTCTTTATTTAACAGTTCCGTGAGATCCTGCTCTAATTTTTTAATTTCCTTTTCGTTTTCTTTAACCTGTTTCTTTGTTTTAGCTATAGTAGTTATTTCGCCGAGTTCTGTTGCCTTCTTGCGGATATTCTTCCTATTGTTCCGCTCTTCATAGAAATCTTGATATTCTTTTACAAGATTATAAACTCCGAATATTTTTTGTAGCGCGATAATAGCCTTCTCTGCTGGCTCACCTACATAGTTCAAAGGATGTTCTTCGTTATCATTATGTCTTCCGGCAATTCTCGCGTAGCGCCCAATAAGATCTCTCCAGCTGGTTTGTACCGTTTGAATTTGATATGCTTGAAAAAGATGTCGATTAAAATCATTAATTTTTAATACCTCACCAGTTGGATGATACTCGCTATCACAGATCTGCACTTCTGTTGGATTCAGCGTACTTCTGCTGTACCATTCCATTCTTGTGCCAAATTTGAAAGTAAAGTTAATAACGTGATGGCCAACAAAAGTTACCACATTACTTTTTTCTGTATAGTCATCACCACCAAAGCAGAAATCAACGATCAGCAAAAAGGTTGATTTTCCAATTGAGTTTTCAGCCTTTTTATCTCCAAGGACAGTATTCAATCCGTCATGAAATTGAATTTTCCCTCTTGGAACTAGCTTGTCGCCTATTTTTTCGGCAAACTTGTCACATTCGATTTCATATAACATAGCGCAGCACTTCCTTCTCGTCGTCATACTCTATTTTGTGGAGAGCATAGAGACAATCGAGAATGTCGATAAACTCATTCACTCCAGAAAGCTTTTTTATGACTTTTTGATATAGTTCTTCTACTCCCATCGGTTTACTACTTAATTTTCTAAGCACCATGGGGAATTTTGATAAGATGCTTTCGTTATATGAATACAGTTTATTTGGTAATAACATCAAACACCTCACATTTCTGAATAAAGTACGAGATGATTATTTCACATGAATCCCGGTCTCCATTCGTAGAACTAGCCAGCCAGTCTGTCATAAGGCGATATATTTTCGGTTGACCATAGCCTTGTTCACTCAGATTTGAATATGTAAGTTTTACTTGATCGCAAAAAGGTTTGAAGCGAATAATATGTTCTCTTCCCATTTCCTGTAACGTCTCGTGAACTGCTGGAAAATACACATTCACCTGTACCTGTACTTTCAGATATAAAGATACATTCTCTGGCTTAATCTTTTCACGTACAGGAACAGGATCATAATTCAGATCTACATTCATCGGTCGTGGAAACTTTGGTATTTTCTCCAACACCTTTCGTACTCCATCCTGTACTTTTTGCTCGGATAACAGCTCACGATCATCGTTGTTCTCTAGTAGTGATCGTTTGATTTCCTTCATGTGCGCTATTGAAGCATCATTTCTACTAAGCTTATATCTGGCACAGCATTCAGGGCATAATGCAATCAAATTATTGGGATCTGTGTCCGGTAATAAAGGATCAATAGTTGCCACATCATAATTCAATCCCAAATGACCATTTTCATTGATAAAGAGCAGTTTTGAACATTCATCATTTGGACATATGCTTCCTTCTTCTGCTACTAATAAAACCCCATATTTATTTTTAAGACTAGATATTTTAAGCTCGGAGCTCTCAGTTGTATCAACAACTGGGAGCTTTTTCTTTCTCTTAGGTTTGGCTGCGTTTTCAATTATTTTTTGAAATCTTTCTGCAATTTCCGTTTCATATGTATCAGGTGATATATCTGGACACCATGTTCTGAATTTGTTGCACAAGCTATTAATGGAATCTTCGGCATCTTCATCAAGATGAACAAAGTTTGAAAATCTTCCTAAATCTAAAGAACCAGAAATCTTCTCAGCAATTTTCGTAATGTCATGATCACCATATCTGTAACCTTTCAGCGTTCGTGGTTCAAGGTCATTAATTAATATATCAACACCTTGAGCACTGCTTAAACAGATACTTTTCAACAATGCACGTGTGAATTCTTCTGGCGATAAACCATCTTTGAAATACATGGATAAAGCATCTGCAAATTTTGAGAACTCCGTATCACCCATAATTTGCCACGTCCCCTTTCACTTTGTAAACGTGTACAAGCGTGTATAACCATGTCCTGTGTTGCTCGGAAAATCAGTCCCTCCTAGATATACTGAAAACATAGAAAGAGAAGAGTCAGACATCACACTAACATTATTTTTTAATTATAACACATAGCTTTCCTATTTTCCATTTTATATTTGCTTTCGCAAATCATTGTAATGCGATGCAAAACGAATGATTCACTCTCATCTTTTTATACCTCATCCACAATGTTCACTCCAAGTACACGGGTGGCTCGAACTAAGGATTTGGTCACAACTTAATATTACCATCCTACGAGCGTGGATGGCTAATCGAAACGGAGCTTTTGCTCTATTTCGGATAGCCTTTTCGCGCTTTTTTTCGGTCATACTCTGGCTCCGTTTCGCAATTGAAAGGAGTCAAAACATGACGAACAAAGAAAATCAAAGTAAATCGTATTTTATCTACATACGCAGTACCAAGCAGAAGGTACCTGTTACAAAAGAGCAGCACGACACTTTTTATAAAGAATCGTCCCGCATCCGCAAGAAGGAGCAGTATCACCACCGCTGCATGTGTCCATATCGCTTTATTTGGAAGTGCGACGGCGACTGTCTTGACTGCGAATACCATGCTGCCGGAGACATGCTTTCCCTTGACGAACCAACCAAGGATGGCAATGGCAACATATACGATTGCCTGTCAGATAGTACTCCGCTCATGGAAAATGTTATCACGGGCCGCATGCTTTTGGAGAAGCTCTTTTCCAGGTTGCGCGAGCTCGACCCTGATGCCGATCGCATCATTCAGCTTTGGAAGGACAACCCCAAAGGTATCTCCGATCGCAAGATTGCCAAGGCTCTCGGCCGTCCACAGCGTACATTTGCAGACCAGATGAAAAAAATCCGCACCGAGCTTTGGAAAATTCGAGGCGATAAGTAATTCACCATAAGTAACGTTTCTTTCCGGCAACTGTCCCTCATTTGGGATGGTGGCCGGAATGTTTTTTAAATAATCCGCTCAAATTCCCGGCTCATCTCCAGTGGAAAGTGAAGGCAAGAGAAAAACAAGTCCTTCCGAAAGCAAGGTGAACGAAATGTACGGAAACTACAACAATTCCGGCGGCAATGTATCTGAAGAAATTCAACTTTTGAATTCCATCAGCCGTGTATCTGCAAGGCTGGCAAGGAACCTAGCAACCCTTACCGCAAGAAACAAATCAGAAAAAGGAGGAAAAGCAAATGTCAAAGATGGCAGATATGGCACAGGCCATAGAAGACCTGCACAAAGCCGCTGCTGCTATTAACGATGCAGCCGACTGGCTCACACAGCAGTTTTCAGGAACTAATGAAGATCTTTCAGCCAACCCGGCGTCGGTGCAGAAACCGGCGAAGAAGGAGCTGAAGCTCGAAGATGTCCGTTCCGTACTGGCGGATAAGTCCCGTGCCGGACATACGGCAGAAGTCCGCGAGCTTCTCAAGGAGTACGGAGCTGCCAAACTGTCGAAGATCGACCCGGCAAACTACAAAGCCCTGATGAAGGATGCGGAGGTACTCGGCGATGGCAAGTAAAGCGCACGCTGTACTGTCTGCATCCTCGTCAGACAGATGGCTGCACTGTCCGCCATCGGCAAGGCTTTGCGAAACTTATAAGGACAAAGGCAGTGACTACGCGGCAGAAGGCACCGATGCTCATTCGCTCTGCGAGTTCAAACTCCGCAAAGCACTCGGACAATCTGTCAAAGGCCCGACCGAAAACCTCAACTTCTACAATGAGGAAATGGAAGACTGCGCAGCCGGGTATGCCGCCTATGTCATCGAACAGGTCGAAGCTGCAAAGGAAACCTGCCCTGACCCGGTCGTGCTGGTTGAACAGCGAGTAGATTTCTCCCGCTGGGTGAAACAAGGATTCGGAACTGCCGACTGCCTTATTATCGCAGACGGCACACTTCGGGTGTTTGATTTCAAATACGGCCTCGGCGTGCTGGTTTCCGCCGAAGAAAACCCGCAGATGAAATGCTACGCCCTCGGTGCGCTGGAACTTTTCGACGATATTTACGACATCGAGAAAGTCAGTATGACGATCTACCAGCCGAGGCGCGACAACATCAGCACATTCGAAATTTCAAAGGTGGATCTCTACAAGTGGGCAAACAAGGTCCTCAAGCCGACCGCAGACCTTGCTTTTGCCGGAGACGGGAATTTCCTCAGCGGGAAATGGTGCGGATTCTGCAAGGCAAAAAACGAGTGCCGCACCAGAGCCGAAGCCAATCTCGAAATGGCAAAGTATGATTTCAAGTTCCCACCGTTGCTTTCAGATACAGAAATTGAGGCCATTCTCTCCAAAGTTGATGAACTTGTGAACTGGGCATCCGACATTAAGAATTACGCACTCCAGCAAGCCTTAAGCGGCAAGGAGTGGAAGGGTTTTAAGCTTGTCGAAGGCCGCTCGAACCGCAGGTATTCAAACGAAGCCGCTGTCATCGAGACCGTCAAAGAAGCAGGATACGACCCATACGAAAAGAAGCTGCTTGGTATCACCGCTATGCAGAAAATGCTCGGAAAGAACCGCTTTGAGGAGCTTCTTACAGCCTACATTGAGAAACCACAGGGCAAACCGACACTCGTGCCGGACAGCGACAAGCGCCCGGCCATGAACACAGCAAAAAATGATTTTATGGAGGAAAAAGATTATGAGTAAAAGAATCGCTAACCCAATGAAAGTTATCACCGGCCCCGATACCCGCTGGAGTTATGCCAACGTGTGGGATCCGAAATCCATCAATGGTGGTACCCCAAAGTACAGTGTTTCGCTCATCATTCCGAAGTCCGATGCCAGGACACTCGCCAAAATCAAGACCGCCATCGAAGCCGCCTACAAGGAAGGCGAAGCAAAGCTCAAAGGCAGCGGTAAGACTGTACCAGCGCTTTCCGCAATCAAGAGCCCTCTTCGTGACGGCGACACGGAACGCCCGGATGACCCGGCCTACGCACATGCGTACTTCGTCAACGCAAACGCTGCGTCTGCTCCCGGCATCGTGGATGCAGATGTGAATCCAATTCTGACCCGTTCTGAAGTTTACAGCGGCGTTTATGGCAGAGCCAGCATCACCTTTTACGCTTTCAACTCTTCCGGTAACAAGGGAATTGCCTGCGGTCTCAACAACTTACAGAAAATCCGCGACGGAGAACCGCTCGGCGGCAAGGCAAGCGCTGAGGAAGATTTTGCAGCTGACGACGATGAGGATTTCCTGAACTGAGAAAGGAACGGTGAAAATCTATGACAACATTACAGGCGATCTTGGTAATCATCCTGCTCATCATCTGCCTCTGCTTCAGCATTGCGTTTCTGATCAGTGCAGTTCAGGATGCAGTGTACGACCGCAGGCGTGAGAAGCGTGAGCAGGAACAGGCTGCCCGTGATCTGGAATATCACGAAGCGCGTATGAAAGCTTTAAAATAAGCAGATGTCAGGCGGCAGGGATTCCTTCCTTGCCGCCTGTTTAAATTGAGGTGAATGTATTGAACGACATATCCATAGATATCGAGACCTACAGTGATGTAAATCTTGCCAAATGCGGTGTTTATAAATATGCGGAGTCTCCGAACTTCGAAATTCTGCTATTCGGCTATGCAGTCGATGGCGGCAAAGTATCTGTCATTGACCTTGCACAAGGCGAAAAAATTCCGCCGGAAATTTTTGATGCCTTGACCGATGATTCCGTCATTAAGTGGGCATTTAATGCAAACTTTGAACGGATCTGCCTGTCCAGCTACCTTGCGGGCCTCGGTGTCAGTCTTGATCCGTTTCATGATAATCATTTGCTCTCAACAGAGATGGCGCAGTTTCTGAATCCGGAAAGCTGGCGCTGTTCCATGATCTGGTCCGCCACAATGGGGCTTCCGCTCTCTCTAGAAGGCGTCGGCAGCGTCCTCGGCCTTGAAAAGCAAAAGCTCACCGAGGGGAAAGAACTCATTAAATACTTCTGTCAGCCATGTACTCCGACGAAAGCAAACGGCGGCCGCACACGGAACCTGCCGTCCGACGCGCCGGACAAGTGGACACTGTTCAAGAAATACAATAGGCGGGATGTCGAAACCGAAATGGGCATTAAAGCAAGGCTCGCGAAGTTCCCGGTTTCGGGCTCTGTCTGGGACGAATACCACATCGACCAGGAGATCAATGATCGCGGTGTCCGGCTTGACATAAATCTTGTGGAAAAGGCCATCAAAATGGATGCCCGTTCCCGCGGCGAGTTGACTGCAACCATAAAAAAAATCACATCGCTGGATAATCCGAACAGTGTCCAGCAGATGAAACAGTGGCTCTCGGATAATGGCCTTGAAACTGACAGCCTCGGCAAAAAGGCCGTTGCGAAACTCTTGAAAACTGCTCCTCCGGAGCTGCAGACGGTTTTGAAACTTCGGCAGCAGCTGGCAAAATCTTCTGTCCGGAAATATCAGACCATGCAGAAGGCTGTCTGCAAGGATGGCCGGGCGCGCGGCATGTTCCAATTCTACGGTGCCAGCCGAACCGGTCGCTGGGCAGGCAGGTTTATTCAGATGCAAAACCTCCCGCAGAATCATCTCCCCGATCTGGCTGAAGCCCGTGCTCTTGTGAAGTCCGGCAATTTTGATGCTGTCAAAATGCTGTATGAGGATGTCCCGGATACTCTGTCTCAGCTCATTCGTACAGCCTTTATCCCGAAGGATGGCATGCTCTTTTATGTAGCTGACTTTTCAGCGATCGAAGCCCGTGTCATCGCATGGTATGCCGGAGAAACATGGCGGCAGAAGGTATTTGAAGATGGTGGCGACATTTACTGTGCTTCCGCATCCCAGATGTTCCATGTTCCGGTTGTGAAACACGGCGTCAACGGACATCTCAGACAAAAAGGCAAAATTGCAGAGCTCGCGCTCGGATACGGAGGGTCCGTCGGTGCTTTAAAGGCAATGGGAGCTATTGAAATGGGGCTCAAGGAAGATGAGCTTCCTCCTCTGGTTGACGCCTGGAGGCAGACAAATCCGCACATCGTGAAATTCTGGTGGGATGTCGACCACGCGGCTATGGAAGCAGTTAAGCATAAGCACACGACTTCCAGTTATGGGCTGACCTTTTCCTGCAAATCCGGAATGCTCTTTATCAGACTTCCCTCCGGCAGGAACCTTGCCTATGTGAAACCGCGTGTCGGAACAAACAAGTTCGGCGGCGAATGCATCACCTATGAAGGTGTCGGTGCTACGAAAAAATGGGAATGGCTCAGCTCCTACGGTCCGAAATTCGTAGAAAATATCGTGCAGGCAACGTCCAGAGACATCCTCTGCTATGCTATGAAGACGCTCCGCTGCTGCTCGATTGTCATGCATGTCCATGATGAGCTGATCATCGAAGCAGATCCGGACGTATCTCTTGAAGTGATCTGTGAACAGATGGGACGGACTCCGCCGTGGGCGAAAGATCTCAAACTCCGTGCCGATGGTTACACCACCCCGTTCTACAAAAAAGATTAAAAATAATCCGCTCAAACCGGACATTCATCTCCAGTGGAAATTAGAGGTGGGCGCCTTTAGTCCATCCCAGAAGGGATGAAAATTATATGACAAACGAAGTAACAACATTTACAAACTCAGAGTTCGGTTCTATTCGTACCACGACGATAGATAACGAGCCGTGGTTTGTGGGTAAGGATGTAGCGGAAGCCTTAGGATACAGCAATCCTCGTAAAGCACTGATTGACCATGTGGATGATGACGACAAGGGAGTAACGAAATGTGACACCCTTGGTGGAGAACAGCAGATGACCGTAATTAATGAATCTGGTCTGTATTCTCTGATTCTCTTCAGCAAACTTCCTTCAGCAAAGCGCTTCAAAAAGTGGGTAACATCTGAAGTACTACCTTCAATCCGTAGACATGGTCTCTATGCGATTGATGACATTCTGGCTGATCCTGATCTTGCCATTGCTGCGCTGCAGGAACTCAAAGCTGAACGTGAA
This sequence comes from uncultured eubacterium 1-6, assembly GCA_903789595.1. GTDB lineage: Bacteria > Bacillota > Clostridia > Lachnospirales > Lachnospiraceae > Bilifractor. Next base: position 16,726 of record CAIFEZ010000038.1, read on the forward strand.
AAACGTAAGTCTCTTGAAAACACGGTTGCCGTGCAGACACAGCAGATTGCCGAAATGAAACCAAAAGTCAGCTATTACGATGTCGTTTTGAACTGCAAGGATCTCGTGGCCATTTCGATTATCGCCAAAGACTATGGTTGGAGTGCCAAGCATATGAACAAGTGGCTGCACGACAAGGAAATTCAATTCAAACAGCCAAGTGGAATCTGGCTCCTTTATCAGAAATATGCCGACAGAGGATACACGTCTACCAAAACCACTACCTATTCCGGTTCGGATGGAGAAGTGCATACTGCCGTTCATACTTATTGGACCCAGTCAGGGCGTCTCTTTATTTACGACCTTATGAAAGCTGACGGGAATCTTCCACTCATCGAACAAGGAAATTAAAAATCATCCGCTCAAATCAGGCGTTCATCTCCAGTGGAAATTAGAGGTGGGCGCCTTTAGTCTACCCAGAAATGAGGTTTAACGCGATGTATGAAGTGAAAGAAAAAAGAAGAACACTCGAGGACGGTACTGAGATTACAATCTACAGCCGCGACGTCGTAAGCTGCAATATTCTCGAAGTGGAAGCCGGTACCACAGGATACAAGGGCGGCGATACCGGCCACGGCGGACGCACCTATTTTAGGATTGAAGACGCAGGCGGCACGGACATGACGGTCAATTCCTACGTGAATCAGTTCGGCTGCAGCGGACTTGAAGTTACGCTCGGCGGCGACTGCGAACTTGAAACCATGATTCGTGCCCTAAAGTTCATTACAAAGGTACTGGAGCAGGAATCGGAGGAGGTGTACGACTGATGTTTACCCTCTACAGTTCAGATTTAATTGGGAACCCAAGCAACTGCTCCTATCCTCACAAAAATGTAATTATTAATGCCGACAGTCTAAAAACCGCCGTCTGCCATGACTATGTCTGTGCAGAATATAAAAACCACTACCGCAATGGCGACAATTTCATCTCCGCTGACTGCCTTCCGGTAGACTGCGACAATGACCACTCGGAGAATCCGAAAGACTGGGTTACCCCAAAGAATGTCATGGACGCCTTTCCGGGAGTCAGCTTTGCCGTTCATTACAGCCGTTTTCATAGACGTGAGAAGAACGGAAAACCCGCGAGGCCGAAATTCCATGTGCTTTTCCCGATTGACCGCGTGACCGATGCCTCACTCTACAGCGATATGAAGAAACTGGTCAATTCCATCTTTCCGTATTTTGATACAAAAGCTCTGGATGCAGCGCGCTTTTTCTTTGGTACAGCGGATTCCAATGTCGAGCTCTATCCCGGCCGCATGAATCTTACAGAATTCCTGAACGGTGAGGATTTTGACAAGAATCTGTCCGGCGGCTATGAAAAGGATTCTGTTATCCCAGAAGGCAGCCGCAACGCGACGATGTCCCGCTTTGCCGGTATCGTCATTAAAAAATACGGTGATACAGACACTGCTTACCGGAGCTTTCTTGAAGAAGCTGCAAAGTGCAATCCACCACTTGAAGCCGGTGAGCTTAACACAATCTGGCACAGCGCCCAGCGCTTTTATTCCAAGATTAGCAAGGAGGATGGCTACGTTTCTCCGGAAGTTTACAACGATGAAAACAGCTATAAGCCGGATGATTTTTCCGACGTCGGTCAGGCCGAAGTGCTCGCAAAGTACTTTTCGAACGAGCTCCGCTACTCCCCAGCCACGCATTTCATCCGTTACAGCGGCCACTACTGGCAGGAAACGGAGCCGGGTGCGCAGGCAGTCGCGCATGAATTGACCCGAAGGCAGATGAAGGAATCAGAAAAAGGCATGATGGAAACCTTGAAAAAGCTGAAGGACACCGGTGCCCAGGACATCCTCGACAATACATCAAAAACAAAAGCCGCGCAGCTCATGAGCAATGAGCAGATGCAGGCTTATCAGAATTTTCTCACCGCAAAGGCCTATCGGGATTTTGCAATCCGCCGCCGGGATTCCAAGAATATCACCGCAACGC
>CAIFEZ010000038.1:18810-20424 GCA_903789595.1 uncultured eubacterium 1-6
GCCTATCGGGATTTTGCAATCCGCCGCCGGGATTCCAAGAATATCACCGCAACGCTGAAAGAATCGCACCCGATGCTGGAAATCTCGCCGCGGGATTTGGACGCGGACTGCTTTCTGCTCTGCACGCCGGAAGCAACTTATGACCTCAGAAAAGGCATGGCCGGTGCGCGGGAACATTCAGCGGATGACTTTATCACAAAAATTACGTCCGTCTCGCCCAGTTCGAAAGGCGAAAAGCTCTGGCTGGACTGCCTTGACCTCATTTTTCAGAAGAATCAGCAGCTTATCAATTACGTCCAGATGATCTGCGGCCTTGCCGCTATCGGAAAAGTCTATGTGGAAGCACTGATTATTGCCTATGGTGACGGACGGAACGGGAAGTCAACCTTCTGGAATTCGGTGTCCCGTGTGCTCGGCCTTTACAGCGGAAATATCTCCGCCGATACCCTGACCGTCGGATGCCGCAGGAACATCAAGCCGGAAATGGCTGAGGTCAAAGGAAAGCGGCTTCTCATCGCTGCAGAAATGCAGGAAGGCGCGAGACTCAATGACTCAACAATCAAACAGCTCTGCTCTACGGATGACGTATTTGCAGAAAAGAAATACAAAGACCCGTTCTCTTTCAAGCCCTGCCATACTCTCGTACTCTATACCAACCATCTGCCGCGTGTCTCAGCATCGGATGATGGTATCTGGCGCAGGCTTATTGTCATTCCGTTTGGTGCCAAGATTGAAGGCAATACCGACATCAAGAATTATGGCGAGTATTTGTATGAAAACGCTGGTGAAAGCATTTTGGTTTGGATCATTGAAGGTGCAAAGAAAGTAATCGCGCTCGACTACCAGATTCCAGTTCCCGACTGTGTGGCGAAAGCCATCAATGAATACCGCAGTCAGAATGACTGGTTCGGGCATTTTCTTGAAGATAAATGTGAAGCCGGCCCTTCATTTAAGGAAAGCTCCGCGGCCCTGTACCAAGCGTACCGGAACTATTCTCTCAACTGTAACGAGTATGTCCGCAGCACAGCTGACTTCTATTTTGCGCTGGAGAAGGCTGGATTTGAACGGCTGACGCTGAATCGAAAACGCTATTTTAAGGGCCTTCGCATTCGTGAGGATACCGGCGCCGAGGAGGATTTTCTGAAATGAATGGCACCGATGACAAGGTGTATCAACCTCTCTGCACAGACTTTTCTATAGGCCATAAAAAATCATATAAGAAAAAGTTCGTGCAGCTACCTTGATACACCTTGCACTTGGCCTATTTCATGCAATTATAGAGGTCTTTGAATGAATGAAAAACAGATAGAAAACAAATTAACGCTGGCAGTTAAAAAGGCAGGCGGTATTGCGCCAAAGTTCGTGTCTCCGGGTTTTGCGGGAATGCCAGACCGCATCGTCTTATTACCTGACGGCCTTATCGCCTTTGTGGAACTGAAGGCACCCGGAAAGAAGCCGCGCCCGCTCCAGTTGGCAAGGCACCGGCTGCTTCGGTCGTTGGGCTTTAAAGTATATGTGATCGACAGCGTAAAGCAGATTGGAAGGATGCTGGATGAACTTCAAGCCACATGATTATCAGAAATATGCTATAGACTATATCGAAACGCATCCTAT
>CAIFEZ010000038.1:20524-26631 GCA_903789595.1 uncultured eubacterium 1-6
TCAAGCCACATGATTATCAGAAATATGCTATAGACTATATCGAAACGCATCCTATAGCTGCGGTTCTCCTCGATATGGGCCTTGGCAAAACTGTAATCAGCCTGACGGCCATCGAAGACCTGTTGTTCGACAGTTTTGAAGTTCACCGGGTCCTCGTCGTCGCACCGCTCCGCGTCGCCCGCGATACATGGCCCGCTGAAATCAAGAAATGGTCGCACCTTAAAGACCTGACCTATTCTGTTGCAGTAGGAAATGTAAAAGAACGCCGAGTTGCACTGACGTCCTCCGCAGATATCACCATCATCAATCGTGAGAACCTTGAGTGGCTGATTGAAGACAGCGGATTCCCATTTGACTTTGATATGGTCATTCTTGACGAGCTCTCTTCCTTCAAAAATCATCGGTCGAAACGCTTCCGTTCCATGATGAAAGTAAGGCCCAAGGTAAAACGTATCGTAGGACTCACCGGTACCCCTTCATCAAATGGCCTTATGGATCTCTGGGCGGAGTTCCGCCTTCTCGATATGGGCCAGCGCCTTGGACGGTTCATTACCCAGTACCGCACAAATTACTTCATGCCGGATAAGCGAAACGGTGAGATCATCTACTCTTATAAGCCGCTGCCGGGCGCGGAGAACACCATCTACCGGGAAATTTCGGATATCACGATTTCCATGAAGTCGACGGATCACCTGAAGATGCCAAAGCTCATCAGCAGCGAATACGAAGTCCGCCTGTCCGATGAGGAACAGAAACGGTACGACAGCCTGAAGAAGAATCTGGTTCTGCAGCTTCCAAGTGGCGACATCACAGCCGCCAATGCCGCGTCCCTCTCCGGAAAGCTGTGTCAGATGGCCAACGGTGCCGTTTACTCTAACACTGGCGACATCGTTCACATTCATGACCGAAAGCTGGACGCGCTGGAGGATCTGATCGAAGCGGCAAACGGGAAGCCTGTGCTGGTAGCCTACTGGTTCAAGCATGATCTCGCCAGAATCTCTGAGCGCCTGCATAAGCTCCACATTCCGTTTTCCTGCCTTGACACGTCTGACAGCATCCGCAGATGGAACAACAGCGAACTTCCCGTGGCCCTCGTGCATCCCGCTTCTGCCGGACACGGGCTGAATCTGCAAAGCGGCGGCTCCACACTCATCTGGTTCGGGCTGACATGGTCTCTGGAGTTCTACCAGCAGACAAATGCAAGATTGTGGCGGCAGGGACAGACAGCAGGAACCGTAGTGATCGAGCACATCATCACAAAAGGCACCATCGACGAACGCATAATGAAAGCCCTCTCCCAGAAGAACAGCACGCAGGCAGCCCTGATCAACGCCGTAAAGGCGGACCTGAAAATCTGAGACAATCTTCGACAATCCGTGCCAATCCGAGTGAAATTCAACTTTCCTTTATGGAGGTGCGGTTATGCAGATAGCGTGGAAATACTTGAACAAACGGGCTGCCGCCTTGGACGCCCTCAAGGACTATGACAGCATGCAATTCATTCTGGAACACACGGACGACGACATCCGGGCGGAGCATGAAAAGATAGAAAGCGTCCGCAGCCCCGGCTTTGACGGGATGCCGCACGTCCATAACCCGCAGGCCGGTGAGAAACGCATTCTAAATGGCATAGAGGAAATTGACGTCCTGAAGGAGCGTTACCGGCAGGCACTGGAGTACATGGCATGGTTCCAACCGGCGTGGAAGAATCTGACTGAGGACGAGCGGTATGTGCTGAAAGCGTTTTACCTTTCCAACGGAGCAGATGAACCCGTCGGTACAGTCTGTGAACACTTCAGCATAGAGCGTTCCTCCGCCTACAACAAAAAGAACCGCGCGCTGAAGCATCTGGCGCTGCTGCTGTACGGAAAGCAGTAAAGTGAGTAAAATCGTGGACGACTTTCCCGTTTGAGTGTGCTATACTAATAGCATAGAGAACTGAAAAGGTGAAAGCCATCGAGGAGAAATCCCCGGTGGCTTTTTTGATACCCGTGAGGAAGTGAATGAATGCCGTATAAACCAAAACGTCCGTGCCGTTACCCCGGGTGCCCGCGTCTAACTGACGGTACCTACTGCGAAGAACACGCGAACCTCATGCGGCGGCACTACGAACAGTTTACCCGAGGTTACTCCACCAGCAAGCGCTACGGCAGAGCGTGGAAGAAAATCCGTGACCGTTACGTCCGCAAGCATCCGCTCTGTGAGCAGTGTTTGAAGGAAGGACGCTATGTTGCAGTCGAGGAGGTCCACCACATCATTCCTCTCTCCGAGGGAGGTACGAATGACGAATCAAACCTGATGAGCCTTTGCCGCTCCTGCCACGAGAAGATTCATAAGGGACGAGGCGACCGCTAATAGTATTCGCGGCCTTTTCTTTTGCGCGAGAATATTTTGTACCGGGTGGGGGCGGTCAAAATCATGAAACACTCCATCAGCGGAAAGCGACGTCCCCTCACACGCGCGAAAAAAGCGTATTCAAAAGGGTAATAAAAGAAGGCGGTGAGAAAAATACCAACAAAATCGAATAATACCGGCGGCCGCGGCGGCAGACGTTCGGGTGCTGGACGCAAAAAATCTGCAGTATCCGAGAAAGCCGCGAACGGAAATCCGGGCGGCAGACCGCTTGAGGTGCTGGATATCCCGGAGATGGAAGGTGCCGACATGCCAGCACCGCATGACTTTCTTTCTGCCAAGCAGCATGACGGCTCGACGCTCGAAGCCGGTGAAATCTACCGGGAAACCTGGGAATGGCTCCAGAGAATCGGTGTCGCGCAGAAGGTTTCGCCGCAGCTCTTGGAACGCTACGCGATGTGCTCCGCAAGATGGATTCAGTGTGAAGAGATAACAACGAAGCTCGGATATCTTTCAAAGCATCCGACGACTGGCAAGCCGATCCCTTCTCCCTTCATTAACATCGGCATCAACTACATGAATCAGGCCAACCGCCTATGGGATGAAATCTTCCAGATTGTGAAGGAGAACTGCTCAACAGAATACGGCGGCCTCAATCCGCAGGACGATGTCATGGAACGGCTGCTCCGCGCCAGAAAGGGAATATAAATGGATACAACCAAATTTGAGCAGGTACCGATCGATAAACTGGTGCCCTATGCCCGGAATGCGAGGACGCATTCAAAAGAACAGATTGCGCAGCTGAGAGCCAGCCTTCGGGAGTTCGGTTTTGTCTCTCCCGCCGTCATCGACAGCAAATACAACATCTTGGTCGGCCACGGCAGAGTGCAGGCGGCACGTGAGGAAGGCTATACCACCGTTCCCTGTGTCTTTGCCGAAAACCTGACGGATGCTCAGAAACGGGCCTATATCCTCGCGGATAACCAGCTCGCACTGGGCGCCGGATGGGACGAAGAAATGCTCTCCGTTGAACTGTCCGACCTGCAGGATGAGTCCTTTGACCTTTCACTTCTCGGTTTCGACAGCGATGAGCTCGAAAAGCTGATGGACGACGGTTCCGGAAAAGACGTCGAGAACGATGACTTTGATCTCTCCGCTGCCCTGGAGAAGGCTTCCTTCGTGGAGCGCGGCGACATCTGGACAGTCGGAAAACACCGCCTCATGTGCGGTGACGCTATTTTGGCTGATGACGTGAACACGCTCATGGGCAACAAGAGGGCGAACCTCATCGTAACCGATCCGCCTTATGGCGTCTCCTTCAAAGCCTCGGATGGTCTCACGATAGAAAACGACAGTCTGAAGGGCGGGGAATTCTATAACTTTCTGCTCTCCGCTTTCAAAAACATGGCTGACCATCTCGAAAAAGGCGGCGCGGCTTATGTGTTCCATGCGGATACGGAAGGCCTGAACTTCCGGAAAGCCTTCATTGACGCAGGCTTTCACCTCGCGGGTGTCTGCATCTGGGTAAAGAACAGTCTCGTACTCGGCCGCTCCGACTATCAATGGCAGCACGAGCCGATTTTGTATGGCTTTCTGCAGAATGGAAAACACCCGTGGTACGCTGACAGGAAGCAGACGACCATCTGGAATTACGATAAACCAAAACGAAATAAAGATCACCCGACTTCCAAACCGCTCAACCTCCTTGGCTATCCGATCCAGAATTCCAGCCAGGAGAACGCTGTCATCCTCGATACTTTCGGCGGTTCCGGTTCCACGCTCATGGCCTGCGAAAAGCTGAATCGGATCTGCTACATGATGGAACTTGACCCGAAGTATGCCTCCGTTATCCTCCGCCGGTATGTAGAGGATACGAATGATGCCGGGGATGTGCATGTAGAAAGAAATGGCGAGAAGATTCCCTATTCCAACCTCGTAAAAGACGTTGAAACCGAGGGTGTATAACACACAAATTTCATCCCGGTAATTCGGCGATATTCTACAGCACAAAATGCCCCAAATTGCTTGATAAATAAGGCCTTCTGAGTGATAGATGTACATACCAAAACGAAGGAGGCAAATACCAATGAAAGTAGATTACAACGTAACAGGAAAAGACAGGAAGTCCTTAGTCAACGTCATTGCCACGCTTACAGGAAAAAAGGCAGAATACCTCGGAATGCCAACGGCATCCTACAAAGTCGGCTGCTTCACAGTCGACCGGAACGGAACACTGGAGTTTGACGACAGGGCTGACAGCGAAAAAACCAAGAACCTTATCAAAGAGCTTGACAAGCGCGGCTTCACTGCCAAAGTCGGGGAAACGTCCGGAGAAGAGTCTGAAACGGCGGATGGCGCCGAACAGGGCGAAAACATGGGCCTTACGATTTCGGTTCCACTGGCGGCGGTCTCAACCGGCAACCTGACGAACCTGCTCAAGGCGAAAGGTGCGCTTATCAAGAAGGCGCTTGGAATTGACGACATGCCGGTTGAAATCGGTGAGGATAAAGTTTCATTCCCATGGTTTCCGGAAATGCCGGGATCGGATGCATCCAAAGCATACACCCATTTCATTGCCGCCCTCTGCAAACTCTCGAAAGACCAGAAACGGGTAAGCAGTACCGAGCACCCGACCGACAACGAGAAATACGCATTCCGCTGCTTCCTTCTGCGGCTCGGATTCATAGGACCAGAATACAAGCAGGAGAGAAAGATTCTGCTGAAGAACCTGACAGGAAATTCGAGTTTCAGGAACGGGGCGAAAAAAGAGGCCACTGACGATGAAATTTCCGAATAAAGAAACGGCTGAAAAGGTGAAGCGGCAGTTTCCAGTGGGATGACGCGTGGAACTCCTTCGGATGGACGATGCTCAGGCACCGCCCATCGGCATCAGAGGAATAGTCACTGGAGTCGACGACACCGGCTCCCTTCTCGTAAACTGGGATAATGGCTCCAGCCTCAATGTAATTTACGGCATCGACATCGTGCGGAAGGTGGTGGATTCCGATGACTGAGAAAATTAAGGAACAGATTCTCGCGATTCAGAACACCGGCCTTACAAATATGTTCGACGTAAACGCCGTCCAGCGCCTTGCCTACAAACATGATTTCTATGAGCTGGTGTTTTTCCTTGAGGAACACCGCAAGGAATATGTGCATTTCATTCTCACAAGCGAAGCGTAAACTACACAATTTTACCGTTCCTAAAAGGCTTGACTTCTCGCATAGAATTCTCCGGAATCCACTTGCTATTCGTTCCCTTCAGAGTGATATATGTATATGCAAAAAGGAAAACACATCTGAATAAAACGGAGGGAAAAGACCATGTGGAGCAAAGGAAGCCTAAAAATCGGAAATCACATCATTCACTACTGGGTCAAGCACTACGAGCAGGGCAGCCAGTACGGAATTGAAAACGAAGGCAGAATCTCGAAGCTCATGCTGAAAGAAAACGGTGCGGTCATTGCCAACTACGACCGGGGCTGGGATATGGAACCGGAAACGGAAGCCGCGCAGCTTGCCTATGCGATTTTGGTAAAGAAATATAACTGAACATGAATAGAAATATTCCGAAAGAAGAAGCCGTACGGCTCTTTCTCTCGTACCAACATAGATTTGTGAGGATCGCCAGTCGAATATATCGACAGGCGGCCTTTTATTTTGCCTTGAAAGGAGGATACCGCCGTGGCAATGAGAAAACTGAAACATTACAAGCCAACCCGCTTCATGGCAGAAGGTTCCGCCTACAACAAGGT
>CAIFEZ010000039.1 GCA_903789595.1 uncultured eubacterium 1-6
AAACGAATGTGGGGTAAATTATGGATACATTTATCGATGACGAGAAAGCAGCGGAAATTCAGAAGACATTCAGCTATGACGGCTACCAGACGGTCCGAAGGGAGCTGTTCGCGCATCTGCGTGAGCCTCAGATGACCATTCGGAAAGACAGCATCACATTCAATACTGCCTGCATCGAGGGACTGGAGGACACGGTCTATATTCAGATCCTCGTCAATCAGGACCAGAAACGGCTGGTGATCAAAAAATGCGAGAAGGACGACAGGGATTCGCTCCGGTGGTGCATCCAGAAGAATGACAAGCGGAAGAGCAGGAAGATCACCGGCAGGCAGTTCTGCAACATGATCTACAAGATGATGAGCTGGGACAATCTGTGCCGCTATAAGATCCTTGGCCACCGCATCGATTATCAGGGGGAGACTCTCTATGTCTTTGAGCTGGACGATGCTGAAATCTTCCGTGAGAGGCCGAAGCGTACCAAGGCAGAGCTGGAGAAGTTGCGCGAGGAGATGACGCCGGAAGAACTGGAGGCAATGAAGCAGAGGGAGGCAAAGGCGTCGAGGACACCTTTCTATCCGGGAGATCTGGATACTTATGGCGTACCTGTCGAAAAACACGAGGACAGGGTCTCTTTGCAATCGTTGGACGGATTTGCCGGCCAGCAGGAACTACAGCTGCAAAATCAATAATGGGAGGCTATTATGTCTGAGCAGGAAAGAAGACTCGGGCTCTCTTTTTCGCTGAAACGGGGAAGGAGCCTGATTTATTGGGCTACCATCAGATCTTTGAAGAATCCTAAATTTATTCGATTTCTCTTTAATTCCAGAGACCACAAGGTGGCCATTCAGGTCGCCACGCCGATCGATAAGGAGGCATTGAAGGTACCAGCCTTTCAGGAGGTCCAGCAGTATGAGATCGCCAGTAAGGCTTTTCTTCGTGTGCTCTACAAAAATTGCCACTGGGATGAAAGCAAGACGTACCGGGTCTATGGAACAAATTATGGGAACGAGCAGGTCGTGGAATTCCGGCTGGAGGAAGCGACGATCATCCGGGACGAGGAGTTCCGGGATCCGGAAATCAGAGAGCCGTAATTTGAAAATTTAACAGAATTTGGAATCTGGCAACAGGCCATCGAGGAATTTTTCCTTCGGTGGTCTTTTTTTATTGTCTGCGGAAGAGTCTTTAATAAACAAGAGCGGGCTTCAATCAGAAATGATGGTGAAACACAAGTAATTGTGGACACTAATTTCCGAAAATACCACATATTGTTCTGCAGAAGCGTCTTGGCTCAGCACGTGACCCCGGAAAATCCTGTTTATGAAAGAGTTCACACGGCTGCTAGGTGATGAAAACGCGTATGAAAAGATGGCGCACGCGGCCAATCCCTATGGAGATGGACATGCCAGCGAGAGAATAGCCGATGTGTAGGGATTCGGAGAGATGAGAACGCTGAATATACGGATCCGGAGTAATAGGATGTCTGAGAAGGTGAACATTCCCCCCCCGATAGGATTTTATATTATTGCAGAAATTATTATTGATTTGAGTATTTTGATAATTCTTTACTAATGATATAATGGTTTTGCAACTATAAACAATGATTTTTAGTAGGAAAAAATTAGATGACTTCGATTGATGATCAAAAATTAAGAAAGATCAACGATTATATTACTAATTTTACAATTCCAAAAATATCTGATGAAACTAATTTTTGGATGATAAGGACTAAGAGCGGATATTTCTATGATGAATTTCTTGCTAATTCTTTCATAGCTTTAGGATGGAACATAATTGATTCAAAAACGTCTTTCGTCCCTGAGAACAAGCAATTGCTTAAGAAAAGCATTAATGATTATTATGGAGATAAAAGGCCGGGATCAGCCGTAAATAAATGTAAACGATTCATTAATGAATTACAGGCAGGCGATATTGTACTTGTTCCAAATGATGGCACTTCCGAAATTGCGATATGCCGTGTAGGCGAATATTATGAAGAAAACTACAACATTGATCAGGAAATCGAGATAAATAAAGTTATTGAGCTAAAATCCGAGCCTATTGATTCTGTAAAGTGCCCTTATAAAAAACGCAGACATATAGAAGTTCTCCTCAAAATTGCCGCTAATAGGATGGAACCAAACTTAATTAAAGCTATAAGTAATTATCATGGACTTAGCAATTTAACAGAATATGATACAGACATCTTGAATTGTCTTTATAACGCATATGAGTATAAGAGCAACATTACGTATGTTGTTAATATCTCAACAACTGATCCGATACGAGCTCGTGATTATTCAGGATTTATTTATGCACTTACTGATCTCTTTTGCGAAATAGTAAATGATGAAGATTCAGTTAGTATAAAAAGCAATGTCAGTTCCCCAGGGCGTGTTGTAGTTATTTTACAAAAGGGTTTCAAAATTATCAAAAGGAGTGCGATTCCCCTATTAGTAGTGTACTTTTTGGCCTTTGGTGGATCTGGCCTAGGTTTTGAATTTGAGGGAGCAGTAAAGACCATTATTGAGTGTGTACATGAGGCTCAGATGTTGCCTATTGAAAAAGAGGAAAAGAAGGAAGAACTTAAGGCTAAGAAACTTGAGAATTACGAGAAGCTAATAGAATTATCGAAGGCCTGTGAAGATGAAGATCTGAATATTGATACAATTAATGAGCAACTTGAACGTTTGGAAAAGGTTGAAGAAAATCTTAAGTTTGAGTCGAGCGATGAGTTTGCTCAAGATAAAACAGACTCTAAAGAAAAACTGGAAGATCTAGAGGAAAACAGTACATCGTCTGATGAAAATAAATAAGAAACATTGAAAGTTGTAGAAGGGAGACGCAATGAAAAACTATGTTGGATTAGCAGTATTTGTAATTATTGCTTTTTGCGCTGGCCTTTCGCTTGTTTTTAAGATAATGGATTCTGTTTTAGGAGAGAAAAGATTATTCGCCAATATTAAAACCTCATTAATCACATATCTTTTTGGTATTATTTTCGCATTCGGTTTTATAGAAATTAGTGTATGGGCTGTGATTAGACTGCAGAATATAATTCATTAATCCTAAATTAGTTACTTATTATTCCTAAGCTTAGCATTCCCGTGCTTAGATTATATGAAGTGACCTCACATTTGTAGTATCGTGGATTTACCTGTATACTGATGATCGCCGAAATCCTAAGTGGTAAATAATCGCAGAAGCATATGTTAACAAGGTGATTGATAGATATTTTCCGGCAAGCTCTAAAAAGGAGATTCGTAAAACAGGCTTATACGTGATTTGTCTTCAGAAATTATTATCAACAGCCAAATTTCCGTAAGAAAGTATAATATGTTTAGGAAAGCTTTGATTGTTGATTTATTTGCTTTTGGCTTTACCGTTATTACTTTTATTGTTGTATAATTAGCATAACTTCAATATTGTATGGTGAATGCTATTGAAACCACTGACCTTAACAAAAGAAGCAACAAGAAATGGAAGAAATTCGAATAAAAAGCCGTTTTGCTATAGTTATGAGACGGACATGAATATGCGTGCATTTCCAGCATGTCGGGCATCTGGATATATCTTGTCCTGTGAAGATGGCGACAGACTTCCTTTCCGATCGCGCAGGCAAGGTGGGTCTTCCCGGAACCTGTAAAACTGTTGATGATCAGGTTCGTCCAGCTGGTGATAAAGCTGCTCGACCAAGCCCAAGGATCTAGTTTGCCTCCTTGTCGTTGTGAAAGTGGCGAAAACTGTGAAAAATCTGCCGACTTTTGGCAGTTTTCGCAAGGTGCGTTACCACTTTATGCGAACTGACGATGAAATATGTTTCTATTGAAAAATACTATATTATGCGATAGAATATATTTGCTTTACAAGATGTTGTAGGGGATGAGAATTGTTGTCAACAGTTCGCCAATCAGCTCCAACAAGAGAGATTGGAACAAACTGCCTGAGACGCAGACCAGAGCGGTCAGCACGAAGACAGCGACGTATAGGAACATGACAAAGTTCTCCTGCTTGATTATACATGAATTAAGCATTGCATAACTGGATAGCTGGTACTCATACAGCAGAGAAGTCTTCACCGTTGATGCCACGATTATTTGTATACCCATCGGCTAAGGAATGCTATCCTCCGTGCCGATGGGTATTGCAATATAAGGGAGAAAGAATAATCGACGAATGGATTTTACGTCAGGAAACAGTTGATAAAAGCAGGAAATATTACGCACATTTTGACGCCAGGACAGATATAAAGAAGGCCGCAAACCTGGTAACTGATGCGGAGTGGGTTTCACACCATGGCTTTTATCCGCTTATCCATTATAAGAAAGACTGTTCGAAATATAGCAGTAAGGGAAGAAAACAAAAGGAGCGGGACATCTGTTATGCGGCACATTTGGATCGGTGCATTCTGCAGTATTACTGCCATGTGATGAATGAGCGATATAATACGCGGATCAGAAACCTTGGAATAGAAGATGTCCCCGTTGCATACAGATCGGATCTGGGAAAGAATAACATTCATCTTGCCAAGCATGCCTTTGATTATATCAAAGCCAGTCCCAATGCGTATGTGATGATAGGTGATTTCACCGGATTCTTCGATAACCTGGATCACCAGTATCTGAAGCAGCAATGGTGCAACCTGCTTGGTGTGGATCAGCTTCCACCGGATCATTATAAGATCTTCAAAAACATAATCAGATACAGCACCTGGGAACTGGATGACCTTTTGGAATTGAATGGGTTGCCAATGACAAGTGCAGGAAGAAAAAAGCTGAATTCTCAATACACTGTTCTGACTAAGGAGCAGTACAAGAAATACCGATCACATATAAAAAAACACACGGATTCTTTCGGCATTCCCCAGGGCTCACCGATCAGTGCATTACTTGCGAATGTCTATATGATGGATGTGGACCGGAAAATCAAAGATATAGTAGAACAATGTGCAGGACTTTACATGAGATACAGCGATGATTTTATAGTAGTTATTCCACTGGATGAAGCAGCTGCGAGAACAGCGATTTTCTCTATCAACCATATAATTGAGAAGACACCAGGGTTGACATTGGAACCGCAAAAAACACAGATTTACAAAACAGATCTTCCTTACATAGAAAATATTGGTGGAACTATCCTCGAGAATGCGGATGGTTCAAAGAACGTCATCAATTTCCTTGGCTTCACATTCAACGGTGTCACAACCACTTTGAGGTCCAAGACGGTAAGCAAGTACTATTATCGAATGTACCGTAAGGCGCATGCCATAGCAGAAAATCCAGATCAGAAGGGAAAGAAGTATCTTTATAAAAAGTACTCTGAAAGAGGAGCAAAGCCCAACGGGAAAGATAAAGGAAATTTCTTTACGTATGTTCACAGAGCAGAGCATGTTTTCGGGGATACTGAAGAAATACAAAAACCGTTAAAAATCATATGGCAAAAATCAGACGTGCATTGAAAAAACCGCAGAATTGAAATATGTGCATTCTGCGGAGCCCAGCGGACTCCGATGCGTTTCGGAGCAGACGCTATGCGGAACATAACGGACGCCTCGAAACGCCTGATCAGATCATCATGTTCCAGAACACATGGAATGAGAAACAGGATCGTTATCATCACATCGGCTGAGATGACTGCCTCGAAGGCGCTGGAGCTCTACAAGAACCGGGATGTTTCGGAAAAACTGTTCCGTGCGGACAAATACTTCCTCGGCAACAGGACAATGCGGGCACATATGAATGAAACAGAGAATGCACGGATATTTGTTGAGTTTGTGGCATTGATCGTAAGAAACCGCATTTATCATCAAATGATTGAGCAGGAAAAACAAAGCAATAAAAAGAGAAACTACATGACTGTTCCTGCTGCGATCCGGGAGCTGGAGAAGATCGTAGGCCATTGGTCATACCTCCGTTGTGCAGCTGCAAGATCAGCCCCACCTGGATCCGTTTGGCCATAGTAGAGGCCTGCTTTCGTAGAAGCGGGACTATTTTCCATCTCGATTTCTACGCTGGAGCAAGGTCTGGTACATACTTGCGGAACTCCGGTACTGCTGTGAGGATTTACCTTAAAAATCAAAGGGTACGCTGTTGCGGACGCGCGGTATCATTGTGCGGAAAAGCTGTACCCTGAGGCCAGAATATTCACCTATGGAGATGGACATGCGGAATGGCTTCGCTACGATCCCTACTTTGCTCCCTTTGAAGAGATGAGCGTATTTGTGCTCGTATTTCTCCCATGGGATTAGATCTGCAAGGCGCACCCACCGGTTGTCGGCGCTCATGGTGAGACCGATCGGCTGATTGAAATCTGAAGGTGAAAGTTGGCGATTATCGTTTGTCTTGTACATGATTTGAACCCTGAAAAGCTGAATTTCAGCTAGAAACTGCACGTTTTTTGATGCTGGTATAAATATAACCTTACAGTTATTTTACCGCATTAAGAGCAGGAAAACCATTATTTTCAAGCCATACAGGACTTAAATGTCTCGTTCAGCAGACACTATGTAAAGCTCAATTGGATGACATCATATGATAAGCATGAATACAATACTTGATTTTTTAAGCAGTGCTGGTACTATAGTAGCTCTGATCACACTCACAGTAGATGTAAGGGAACGCTACAGAAATGAACAAATCAGTCAGGCACAGAATGTTGCATGCTGGCTTACAACAAATCTTAATGCAGGACAGCAGGAAGTTACCATTTCGAATGATAATCAAGTCCCGATCTATGAAGTATCTTTATCGTTAGATGATCTTCAAAGCCCTGATTATCATGGAGAAACGGAAGAATGGTGCAGCTTTGTACAATCAGTTCCTCCAGGAATACATCGAATATACGTACCTTCTGCAGGAGGTGGAATGTGTCATCGCTATGGACCATCCATTACATTTAAGGATGCTAAAGGGCGGTATTGGCATAGGAATGCTATAGGAAAGTTGACACAGATTCATGAAGAAACTAAAAAATTCAGAAAGCTGTTATCACCAACTGTAGAAACTGGGTTGATTGACTGAATTGTTTTGAATACGGAACAGTCTGACCGACTTTATAATCAACCGACTGGTATCAAGAGCCTATCAGTTTACGAATACCAACGAAAAGTCCATGAGAGAGATTGACTTTACAATTGAAGTCAAGAAAATCCACGAATGACTGAATCAGCAAAACAATACCGGACTGCATGATTACAGCCGGGCTTTCATTTGCTTCGATCTAACTTCTTTTGTAAGTGGTAAACGTAAGCGGTAAACCGCCAGTACCTGTTGTACTTAGCTGTTGCTGATCTCATGAGCTGTCATCCAGTTGCTCTTATTGATTGTCTCTGAACTGCTCAGTTTATTGTCATCGTTTTTTGTTCTAAACGCCGGGCCGAAGCCCGGCAGGAATTATTTTTCTATTATTGCGTTGGCGAGCATTTCATGCTCTGCAACAAAGCTGATCATATGATCATCGATCAGCCGTTTCTGCCTCTGACAGGCATACATCAGGCTTTTTTCGCACACACGGTTGATCATCCGCGGAATACCGTTGGAGATCTGATATATCTTATCAATGGCGTTGTCTGTGAAGACATCCTGTTTATATCTGGAATATTCCATATGCGAATCGATATACACTTCGCATTCGGCTCTGTTCTATGGAGGAAGTGTACAGTACATATCTATCCGCTGGCGGATGGCCGTGTAACGCTGAAGGCGAAGTTTGCTTTCCCAGAACTCCGTCTGTCCGCACAATACAAGAGCCATCTAACTTTCGGAATCAAAATGATAGTTCAGCATGAAGCGGAATTCTTCAAGCATGAATATTCCGGTGCGCCGAAAGCGCCTGTCCGGTCTCTTGGAAATCATCAGTCTGGTCAATGGAAATCATGATTGTGTTGTTATACGGCGGAGCCGCCAGCACCATCCCGAAAGATTATGCCAGCAGGTATCTCCGTAGTTAACAGTTACTGCGCAAGATTCGGATCCAGACCGTAAACTTCCCGCATGGAGATGTCTTTGTCCGGATTGATGCTTTCGATCGCGATTTTATAAGAATCATATGAGATCCGATCCATGATGGCATCAGACAGAGGACTGTCCTTGCCGCCGAGCTTGTTGTACCACCCCTCTTCTCTGAACTGGGAGCAGAAGATGGTGGATGAGTGTTTTCTCCGTTTATGGATGAGTTCCAGAAGATTCGGGGCGTCATCCTCAGAAAGCTTGAGAAGAAGCCATTCATCGAGAATCAGCAGAGTTGGATTAGTGTACTTCTTCAGTACATCAGCAAATCTGCCCTCATCTTTCGCCGATTTGAGGTCGATGAGCAGATCCGGCATTCTGACGCACTTCACAGTGTAATAGTATTTGAGTACTGCAGTGCCTTTGCACAGGCAGCTTCCAGCTTCTGCGGACTCTTTCTTTCCGCGAGCTTGAGAAGCCCCATGCAGGCCCTGTAAGACTGCTGTTCCACCCTTCCGGAGGTAAGCAGGCCGTCTACGACCTTGTATGTATTGATTCCAATTGTTTCCGCCCATCTGTGGAAGCGGTCGCCGTTCCATTCCAGATATTTCTGGTGATCCGGCGGCATATGTTCGAGGACGGTGGAATACTGCCCGGCACGTCCGTAAAGACGCTTGTGGGAAGCGATCCTCCTGTGATCCTTGAAAACTTCAATTGTGATGTCGGTGATTCGCACATCTACCTTATCTCTGACATACTGATAGGGCACGGAGTAGTACATCTTGTCTACTGCGATGTGATAGTTGAACTGCACAGTGGCAGTGCGATGTTCAGCTAATTCAAAATGGGTAGCAGGTAGCGCCGCCAGCAATGGCTTTTCTTCCTCAAGAAACAGGCTCAGCCGGCTACCCTCTTTCTTTTCGAAGTTCGCCTCGTTGTATTTCTTGAGTTTCCTGCGAATTTCCTGATTCAGTTCTGCCAGAGAGAAGAACTGCTCATTGCGTAAAGCTGCTGTGATCCAAGCGCGTTCCTTCTCGTTGATGAAAGCTTCTACGAAGGCGTACTAACTGTAGGTCATTACACCGACAAAGATCCACGCCTTTGTGATTTCGCCAGTGTACGGATCGATAATCTCGGCAGGATCTCCGGCCCAATCAACCTCGATCTGTTCGCCGGGCTTTCTGGGAAGGTGCATTGTGGCGTTCCGCTTCTGCTCGTTCTGCTGGATGTAATAACAGAACTGGGAATACATGAGCGGATCATCGCCGGCAGTCTTGCAGTCCTCAAGGTATTCCGTCCAAAGGAGCTTTTTGTTGACGCCGTTGCGGAGCAGTTCCTTCCGGATGTAGTCATAATCCGGCATCCGTTTCGTGCTTGTCGGCGATGGAGCCTTTGGGAACATCACCCGTTGGAGCTCAGCGTCGGTGTAACTTTCGTCCAACGGCCAGCTGAGAGCTAAATCCTTAGCCCGTTTCTGGACTTTGATAATAGTTTTCCGCGAAACATTCAGGCTCTTTTCAATGTTTCGTAGAGAGAGACCTAAGGCTGACAGCCTCAGGATCTCACGATACTTGGTCATAATAAGGAAGCTCTTTAAATGATAGTCACACATAATGTGTACCGGCATTATAGGGAAATCGAACTATCGCTGGGCTCCTTTCCGTGACAGGTGGGCTATCCATCCGTTAGTGATGGGCTAATCGACCGTGAAGACTGGTCTTCATCGGTTGGAATATACAACAAATATCACGACTAAAATATTGCAATATTGACGAAAATACGGGAATTATCCAAAAGATATTTACACAATTCGCAAAATATGATATAAATTAATCATGAGGTTACACGAGTAACTACTTACATAGAAATGGGAGAGGCAATCAAACAGAATTGATAGCCTTTCATTATGGCAAAAAGGTTACTCGAGTAACCTATCTGGTTATAGGATCAGAAGAGAGTTCTCAAATAGAATATAACCTGAAAACGGAAGGAATAGCATGGCTACAAGAAAAGAAGTTGCTGATCTGGCCGGAGTGTCCGTGGCAACGGTATCGTATGTATTGAATCATACAAAAAAAGTTTCACAACAGGTAGAAGTAAAAGTTCTGGAAGCGGCGAAGGCGCTGGATTATCATCCGAATCTTGTAGCCAGAAGTCTGGTTACCAAAAAGTCATTTCATGTGGCAATTCTGGTTAATGATCTGCAAAATCCGTATTATGTGACGCTTCTGGAGGGTGCACAGGAGGTCGCGGCAAAAGCCGGATATATTGTATCCCTGATTCTGGTGAACTCGTCTGGCAGCGATCAGATCATGGAACTGGTATCCAGGCAGCTGGATGGAATTATTATTGCCATGCAGTGTGAAAATGAGGAGGACATCCGAAAGCTTCACATCCCTTATGTGGGAATTGCAGAAAAAGCGGCCGTTAACGTTGATTATTCAAATGCATTGAATGAGGGTATACATGAGCTGAAAAAGCTCGGCCATAAACGGATAGCCTGTCTGTGCGGACTTCAGAAAAATACCCGGGATACACGTCTCAGCCTTATCGTGAGAGCAATGAAGAAAGAGGGGCTGACGTATGACGAGGATCTGTTTATCTGGGGAAATGAAAGCGAAGATACCCGGATTGCAGATGGGTATGAAGCAATGACACAATTGCTGAAGAAAGGGAAAGAATTTACGGCAGTATATGCATTGAATGATCTTATGGCAATCGGCGCGATAAAATGTCTGAAGGATCAAGGTATAAAAGTTCCGGATGAAATATCGGTATTCGGATGCGACAACATCGAAACGGATGAAATCATCAGTCCGACGTTGTCCAGTATCGATGTTTCTGCAAGATATTTCGGTGGTCAACTGATGGAGAGTCTTCTGGCCGAGATAGAACACCGGCCTTTTGAACCAGTTTTCATTCAGACAAAGTTTATCCGCAGAGAGAGCATTGCGAGGTGCAAAGAGAGCGTTTATTAAAATATCTATATAATGTCAGGAGGGCGAATATGAAAAAGAGAGTTGTTGCACTGGTTATGAGCGGTATTTTTGCTGCTTCCATGCTGGCCGGATGCGGAGGAAACAGCACAGCAGGGACGTCGGCGGAGGCTGTGAAATCAGGATCTTCGAGCGAGGCGGTGGCCTCTTCCAGCAGCGGCAGCGCTGCAGAAAGTGTGGAAACCGGAACGGATGATAAAACGATTACTGTCAGTGTTCAGGCAGATGTAGGCGTTCAGGAAGAATGGGAGGCAGTGGCTGCAACTTATGAAAAGCTTCACCCGGATGTAACGGTCGATGTGGATCTGAAAGCAGCAGACGGATATGATCAGTGGGTTCAGACCGCATTTACAACAGAGGACCCCAAGGCAGATATTGTGAATATCAACCTGGCAGGGGATACAAAAACAGGAAAATCCATCAACTACAGTGATTATATCGACAATGACAGCCCCTATTCGGACGGAACTTGGGGCGAGCAGTTTGATGTAAGTAAACAGAGAAAAACAGGCGCAACAGGTGCGTTTGATGCTCTCAGCCTTGAATCTGTACAGGTGCTCTGGCTTTATAACCAGGATATTTTTGATGAGGTAGGTGTGGAGCCGCCGACTACTTGGGATGAACTGATTGATGTCTGTCAGAAACTGAAGGATGCAGGATATCAGCCGATCGCGATGCCTGGCAATTATGACAGTTTCTATTCCGGAACCATGGGATGGCTGTCACAGATATATGCAGATCAGACGACCAGGTCCATGGTAAATGAGAATCGTGCACAGGAAGGTGACTGGGATTATGATCCGGATATTGACGGAACGTGGACATATGATCCTACCGATCCATGGAATGATGATTCTGACAAGGTAACGCAGAATCCGAGCCGGGCATTTGCCAATATCAAGAATGGAGTATACAGAGGCGATACGGATGGAATGAAAGACGTCTGGTCAAATTTTGCAAAGGTATTTCCGGAATATGTGGGCGGAGATGCATTTTTCGGAACAGACGCAGATGGCGCAAAGACATTATTCTATCAGGGTAAAGCTGCCATGATGGTTAACGGAGCATGGGGTGTCATTGATTTCATGAATGACATGAAAGCTCTGGACAGCGGTAAAGATGTTGAGGATTCAAACGGAAATGCAATTTCCAACGTGAAGAAATTCAATCTTGGTACTTTTAATATGCCGACCATGGAAGGCGACAATTTTGAAGCACCGGTTCGTACAATTGAAGTGGCAATTGGTTTTCTCGGCTGCATCTCGAAGTCGCAGGAGCATAATGATCTGGTGGTAGATTTTCTGGAGTATTTCTCTTCTGAGGAAGGACAGAGTACCGCGATCAATGCAAAGCTTGATGGTGGTGGTTCCGTGAATGGTCCGAGTCTGGTTTATGGAGTTGAGTATCCGGATGATATTCAGGCAGCATTCGATCAGATGACCTTTATCGGAAACTGCCAGAAGGACTTCTCGAATACGATTGCCCGTGGAATTGGCGAAAGTGCAGAAACTTTCCGTGAGTTTTACCAGTATTCCTATGATTTTCTGAACGGAAAGATCTCAGTAGATGAATGGGCAGAGGATCATGAGAATAACATCATGGAGCACCTGGATGATGCCATGGAAGCAAATGGAATCGGAGAGAATGATCTGCAGAGTCCGCAGAATGAGCCGACGGGAAATTAATGAGAGAATCTGAGCGTATATAATTTTATATTCGCGATATAGAATGGCGGGCAGGTTGCCGGAAAATATCTTGGCTGCCTGCCCGCTTTTTACAACAGTGTGACTCGTGAGACAGGAACTGGAAAGTGTGAGCTGCTGATGAATAAATGGAAGAATAGAAAGCTTTTATTCCTGATACTGGCAATTGCTCTGTGTATTGTTTTTGCGGTGCTCTTTCTGTATACACGCAGCAGAACGGAAGCCGTCGAAGACATGGGGATATCGACAGGCGCCATGAACAACGCGTTGGCATATGATGCAGAAAATGATGTCAGTCTTGTAGGGACGAATTCGGACAACATGATCTATGCGTACAAAGATGGTGAGCAGTTATGGGCTGACCAGGCGAAAGGTGCTTTCAGTCAGATTGTGCTGGCAGAAAATAAGGGACTGGTCGTAGCCGGAAATCAGGATGGAAATGTGTACATTTACAATCTGGAAGATGGTACGCTTGTGCAGACGATCCCGGTACAGCGCAGGGTGGTATCTGTCGATGTGAATGATTCGGAGGATGAGATTGCGGTCAGTACATTGACCGGGACCAGTAAGGCGAATCTGTACGTTTATGATTTTAACGGGGAAACGCTGACATCTATAGATTCAAAGGTAAAGATTTCCGGGGTGTCTTTCTCCGGAGATGAGACTTTCGTCGCAGGAAATAATCGAGGAGAAATTATCCAATATGATCTCGAGGGTAATGAGCTCGGTTCTGTGAGTACGAACTATTCTGTTATTCAGCTTTTCCGGAATGGGAATGAAATTGTCGCTGTCTGCAAGGACGGGAGCTACTATTTTCTGGACGAGAACCTGAAAATTGTCCGGAAGGGGAAAACAGACAATACTCTTCAGGCAGTTCCCGAGAGTGTTGGCACGGATCAGAATGGAAATTATGTGGCTGTGGGAACACAGGAAGGATACATTTTTGTTCTCGACAAGAAGGATGAACCGGTTTATACAGTACAGGAAGATCAGAGCATCGCGTCATTTTCGGCGGACGGATCCAGTATTCTGTATACAGGAAACGGGGATTTTGTAAAGAAAATAAATACGGACGGGATTTCTGATATTACCCGGAACAGAAAAATTTCGAAGGTTTCGTTCATTTTGATGATTCTCAGCATGATTGCTGCGGGAATTCTTCTTCTGTTTCTTATTCCGGGAGTCCCCGGGAAGCTGGCAAAACTCGGGAAAGAAATGTGGAAAGCGAGAATGGCCTATATTCTGCTGATACCCGGACTTCTGCTCATGTGGTTTTTCAATTACAGAGGAATTTTCACTGCATTTGTGCGGGCGTTCACGAACTGGTCGACGGAAAATAATACACTTGCGGAAATACAGTTTATCGGACTGGATAATTTTAAAAAAATGTTTACAGAAGGATATTTTCTAACAGGTATGTCGAATCTTTTGCTCCTTCTTGTAACCGGTGCGGTGAAAGTGCTGACGGTACCTCTCATCTGCGCATGGCTTTGTTATTCGGCAAGTGGCAATAAGAGGAAATATGTCCATCGGTTCCTGTTCGTCCTTCCGATCGTCGTTCCTGGCGTTATCAGTGCCATGATATGGCTGAAGATCTATGATCCGAATATCGGTTTGATCAATGAATTACTGACAAAAATCGGCCTGTCGAATCTGACGAGGGTGTGGCTTGGAGACGCAGATACCGCAATCTGGGCGGTCATTTTCATGGGATTTCCTTTTGTCAATGCAATGGCATTTCTGGTTTATTATGGCGGTCTGTTGGGAATCGGAAAAGATGTGGAGGAATCTGCGGTAGTAGACGGAGCAAATCGATGGAATATTTTCTGGAAAATTCAGATTCCGCTGCTGCGGCCGCAGTTCAGAGTGATGCTGACCCTGACGCTTATCGGAACGATGCAGAACTTTAATGAGATCTATATTCTGACACAGGGAGGCCCCGGAAAAGCAACCTATGTGCCCGCGCTGGAGCTGTATTTCAATGTTTCACAGTTTGGCAGGTACGGATACGCCTGCGCATTGGGAGTGATTCTGTTTATCATGACGATGGCGATTACACTGCTGAATCTGAAACTGACAAAGAGCAAAGATGTTTAACGGTACGATACGTGAGAGGAGCGCATTATGACAAGGAACAGAAAGTATCAGAAAGGCGGACATCACGCGAAAGAGCTGCGCTTTCAGGTGATTATCGAGATTATTATGTGCATCATTACATTTCTTTCGTTTGTACCGATCCTTGTAATGGTGATCACATCATTTAAGTCCAATGTCGAAATATATAATGATTTTTTTGCTCTTCCCAAAAAGCTGATGCTGAGCAATTACAACAACGCATTTAAAACGCTTTCAGGGAATATGCTGAACACACTTATTGTTGTCGCGATCGCAGTGGTTTTGACACTGGTTCTCGCTGCGGTAGGGGGCTATGTGTTCGGGGCCATGGATTTTCCGGGGAAAAAAATTCTGTTTCTGATATTTCTGGCATTGATGATGATTCCGGGGTCGCTGTATCTGACTCCGAATTATATTCTGGTTCAGAAGTATCATATCTTTAATACCTGGTGGGCTTTGATTCTTCCGTGGATTTCCGGAGGGCAGGTCCTGGGAATCGTACTTTGCAGGAACTCCATCGAACAGCTTCCGGGCGATCTGTTTGAAGCTGCAAAATTGGAAGGCTGCGGTCCTTTGCGGTGCCTGTTTTATATTGCGCTTCCGTTGGAAAAGCCGATCCTGTCAACGGTAGCAGTTATGCAACTGGTAACTTATTACAATGATTTTATCTGGCCGATGATGGTGGTAGAATCGAATAACAAGCAGATGATTACTGTGGCGGTCCGGATTTTCTCCAATGCTCAGGGAACGGTGAATATCGGAGCTATGTTTGCCGGATATGTAATTGCGACGCTGCCAATTTTTATTTTGTTTATGTTTACTTCCAGAATGTATATGGAAGGACTTACAGCCGGAGCGGTGAAAGGATAATCAGAAGTCAGGAATCATCAGAGATCGAGGATAATCGGAGGGCGTTTGTTATGAAAATCGAGAAGGTATATGTTAACCACATTCAGAATCCCGTTGGTTTTGAGACAGGCCGTCCGGTCATTTCATGGACTGTGACGGAAGCGGCGGGCAGGTTCATGAAGTGGGCGCGAGTCCTTATTGCAGAAGATAAGGAATTTCAGAGAGTTGTGTATGACAGCGGAAGGAAGACGGATCTGAACCCGCTTGCCTGTGAAACTGATTTTGAACCGGAAGAGGCGACTCGATACTATGTTCGTGTTCTCGAAGAAGATGATACAGGAGATGCCGGAGAGGGGACGGGATTTTTTGAAACGGCCAGAAAACATCTCGAAGGTAAATGGATTCAGGCACCGGATGCAATCGCCAACCCTATGTTTATGAAAAAATTCTCCATATTGAAGGAGGTTGAGTCGGCGAGACTGTACATATCAGGACTGGGCCTGTACGAAGCATATGTGAATGGCAGAAAGGCCGGAGACGAATACCTTGCCCCTTTTTATAATGATTATAATCATTGGATTCAGTATCAGACGTATGATGTGACAGATATGGTATGCCAGGGAGAAAATGCGCTTGGTATTATCCTTGGCAGAGGCTGGTATATGGGAAGATTCGGATTTATTGATAAGCTGGACAGGCTTTATGGAAGCAAACAACAGTTAATCATGGATCTGGTGGTGAAGTATAAAGACGGTACGGGCATGGTGATCCGATCGGACGAGACTTTCAAGGCTCATGAATCGCCGTTTCTTGAAGACAGTATTTATGACGGAGAGGTTTATGACAGCAGAAAGGAAGTACCGGGATTTTCTGAGGCAACCTGCTGTCTGTCGGAGGACGATGGCTGGATATCTGCGATTCCTGCGGCTGACCTTTCAGATCGTTTGAGACCCAGGCTCAGTCCCAGGCTGATCCTGCACGATAGAATGGACCCGGTTTCGCTGATTCATACACCTGCAGGCGAGAGCGTGCTGGATTTTGGTCAGGAAATGGTGGGATTGATCTGCATGAAGACACATGCACCGGCAGGAACAAGAATACATCTCCAGTTCGGTGAAATTCTCCAGCATGGCAATTTTTATAATGAAAACCTGCGCACGGCAAAACAAGAGCTGATCTATTTTGCTGACGGTTCCGAAAGGGAATATCATTCTCATTTTACTTTTTATGGCTTCCGCTACATGAAAGTGTCAGGCCTTGATGAAGTTCATCCGGAGGATTTCAGTGCTTTTGTGCTGTATTCGGAGATGGGGGAAACAGGAAGTATAGAGACGGACCATCCGGATGTCAATCGTCTGGTTCTGAATGCCAGGTGGGGACAGAAGGGGAATTTTGTAGATGTGCCGACGGATTGTCCACAGCGTGATGAACGGATGGGATGGACAGGCGACGCGAATGTTTTCTGTGGAACAGCAAGTTTTAATCAGTATACACCAGCATTTTACCGCAAGTATCTGAGAGATATGCTCTATGAACAGAGTGAAGAAGAGAATGCAGGATCTGTGCCGCATGTCGTTCCGGATATTCTGGATCAGATAAACCGGAAGCTGGAGCGGGAAGAAAGAGAAAGAGGAGAGACACCGGAAATACGAAACAGGGCAACCGGTTCCTGTGCGTGGGGTGATGCCGCTGTTTTCATTCCATGGACACAGTATGTCTTTTTCGGAGATAAGAGTCTGCTGAAAGAAGAATATGCCAACATGAAGGCCTGGGTGGATTGGATTAGGAAAATCGATATGGATCAATATGGAGGCAGCCATCTGTTCCAATGGGGATTCCACTACGGCGACTGGCTGGCACTCGACAACTATCATAGGGGCTCGAGTTTCGGCGGGACGGATAACACCTATGTGGCCAGTGCATATTATCTGTATTCCTGCCATCTGACAGCCCTGGCTGCGGCTGCACTGGGTATGGATGAGGATGCGGGGAAATATGAACGGTACGCAGAGGATGTGAGAAAAGCCATGCAGAAGGAGTTTTTCACAGCCAGCGGAAGGTGCGCGTGTGATACGCAGACGGCACTGGTGCTTGCGATACATTTTCAGATTGTATCCGGTGCCGTGAGAGACCGGGCAATCCGTGATCTCAGAAAAAAAATAGAGAGCGAAAATATGCATTTGACGACTGGGTTTGTCGGAACGGCATACCTTTGCAAAGCATTGTCCGAGGCCAGACTGACGGATATCGCGTACACGCTTTTGTTGAATGAAGACTATCCGAGCTGGCTTTACGAAGTCCGGATGGGAGCAACCACCGTCTGGGAAAGATGGAATTCGGTGCTTCCGGACGGCAGCATGTCGGACACCGGGATGAACAGTCTGAATCATTATGCATATGGTTCTATTGTAGAATGGATGTATCGCTATATGGGTGGTATCAATCCTGATCCGGATAAACCAGGTTTCAAGAGGTTCCGTATTGCTCCGAAACCGGATAATCGGTTTGCGTGGTGCAGGACAGCCTATGATTCACCCTATGGAAGAATTTTCAGCGGATGGGAAAAAAATGAACATGGGTGGAAAATAGATCTGGAGGTGCCGTTTGACACGGAATGTGTTTTCACTGTTCCGAATGGTGCGGAAAAAACGCAGATTACTGCCCTCGGGAAGAATGTCGCAGAAATTACCGGAGAAGGAACATGCATTCTTAGATGTGGTAAATATTGTGCCGATATCAGGATGAAAAGCAGCTTCGTGGCTGATGTACGGAGCGGAAGGTAAAAAGTCCGAGTTCATGCGGAGGGATAACTGTGAATATGAATAATGAGCCATATCCGGTTTTCAGACATAAAAAAGCTCTTCAGCCATGTGGAGATGATTCTCTGGTGCTGGGAGTAGAACAGGCTGTTTATAATGTGAATCTGCCGGCATTGATGAGCTTCAGGAGAACCTCTGAGTCCATCTGCTTCGTCTGTGAAGGCAAGGAATATTATTTCCATGCATCGCAGGTCAGGAATCTGGACGTTGTCATGAGAGAGCAGAAAAAGAAGAACATTACAGTGACGCTGATTCTTCTGAATTCACCCTTCTTATTTGGCTCGATGCAGGAAAAGAAACTCTTGGATATCTGCATTCATCCGGATTTTTCCTGGGAGGACCCGGGTGCGTTTATCAGCGCATTTCCTTATTACACGGAGGGCCGGAGTTATTATCGGGCATTTGTAGAATTTCTTGCAGAAAGGTATGCGGGTACGAATCCGGATCTTTCCTGTGTAAGAGGTATGATTGTTTCCAATGAAATCAATTCCCAGTATGTTTGGGGAAATGCAGGCGAAAAAACGCCGGAGGAATATGTACAGGAGTATGAAAAAATCCTTCGTTTAACAGCGGAGGCAGCTCGTAAATATTTTCGGAATATGCGGGTCTACGTCTCTTTGGACCACCTTTTTAACATCAGCCTGGATTCTACCCTTCCGCTGAGATATTACCAGGGAAGAAGGGTATTAGAGCTATTGAATGAATATGCGAAGCGGGAAGGTGATTTTGACTGGAGTGTGGCATATCACTGCTACCCTGAGAATTTGTATTATCCTGATTTCTATAATGACAGAAGTGCTGATTTCTATTTTTCAACACCAAGAATAACTTTTAAAAATATAGAGATGCTTCCGGCATTTCTGCATCAGGACAGATTTCTGTTTCATGGGAAACCGCGGCATATCATTTTGTCTGAGCAGGGATTTCACGCAGAGGAGGATGGTTTCATCGAAGACCAGGGTGCGGCGGCTTATGCGCTTGCATATAAGAAAATCGAGGCACTGCCGGACATTGATATGTTTATGTGTCACAGTTATACCGATAACGAAAAGGAGTTTGGCCTTCACCTGGGCATAAGGCGTGCGGGAAAAGATGGAAAACCCGGAAAACCACGGAAAATATATTATTGTATGAAAGCGATGGGGACAGAGGAGGAAATTTTCTGGGTAAGCTGGGCGAGAGATTTTATCGGGAACACATTGTTTGACAGGCTGCTGAGCCCTGTTATTCACAAAGAGGACCGGGCAGATGAATCCCAGGAATTCGGAACCGGGAAAACCGATATCACAGAGGGAAATGGATAATTCTTATCGAAAAGAAGAACGGTTCAGACTTCTGTCTTTTTCTCTGCCGATTATGGCAGAGCTGTTGTTGACGTGTGTCATCAGTATGGGCTCCCAGTATTATCTGAATGCGTATTCAAAGGATGACATGGCTGTAGTAGGAAGTCTGTCCCAGGTTGTGAATTTTGTAATTAATCTCTATACCATTATTTCAGTGGGCGGAAGTATTTTACTGGCGCAGGCGGCCGGAAGAAAGGATGTGGTACGTCAAAAAGAACTTATTGGAACCATGCTGACAGGCAACACTGTTTTTGCTCTCGTGGTAAGTGCGGGAATGCTGCTGCTGATTCATCCGGTTATGAATCTGATGCATATTGACGCGTCACTGACTGTTTCCGGATGGGAGTATCTTGCGGTAAGCTGCGGGCTGTCTCTGTTTCAGTCACTGCTGATTACATACACAGCGGTATTTCGGAGTCTGGGTCAGATGAAGACAGTGATGATTGCAGACCTGTCTGTGTATTTCGTCTGCTTTCTGGTGAACCTTCTGATCTATCATCTGATTCCATCAGATCAGCAGCATCTCTGGCAGTATACTCTTTCCGGAATTATCGGACAGACCACAGGCGTGATTTTCCTTTCTGCAAGACTCAGGGCGATCTTCCCGGGAACAAGGCATGAGAAATCGGGAAAGCGGATATCGGTCCCATTTCTCACAAGGAAAAGAATTATGAGGGAAATTCTGAGATATGGAATTCCGGGAGGTACAGAGGGACTGGTGTATCTGATAGGCATAGCTGTCTGCACATCCATTACTGGTATGCTGGGTACAGGAGCGCTTCTGATCAGGTCGTACGTGGCGATTCTCGCCGGATATCTGGAAATATGTTTGACCGCCATCAGTACGGCAGTGTTTCCTCTGATTGGCCAGAATTTCGGAAGGGGTTCCATTGGCAGAATCAGGTATGATTTTCGTATAGGAATCGGTTTCAGTTACATGCTGACGATTCTGGTCGGTGTATTTTTCCTTCTGTTCAGCCGCCTGTTTCTTGGCATTTTTACGGATGACAGAGAAGTAATTCAGGCTGCATGCACAATCCTGCGCTATCAGTTTCTGGTGGATATGTTTAAAATTCCGGCGGCATTCGGGGTATCCGGATTGAAGGCAATCGGTAGAACCAGAGAGCCGTTTGTAATGGTAATCGTTTCCGGAATCGTTGAAGTGATCCTCGCATATCTGCTGGGAATTGTTCTCAGATCAGGTCTGAAAGGAATTTTCCTTGCATATGCAGCGGACAATGCACTGCGCGGAGCAACTCTCTGTTTATTCTGGAAAAAATATACATCACCAGGAAGAACAGAAAAACCTTGAACGTAGATGAATTACCGGGGGAACAGATATGAAAAAGCTGAAATTCAAAGAATACAGAGATAAAGTAATGGGATGCTGGTCCGGTAAAAATATAGGCGGTATACTGGGTGCCCCTTTTGAAGGAAAACGGCAGCTGAATCAGGTTGAATTTTATCAGCAGGATCTGACGATGGGACCGCCGCCGAATGATGACCTTGATCTGCAGATTGTATTTCTTTCTGCCGTGGAACAATATGGCAGACAGGTAAATGCGGCCATTCTGGGCGAGTACTGGTTGTCTTATATCATCCCGAATTGGGTTGAGTACGGGACGGGAAAGGCAAACCTGCGCGCAGGCTTTGTTCCTCCGTTATCCGGATTTCTTGACAATACGTATAAAGACAGCAACGGATGCTGGATCCGATCAGAGTTATGGGCTTGCTTGGCACCCGGCCATCCTGAGATCGCAGCACGATACGCTTATGAAGATGCAATCGTGGATCATGCTGGAGAGGGAATGTACGGAGAAATCTTCACTGCTGCTGTTGAGAGCGCGGCTTTTGTTGAAGGGGAAAAGGAAAAGCTGATCGAAATCGGTTTGTCTTATATTCCGGAAAATTCGTCACTGACGAAATGTATCCGCACGGCATTAAACTGTTATCATGAGAAAGTCTCCTTCCTCGAAGCAAGAAAACTGATTCATAACACAGCACCGGGAACCTTTGGCATTCAGGATATCAGGCTGAGTGAGATAAAAGAAGAGGGGAATGAAGGATGGAAGACAGGCAGTCCTGGCTTCGACTGTCCGGAAAATGTTGCCTTTGTAATTCTCGGATGGCTTTATGGGGAGGGTGATTTTGGAAAAAGTCTTTGTCTCGCTAATGCATGCGGTGAGGATACAGATTGTACCGCTGGAACGTTGGGAGCTATCCTTGGGATCATTGGCGGCGCTTCACAGATCCCGGAAAAATGGATAAAACCCGTCGATGACCGTATCGCCACGCTGTGCATCGACAAGACAACCAGCGAGATCTGGATACCAGATACAGCAGCACAGCTGACGGATCGGATAATAAGAGAAGCAGTATCTTTTGTCGGACAGGAGTATTGTGATATACTGAATGAAAACGGGCCGGTTTTCTTCTGTCACGAGGGCGCGGATTTATATGGAACCAGTACGGATGATTATCTAAGAGATATCAAGGGAGGGAACAAGTCGGAGGAATTAACCGCCAGGGAGCTTTGTGAGCTGTCCCCGTATTGCGTGAGATATTCCTTCCCTTCTTTCCGGGTGATTCTGGATTATGAGGGCTCCATCACTGTTCCATACGGAAAACTAAAAAAAATACGAGTCAGAGTGAGAAACGTAAATCGTATGCATCAGCAGCAATGGGTGAAGATCACCCTGTATCTTCCGCCTGGTGCCCGGACGGAAGGCGCTTTCTGTGCGGAACTGCCATTGAATAATACATATTTGTATGAGGCCGAAGCCGAATTCGCAATTAATGCAGATGCGTATTTTGGCAGTCGGCTGGAAGGAATCATCGATATCTCTCTTGTCGGACGTCATTCCTCCGGTCAGGTCAAAGTTATTTTGGTAAGAGATGGAAAAACCACAGAATAGCATATACGCAGACGATGATTTTCCGGCACATTTGCTTCAGTCGATATGTGAATGACGATGAGAACAACATGGGAAGGAAATTGCTGTCTTATATATGACACAAAAGGAAAATAACAGTGAAGACAAATTTTCGCGTAAGAGAACCCTATGCGCATATTTTCCAGGAATGTGCGGACCGTTTTGTCTGTAACAGCCCGGTGCGGCCCGAAAGATTTATCAGGAAAATGAAGCAGAATACAGGAATGGCCTCCGGTTTTCTGGGAATACTGGATGAAAACGGGCTGGAATTTCGGAATCCTCTGATTGTGGCACTGGGAGATTCGGTTACGGCCGGTCATTTCGAAACGCTTGCTGATCAAACAGAAAACAGTCGGGTCTCTGAACTTTTTCAACTGATCCGATCCGGAGCATCGTCGTCTGAAGTGGCTGATTTCCTGAAACAGAATGGGGGACTGCCGCCGATTGAGATTTTCGATGCTCGTGAGAGTTATATAGAAAAATTCCGGGGCCTACTGATTGATAAGTATGAACTGACCAGTTTGTCTGTGATAAATTCCGGAATCGCAGGGGATACGCTGCCGTCTATGATGCGTCGCGCATATAGAGACGTCATACGATATGATCCGGATCTGATTCTGATCAATGGCTCTTTGAACTGGGATGACAGCACGATGGGAGATGCTGAAGTCTATAAAGAAATGCTGCGGAAGCTGGTTCTGCGATTAAAGGCAGAGACCGACGCAGATATCGTTCTCATCACCCCGAATGGGGATCTGCCGAATCGATTGATGGCGGAGCCGGGTGCGAAGGTTATGGAACCGACAACTCCGGATCGGGTACGGGCGATCCGTGAAGTGGCATCTGAAGAAATGGTATGTCTTGCGGATGTGCGGGCGGTATGGGATGAGGCAAGGAAGGCCGGATGTCCATGGGAAGAACTACTGGCGAATAAGGTAAACCATCCGGGTGTAGACGGGCATGTCGTGTATGCAAAGGTGCTGATGAAACTGTTTGAGGAGCAGTAAGATAATGTTGCAGATAATTGACTAAAACTTCCCACACCCAAAAGGTGTATTGAACCTTGAAAACTCAATAATGTA
>CAIFEZ010000040.1 GCA_903789595.1 uncultured eubacterium 1-6
ACTACATTTCCTTGCTATAAAAGGGCTTCAGAGTGATATATGTACATGCCAAAGGGAAAGGCAAACAAGACAAGCACAAAGCAAGGAGGACAAAGCCATGACGAACATTTTCGAAGAAACCTACACCGCAATGGAAGCAGCAAAGAAGGCCTACGCCAAGGCTACCACCGACGAGGGCAGGAACAAAGCGGAAGCCGCATACGACAAAGCCAAGGATCGGATGGCAGAAAAGGGCGACATCGCATGG
Organism: uncultured eubacterium 1-6; assembly: GCA_903789595.1. Classification (GTDB taxonomy): domain Bacteria; phylum Bacillota; class Clostridia; order Lachnospirales; family Lachnospiraceae; genus Bilifractor. The sequence goes on from CAIFEZ010000040.1 coordinate 248, forward strand.
AACATCTGGAGGGCCTACGAGCATTCCAGAGAGAACGAAAACGAGATCCTGAACTTCGACGACATCATCTGGGACCGGGACGTCGAAGCCCTGACTGCCTGCATGAGAGAGAACGGAATCAAAGCCTTCACCTACTCCTGCCGGGCAACGGATGCGGTCGAAACACTCTGGCTTTTCAAAGAGGCCGGCTGCACGATCGGCGAGATGGTCGAGGTCAACCTCCGGAAAGACCTCTGGGGCAAGGGCTACGAAAAGGGACATGCTTTCAAAATGAGCCTGAACTGAAAAATAACCGGGGAAGGGAGCCCTGCAAGGGGCCTCTTCCTCGTACAAATACACACAATTTCTTCCACAGATCTTTGTCACATATATGCGCGGGTTCTCCTTGCTTTCTATCCGGAGGAGAGTGATATATGTACATGCCAAAGGAAAAGGCGCACAAAGAAAACGGAGGAAAAAGACCATGTGGAAAAAGGGAAGCATTAAGATCGGAAACCAGACATTCACCTACTGCGCAAAGGTATACGGAGAGCCGAGCGAGGATTACGGCATCGAGGGCGGCAGGATCAGCAAGCTTGAGATCCGCCTCGGAGACTTCCCGGTTGCAAGATACGACAGAGGCTGGGACATCGAGCCGGAAACCGAAAACGCACAGCTTGCGCTTTTAGCCATCATGAACAACTTCAGATAAGAAAGCGCCGAGAGGGAGCCGGAAGGCTCCTTCTCTCGTACACACATGGTCTGGATCGCTTCGGCGGTCCTTTTTTGATACAGAATTTTACGGGAAAGGAGGTGCCTCTTATGGCGACCAGAGGAAGAAAGCCGACTCCTACGGCAATCAAGGAGCTGGAAGGAAATCCGGGAAAACGAAAACTGAATGAGAACGAGCCGAAGCCTGAGCGGAAAGCACCTGCCTGCCCGAAATGGCTCAGCAAAGATGCACGGAAGGAGTGGCACAGGCTCGCAAAAAAGATGGAGGCGATCGGTGTTCTGACAGAAGTCGATATGGCAGCCTTCGCAGCTTACTGCCAGTCCTACGCGAGATGGAAAGAAGCCGAGGAATTTATCACGGAACATGGCTCCCTCGTCCGGACGCCTTCCGGATACTGGCAGCAGGTTCCGCAAGTATCCATCGCGCAAACCTACATGAAACAGATGGGCAAGTTTGCTACCGAATTTGGTCTGACGCCGGCATCAAGATCGCGGCTGATCGCGGATGCCGGTGAAAAGAAACCGGGTGATGAGATGGAGGAGCTTCTGGGAGGTGATCCGTAATGGAGGAACGTCCCGAGGACATACCAAAGCTCACGGACTATCAGCCGACCCGGTTCATGCTGCCAACCTCGCATTACGATGCATCGAAAGCAGACCGGGCGGTGAAGTTCATCGAGATGCTTCGACACACCAAAGGCAAGTGGGCCGGAAAGCGTTTCTGGCTCCTTCCGTGGCAGGAACAGATCATCCGGGATCTCTTTGGGATCATGAAGCCCGACGGGAACCGGCAGTTCCGGACAGCTTACATCGAAATCGGAAAGAAGAATGGAAAGTCAGAGCTTGCTGCTGCGGTTGCTTTGTATCTTCTCTTTGCAGACAACGAGCCGTCTGCTGAAGTCTATGGTGCTGCGGCAGACCGGCAGCAGGCGTCCATCGTCTTTGATGTCGCCCACCAGATGGTGAACATGACACCAGCGCTTTTGAAGCGGTCAAAAATCATGGCCGCCAGCAAGCGAATCGTGAACTACTCAAACGCTGGATTCTACCAGGTGCTTTCGGCAGAGGTAGGAACGAAACACGGCTTGAATGTATCCGGGCTTGTGTTCGATGAGGTTCACGCGCAACCCACTAGAAGACTCTTCGATGTACTCACACAAGGGTCTGGTGATGCACGTGAACAGCCATTGTATTTCCTTATTACAACGGCGGGTACAGATAAGAATTCAATCTGCTATGAGCTGCACCAGAAGGCAAAAGATATCCTTTCCGGTCAGAGAGTGGATCATACATTTTATCCTGTCGTCTATGGACTGGAAGAAGGAGAAGACTGGCATGATGAGAAGAACTGGTACAAGGCCAATCCTTCTCTTGGTCAGACGATTGAAATTGATCGTGTCCGTGAGCACTACCACGAGGCGATGGAGAACCCGGCAGAGGAAGCGGTGTTTAAGCAGCTCCGTCTCAACATGTGGGTATCCAGTACGACCGCCTTCATTCCAGAGCAGGTCTTTGATCAGGGCAATGAACCGATTGATCTGGATAGCCTCCGGGGAAGGGAGTGCTATGGCGGTCTCGACCTTTCGAGCACCGGAGATATCACAGCGCTGGTACTCATGTTCCCGCCAAGAGACGAGACGGAGAAGTACATCTGCCTTCCGTTCTTCTGGGTACCGGAGGACACCATTCCGATCCGGGTGCGCCGGGCATCAGTCCCCTATGATGTCTGGGTGAAGCAGGGATATATGAAAGCAACCGAAGGAAATGTGATCGACTACAACTTTATCGAGAAGTTCATCCTCGACCTCTACAAGATCTACAACATCAAGGAGATCGCAGTCGACCGCTGGAATGCGACACAGCTCATCATTAACCTGCAGGACGATGGGATGACAATGATTCCCTTCGGGCAGGGATTTAAGGATATGTCCCCTCCTACGAAAGAGTTCTACAAGCTGATGATGGAGGGAAAGATCATCCACGGCGGGAATCCGGTCCTTAAGTGGATGGCTCTGAACGTGGTAGTGGATCGGGACGCAGCCGATAACATCAAGCCGACCAAGGCAAAGTCACCGGAAAAGATCGACGGCATTGTTGCGGCCATCATGGCGCTGGACCGCTGTGTCCGTCATGAGAATGAAGAGAGTGTTTACGACAGCCGAGGGCTGATCACATTTTGATGGAGGAAGCATAAATGGGTTTCAGAGATTTATTCCACAGAAGGAAGGCGAGAGCAGATCCGCAGGACTCGACCTCGGGCAGTGTGTACCGCGCCTATTATGGTCACACCACAGCCGGCAAAACGGTGACTGAGCGAAGCTCGATGCAGGTCACTGCTGTGTATGCCTGCGTCCGGGTTCTGGCAGAAGCTGTGGCGAGCCTGCCGCTTCACCTGTACAGGGAGGAGAACGACAGCAAAGTGAAGGCAATGGATCATCCGCTGTATTTTTTACTCCACAGTGAACCGAATGAAGAGATGACGGCATACTCCTTCTGGGAAACCCTGATGACGCATCTCCTTTTGTGGGGAAACGCCTACGTTCAGATCATCCGAAACGGCAAGGGAGAGATTACCGCTCTGTATCCTCTGATGCCAAACAGGATGACCGTTGACCGGGATGAAACCGGACATATCTATTACCAGTATCTCTGGTCCAAGGGAGACGATGCACCGACCATGAAAGAGACGATTGTGAAGCTGTCTCCGCATGAGGTAATGCAGATCCCGGGGCTTGGCTTTGATGGGCTGGTGGGATACAGCCCGATCGCAATGGCGAAGAATTCGATCGGCCTCTCGATGGCCTGTGAGGAATATGGCAGTAAGTTCTTCGAGAACGGAGCTGCTCCTTCCGGTGTTTTGGAGCATCCGGGAATCCTGAAGGATCCGGAAAAGGTACGGGACAGTTGGCAGGCAGCCTTCGGAGGCAGTCAGAATGCAGGAAAGGTAGCGGTGTTGGAAGAGGGAATGAAGTATTCGCCGATCTCCATCAATCCGCAGGAAGCACAGTTTTTGGACACCAGAAAGTTCCAGATTGATGAGATCGCACGAATCTTCCGCGTTCCTCCGCATATGATCGGAGATCTGGAGCACGCAACGTTCAGTAACATCGAGGAACAGTCGCTGGAATTCGTGACTTACAGTCTGCAGCCGTGGCTCACTCGAATCGAGTCGTCCATCTCCCGGTCACTCCTTACAAGGGAGGAGAAGATGGTCTATTACGCCAGATTCAATGTGGACGGCCTGCTTCGCGGCAACTACGCCTCCCGCATGCAGGGCTATGCGACTGGTATCAGTAACGGATTCCTCTGCGTGAATGATGTGCGGAGACTTGAAAACATGGACCTCGTTCCGGACTCTGAAGGTGGAAACCTGTTCTTATGCAACGGTTCTATGACGCCTCTTAAGAGCGCAGGCGCGGCCTACCAGAGTTCCGGTGGAGGAGGTGTTTCAACTGAGCAGGAACAGGAAGAAAAGGAAGACACCGGACAGGAGCCAGAGCAGGAAGATACAGCAAAGCCCCAGAGAAGGGGAAGGAGGATGAGATGAACAAGTTTTGGAAGTGGGTGCGAAACAAGGCGCCGGACGGAGAAGATCCGGATTTTGCGGAACGCACTCTGTTTTTGAACGGAACGATCGCTTCTGAGAGCTGGTTTGACGATGACGTCACTCCGGCTCTTTTTAAGTCCGATCTCGATTCCGGGAAAGGCCCGATTACGGTCTGGATCAACTCTCCGGGTGGTGATGTCTGGGCGGCAGCGCAGATCTACAACATGCTTCTTTCCTACGACGGAAAGGTCACCGTGAAGATCGACGGCCTTGCGGCATCGGCAGCATCCGTCATCGCGATGGCAGGAGACGAGGTGCTGGTAAGCCCGGTGTCCATGCTCATGATCCATAACCCATCCACTATGGCGATGGGAGATAAGGATGATCTTGCGCAGGCGATCTCCATGCTGGATTCCGTGAAGGATTCCATCCTGAATGCCTATGTGAAGAAGACCGGACTCTCGAAGAACAAGCTCAGTAAGCTTATGGACGATGAGACCTGGATGGATGCAAACAAGGCAGTAGAGCTTGGTTTCGCCGATCGGGTGATGGAGCGACCAGATCTCTACCACGAGGAAGAGCAGGAAAAGAAGCCCGTGGAAACAGAAGAGAGTCCCGATTCTGAGAAGGAGGAATCGAAGGAGAACAATTCTGGTGAGGACACTTCTGAAAAAGCCCCTGACAAAAATGGAACGGACAAGGACCATGACAAAATTGGAACGGGCTTTCTCTATTCCAGTCGTCAAATGGCGGCTGCCTTCACGAACAAGGTGAAGAAACACTACGAAGCAGAAAACAAGGCACCGGAAACACCGGCTGTCAAGGATATCGCAGATAAGGGCCGGAGCGTGGATGCTCTCATGGATCGCCTGAATCTGCTGCGCAAAGTGATGTGAGGAGGAAAACACATATGAACGTACAGGATTTGATTGCAAAGAGAGCAAGAGCGTGGGAGGCAGCAAAGTCCTTCCTTGAGGCTCACAGGGGAGAGAACGGTGTCCTCTCTGCCGCAGACGGGGAAACCTATGACCGCATGGAGAAGGAGATCACGGATCTTACGAAGGAGATTGATCGTCTGAATCGTCAGGCTGCGATTGAAGCACAGCTGAACCAGCCGACCTCTGCTCCGCTTTCTAACATGCCGACCAGCACCGGTGAGAAGGTCAAGAAGGGACGTGCTTCTGACCAGTATGCCAAGGACATGCTGACCGCCATGCGTACCAACTTCCATCAGGTATCTGACATCCTGCAGGAAGGCGTGGATGCTGATGGCGGTTACCTTGTACCGGAGGAGTGGGACAGCCGCCTTATCGATGTCCTGAATGAAGAGAACATCATGAGAGGCCTTGCCACCCAGATCACGACTTCCGGTGAGCACAAGATCAACATTGCCGGGGCAAAGCCTACGGCTGCATGGATCGAAGAGGGCGGCGCTCTCCAGTTCACGGATGCAAAGTTCGGCCAGAAGATCATGGATGCCCATAAGCTGCACGTGGCAGTAAAGGTCACCGAGGAGCTGCTCTATGATTCCATGTTCGACCTTGCAAGCTACATCACGACCCAGTTCGGTATTGCGATTGCAAACGCCGAGGAGGACGCTTTTTTAAACGGCGATGGCAAGGGCAAGCCGACCGGTCTTTTCGATGAGACGAACGGCGGCACTGTGGCAAAGACCCTCACCAGCACCAAGCTCGGTACTGATGATGTGCTGGATCTTGTCTATGCCCTGAAGCGTCCGTACCGGAAGAAGGCGTCATTTATCATGAACGACCAGACCCTTGCGGCACTCCGGAAGCTGAAGGACAACAACGGAGCCTATATCTGGCAGCCGTCCTATCAGGCCGGTGAGCCGGACAGACTCCTTGGCTATGCGGTCCACACCAGCGCCTTTGCACCGGAGCTTGCAGCCGGAAAGCCTGTGATGGCATTCGGTGACTACAGCTACTACAACATTGGTGATCGCGGCACCCGTTCCATGCAGGAACTCCGCGAACTCTTCGCTGGAAACGGCATGATCGGCTATGTAGCGAAGGAGCGTGTGGACGGCCTTCTGGTACTGCCGGAGGCCGTGCAGATCCTGAAGGCAGGAGCATCTGCCTGATCTGCAGGAGTAACAAAGAAATGACGAAGGCTCAGAGTGTCAAAGCTCTGGGCTTTCTTTCTGACTGGAGAGGAGGCAGCGATGCTGAAGCTGGAGGAAGCAAAACAGTATCTCCGGATCGATTCCAACGATGAAGATGATCTGATCCAGCAGGAACTGGACGCGGCAGAGAGCCTTGTGGCATCCGTGCTCCGGAAGGACAGCCTCGCTGACGAGAGCAGCCCGATCACGGTGGTGGCCGTCCTTTATGCCCTTGCTTATCTCAACGAGCACCGCGAGGAAGCCGATCATCACGCACTGACAATCACGCTTCGGAACCTGCTCTTCGGCGAACGGGATCCGAAGTTCTGACGGAGGTGTGAGATGAATATCGCGGCAATGAATGTCCGACTTACGGTCCAGAAGAACGAGGTCGTGAAAGATAAGTACGGAAACCATACCAATACGTGGGTCGACTTCTACACCTGCTGGGCGACACCGGTACAGAGTGGCGGATCCGAGAAGCAGGAAGCCGGAACGACAAACAGTACCGATGCGATTGATTTTACCGTCCGGTACGCGAAGTGCCTCGAGGGACTCGACTCCACAAAGATTCGGATCCGGCTGGGAGATGCGATCTATAACGTCACCGCCATTGATCCGATGGGATTTAAGCACAACAGCCTTAAATTCAAGTGTGAGAAGGTGAAGCGATGAAGGTGAAGGTAGATGATCTAGCGGCAACGGTTGAGAAAACGCTTGCCGATTATGCCGACGATGTGAACGACATCGTAAAGCAGGAGATCAAGGATGCTGGAAAGGAAGCCGTAAAGGAACTAAAGGAGAAATCACCGAAACGCACCGGAAAGTATGCGAAGGGCTGGCGTTCTACCGTCCAGAAGGAATCAGCGATCGGGGCTGAGGTGGTCGTTCACAACAAGATTTACGGACTGACGCATCTTTTGGAGAAAGGCCATGCCAAGCGCGGTGGTGGGAGAGTCGATGGAATCCCGCACATCGCTCCGGTCGAGGAAGAGATCACCGGAAAGCTGTCGGATGAGATTGAGAAGGAGCTGAAGGGCTGAAGCCGGGAGGATGCAATGGATAAGGTCATACAGATTCTGGAGGAGCTGGGGCTTCCCTATGCCTACGATCACTTTGCAGAGGGTGAGGGACCAGATCCTCCTTTCCTCTGTTTCCGCTGTCCGAACAGCGACAACTTTGCAGCAGACGGCACCGTGTATTTTCCGATCACGGAAATCGATATCGAACTCTATACGGATCGGAAGGATCCGGAGACAGAAAAGAAACTGGAAGGTCTGCTCATAGGGAGCGGGATCTTCTTTGAAAAGACAGAGACCTGGATAGAGTCGGAGAAGCTCTATGAGGTTCTGTATTCATTTGAACAGGAGGCCTGAAATGGGAAGCAAAAAGAATAAGGTCAAGTACAACCTGAAGAATGTACATTATGCCATCGCGACGATTGCAGAGGATGGGACAGCCACCTTTGCCGATCCGGTAGCGTGGCCCGGTGCTGTTTCGCTCTCGCTCGATGCGCAGGGAGACCAGACGATCTTCTGGGCAGATGGCGTGCAGTACTACGTCACCAATGCGAACAGCGGCTATAACGGAGACTTCGAATCGGCGATGGTACCGGAGGACTTCCGCGAGAACGTGCTCGGTGAGATCAAGGATGGGAACGGTGTTCTGGTGGAGGATGCTGACGCCCAGCCGGTTCACTTTGCCCTGCTCTTTGAGTTTGATGGCGATGTGAATGAGATCCGTCACGTCATGTATAACTGTACCGCTACGAGACCTTCCGTGGCATCGTCCACGAAGGAGGACTCTATCGAAGTGCAGACGGAGAGTCTCACGATCAATGCCACATCGATCAAGGATGCGGCGCTCGGGAAGAACATCGTAAAGGCACGTTCCAGCGCGGATACGACGGATGCCACTTACCAGAGCTGGTATAGCAAGGTCTACACCCCTGCTGCAGCGAAGGCGACAGGCACCACAACTTCCACAACATCGACTACAACGACAAGCGGCAAGTGATAAGGAGGGGACAACATGTATCAGGAAATTTCACTCCGGCTGAGTGATGGGTCGGAGAAGAAGTTCCCGTTCCTCTCAACGGGAACCACAGCATATCGCTATAAGCAGGTCTTCCATCAGGATCTCATGATCCTCTTAAATAAGATGGAGAACAGCGAAGATGACCAGACCGATATGACAGTCGGTGACAAGCTGGCTTTCATTATGAATGCACAGGCCGAGAAGCGTGACATGAACAAGCTGAACGAGGACGCATTTCTTGAATGGGCGGACCAGTTCGATGGAGCTGAGCTCTTTCTTCATATGCAGGAGTTTGTCACTCTCTATCTTGGCTCAAGGAGGACAAGCTCGAAGCCAAAAAAAGAAGCCGCCCAACGGAGCGGGAAGTAAACACGGCAGTATACCTCCTGAGGGCGAAGCAGATGGGGCTGACACTGTCCGAGCTGGATGAATTAGAGGAGGGGACCGTGATGGACATGATCATCGAATCCGGGAACGACCTCTGTGATGATGAGTACCGGCAGGTCGCTACGCAGTCAGATTTTGATTCCTTCTGACGAATGCATTCAAAAAGATTGCGAAACGATATACAATATGCTATTATCCTTATAGAAAGAATGTAAGGAGGTTGATTGTATGGCGGCAAGAACGGCAAATGTCATTGCAAGGGTAGAACCAGAAGTCAAAGAAAAGGCAGAAACTATTTTAAAAGGTATGGGTATCCCATCTTCCGTAGCGATCAACATGTTCTATAGACAGATTATTACGGACAATGGCCTTCCATTTCAACCATCAAAGAATGTGCAGGCTCCTAAGGCACTGAGCGCGATGACTCGCGAGGAATTTGATGCGAGAATGGCAGAAGGCCTTCGTCAGGCGGATAATGGAGAAACTTCGTCTGTAGAGGATGTTCGAAAGAGGATTATGGGGGAACTACATGGACTCCTATAAGGTTAATATTACAAAACAGGCAGAAGAGTCGATGCGTAATATTGCCTTATATATCGCTCGGAATCTTATGAACGTATCGGCAGCAGAGGGACATGTTGACGCGTTCCTGAATGCGATTGAAGAGCTTTCCTACAGAGCAGCAAGTGTGAAAACAATTCCAGAGCAGCCTTGGGGAAAGATGGGATTTCGCCGGATCAGTGTCAAGAACTATTATATCTACTTCAAGATATACGAGGACAGAAAAGAGGTCTCTGTTCTTGACATCATCTATCAGGGTCGTGATCAGCAAAAAGGTTTGAATGAAGGAGACTACGAAGAAGAGGATCCTGAAGCAAATTCCTGATCATAGCAAGAAGTATTTTTCCAATGGACCAGAACATCACCAAATCGTGGTGCTCTGGTTTTTTCATGCCATTTTTCAGGAGGTGATGAGCTATGGCAGATCGCATTAAGGGAATCACAATCGAGCTGGATGGCGATACCACCAAGCTCTCCAATGCCCTGAAGGGTGTGAATAAGGAGATCCGGGATACCCAGAGTAATCTTAAGGACGTAGACAAGCTCTTGAAGATGGATCCTGGCAATGCGGATCTTCTGGCGCAGAAGCAGAAATACCTCACTGACGCAATCGATGCGACAAAGAAGAAGCTCGCCGAGGAGAAAGAAGCCCTCGCGCAGCTCAAAGCTGGGCCACAGACTGAGGAGACGCAGAAGCAGCAGGAAGCCCTGACCCGGGAGATTGAAGCTACCAAGCAGTCGCTGGAAGGGCTCGAGGACGAGTACAAGAAGTTCGGCTCTGTTGCCGGACAGCAGCTTCAGGTCGCCGGTGACAAGATGAAGGAAGTCGGCGGCAAGATCAGCGATGTCGGAGAAGGACTGACCAAAGGCATCACGGTTCCTGTCGCTGCGGTCGGTGCCGCTTCGGCTGCCGCGTGGAAGGAAGTTGATGAAGCCCTTGATACGGTGACCCAGAAGACAGGCGCAAGCGGTGTAGCCCTTGAGGATATGCAGAACCGGGCGAAGTCCATCGCAGAGACCATCCCGACAGACTTCCAGACGGCAGGGGACGCTATCGGTGAAGTGAACACGAGGTTCGGACTGACCGGCGACGCATTGGAGGATCTCTCCACGAAGTTTGTGGAGTTCGCCTCCCTGAACAGCACGGATGTATCCACCTCGGTTGATAACGTATCTTCCGTTCTCAATGCCTTCGGGCAGTCGTCGGATGATGCCGGGAATCTTCTTGACGCACTAAACCAGGTCGGGCAGGCAACGGGTGTGTCGATGGACACCCTGTCGCAGGATCTTGCGAAGAATGCCGGACAATTTCAGGCGATGGGTCTTTCCGCTGAGCAGGCGGCGGGATTTATGGGTGCGGTCGAGATGTCAGGCCTTGATACCTCGACGATGCTCACCGGTCTTACCAAGGCGCAGAAGGTTGCAACGAAGAACGGGCAGTCCCTGAGTGATGCGCTGAAGGACTTCTCGAAGACGATGAACAGCAACCAGAGTGATACCGAGAAGCTGCAGGCGGCTTATGACCTGTTCGGTTCTCGTGCGGGCGGTGCCATCTACAATGCAGTCCAGAGCGGAAAGCTCTCCTTAAATGACCTCTCCACCACGCTCGGAGACTACGCCGGGTCGGTGGAGAACACCTTCAACGAGACGCTGGATCCTCTCGACCAGATGACGATTGTCATGAACAACCTGAAGGACCTCGGCGCAGAGATCGTGGATGCTGCCGCACCGATGATCACGGAAGCCATGACACAGATCAAGGATGTAGTGATGGCCCTGAAGGATGCGTGGGATGGCCTTACCCCGGGCATGCAGGAAGCAGTCGTCAAGGCAGCGCTGATTGCTGCGGCTGTCGGGCCTGTCGTGGTCGGTGTCGGCAAGGTGATCTCTGCGGTCGGATCCGTCACGAGTATTGTTGGGAAGTTTGTGGGTTTCCTCTCCGGCACGGTGATTCCTGCGATTGGAGCAGTATCCGTTCCGATCCTTCCGATCATCGGGATTATTGCGGCGGTGGTAGCTGCTGTGGTTGCGGTCATTGAGATCGTAAAGCACTGGGGAGAAATCTCTGAGTGGTTCGGTGGTGTCTGGGAAACGGTGTGCTCCGGAGTACAGTCCATCGGTGAAGGGCTCGGCAGTTTCTTTTCCGGCCTTTGGGATGGGATAAAGTCCACCACAGAGTCGGTCTGGAACGGCATCAGCAGTTTCTTCACCGGGCTTTGGAATGGAATCAGTACGACAGCAACCACGGTCTTCACTGATATTTCTGATTTTCTTGGGAATACCTGGTCGATCATCAGCTCCGTAGCTTCCACGGCATGGAACGGGATTACAACAACTCTTTCCGGTGTGTGGGACGGGATCCAGACGACCGCTGGTACGACATTTGATAACGTCAAGACTACCATCAGTACCGCATGGGACACCGTAAAAACAAACACCGGCACCGCGTGGGATGCCATTCAGGCGTCCGTTGATCAGCATGGAGGTGGGATCAAGGGCATTATTGGTACCGCAGTGGATGCCTACAAGTCGATCTGGGAGGCAGGATTCTCGAAGATCAATGAGCTGACGGGCGGGAAGCTCGGCGATGCCCTCTCTTCCGCACAGGGAAAGCTCGATGCCATCAAAGGAGCATTCTCCTCCATGATCGAGAATGCCAAGAGCATCGTAAGCGGTGGTCTTGACCGCATCAAGGGCTTTTTCTCCGGCTGTCATCTGGAGCTGCCCCATATCAAGCTGCCTCATTTCTCGATCAGTGGTAAGCTCTCCATTGACCCGCCTTCGGTTCCGCATCTTTCTGTGGACTGGTACCGGAAAGCCATGGACGATGCCTACATCTTAAACAGTCCGACAATCTTTGGTGCTGCAGGAGGGAGACTTCTTGGAGGCGGGGAAGCCGGGCAGGAAGCGGTCGTCGGCACGGACAAGCTCGCGGAGATCGTGCAGGGTGCTCTTGCGGGAGTTAGCGGCGGCGACATCATTATCCCGGTTTATATCGGGCAGGAGAGGATTGATGAGATCGTCGTCCGTGCCACCCAGCGGAGCAATTACCGGTCAGGAGGACGATGATGCTTAGTGAATATCCAATCTACTTTGATGATGTAAAGCTCTTTCCACCATCGAAATGGGAAGAGAGTAGCAGCGTGGTCGAGAGTGTAAATCAGACCGAGGCAGGAACGGATCAGGTCATTGTCACAAGATATGACAAGCTGTCCGTCTCTGCCTCTTTCCAGTGTTCGGCAGGCTGGGCGTCAAAGTTTGCTGCTTTTCGGGATAAGGACTGCATTCAGGTGAAGCTCTATGATTTGAAGACACAAGGCTATAAGACGCGGCAGATGCGGATGCGGAATTTTAAACCGGGACTCGAGGAGCACTCGGAGAAGACAAAGGGAACGAATGGGCTATACACGGTGAGCTTTGATCTGGAAGAGTTCTAACAGACATTGACGTGACAGCGAGCGAGGTAGGAGGCGCTTCATGTACGCAGTAAGTGAACAATACAAGGCTGCCATGAAGCAGCCGGTCCAGCATTTTTCCATAAAAGGAAGCGTCGGCGATGTTTTCTTCAGCGACGAGAACATTCTCGCCGGTTCCTGTCAGATCACCAACCAGTGCTCTGACGATACGATGATCTCCATCGGGCAGGTCTATATCGGGCAGATGGACATTACCCTTATGAACATAGACCTTAAGCGTTATTCCCTGAAAGGTGAAAAGATCACGCCCTTTTTCGGGCTTAAGCTCGCGGACGGTACATTCGAGTACATCCCTCTCGGTGTCTATCTCATCTCCGAGGCACAATGGACCCAGTCAGGCATCGTACTGAAAGCCTACGATAACCTGTCGCTTTTCGATAAGACCTGTTCGTTAGGAATGACCGCAGGAAAGCCTTATGATCTGGCGAAGATGGCCTGTGAGAGCTGCAAAGTGCCTCTTGCCACCACAGAAGACGAATTTGCAAAATTTGCTAACGGCACCGAGACGCTTTCTCTATATTCAGAAAATGACATCGAAACCTGGCGGGATTACTTATCGTGGCTGTCTGCCGCTGTCGGGTGCTTTGTGACCTGCGACAGGGCGGGAAGGATAAAGTTCTGCGCCTACCATCAAAATGTCACCGATGTCATAGATGCAAGCCATCGATTCAGCGGCGGCTCTTTTTCTGATTTTGAGACAAGATACACCGGCATTTCCTGTGTGAATCTAAGTGACAAAACGACCAGCTACTACGGGATGGATGAGGATGACGGGCTCACCTATAACCTCGGCAGCAATCCCTTCCTCCAGTACGGAGTGGCAGAAAGTCTTGAAAAGCAGCGGCGTGCGATCCTTACATCGCTTTCGCAGATCGACTACGTGCCGTTCAAAGTCACGATGATCGGAAACCCCGCTTATGACCTTGGAGACGTACTTTCCTTTCCTGGAGGAATCGGTGATGCGGATAAACTTTTCTGCATCACGAAATACACGTTCAAGTACAACAGCTCCTATGAAATTCAGGGCGTGGGACAGGATCCTTCTCTTGCTTCCGCCAAGAGTAAATCCGATAAGACGATCGCCGGCCTGCTTTCATCGCAGACGGATAACGACATGCACTATGTGCTCTACCAGAACGCTGAGGCGGTAAATATAGCTGATGGTAAAGAGGGCTCTGTCATATTCGTAAAGTTCGCGGTCCAGAAGACTACGCACATCTCTTTTGACATGGAAATCCTACTGTCGGTCGATACAACTGAAGCCGTAGGTTCCGGCAGCACGTTGGAAAATGATGCGGTCATCAAAGCCACTTATTATCTGAACGGCGAGGAGATCACCACAAGACATCCTGTGGAAACTTTTCAGGACGGAGCGCATATCCTGCGCCTTCGGTATGAACTCGAAGCTGTGGAGGCAGCGATTCATACGTGGAATGTCGTTCTATCATCCGAAGGAGCTGCTATCTCTATAGAGAGGTACGGGGTTCTTGGGGTCGTAAGCGGCATGGGACTGGCAGGAAGCGGAGAATGGGACGGCGAGATCACGGCAGAGGATGTGATTGATCGACTCTTTATCAGCCGGATCATGAACCGGTTTTCGGATGCGGCAGACGTCCGCCTTCTTCATGATACACCGTGCCTTGTCACAGACGGTGTGTCCGGGATCAATGTTGCCAACATTCTCAGCGGCTTTGGAGAATCGGTTGAGCCTGTCGCAGACGTCATGGTTTTTGCGCCGTGGGCCAATGCCGACAAAGTGACTACGTCCTGCGAGGTGAAGGATAATGGCTGGATCGGGTCCGGCTCTACAACGCTTAAGACCAGTCTTTCGGTAACGACCTGCGCTGTCTCCCAGGCAACGCACCTTACAGCAGATTCGAAAAACGCGGTTTTCTATATCTCATTCGATAATGGCTCCACCTGGATGAGCTACGCTGAGAATGAATGGAAAGAAAATGTCGCCATGACGGAATCGGATATCCGTGAGATCCCGGAGGACGCCCTGCAAAAATCGAATCAGCTGATGGTAAGGGCTGTGCTGGAAAATGACTCGGCGCTTTACGCAATAAATATATACGGAGGAAGGATACAGCAATGAAAGGACATGTGTGTATAGAGCTGCATAACCACAACAGCGGTTTTACCGAGCGGATCGAGCAGGACAACATGGTGACAAACGCGCTTACCTATGCAATGGGACATGCCGTCTCCTGTGGCGCTAATTTATCGGATTTAATGCTTCCAGTGTGCAAAAGGGGTCTCGGAGGCCTTTTTCTTTTTGACGGGAAGCTGGAGGAGAATGCGGAGAATGTGCATTTCCCGATGGATGCTCATCTGATCGGGCATGCCTCACGGACCGTAAATACGGACGACCCCATGCGTGGAAGCATCAACGCGCTGGAGACAAAGAGGACGGACACCGGGTATGTTTCTGTCTGGGATTTTTCTACTTCACAGGCAAACGGAACGATTGCTTCCCTGGCTCTTACCAGAGACACCGCTGGAGAAGATCCCCTGAAGCTATACGCTGGAGAATCCGGGAGCACAACGGACTATGAATACGGTCTGGCCTTTGATGAAGATAAGGGATTTTTATACAAGGCGGACCGCTATGGGAATATTATCCGTCAGAAAGTGCCGGATTGGAAACTGCTGGTATCCGACCCTTATTGGGGACCAGATGAGAAGGTTGTTAATCTTACCGGAACAAATGACTGGGACAACTGGGTCATTTCAAACGGGCAGGATGGTTATCTTTACCTGATTCGTATGAACCGGGAGGAACATTCCAGATGGAATGGAAGTGAATATGAGAATTACTATACCTACGGCATGGAGAATTCCTCCGGCAATGCCCTTCTTTTTGTAAGGAAATATAAGATCAGTGATTTCAGCTTCGCACAGGAAGGCGATGAGCAGACGATAGAGCTTTCATCCGTGACAGCAAAAAACGATGCTGTCGTGTCGAGAGGATTCTACTATGTAAGGGGATATGATAACCACAGCGTCTATAAGGTCGAGATGGCGAATCCGGTAAACATCGTTCTTTTAAACCAGTTCAAGCAGTACGAAGTCGGCGGACTATACCCCATGTATAACGGCGGCGTGATCACAAACAGCGGACTTCTGATCTATCCGGACGGAGCCTATATCAAAAAGAATACATGCGCGATACCGGATTACGGGTACGAAAGCCCGCACCTTTTCAGCTTTCACTACAACAGCTATCCGAAAAAGTCCATCCCGTCCTCTTATATCGGAACGATCTGCAACCTTTCTTCTCCTGTCACAAAAACATCAGCTACTTCGATGAAGGTCACCTACACGCTTACAGATCTGAAGGAGGTATGAGATGACGATAAACTATACAGGGAAAAGCAAGGTGATAAAGCGTCTCTGCGAAGCAGTAAATCAGCTGATCACAGCAGAAGATGCGCTCTCGAAGTTTGACGCGGACGGAGATGGAATTGTCGACGATGCCGCCAAGGTGAACGGTCACACCGTAAAATCCGATGTCCCGGAAGGAGCTGTCTTTTCCGATACTACCTACACATTTGAACTGAGTGATGGAAAGCTTACGATTCGCTCTTCAGCTGGGACAAAGCAGGTACTGACCCTTCCGACCGCTTCATCCGGAGGATCCAGCGGAGATGTCACAGAGGTGACAAAGCCATCTTTTGACCACATCAAGAACGTCGCTGCCGTGACGAAGCTGGCTCTGGATGTCGATGATGGGAATGGATTCGTCACGTATAAGGCAAACAGCGCTGTTCACTTGAAGCGGTCTTCACTCACCAAGAGCGATCCGGATATTCGACTTAAGGTTGTTGAGGTGCAGCTTTCGGACGAAACCCTGTCGACCGACATGGACACCTATAACGGGTTCCGGTTTTATGCGACAACGGGAAAGTGCATCGTGGATAACGGAGACAATGGTACAACGAGCTATCCGGATGCGGACCAGATCGGACATTTCAAATTTGCCGCTGGTGTTGCCAACGATGAGACGACCCTGATGGCATACAATCAGGCGACTCTCAAGTACAAGTATCTCATGGTGTATGTAGAAGATTGAGGAAGGGAGGTGATTCCATTGGTTGACTTTATCTTGAAATACTGGATTCAGGAGCTTTTCGCTTTGGTCATCGCCGTCATCACATGGCTGTGGCGGGCGCTGCTCAGGCGAAAACAGGAGAACGACGAAATCAAAGAAGGAATGATGGCATTGCTGCACGACCGTATTTATCAGGCCTGCAGCTTTTTTCTTAAACGCGGATGGTGTTCACTTGAAGATCGGAGCAACCTTGAATACCTTTATACGCCCTACAAGGCGATCGGCGGCAACGGCACCGGGGAATCCCTGTATAAGAAGTGTCTGGAACTGCCGCTTACAGCGGAGACAGCGGATGAGAAAAAAGAAGAGGGTTGACGCCAACTCGCCGTAAATGTCCGCAAATGTCCAGGTAGCAGATGTGATACAGTATAATCAGCAAAGAAAGATAGTCAAAGAGCCTCGTGCGGGAACAACTTCCTGCCCGGGGCCTTTTCTATGGAAGGAGGGATGACGCTATGGATTTTGGAATCGCAAGTGTGGCAGCAATCACGGTGATTGCTTATCTCGTCGGTATCGGCTGCAAGGCAGCTGGCTCCGTAAAGGATGAGCTGATTCCGGTGATCTGCGGCTGCGTTGGTGCAGTGCTCGGCATCGCCGGGCTGTATCTTATGCCGGATTTCCCGGCAACAGATGCGATCAATGCACTGGCTGTCGGTATCGTGTCCGGTCTTGCAGCGACTGGTGTGAACCAGATCTACAAGCAGCTCACAAAGACAGGGGAGTGAGGGGAGGTGATCCTCGTATCTCGGCAGTCCCTTCCGTCAAAGGGACAAGGAACTACATGGCTCTTCGGGTGTCACAGCCCGGAGGGCTTTTTCGTTAGGAGGGAAAGATCATGAGTGAATACAGAGGTATTGATGTCAGTCACTGGCAGGGAGCCATTGACTGGGCAAAGGTAAAGGCAGCCGGCATCCAGTTTGCCATCATCAAATCGGGCGGATCCGATGCCGGTTTTTATACCGATCCCAGATGGGAGGAGAACTACAAAGGAGCCAAGGCCAATGGCATCGCAGTCGGAGCCTATTACTTCGTAGGTCCGGGATGCATTTCGGCGGCAGATGGACAAGCAGATGCAGAGCGATTCCTTGCACAGCTCAAAGGAAAACAGTTCGAATACCCGGTGTATATCGATGTTGAAGCGACTCCTGCATCTAAAAAGGCTGGTGCGACAGAGGCAGTGATTGCATTCTGCAGGGCAATGGAAGCGGGTGGATATTATGCCGGGATCTACAGCTCCACCTATTCCGGATTCCGCGACCGATTGGATGATTCGAAGCTCACGCCATTCACCCATTGGGTCGCTCAGTATGCAGCCAAATGCACCTATGGCGGATCCTATGGAATCTGGCAGTATTCGTCTTCCGGACAGGTGAACGGCATCGGCGGCAGAGTGGATCTGGATATCTCCTATCAGGACTTTCCGTCCATCATCAAGGCAGGTGGATTCAACGGATATGCAAAGCAGACAACTGCACCTAAGCCGATCACTCCGGTGCAGCCGCATAAGACGGTTGATGAACTTGCCCGCGAGGTACTCGCTGGGAAGTGGGGTAACGGTGATGATCGGAAGAATCGCATCACGACCGCTGGGTATGACTACGCAGCTATTCAGGTAAAGGTGAATGAGCTGCTCCATACACAGAGCAGACCGCAGGCCGTCTATTACACCATCCAGCGAGGTGACACGCTCTCCGGAATCGCGAGAAGGTATGGAACCAGCGTATCCGCCATCCAAAAACTGAACGTATCCCTGATCCGGAATGTAAACCGCATCCAGGCAGGATGGAAGATTCGGGTGAAATAATAAAAAGCCTGATACGTTATAAGACGCTAGATAATTTGAACAAAAAAATAGAGCCCGATCTCTCGATAAGGCCCTTACAAAAGCATTTCTGCTTTTTCCTAGTGTCTATATTCTAGGCGATTGGGAACCAGTTGTCAATGACTAATTGAAAAACTCAAAGGTTGATGAAATCAGCGTTAAGATTTATGCTCTTCGACCCACTTCGTGTGGAGCTCTTCAAGTTTCGGAAACGGAAGAATGGCGTCAAGCATACGGCTGTTCCGCTCGGTGCGGCGCTCATCTTCATGAATTTTCAGATTGTAGATGATTTTCGCACTCTGAAGAATCCGGGTGTCATTATGCTCGATCCAGCGAATTTCGTCCTCAACCAAGGATTTATATTTTTTATCAATTTCAGAGTCTAGATCGTAAAGAATCAGCTCTGCATCCGGCACAGGGATCATGTTGAGTAGCTTCAGCGTACAGAGAAGCACTGGCTTTCCGTTATCGTTTTTGGTTATGCGAAGAATAGATTTGTTCGACGGACGGATCTGCCCATTGATATAGTCGCTGCGCTTAGGAGAGGATAGTGGTGCGAAATACTGGTAGTCACCTATCGAGATGACCACGCCGACATACTTGCGGTCATGTGTGCGGTGTCCTTCCTTATTATCGAACACATGGATGATATTGTTTTCCACTCTCAGATAGCGAATGTATTCGTCCGAGACCGCATAGAGCTTAAGCATACGCACCTCATAAAAAAATAAGGCGAGCTTTTTGCAGCTCGCCAGTAGTTAAGACTGCCACGCTTAGGGAGGGGCATCTCCAGTTGTTACGACTGCCACACTTGTAAGGAAGGGCATCTCCTTGTGAACATAGTATAGCATTTTGAGGGGAGAAATTCAAGGTAATGGTGAAGTAGATGGCTTGACAAAATCTGAAAATTTAGTAAGATAAAGATACAAAAGGGTGCGGCCGATAGACGGTCGATCCTCGAAATAGGTTAAAAAATAGCCGTATTCCTTGGTCGGGGGCGGCTATTTTTTATGCTTGAAATATCGCTCAATTGCGATTCCAATTCCAATACATGTAAAAGTGTATTTGATGAGAGTCATCAAATCTATTACATTCATGGGCATCCCTCCATTCATAAAGTCAGGAGGGTGACATAAATGCCCTCCTGCATAAGGAGGACTAACCGCCTACCGTTTCAGGTAGCACCCTGGCTCTGCTTTCACAGAGCCTTTTCCACTATAACAAAAAATCAAATATTCAGCAACATAGATCCTCAGAGAAGAACAGCTCTCTGGGGATTTTTCTTTCCCTTCCTTCTTAAATAAGAGCAGGGTTCGTTGCTATCATACACAATTTACCCCTCTTTATAAGGCCGGTTTTTCTACGTTCTTTCTTATTATAATGCGTTGCTATTACGGCCCCTCAGAGGGAACATGTCACTACCAAAGGAGGAAGCGCAATGATTCAGAAAATCGAACATCGGAAAACCGTGAAAAAGATTACAGCAGAAAAGCCGAAGATCCGCGCTGCCGCCTACTGCCGGGTATCCACAGCGCAGGAGCTGCAGGAAGATTCTTTCGACCTGCAGATGGAAACCTACCGAAAAAGGATCAAGAGCAATCCGGACCTTACGTTGGTGGATGTCTACGGGGATCTTGGTCGGAGCGGCACACAGATCAAGGGGAGAAACGAATTCCAGCGCATGATGAAAGACTGCCGGGATGGAAAGATCGACCTGATCTATTGCAAGAGCATCTCCAGATTCGGAAGAAACATGGAGAACGTCCTTGCTTCGATCCGGGAGCTCCAGAAGCTCTATGTCCGGGTGATTTTCGAAAAGGAAGGTCTGGACACGAAGGATCAGCAGTCAGAGATAATCTTTGGCATCATGGCGACGATCGCTGAGGAAGAGAGCCGGTCGATTGCAGAGAACCTGCACTGGGGCCGGAAGGCGAGACTGAAGAAGGGAAGACCTTATGGCGAGGTCAGCTACGGCTATCGGGAGAAGAAGGATCATACCTGGGTGATTTATGAGCCGGAAGCGGAGCGGGTACGGACCGCATTTCGAATGGCGCTGGACCACCATAACTACACAGAGATCCGGATGGCTCTGCAGGAGATGGAGGATCGGGATGGGACTGGACGAACATGGATCCAGTCCACTTTGCAGTATTTGCTTGTGAATCCCTACTACACGGGAAGCTACATCAGCAACAAGACGATCGAGACGGTTGTCGGAGGAAAGGGCAAAGTCAGAAGAGACAACAGCGGTGAGAGAGGACAATTCATCATTGAAAACCATCATGAGCCGCTGATCAGTAAGGAAGATTTTGAAACGGTAGAAGAGCTGGTAAAAACGAAGGCTCTGTTCACGCCGAGAAACTGGAGGAAGCTGCATGGAAAGTGTACAGATCAGAAGACCGCAGAACCGGCCTGAAACAAGGAGAACGACAAAGGCTGCCGGAGAAGAGAAGCTGCGGGTTGCAGCCTACTGCCGTGTCAGCACGGACAGCGATGAGCAGGAGACCAGCTTTGAAACACAGGTCGAAGTGTACGAGAAGAAGATCCGAGCCAATCCCGCATGGGAGTACGCCGGGGTCTACACAGACGAAGGAATTACCGGGACCAAGGCATCGAAACGTCCGGGCTTTCAGAAGATGATCAAGGACGCGGAGAACGGAAAGATTGATCGGATTCTCACGAAGTCGATCAGCCGGTTTGCCCGGAACACCCTTGACTGCATCGCTTACGTACGGCATTTGAAAGAGCTTGGAACGACAATTCTCTTCGAAAAGGAAAATATCGACACCGGAAGCACCTATTCTGAGATGCTCCTTACGGTTCTGGCTGCATTCGCACAGGAAGAATCCAGATCCATCAGTGCCAACATTACCTGGGGCGTTCGAAAGCGTTTTGAGGATGGGCAGGAGCGCTGGGCGAAGATCTATGGTTACCGGAAGAACTTTGATACTGGCGAAACCTACATCGTTGTAGAGAATGAAGCAGAGGTTATCCGGCTGATTTTCAGCCTCTATGAGAGAGGTCTTTCCACAACAGAAGTGGGCAGGGAACTGGAGAAGCGGAAGATCCTCACGCCAGCAGGAAAAAAGGTGTGGAACGGAGCTCTGGTGCGTTCTATTCTTGTAAACGAGAAATACTGTGGAGACCTGATTCTTCAAAAATATGTGACGACTGATCACCTGACGCATGCCTTTGTAAAGAACGACGGCGAAGAAGCACCAATGTATTACATCAAAGACCATCACGAAGCGATTGTCTCGCGGGAACAGTTCAATCGGGTACAGAAAATCCTCGAATACCGAAACAGGAAGAAAAATGGATACGACACCTATCCACTTGGAGACAAACTCCGCTGCCCCTATTGTGGAAAACCGATGATCCAGAAGAAGATCCTCGTGTATAGGCAAAGCCGCGGATGGGTCTGCCCGGATCATAACTTTCTCATCCATTCGAAGCATGTGGAGGAAGCGATACTGTCAGCTTTTCATGAGGTGGATCGCTTGGTGCTTACAAAGATTCGGGAGAAAGGAACTCCGGAAGAGATAAAGGCGGCAGAGGCCTTTTTGGAAATGCTTGAGGAAGACATTCATACAGTTGAATTTTACTGGGTGGATGACCTGATTGACTACATCGATCTGGGGCTGCACAAGGATATGGAAACAAGAACGTTGACCGTCCACTGGCGATGCGGCATTGTCACCACGGTACCAACCAACGTAGATCCGGTGAAGGACGATCCTGAGAAGCTGGCGCTTACAGATAAGAGATGCTATGAGAACCACCGAAAGTGGTGCGAGAAACAGAAAAAAGAACAGGATTTGATTGAGAGAGAGGCGTAAAAACCTCTCTCTTTTTTTGCCATCAGATGGAGGAAAGCCATATGGAAACAGGGGAAATGAAGGTA
>CAIFEZ010000041.1 GCA_903789595.1 uncultured eubacterium 1-6
CAATGGAATCTAACTCATAGAGTTTAACTTAATGACATTGCGCATGAACAGTAACAGATGAAGTTCTGAAAGGCAATTACAGCAGGAAAATAAATTGACGGTTTTTCATTATCTGCTATACTGTAATCATATAAAAACTGCTGGGGGAGCGGAAGCTGAGAGTGCCGCGCATGCGGCTGACCCTGATGACCTGATCCGGGCAATACCGGCGTAGGAAAGCTGAGTCTGTAAGCTGACTGTGTTATCGAAGAAAACGATTTTTCTGAGAGTTCCGCATCTTTGAAAAAAGAAAAATCCTCCCGCAGATAAATGTGAGGAGGATTTTATCATGTTTGTATTTGCTACACTGGGAAGTGACGGAGTATACCAGCTGACGCAGCTCGGCTACATTGCGGTGATCGCAGTGATCATTCTGGCTCTGCTTCTGGTCTGCCTGATTCGTAAGCCGGACCAGAAGGGCGTGCTCGGTACGAGGAAGCTCGTATTCTCCGCGATGGCGATCGCGCTTGCGACGATCGCGTCCATGATCAAGCTGTTTCATCTGCCGATGGGCGGCAGCATTACCTTATTTTCCATGCTGCTGATATCGCTGGTGGGATACTGGTACGGCCTCGGAACAGGACTGTTTGCCGGTCTGGCCTACGGCCTTCTTCAGCTGATTATTGATCCTTATATTATTTCACTTCCGCAGATGCTGGTGGACTATGTGTTTGCGTTTACGGCTCTCGGACTCTCCGGTGTATTTTCCGGAGCGAAGCACGGACTGATCAAGGGCTATCTGCTCGGCGTGGTCGGAAGGTATTTCTTCGCGGTTCTTTCCGGCTACATTTTCTTCGGAAGCTACGGCAATGACTACGGGATGTCCGCGATCGGGTATTCCCTTGCTTACAATGCCATCTACATCTTCGCGGAATGCGGACTTACGATCATCCTGCTGCTGATTCCTGCGGTGAACAAGGCGATGATCCGCGTCAAAGGCATGGCGCTTGCGGGAGGAGCTTCGAAGAAGGCAGCCGTGTAAGGAAATTCAGGAAGAACTTCAAAGCGGAAGGCTGCGCGAGGCGCTTAAGGAAGAACTTTGAAGCAGTCAGCCGTGTATGGTTATTCAGGAGGATTTCAATATGGCAGCGTTTCTGCTGGCAGTACTGATCGCGTCGGAGGTGGCGGCGACATCGCTTTTGAAGTACACCCGCCATTTTACCAGGCCGATACCGTCCATCATCTGCATTGCGTGCTACTGTGTATGCTACTATACCTTTTCACACGTCATGGACCGGATGAATGTGGGCGTCGCGTATGCGATCTGGTGCGGAGTGGGTCTGGTCGCGACGAATGTCATCGGTTATCTGCTGTTCCGGCAGAAGCTGACCGGTGTCGGGGTCTTCGGAATCGTGCTGATCATCATCGGCTGCGTGATTGTAAACGTGTGGGGGACCCGGTAAAGGGAGCCGAACAATAGCTGTCGGCAAGTATATACAGACAATATGCATGTGAATGGTACCGGCATATTGTGATGAATCGTTTCCAAATATATAAAACAAAATGCATATGAGTGGTATCAGGATATGCTGACGGAGGGCCGCTGCGCAAATTTCTGCGCGGCGGCCCTCCTGGCTGTGCGTGTGAAATTTCATTTCTTTACAGCGCCTGTTTTTTCGTTGACAGCGCCGTGGTACTATTGTATAATTCGATATCATATAAAGCTGATAGGAAATGTAATATTATAGGCAGCGGGGTTGTACCGCGTGCAGCTGTAATCGCGGAATGATGTCACGATGAGCAGTGGTTGTGATTCTGCATGGCGTCGAGATGAGCAATGATTGTGATTCTGCATGGCGTCGACTGCGGTACTGATGGTTCTGATGGCGGTCCGCTATCGCAGGATTCCGGCGGAGAAACCGCTTCGGCCGCTGACGGCGATCTGCGCCGCTCCGTTCAGTCTGTGCCTGGTGGGATATCAGCAGTCTTTCGATGCGAAGAGCCCTTCCGTTTTTCTGGGAATCTTCTTTCTCTCCAGTGTCTTCTATGTGATCGGGCTGATACAGGTATTCCGTTATATCGGCGGACCGTTCTATCCGTCCTTTTCGGGATTTACCTTTCCGTTTATCAATACGGCAATCGGAACCCGGCTGACGTGGAATGCGCTGCGTGAGGTGAGCACGGGTGAGACGGTCATGTCTGTACATATGGCTGCTGATCAGAGGATTTTAACTGTATTTTTTGCGCTCGCCGGTGTAGAATTTGTAATCGCCGGGATTCTGCTGGGCATTGTCTTCGTCCGGTACGCCGCATTTCTTCTGGGAAGAGATGGGAGAACGGTGTTCAGCGAGGAAGAACGGACCGCCTCAGAGGGGGCAAGGGCAGCGGAGCTTCGGCAAAGCCTGTCATGAAGGGCAGCATCATGTTAGCAGCTGCACGAGAGCGAGCAGCTGAAAAATTGTATGAAGCTGCAAGGAAGTAAGAAACCGCAAAAGCGTTAGCTGCTGTAGGGAAGTAAGAAACTGCAAAAGCGTAAGCTGCTGCAGGAAAGTCAGAAACTGCAAAGGGTAAGCAGCTGCAGGAAAGCGGCTGGCTGAAAGATGCAGTCAACTGCGAAAAGGGAAAACAAATAGAAAATTCCGTCGGATGGAAGTCTGCGGCGGCAGATGAGGCGGAAGGATGCAAGAAGAGGAGGAATCAGAACCATGCTGGAACATATTCATACACACCGCAATCTGATCGGGTTCGATGAAAACGGAATCCCGGTCGTGATTCAGAAGGCATCTGCGCATGATCCGGAGAAAATAGATGCGGAATATCGTGCAGTAGAGGAAGGAAAGAGTCCGGAAGCGGTCAGTGCGGGAGCTGATGATGCTCATGCACATGCAGGTCATGCGGGACATCCCGCACAGGGTCACGCACACGGCGGGCCCGCGGATGGGGCGGCCTGCGGAAGTGCAGAGGAAGATGAGGACGCGTTTATCCGGGATTATATGAATGCCGTGACCGCGTACCGCAAGACCTTCCCGTCCAAGCAGGATCAGATCGACAAGACTCCGGATCCGGCGGTCCGGGAGATGCTGCTTCGCTCGGAGCAGCTGGGAATCGACACAACCTTTGACCGTTTCGACAAGCAGCAGCCGCAGTGCAACTTCGGCCTTGCAGGCATCTGCTGTAAAATCTGCAATATGGGACCCTGCCGCATCACACAGAAGGCAAAGAAGGGCGTCTGCGGAGCGGACGCCGATCTGATTGTCGCTCGGAATCTTCTGCGCGCAGCGGCCGCAGGAGCTGCGCAGCACGGCATGCACGCGAGAGAGCTGATGCTCGAGCTGATGTGGGCCGCGGAGGGCAAGCTGGACGCGCCGCTTCTCGGAGAGCAGAAGATCCTGACCACGGCGAAGGGATTCGGAATTCCGACGGAAGGCCGCGAGGTGAAGGATGTCGCGTATGATCTGGCAAAGGCTCTTCTGGATGACCTTTCCAGCCCGGATCCGGATCACGTATACAAGACCGCGGAGGTCTGCGCTCCGCCGGACCGCGTAAAGCTCTGGAAGGATCTGGATATCATGCCGATCAGCGCGTATCACGAGGTTTTTGAGGCCTACCACAAGACGGCGGTGGGAACTGACGGCGACTGGAGAAGCACGATGGAGCATTTTCTGCGCTGCGGACTGGCCTTCTGCTTCACAGGCGTGGCCGGAGCGTCGATCGCTACCGATTCTCTGTTCGGTGTCGGCGACCGCGTGACCTCCAAGGTGAATATCGGAGCTCTGGAGAAGGGATACGTGAACATCGCGGTCCACGGTCATCTGCCGCTTCTGGTAAAGGAAATCGTGAAGTGCGGGCAGACGGAGGAAATGATCGAACTGGCGAAGAAAAAAGGCGCGAAGGGAATCCGTTTCTATGGAATCTGCTGCAGCGGTCTTTCCGCGATGTATCGCTATGACGGCGTGATTCCGCTGTCCAACGCGGTTTCCGCGGAGCTGGTGCTGATGACCGGTGCGCTGGATCTCTGGGTGGCGGATGTACAGGACGTCTTCCCGGCGATCATGGATGTCGCGAAATGCTACCGCACAACGGTTGTGACGACAAGCGCGTCCGCCCGTCTGCCCGGCGCGGAGAGGATGGAGTTTGACCGCTATCACTCTAACATCGGCGAGGCGAAGGAGCTGGCGAGGAAGATTGTCCTGCGGGGAATCGAGAGCTTTGAGGACAGAAAGGGCATTCCGGTCTACATTCCGCCGTATGAGGTCACCGCTGAAGTCGGTTTTTCCGCGGAATATCTGAGCCGCCGTTTCGGAGGCTTCGGACCGATCGCGGAGGCGCTGAAGGACGGCAGGATTCTCGGAATCGTCAACATGGTCGGCTGCAACAACCCGAAGGTGCCGTATGAGCGCTGCATCGCAGACGTGGCAAAGGTGCTGATGGAGAACAATGTGATCATCCTCACGAACGGATGCGCGTCGTATCCGCTGATGAAGTTGGGATACTGCGCGAAGGACGCAAACAAGCTCGCGGGAGAGAAACTGCGCGGATTCCTTGAGCCGGATCTCCCGCCGGTATGGCATGTGGGAGAGTGTATCGACAACACGAGATCCAGCGCGATTCTGGGCGGTATTGCCGGAGCCCTGGGCCAGAAGCTGCCGGATATGCCGTATGCGTTCACTTCTCCGGAATGGAGCAATGAAAAGGGAATCGACGCTGCACTGGCGTTCCGCCTGATGGGAATCTCCTCCTATCACTGCGTCGAGGCACAGATCTTCGGTTCGAAGAACGTGATCGAGTTCTTGAAGCAGGGAACCGAGGAAACACTCGGATCTCACATGGTCGTAAACGTGGATCCGGTGAAACTCGGCGAGCAGATTGTCGCGGATATGAAGGAAAAGAGAAGAAAGCTGGGCTGGGACTGATAAAATCAGGCGCCGGGCCGGTACTGACAAAATCAGGTCTTGGCTGACCGCAGAAGCTGTGGTAATATTTTCGTAAACTGATCGGTGTGCCTTGGGCTTTGTTTGCGCTTAAGAATACTGCCGGAACAGACCGCAGAGTATCTTTATGATGCTCTCGCTCTGTTCCGGTTTTTTTAGTGTATAAGCTCTTCGAAAACGCAGACAGACTCGTCACACGCGAAGCGCGTGTAAGAGGCTGGATGCGATTTCGAAGGCAACAGGTATGAGGATGAAGCGCGGATGCGCGGAATCCGAATGCCTGTAGCGACGCGAGAGCACGAAGTGCGGAGCGGCGCGCAGCTTATACAGTATGTGGCAGAATCAATTCCTATATAAGCTCTTCGACAATGCAGACAGTTCGCGTTCCGCGAAGCGCGTGTAAGAGGCTGGATGCGATTTCGAAGGCAACAGGTATGAGGATGAAGCGCGTGTAATTTGAGGGAGACGAAAAATGCTGGCGATGATTGATAACTTTGATTCCTATACCTATAACCTGGTGAGCTATTTTCGGGAGCTCGGAGAGGCTGTGACCGTGATCCGTAGAGACCGTGTTTCGCCGGAGTGTATCGGGAGAATAGCGGATCTGGATGGAATTGTGATTTCTCCGGGGCCGAAGGCTCCGTCTGCCGATGACCCTTCGGTGGGCGTTATCCGGGCTTTTCAGGGAAGGGTACCGATTCTCGGGGTGTGCCTCGGGCACCAGATCATCGGATATACCTATGGGGCGGAAATTCGGCGGGGCAGGCGTCCCATGCACGGAAAGGTTCTTCCGGCGTACAATAACGGGACAGGTCTGTTCTCGGGACTGCCGCGGGAATTCGCGGTCACGAGGTACCACTCGCTGATCGTGTCCGGGGAAAAGCTTCCGGCTGTACTTGAGGTAGATGCTGTTGATGGGGAAGGGACCGTCATGGCGATGCATCACAGATACTGTCCGGTTTTCGGAGTGCAGTTTCATCCTGAGGCAGTTCTCACGGAATACGGTCATGAGTTGCTGGGAAATTTCCTGTGGATCTGCGGGAAGCAATGATGGGAGAATGCGATGGGAATGACGAAGACAGAGGAATGGACGGAAAAAGCGATAAAACTGGAAAAGCTGGCGGATGTCATCCGCAGAGACAGCATCAGCGGCGCGGACTGGGCTTTTCTGGATTCCTCTTTGAAGGGACGGGACGGAAGATATTCAATTCTCGGTCTGTATCCTTATCTTCAGGCTGAGGAGAGGAACGGAGAACTTTTTGTAAACGGAGAGAAGCGGAAGGGCGGTCTGCTGGGTTTTCTGAAGGATTATATCGGAAATAACCGGGACCGGGAGAATTGCAGTTTTACGAAGAATCAGGATATACAGGGGAACAGTCTCGTGGAAAAAAAGGAGAATCAGAATGACGGACCTGTCATGACCGCGGGGGCGGTCGGCTGGCTGAGCTATGATTACGGAAGGAAGAGAGCGGGGATTCCGGGATGTCACGAAAGCAGTGCTTCTTCCGTGGACGGCGGTCTGCCCGACGGTAGATTTGTCTTCTATGATCTGTATCTGGTTGAGGATCTGATGGAGGATCGCGTCTGGATCTGCACGCGGGAGAATCTTGCCGGTCTTTCCCATTACCGGGAAAAAGTCCGCGGGTGGGCAGAGGAAGCAGCAGTCCCCGGCGGTGAAAGAAGAAGCGTCGGGGCAGACAGAAACGGTGGAGCTGTTTTTTCATCGGACTATGAGAAGGAGGACTATGAGAGGACGATCAGCCGGCTGACCGAGTATATGAGGGCGGGGGATATCTACGTCATGAACATGACACGCCGAATTACGGCGGATGGGATCGGCGATCCCTATCTGATGTTTCGGTATCTGCGGGAGCATAATCCCTCGCCGTTCGGCGCGTTTCTGTCGTTCGGAGACTATCAGATCGTGTGCGCTTCTCCGGAGCGTTTTCTGCGGGTCCGGGACGGCGTCGCGGAGACCAGTCCGATCAAGGGCACCCGGAGAAGAGGGGACACGCCGGAGGAGGATCAGAGACTTAGGCAGGAGCTTGCTAAGTCGGAGAAGGACAGAAGCGAGCTGCTGATGGTTGTGGATCTGGAGCGAAATGATCTGAACCGGGTGTGCGTGCCGGGATCGGTAAAGGTGCCGCGCATGTACTACATTGAAAGCTTTGCGACGGTGCACCATCTGATTTCCGATGTGACGGGGACACTGAGGCCGGAGTGCGGCGCAGTCGATCTGCTCGACGCGGCATTCCCCGGTGGGTCGATCACGGGGGCGCCGAAATACCGCGCGATGGAAATCATTGATGAGCAGGAAAACAGCGCCAGGGGACTGTATACGGGAACGATCGGCTATCTGGGACTGGACGGGAACTGTGATTTCAATATCGTAATCCGTACAGCGGTCTGCCGGGGCGGGAGCTGTACCATCGGCGTTGGCGGGGGAATCACCGTGGATTCGGACCCGGAGTTCGAATATGAGGAGACAAACCAGAAGGCGGCTGCGCTGGCTGAGGCGATCCGCAGGACATCGGGACAGGCATGAAAAAACGGATTTGGATGCGCTGTCCGGAGTGATATGGTGGAACAAGGAATCCGGAACAGAGATGCGGAAGAGGTGTGAAATGGAAGAGATCAGATGTATGGCGGACGACGGTTTTTTCTTCGGAATCGGCCTGTTCGAGACAATCGCGGTAAATCATGGCGCGGCGGTACTTCTGGACCTGCATATCCGAAGACTTGCGGACGGAATGCGGGATCTGCATATTGAAAACCGGGAATATCTGCAGTGGAGGAAAAATCGCAGCGGCCGGGAGAACTGTGATCCGGGTGAAGAGGGGGACGATCTGCAGTGGAGGGAAAATCGCAGCGGCCGGGAGAACTGTGATCCGGGTGAAGGTGAAGATAATCTGCAGCAGAAAGAAAATCGCAGCGGCTGCGATTTCGGAGATCTGGAGGTCTGGCTTGCAGAATCGGTTCGGGATTTTCTGTCGGGACTTGAGGAAGGGCCCGTCCGGGAAAAGGGAGTGCTGAAAATTACCGTGACGGAGAAAAATCTGCTGTTTACCACACGGGAGAACCCGTATACTGAGCAGCAGTTCCGGGAGGGACTCCGGCTTCGCTTCAGCCCTGTTTTCCGGAATGAAACCTCGCCGTTTACCTATTTCAAGACCTTAAATTGCGGAGATAATATCCTTGTGCACCGGCAGATCCGGAAGATGGGGTACGATGAGGCGGTCTTTGTGAATACGAAAGGCGAAATCTGCGAAGGGTCCGTGAGCAATGTATTTTTTACCAGGGGGAATGTGGTGGCGACTCCGCCTGCGACAAGCGGGATTCTGCGGGGAACGATCCGGAGCTGGCTGCTTGATCCGGGGAAAAAATGGCCGGCGGATCCGGAGGAAGGGACGTATCTGGAATTTCGCGAACAGACGGTGCGGACGGAGGATCTGGAAAAATTTACCGGCATGTTTATTACCAATTCGCTGATGGGGATCATGCCGGTTACATCTCTCGGAAGATTCCGTTTTCCGGACAGGAAGGCGGCGGAAATCCTGCGGGAATGCTATCTTCGGGATATACAAAAACGGTGCTGACAATCGGCACCAGGAAGGAACAACACGCTTTCACAGTCCGCAGACGCGATCAGTCGTAGAGGTTCATCTTCTTCATGATCAGAATCGAGATATAGAGGGCAGCTGCCGTCAGGAGCCAGGAAATCGGCCAGACGAGGCAGAGTATATCATAGCTCGGCCGGTGCGCAAATACGGTAAACAGCCAGATCAGCCGGAAGATGATGGTGCCGCAGAGAATCTCGACGGAGGGGAGAAGAGAGTGGCCTCTTCCCCGGAGAACGGCGGCAGGAACTTCGTAAAGGGTGACGAGGCACTCCCACAGGAGAACCAGGCGGTTCCGGCGAATAGCATACATGAGGACAGCTTCCTTTGAGGAAAAGATCCGCATGAAGAAAGTACCGGAAAGCGCAATCGGAACACTGAGCACGGCGCCCGCGAGAGTGCCGAAGATCAGGCAGTACAGGAAGATCTTCCGGCAGCGTTTTTTCTCTCCGGCGGCGTGGTTCTGGCTGATGAAGGTGGTGGCTGCCTGTGTGAAGGCGGCCACGGCAAAATATCCGAAGTATTCGAAATTCAGGGCGGCGGCACTTCCTGCGATGGCATCGGAGCCGAAACCGTTGATGGCCGCCTGGATGAATACATTGGAAACGCAGAACACAGCCTCCTGTATGCCGGCGGGCAGACCGATGGCCAGCAGACGTTTTACGTTGTCTCCCTTCAGGCGGAGATTCCGCAGAGAGAGATGAAATTCATCGGTTTCCTTCATCAGAAAGGAAACAGTGAGGACGGCGCTCAGTGCGTTCGAGATGTCAGTTGCGAGCGCGACGCCGGTTACATTTAAACGGCACACGATGACAAAGAGAAGGTTCAGTATGACGTTCAGAACGCCAGCGGCAATCAGAGCGATGAGAGGTCTTCTGGTGTCACCCTTTGCGCGCAGGATGGCGCTGGCAAAATTGTAGATGACAATGAACGGACTCCCCAGCATGTAGATCTGAAGATACTGTACGCCGAGATCCAGAATGTTCGCCGGAGTGGATATGAGAATCAGGAGCGGACGGGCGGCCGCCAGACCGCAGATCATCAGGATAACGCCGACGATAAGGCTGAAGAGCATGGAGGTGTGAACGGCCGCAGGGATTTCCTTCCTCTTGTTCATGCCGATATATCGGGCGATCAGGACATTTACGCCGACGGAAAGGCCGGTGATCAGGCCGAGGATGATGCCGATGGGTTCTGCGTTGAGGCCGACGGCAGCCAGTGCCTCCGGGGAGGAGAACTGACCGATGACGGCAGAATCCGCGGAGTTAAAGAGCTGCTGCAGAATGCTGGCAGCGGCGATCGGGAGTGAGAAGAGCAGGATCTTCCCTGCCAGTCCGCCGTGGATCATGTCGATCTCGTTCTTCGCGGGTTTTCTGTTGTTCGTGAGGGTTGCTGGATCGGATGATGACATATGTGCTGTGACCTCGTTGATAGATTTATTTGCGTTTCATGCGTTCCTTTGCGCATGTCTATCTTAGCAGGATAGAGACAGAATGGCCAGTATTATCCTCGGGAACTTATATGCATTGACGCGGGCAAGGCCGGTACGACCGTTAACAGAACAGGTTCGACCGCAATGTCACTGGCCTGTATGGAGTCTGCTCGTCAGCGAACAGAGCATTGGCGACAACAAAAGAGAGGGCCGATTTCAAGATGCAGACGGAACCGTTAGTTCTGTATCGTTTCCATATATCATATCCTGTCTTTAAATAATAATATGGTTGCCGACATAAAATAATGGGGCTGGAGAAGTCTTTTCGTAAACAGTGATTTGCCTTTTTCGGATGATTGTATTATTCTCAAATTATATCATGTGCACGGGAAATGGTACCGGAACGCGGTCTGTCATATTCATGGAAAGAGGGTGAAGGGAAATGTCAGCGGAATCAGGAACGAACGAAGAGAATTTCTTGACGCTCCAGGAACTGTCGGAGCATTTCTATTATAACGATATCGGCGGACATGACAAGTCCGGAGAGGAAGAAAATCGGGAAATTCAGCAGTCGGATGCCAGATACAGGGGCGTGCCGGTGAAGGTGCTGTATTTTCCAAAGCTGTTTACAGAGGAAGGCTTTTCAAAGGTCCGCGAGGCGGGAGAGACGGCCTGGAGGATTCTGGTGAAGGTGATCCGGGAATACCTGGATCATCCGGATTACCGCGAGCTCTTCGGTTTTCCGAAGGAACTGGAAGAGATGATCTGCCGGAGACCGGAATATTCTGTTCTGCTTCCGGTGTGCAGGCTGGATATGTTTTTCAACGAGAAGACCGGGGATTTTAAATTCTGCGAGTTCAATGCCGACGGCAGCAGTGCGATGAACGAGAACCGGATCATGACG
The DNA here is from genome assembly GCA_903789595.1 of uncultured eubacterium 1-6. Taxonomy (GTDB): domain Bacteria; phylum Bacillota; class Clostridia; order Lachnospirales; family Lachnospiraceae; genus Bilifractor. The sequence goes on from CAIFEZ010000041.1 coordinate 10,864, forward strand.
GAGGCGTATCGCAAAACTCTGATGTACCGAAACTTTTCCGAGAAGTATGAGCAGCAGGGGTTTGAGCTTTTCGATTCCTGGGCGAGGGTTTTTCTCGATCTGGTGAAGGAGACGGGCCGTTATCCGGAGCATCCGCAGGTCGCGGTTGTGGATTTTCTCGAAAAGAGCATCGCGTCGGCGGAGCTGGAGCGGTTTGCCGAAGCTTTCCGGAAGAGAGGCAGCCGCGCGTGTGTGGCGGAGATCCGGAGCCTCACCTATGACGGAGAACACCTGTATACGCCGGAGGGATTCCGCGTGGATGCAATTTACCGGCGGGCGGTCACCAGTGATATTCTGGAGCACCGGGAGGAGATCAAACCGTTCCTGGATGCGGTGAGGGACCGCAGGGTCTGCCTCATCGGGGATTTCTGCACACAGATCGTTCACGACAAGATCCTGTTCAAGGTTCTTCACCTCGACCGCACAAAGGCTTTCCTGACGGAAGAGGAAAACCGCTATGTCGAGGCGCATATCCCGTACACGGCGGATCTTGTTCCTGAGCTTCTGCATGTGGAAAAATTCATGCATGCGGAAGTTACAGGCGAAAATGGAAGGCGCTGCCGGTGGATTGTGAAGCCGGAGGATTCCTACGGGGCGCACGGCATCTATTACAGCGGCGATTTCACGGATGAACGGTGGCAGGCGCTGCTGAAGGACCGCGCGGGAAAAGGATATGTGATTCAGGAATATGTAAGCCCTTACCGCACCCTGAATGCGGACTATACGGATACGGATTACACGGACAATCCATGGCAGGAGCAGGCGAAAGGCCAGAAGAGCCCGAGGGTGCACAGCTTCGCGAACATGACAGGCATGTATCTGTACGGCGGCCGCCTCGCCGGCATCTATTCCAGGCTGTCTCCGCTGAATATCATTTCGGTGGAGGGAGACGAGCACGAGATGGTATCCATGGTTGCGCACAGGAAAAAATAAGTTATAATGCTCAGGCAAAGGCGCTGTAAAATCTCTGACTGGTAAGTTGAGCGAGATCAGTAACAAAAATAATGATAGGTCAAGAAATCTTACAAAAAGAGAAGTCTGCACAGAAGAAAATCATGATATCTTGCAGAACAGAAGAAGATCATTATATCTTATAAATATGAAAGGAGCATAGAAAAGTATGGTACTTGAGCTTTACAAGAAGGACACCTGCCCGTATTGCCAGAGGGTGATGGGATGGATCCGGGAAAACGGAAGAACGGATGTGATTTATAAGGATATTCTGGAGGATCCGGAGAATCATGCGCGCCTCATCCGCGACGGCGGAATGGATCAGGTTCCCTGTCTCTTTATCGACGGGAAGCCGCTGTATGAGAGCATGGATATCATTCAGTATCTGGCCGATCATCCGCTGTAAGAGAGGATGCCGCCGGAGAGGCAGATGCTGTCGATCCGCTGAAAAGCCCGTACCGTGGGGACTTTGTCCCCGGCGGTACGGGCTTTTCTAAAGCTTTTCTTTTCCGGCTGCCTTTAAAGACTGCTGTGCAGGATTATTCTATTCGATGCCGCTGTTCAGGGGTGTTTTTCAGGCCGTCTGTTCCGACTGCGGGGTTTTCTGCCTTTCGGATTTTGCGTAAAGCGCCTTCAGAGCGATCGGAGTGACGATCGAGCTGACGATGATCAGAAGGATGACAGAGGTAAAATAGCGGCTGTCCATCATTCCGGCCTTGAGTCCGCGCTGTGCGACGATCAGAGCAACCTCACCCCGGGTCATCATGCCGACGCCGATCTTCAGACTGTCCGGTCCATTGAAACCGCAGACTCTTGCGACGGCGCCGCAGCCGATGATTTTTCCGATGAGTCCGACCGCGACAAATGCGGCGGAGAACAGAAGAATGGTGGTGTCGAGCTGCCGCAGATTGGTCTGCAGCCCAATGCTCGCGAAGAAGATCGGTCCGAAGATCATATAGGAATTGATATCCATCTTCCGCCCGATATATTCCGCGTCATTCAGTGAGCAGAGGATGACGCCCGCGCAGTAGGCGCCGGTGATGTCGGCGACTCCGAAGTATTTGTCGGCGACATAGGAGAGTGCGAATGCCAGTGCAAGTCCGATGATCGGGATTCGGCGCGTATGAGGGTAACGGCTGTCGATTTTCTTCATGAGCTGGTAGACAAGATATCCGGCGATCAGAGCAAACACAAAGAACAGAAGCGTCTTCAGCGCAACGAGACCGATATTTGCCTTCGGGTTCTTGAGGCTGATGACGGCAGTGAGAACGAGGATACCGATGACGTCATCGATGATCGCCGCGCTCATGATCGTGGTTCCGACCTCGGTCGTAAGCTTCCCGAGCTCACGCAGCGCCTGAACTGTAATGCTGACGGAGGTCGCCGCAAGAATCGTTCCGATGAACAGCCCGCGCGTAAAGTTCTCGGTACCGGGTGCGGAGAAACCGTAGAATCCCATGAAGAGAAGGGTTCCGAGCGCCATGGGAACCGCGACGCCGGCGCAGGCGATGAGAGTCGCTTTCAGTCCGGATTTCTTCAGCTGCTCGAGGTCGGTTTCAAGGCCTGCGTTGAACATCAGCAGGATGACGCCGATTTCGGCCATTCCGGTTATGAAGTCGTTGGTCTGGACAATATTGAAGACGCTGGGTCCGATGAGGAGGCCGGCGACGATCTCGCCAGCGACCTGCGGAGCCTTCAGCTTGCGCGCGACAAGTCCCAGAAACTTCGCGGAGATGATGATGATAGCAATGTCCTTTAAGATACTTAGTGAATCCATGTAAAAACACCCCTGATTTTTATAAACATTTAATAATGTCATTATAGAGCAAATCCAGTTATATATCAAATTTCATATCTCAGACAGTGCGGTCTTAATAAAATCTTAATGCCGGCTGGCCAACATTAATACCTTCTTTATGAAAAATATCGGATAATAAAATCAGCAAAAACGTATGATACAGCTTTTATACATATATGATTTCTGCAGGTAATATATGGCTCTTTTTTCATTCCGGAGAGGAGATGCCTGATGCTATGAGACAACTTGCGATGAGATTGGAGCACCTGAAGCCGGTACAGGTGATCATCCTCGGATTTTTGATGGTAATTGCTGCGGGAACGCTGCTTCTGATGCTGCCTTTTGCTTCACGTGATGCTGGATCCGCAGGGTTTGCGGATTCTCTGTTTACGGCGACCTCCGCGGTGTGCGTGACAGGGCTGGTGGTGCAGGACACGGCGACGTTCTGGAGTCCTTTCGGTCAGGCCGTGATTCTGGTCCTGATTCAGGTGGGAGGCCTTGGGGTGTTCACGGTCGCGATCGCCCTGGCGCTGGTATCAGGGAAGAAGATCGGTCTCATTCAGCGAAACATCATGCAGGAATCAATCTCTGCTCCGCAGATCAGCGGAATTGTGAAATTCACCAGGTTTATCCTGGAGACGACTTTCATCTGCGAGGGTATCGGAGCCGCGGTGATGATGCCGGTATTCGTCCGGAGATTCGGCGCTGGAAAGGGAATCTGGTCTGCAGTTTTCCATTCGGTATCAGCGTTCTGCAATGCCGGCTTCGATCTGATGGGAGAGGGCGGAAAATACGCATCCCTGACAGAGTTCGCCGCAGATCCCGTGATCAACATCACGATCATGGCTCTGATTATCGTGGGCGGGATCGGCTTTTTGACATGGATGGACATTGCGGTCAATGGGTTTCATCTGAAACGATACTGCCTTCAGAGCAAGGTGATCCTGACTGTGACGCTGGGGCTGATTGCGGTTCCTGCCGTTTACTTTTATTTTGGCGAATTTACGGAGGGGCCGGAAGGCATCCGCATCCTGCTCTCACTCTTTCAGTCGGTGACGCCGAGGACTGCCGGGTTCAATACGGCGGATCTGACAAAAATGAGTGAGATCGGAACTTTTGTTCTGATCATCCTGATGCTGATCGGCGGGTCGCCGGCATCAACTGCCGGCGGGATGAAGACGACGACGGCGGCGGTTCTTTTTGCGTCAGCCGGAGCAGTGTTTCGGCAGCGCAGGGATGCGGAGATTTTCGGAAGGAGGATACCGCCGCAGGCCATCCGGAGCGCCGGTGCCATCCTTCTTCTCTATATCACACTCTTTGGATGCGGAGGAATGGTGATCAGCAGGGTCGAGGGCCTGCCGCTTCTGGACTGCCTGTTTGAGACAGCGTCGGCGATCGGGACGGTGGGTCTGACCATGGGAATCACGCCGGGGCTCTCCCTGGTATCGCGGGGGATTCTGGTCTTCCTGATGTATTTCGGAAGAGTCGGCGGACTGACGCTGATTTTTGCGACAGTATCTGAGAAGGGATGGAACAGCGGCAGACTGCCGGAAGAGCGGATTACCGTGGGATAAAAACCAGCAGCGGCCGGAAAGGATCTGTCGAAGAAGCTATGTGGTTTGTGGTTCCGAGGCATGCCGGCCGCGGACAGATCGTGTCCGGACGAAGCGGAACCCGCTCTTAAAGGACAGCTCTATGCTTTCGGCCGCGGACAAATTGGGATCAGAATGGGATCAGAAGATTCGAGAGGAGGCATGCATATGAAATCGATATTATTGATCGGACTCGGCCGTTTCGGAAAAAATGTCGCGATGAAGCTTCGGGAGATGAACCATGAGGTGATGGCGGTTGACCGCAATGAAAAGAGGGTCAATGAGATCATGCCTTATGTAACCAACGCCAGAATCGGGGACAGCACGGATGAGGAATTTCTGAAGTCCCTGGGCATCCGCAATTATGATCTCTGCTTTGTGGCGATCGGTGACTGCTTTCAGGATTCTCTGGAGACGACGTCGCTGGTGAAGGAGCTCGGCGGAAGGCTGGTGGTGTCCAGGGCGGCAAGCGAGGTTCAGGCGAAATTCCTGAAGCGGAACGGAGCGGACGAGGTCGTTTTTCCGGAACAGCAGATCGCGAGATGGGCAGCCATCCGGTACAGCTCGGATCATGTCTTTGATTATTTTGCGATGGATGATGACTATGCCATCTTTGAGGTGTCGGTTCCCGCGAACTGGGTCGGAAAATCGGTCGGGGAACTGAATATCCGGAAGCGTTACCGGATCAATATCCTGGCGATAAAGACGGAAGAGAGGATTGACATGAATATCACGCCGGACACCGTGCTGACGGCGGAAGACAATCTGCTGGTCCTCGGAAAAAACAGGGATATGCAGAAATGCTTCCGGATCTGAGAGAATTGACGCGGCAGACGGACGGCGGCCGGAACTGACGCAAAGGCGGCCGAAGCTGTGAAAGTAAGGATGGCAGCTGAATCGGAAGGAGGAGTCGTTATGAAGATTTTACTGTTGATAGCGGTCCTGGCGGTGCTTGCGGTTCTCGGGGATCATCTGATATCTTCATTTGACGAACTGGTGGAGAAATACTACCATAAAAAAGACAATAAGTGAAAAGGAGCCACAACAAAGACGGTCAACATCCAAGCGATATATTGTGTCACAAACTGTATAAGCTGCGCGGCGCGCCGCACTTCGTGCTCTCGCGTCGCTACAGTTATTCGAACTCGCATCTATTCTCTTACGCGCGCTTCGCGTGCGATGAGTATGTGAATCATAGACTTAATTCCACTGACGAATCCCATTCTCTTACGCGCGCTTCGCGTGCGATGAGTATGTCTGCGTTTTCGAAGAGCTTATACAGTAGGAAGGGGCTGCGGAGTCGGTATGAGGAATGGATATTTCAGAATGGAAGGAGCAGGGAAGCGGGAAAAAACATCGGCCGAGGCTGCTTTTTCATCGATGAATGACAGCGTGAGCGCGCGGGAGAGAATCCGCGAGATTCTCTTCTCGGCTGCGATGCTGGGTCTTTGTTCCGTGATCTGCTGGTTTTTCAAGGCAGTGAACAGGTCGGAATCGAATATTGTCGTGCTTTATATCTTCTTCGTCTTTCTGATCTCGGTCCAGACGGCAAACTGGATCTACAGCGTCTGTGCCGCGGGCCTGAGCGTCGTGATTTACAACTACCTGTTCACGGCGCCGAAATTCTCGTTTCGCGCCTATGACAACCGCTATACGGTTTCGTTCGGGGTGATGTTTCTGATCGCTCTGCTGACCGGAGTGATGGCGGCAAGGCTGAGGACGCAGGCGCGGAATTCGGCGCGCATGGCGTTCCGGATCGGCGTCCTGTATGATACGAATCAGGCGCTGGAGAAATGCAGAAATCAAGATGAGATCAAGGAGATTACGGCGAAGCAGCTCGTGCGGCTGCTTCACAGGAATGTGCTTCTATACAGAGACGCAGAGAGCATTCAGGAGGGACCGGCGGTGTTTCTGTCAGATGATGCGGAAGCACTCGGCTTTTCTCCCAGGAGCGAGAAGGCAGCGGCGGAGCTTGCCTTTCAGGAAGAGCCGGCTTCCTCTGATAAAAGGAAGGCTGCTGCGGATCCTGTCTTTCATAACGGGAAAGCAGCAGATTCTGCATTTGATACCGAAAAGGCAGCAGAGCCTGCATTTGATACCGAGAAGTCAGCAGAGCCTGCATTTGATGCCGAGAAGTCAGCAGAGCCTGCGTTTGATAGCGGGAAGTCGGCAGCAGAGACCTTTTTTAAGAAGAAATCCGCGGAATCTGTCCCCGAAAAAGAAACGGCTGTTTTTGAAAACGCCGGTATGACCGGAAGAGGTACAGCTTTCTTTCCAGAGGCGTCCTGCGTCTATCTGCCTATCCGCCTGAACCGGGTGATCTACGGTGTCATGGGAATCGATGTTCGTGAAAACGGGCTGGATACATACGAGGAGAATATTGTGACGGCAATCCTCGGGGAAGCGGCGATTGCCCTGGAGAATAAGCGGAATGAGCAGGAGAAGGAGCAGGCAAGGCTGATGGCCAGAAATGAGCAGTTCCGTGCCAATCTCCTGCGGTCCATCTCTCATGATCTGCGGACGCCGCTGACGTCGATTTCCGGGACGGCGAGTCTTCTGCTGTCCGACGGAGACAGGCTGGATGATGCAACCAGGCAAAATCTGTATTCCAATATTTATGAGGATTCCATGTGGCTGGAGGATCTGGTGGAGAATCTTCTGTCCATTACGCGCCTGAAGGATGATCAGACCAGAATTCATACCTCTGTGGAATTTGTCAGCGAGGTGGTGGAAGAGGCGCGGAGGCACTGCAGCCGGAAGCTCTCGGAGCACAGGTTTTCCGCAGAGCAGTCTTCCGAGGTCCTTCTCGGAAAAATGGACGCGCACTTGATCATACAGGTTCTGGTCAATCTGGTTAACAACGCCGTGAAGTATACTCCGCCTGGATCGGATATCCGGATCTGCGCCGAGCAGAAGGGGGATATGATTCAGATTTCGGTGAAGGACGACGGACCGGGTGTGTCGGAGACAGACCGGCCGCACATTTTTGAGATGTTCTACAGCGGCAAAAAAACGGTGGCGGACAGCAGCAGGAGCCTTGGTCTCGGACTGGCTCTGTGCAGGGAAATTGTACAGGCACACGGCGGGAAGATCTGGTACGAGGAGAATGTCCCGCACGGAAGTATTTTCCGGTTTACGATACCGGCGGCGAAGGTTCGGACGGATGTCTGAGGCGGTAATTAATGAATATCCGGACGGTGAGCCGGATGCGAAGGAGGTTCGGACAGATGTCTAAGGCAGTAATTCTTGTAGTAGAGGATGATCCGTCGGTACAGAACCTGATCACCACAGCTCTGAAAATGTACGGATATGACGCGCTGACCGCGGGAAACGGACAGACCGCCGTGATGCAGGCGGCCACCCGCTGTCCGGATGTGATTTTTCTGGACCTGGGACTTCCGGATATGGACGGCGTGGATGTGATCCGGAAGGTGCGGACCTGGTCCGCGCTTCCGATCATCGTGATCAGTGCAAGAAGCGAGGAGACCGACAAGATTGAAGCGCTCGACGCGGGAGCGGACGATTATCTGACCAAGCCGTTTTCCGTTGAGGAGCTTCTGGCAAGACTCCGTGTCTCGCTGAGGCGGCTGCCGTTTCTGAAGCAGGCGGCGGAGCCTTCTCCGATTTTCACAAACGGGGGACTGGTCATTGATTTCCCCGCAGAGACGGTGACTCTCGACGGAAGAGAGCTCCATCTGACGCCGATCGAATACAAGCTGATTTCACTGCTTGCGCACAATGAGGGTAAGGTTCTGACGTATTCCTACATTACGAAAGCAATCTGGGGAGAGTCCGCGGAGAGTGAGATGGCGTCGCTCAGGGTATTTATGGCGAATCTGCGAAGAAAACTGGAAGACAGGGAAGGCTCGCAGCATTTTATCCAGACACATATCGGCATCGGATATCGGATGCTGAAGGCAGAAGAGGATGGAAGGACAAAGAATGGGCGGACCGGAGATTGCGGTTGAATAGACAAAAAAATGTAAAAATATGACATGAAAAAACAGTAAATATCAGGACAGTGCCGAAAAAATGAAGTATAGTGTATATGAAACCGAAAATGACATCCACTGATTTTCATCATTGCAGTGGCAACTGCAGAAAGGACAGATTATGTGCACAGCGGCAACATATACAGGAAAGGATCATTATTTTGGAAGAAATCTTGATCTGGAGTACTCCTATCACGAGTCGGTGACGGTCACACCCAGGAACAAGGAACTGGTGTTTCGCCATCTGCCGCCATTGCCGAATCATCTGGCAATGATCGGCATGGCCTATGTGGTCGGAGATTATCCGCTTTATTATGACGCGATGAATGAAAAGGGACTTTCGATGGCGGGACTGAACTTCCCCGGAAACGCGGATTACAGGAAGCCGGCGGAAGGAAAGGATAATGTCGCTTCTTTTGAATTCATCTCATGGATTCTGGGTCAGTGCGAAACCGTGGAGGAAGCGAGAACATATCTGTCACGGATCAATCTGACCGACGACGCCTTTGCCCCCGAGCTTCCGCCCTCACCTCTTCACTGGATTGTTGCGGACCAGAAGGAGTGTGTTGTATTCGAACAGACGGTACGGGGCGCGCAGATCTATGAGAATCCGGTGGGCGTGATGACGAATAACCCGACCTTTGATTATCAGATGACGCACCTGGCAGACTACATGAACGCATCCGCCGGACTTCCGGAGCAGAGGCTGATTCCGGGCGTGGAGCTGAACACTTACAGCCGCGGCATGGGCGGCATGGGGATCCCGGGAGATCTCTCCTCCGCGTCAAGATTTGTAAAGGTTGCATTTACAAAGATGAATTCCCTGAAGGCGGACGATGAATCCGCAAGCATCAGCCAGTTTTTCAAGATCCTGGGATCTGTGGAGCAGCAGAAGGGATGCTGCCGCCTTGCGACGGACAAGGATGGAAATCCGGTATGCGAATACACAATTTACAGCTCCTGCTGCAACATGGACAAGGGAATTTACTATTACACGACCTATGAGAACAGCCAGATTACGGCGGTTGACATGCATCACACGGACCTTGACGGAAGCAGCCTCACCTCTTATGAGCTTGTCAAGGGACAGCAGATCCGGATGCAGAATTAAGGGAAACGTAACTGGACTTATCCAGTCAGAATCGGGTATAATAAAGTCGCCGGCTGAATATTGTGAATAATGGGATGGAATTTTCACGATACGTATTCGATCTTGAATCGCGAAGCACTGGCAGAACGTTCAGAAAATAAACAGACCGATGATTTTGCATAGTGAGCGTCAGGTAAACGCAATCTCAATTTATGTGTATCAATTGGTCGGTGCAAATGGCGAATGCTCGGCCGGATGCAGAAGTGAGCAGAAGAAAAGCCGGCAGATTAAGAAACAAGAGAGAAACAAAAAGGAAACAAAAGAAAAGCAAAAAGAAACAAAAGAAATGCAAACAGATTTCAGTTGTGACAGCGGAAGCAGTCGGCTTCACGGCTGGGAGCAAGCAGACAGGAGGAAATGTTATGAAGTTCAAATGCAAGGTATGCGGTTACATCTACGAGGGAGATCAGGCTCCGGAGGAGTGCCCGAAATGTCATCAGAAGAATGTATTCGAGCCGGTAGAGGAAGAAAAGAAAAATCCATACGCGGGTACGAAGACAGAGAAGAATCTGCTGGAGGCTTTTTCCGGCGAGTCACAGGCGCGCAACAAATACACCTTCTTCGCTTCTGTTGCAAAGAAGCAGGGATTTGAGCAGATTGCAGCTCTTTTCCTGAAAACGGCGGATAATGAGAAGGAGCATGCAAAGCTCTGGTTCAAGGAACTTGGAATGCTCGGCGACACAGAGCAGAATCTGCTGGAGGGCGCCCTCGGTGAGAACTATGAGTGGACCGATATGTATGTGCGCATGGCAAAGGACGCGGACGAGGAGGGCTTCCACGAGCTGGCCGAGAAGTTCCGCGGTGTTGCCGCTATCGAGAAGACGCATGAGGAGCGCTACCGCAAGCTGCTTCACAACGTGGAGATGAAAGAGGTCTTCAAGAAGAGTGAGGTCAAGGTCTGGGAGTGCAGAAACTGCGGTCATATCGTAGTGGGAACGGAAGCACCGGAGGTTTGTCCGGTATGTAAGCATCCGCAGTCCTTCTTTGAGGTACATGAAGAGAACTACTGATTTCGGGGTTTCGTGTATTATGTATAAATGATTGGACACATGAAGAGGCAGCATGATTAACTGCAGGGTCAGCCGCATGACGGATTCAATGACAGGCAGCAGGGTCAGACGCATGATGGACTCAATGGCAGGCAGCAGGGTTAGCTGCATGATGAGCTCAATGATTGGCAGCAGGGTTAGCTGCATGATGAGCTCAATGACAGGCAGCATGATCAGCTGCACGATCAGCCGCATGATGGACTCAATGGCAGGCAGCAGGGTCAGGCACATGATCAGCTGTATGATTAGCGGATAGGCGGACCACGCAAATGTATTCTGCATATATGTGTTCAAAGCAATAATTGCAGGGGATGGCAAACAGGTGCTTTGCCATCCCGTTTCTGTCATTCTTTAACTGATGGTACCGACAGCGTCGGGGATACCATCAAGTATCTTTAATTCTTACCTTGATGGCAGGTGTATGTTGAAAATGCCGTCGCAAATCTTTATATTTCTCATCTGATGGTATGTGTCCCGTGGGGAATACCATCGTAAAATCACAAATCTTAACAGGATGGTAATTGTCTGGCAGAAGTACCATCAGGAAAATGCAAATCTTCACCGGATGGTAACCGTTGGGCGAGAGTACCATCAGGGAAATGCAAATCTTTATTGGATGGTAATTGTGTGTCAGGAGTACCATCAGGGAAATGCAAATCTTTATTGGATGGTAATTGTCTGGCAGAAGTACCATCAGTGAACTGCAAATCTTTATTGGATGGTAATTGTGTGGCAGGAGTACCATCAGGGAAATGCAAATCTTTATTGGATGGTAATTGTCTGGCAGAAGTACCATCAGGGAACTGCA
>CAIFEZ010000042.1 GCA_903789595.1 uncultured eubacterium 1-6
TCGTCGGCGATCTGAACAAGATTGTTCCGAAGCTGACGGCGGATATCAAGGCTGAACTGGCAAAGAAGGCATAAACAAATGAAAATCATACTGGGAAGCGACCATGGCGGATATCGCCTGAAAATTGCGGTCATAAAGCATTTGAAAGAGCAGGGAATTGAAACCGAGGATCTCGGATGCTATTCCGAGGAATCCTGTGATTACCCGGATTACGCGGAGAAAGTGGCGGTCAGAGTGGCCGCCGGAGACGGAAAGGTACTTGGCATTCTGTGCTGCGGCACCGGAATCGGCATCTCGATTGCGGCAAATAAAGTAAAAGGAATCCGGGCGGCCTGCTGTTCGGACTGCTTCAGTACCAAATATACCCGCATGCACAATGACGCGAATATTCTCTGCATGGGAGGACGCGTGGTCGGTGACGGTCTCGCGTGCATGATGGCGGATCTGTTCATAAGGACTCCGTTTGAAGGCGGCAGACACCAGAGAAGAATTGACAAGATCACCGCCATCGAGAAAAGACAGAACGAGTAAAACCTGTACAGGTGCGCTGAGACGGAAAAGGGAGAAAAGTGTGATGCTGGCAGAGAATAAGGTGAAGACAATCGGAGTCATGACCAGCGGCGGAGATGCGCCGGGGATGAATGCGGCTATTCGCGCTGTGGTATATGAGGGAATCCGTCATGGCCTGAAGGTGCTCGGAATCCGACGCGGATACTCGGGCCTCTTGCAGGAAGATATCCGGGAGATGGATGAGAAGTCTGTTGCGGACATAATCCGTCTGGGCGGGACGATTCTGGAGACTTCCCGCTGTCCAGAGATGATGACGGATGAAGGCCAGGCAAAGGCTGTGGAAATATGCAGAAAACATCAAATGGACGGACTGATTGTGATCGGCGGCGACGGGTCTTTCCGCGGCGCGCAGAAGCTCAGTGCCAGGGGAATGGGCATTATCGGGGTTCCCGGGACCATAGACGGAGATATCGCCTGCACGGATTACACCATAGGTTTTGACACAGCGGTAAACGCGGCGATGGAAGCCATAGACCGTATCCATGACACGGGCGCTTCGCACGAGTGCTGCAGTATTGTGGAGGTCATGGGCCGCCACAATGGCAGCATTGCGCTCTGGACCGGGATTGCCGGGGGCGCGGAAATGGTCTGTATACCGGAACGCAAGGTGCCGACGGTGAATGAGATAGCCGAGGATGTCTTGAGTAAGCGCAGACAGGGCCGCAATGACTATATCCTGGTCAATGCGGAGGGAGTCGGACATACTCAGGAGCTTCGGCAGGCTATGGAAGAAGACACGGGCATCCATACCCGCCAGACGGTTCTCGGTTTCCTTCAGAGAGGAGGCGTTCCGACCTGCAAGGAGCGGGTATTCGCTTCCGTCATGGGTACAAAGGCAGTGGATCTGCTGCTGGAAGGCAGGACAAACCGTGTAGTCGTACATCGGGACGGCAGATTTTCGGATGTGAGTATCGACGAGGTGCTGACTCAGGAGGTATATTTTGCCGACGATCTGTATCAATGCATGAAGGCTGTCTGCGGCCAGGGGAACTGAGCCGCGGAAAGCAGACAGGAACAGAAACGTTGACGGCATGATGACAGGGCAGGGATTTTACAGCCCTTCGAGTGTGACGCAGATGACAATAATGAAATGAGAAAAGGCTCCGCGGCAGACGAATGATATGTCTGCCGCGAAGCCTTTTCTCGTTTACGCGAATAGTGAGAGGAATCCGACCGCCGTGTGCCGAGTACGCTGAGTGTCGCGATAATGAGAGAATGCCCGCAAGGCAGGGACTTCACAAACTTACCGTTTCAAAATACGGCCTGACCTGCGGAAGGTGGTCAAATTATACAGAAAAGCATAAAAAGCAATCGGATATTTGTCAAAATGATGACAAATAATCAGAAAGTGAAATAAAATACCTGCAAAACGGCGAAGACCATGCTTTTTCAAATCGATTTAGATCAAAAAAGCGAAACCGCCCGAATCCGGTTGTTGAAAAAGACAATCGAAAACCGAAACCTGATTTTCGTACAATCCCCTAAAATATAAGTATAGAAAAACAGAGAAATACCGGCAGACCGGTAAACAGACGAGATACCGGCAGGACCGGACAAACAGGCAGATACATCTCAATACAGAAAGGAGCAGTAGAAAAATGTTAAATCCTGAAAAAGTAAAAATTGGTATCGCACCGATCGCGTGGACGGAGGACGATATGCCGGAGATGGGAGCGGAGAACAGCTTTCTCCAGACCATCAGCGAGATCGCACTGAGCGGGTACGTCGGAACTGAAATCGGCTGCCAGTTCCCTCACAATCCGGATATTCTCAATACCGAATTCAAGAGAAGAGGCCTCTCCGCGATCACGGGATGGATCAGCACTTACATCCTGGAGCAGCCGATGTGGTGGAATGAGAGAGCGTTTATCGATCATATGAACTTCCTGAAGGCAATCGGCGCAACCGTGATCAATACCTCCGATCAGAGCTATTCCATTCAGCATAAATGGGACACACCCTTTGTAGACAAGAAAGTACTGAATGATGACGAGTTCGAAAAGCTCGCGAAGGGCCTTGACCATCTCGGGAAGATTGCGTACGACAGCGGGATGCATATCGTATATCACCATCATATGACAACGACAGTTCAGAAGACCGGTGAGATCGATCATCTGATGGCACTTACCGATCCGAAGTATGTGAATCTTATTTTTGACACCGGCCATCTGACCCTTTCCGGAGAGGATCCGGTTGAGATTCTGAAGAAGCATCACTCCAGAATCAAGCACGTTCATCTCAAGGATGTACGGCCGGCTGTTATGAAGGAGTGCTATGAGAAGAAGCTGAGCTTCCTCCGGTCCATTCCGAAGGGCGTCTTCGCGACACCGGGAGATCCGGACGGATGCGTAGATTTCCCGACCATATTCAAGCTGCTGGATGAGTACAACTATGAAGGATGGCTGGTCGTAGAGGCCGAGCAGGATCCTGCGGTACATAACCCGCTGGACAACGCGTTTATGGGAAGAAAGTATGTAAAGGATCACACAGGACTTTAATCATCGGCGAAAAAAATAAAAACGAGACAAAAGTATCGGCGAAAAAAATAAAAACGAGACAATAGTAAAGGGAGGAATGAAAAAATGGAAAAAGTAAAAATCGGTCTTATCGGCTGCGGAAGAATCGGAAAGCTTCACGGCACAAACCTCTGCCATGCGGTTGAGGCTGCTGATCTGGTAGCGGTTGCAGACCCCTATCTGAACGACGGAATGAAGGAATGGGCAAAGGACATGGGAATTCCGCAGGTCAGCAATGATCCGGAAAGCATTTTCACAAACCCGGAGATTCAGGCAGTATGGATCTGCTCTTCTACGCCGACACACGCGGATTTCATCAAGAGAGCCGCAAAAGCAGGCAAGGATGTCTTCTGCGAGAAGCCGATTGATACCGATCCGGCGAAGATCAGAGAAGCGCTTGCGGCAGTTAAAGAGGCAGGAGTAAAGCTTCAGATCGGATTTGTGCGCCGCTTTGATCACAACCACAAAAAGGTACACGATGTTGTGGCTTCAGGAAAGCTCGGAAAACCCAATGTTGTAAAGGTAACCTCCCGCGATCCTGATCATCAGTCCATGGATTACATCAAGGTATCCGGCGGAATTTACATGGACATGACAATTCATGATTTCGATATGGTTCGCTATCTTGCAGGAAGCAATGTAACTGAGGTTATGGCATACGGCGCAGCCCTTTCCGGAGCCGGATACGACAAGCTCGGAGATGTGGACACCACCATTGTAACCATGAAATTTGAAAATGGAGCACTTGGTGTGATCGACAATTCCCGCGCCGCACATTACGGATACGACCAGCGCACAGAGGTTATGTGTGACAAGGGATGCGTACAGGTTTCCAACGATCTGAACGATCAGGCAATGATCTCGAGCGCAGAGGGTGTCGAGATTTCGAAGCCGCAGTGGTTCTTCCTTGAGAGATACAACAACGCATTCATCGCTGAAGACGCGGCGTTCCTCGATGCCATCATCAACAAGAAGGAGAGCCCGGTAGGAGCTGAGGATGGACTTCAGCCGGTTCTGATGGCAATCGCTGCAGATAAATCCCTGAAGGAAGGAAGACCTGTAAAGATCAGTGAAATTGAGTAATTAATATTCTTTCGGCCGGCAGCGACCAGCCGTCTGCCGGCCGGAAAGCGAAATTTTGGAAGGAAAAAAGATGAGTGATAACAAACATACAGCAGCGCCTGTGACACAGAGCTCCGGGGAAGTGAAGATCAATACCTGGACCAGAATGTCCTACGGATTCGGAGATACTGCCTGCAACATCGTTTTCGGAATGATCACGGCACTTCTCACACTGTTCTACACCGATTACGTAGGAATCCCGGTGGCAACGGTCGGCCTGGTCATGCTGATCTCGAGGTTCTTTGACGGGACCTCTGACGTCATCATGGGCTTTATCGTACAGCGCACAAAGTCCAGATGGGGCAAGGCTCGTCCGTGGATTCTGTGGATGTCAGTGCCTTACTGCGTATCCGCAGTCATGCTCTTTACCGTACCGCAGACAAACCTGACGCTTCAGTTCTGGTATATCTTCATTGTATACAACCTTTGCACAACTGTCTGCTACACGGCCATCAACGTACCGCTGGGCACATTGTCCACACTGATGACAAAGGTTTCTCATGAAAGAGATATGCTTTCCGTATTCCGCATGGCTCTTTCACCGATCGGAAAAATTATCTCCGTAACATTTACACTTCCGGTTGTAAAGCTTCTGGGCAACACGACAGCTGCCTGGTACAAGGCAATGATCATCTGGGTTGTCATCGCGTTTGTACTGCTGTTAATCTGCTTCATCAACTGCAAGGAGACCGTATCTGATGAGGCCATGGAGGCGGCAGCCGGACAGAAGCGCTCCGCAGGCAAAGACGTAAAGGCAATGCTTACGAATCAGTATTTCTGGTCAACGCTGATTCTCTGGACCGTCACCTGTGTACATACAACGATTGTCGGAACAGTACTTCCGTATTACTGCAAATATATTTTCAAAAACGATACGCTTTACAGCTTTGTATACACGGAGGAAATCGTGCTTCTGATTCTCGGAGCAATCCTGACGCCGGTTCTCATGAACAAGATCGGGAAAAGGAATGTATCTCTGATCGGAGCAATCGTAGCGGTCATCGGTCAGTCCCTGTTCCTTCTCAACCCGCAAAGCTTCAGCTGGCTCTGTGTCTGCACATTGATCCGTTCGCTCGGACAGGCTCCGCTTACAGCGACTGTCTTCGGAATGATGGGTGATACGGTGGACTTCGGACAGTGGAAATCGCACAGACGTACAGAGTCTCTGATTTTCGGAGCGGGCTCCATGGGATTCAAGATCGGAACCGGACTTACAAGCTTCGTGGTTTCCGCTCTCCTGGCCGCAGCCGGTTATGTGAGCTCCTCTTCCGGAGGACATGAGCAGAGTGCACGGGCGCTCAGCATGGTGAGCAACATCTTCATTTATGGAACCATTCTTGTATGGGTGGTTGCCGTTATCGTACTTCTCATGTATAAGCTCGACAAGAAGATGCCGCAGATCTCCGCGGAGCTGAAAGAACGCGAAGCAAACGGAAGCATGTAACCAGAGGACATGGTATATAAAGAAACAGCAAGAGTACAAAGCAGCAAGAGTAAAAACTGAATATTCATAAAGAAAATTTAAAAATCAGGAGGAACGCAACATGAAAAAATTGAAAATCGGTATCATTGGTGTAGGACGTCTCGGATATGAGCACGCATGCAACATTCAGTACAGAATTCCGACCACAGAGCTGGTAGCGGTATGTGACCGCAATTTTGACAAGGCCGCAAAGGTAGCAGATGAGCTGGGTATTTCCAGAGATCATGTATACTCAAGCGGAAAGGATCTCTGCAATGATCCGGAGGTTGAGGCAGTCGCTATCGTAACCAACACAGATTCTCATGTTGAGATGATCGAATATGCATATGCCGCAGGCAAGCATGTATTCTGCGAGAAGCCGCTGGCAGAGACCGTCGAGAAGTGCAAGAAGGCAGAGAAGATCGTCGCTTCCAGACCGGACCTCATCTTCCAGCTCGGATTCATGAGAAGATATGACTACTCTTATGAAGTTGCGAAGAAGAAAATTGACAACGGAGATATCGGTGACATTATTCTTGTACGCTGCTACTCTCAGGATCCGATCTCAATCATCAAGGGCACTCTGGAGTACGCACCCCGGTCAGGCGGACAGTTCATCGACATGTCCATTCACGATATCGACCTGATCCGCTGGCTGACAAAATCCGAGCCGGCAAAGCTCTGGGCAATCGGCGGATGCTATGAGTTCAAGCAGTATAAGGACTGGGATGACGGAGACAACGTATCCTGCCTGATGCAGATGAAGAATGATATCATGGCCTTCTTCTTCGCCGGCCGTGCTGCAGCTCACGGTTCAGCGGTTGAAACCGAGATCGTCGGTACCAGAGGAACCCTCCGTATCGCATCTGTTCCGACCGATTCTCTGGTAGAGGTAATGAGCAAACATGGCGTATGCCGTGAGTGCTACCAGGATTTCCTGACCAGATGGCATGGCGCGTATATCAAGGAGATGGAAGTATTTACCGACCATGTACTGAACAACACACCGGCAAATCCGGGTGTTCTGGACGGAACCGCATCTACAAGCATCGCGTTCAAGTGCAAGGAATCTTTCCTGAAGAACACACTTCTTACCATGGAATAATTCCGGCGATATATAACGGGCAGAGAAGGGAAGGGTGGAGCACTTCCCTTCTTTGTCTGTAAACGGCCGCGGCACACTGTTCGCGTAAATGACATGTGTCCCGGAGCTGAACGCTCCCGGACTCCTCACTTGAGAGAACCGCAGGTCCTCGAGATTGGGGTGCTGAATAAATTAAGAAAAAAATCAGGAAGGCAGGTATATATCATATGAATGTCAAACTCGGAATCTGTAATTTCTGTGTCCCAGGCACCGGTGTTTTTGCACCGCAGATCGTGAAGGAAATGGGACTCGACGGAATGTCAATCGAATTCGGCTCTTACGAGCATGGCTGGCCGCTCTCGCAGAGAAAGCTTCAGGATCTTTACCTGGATGCACAGCAGAAGTATGGAATCGAGTATCCGAACGTCGGTGTCAGTGACGGAGACAATGTTCCGTTCCATGCGCGCAAGGGAACCCGCTGGGACCCTGTTGTCAATGAGGAGGGGACCCGCGCTATCGATGCTGCAGCGTACATGAAGATCCCGTTTGTCTTTTTCTCAAACTTCAATGCCAGCGGCATTCAGAATGACGAGGATCTGGAAAATACCGCGAGAAGATACCGTTATTTCTGCGATTACGCAGGTGAGAAGGGGATTTCCATCGGCTGTGAGAACCCGAACTCCATCGAGGAGCAGAAGAAGCTCATTCAGCTTGTAGACCGCAGCAATTTCTATCTGTTCTTCGATTCCTGCAATCACGCCTGCATGACGGATTATGATATCCATGAAATTCTCCGGACCCTCTATCCGAATTATTATCCGCAGATGCATGTGAAGGACGGAGTCAAAGGCGCGAATGCGCAGTATCTGCTCGGAACCGGATCGACGGGATTTACCGAAACGATCGATTATCTGAAGAAACAGAACTATAACGGATGGCTTATCATCGAGAATCTGTATGAGCTGCTGCCGATGCGGAATCTGAACCCGGACTATTTTGAGCTTATGAGGGAGGATATCGAAACCTTAAAGAAGGTCACCAGATAAAAGAATCTTGCCGTTCTCTTATGCACGCTTTGCGTGCGTAAGAGCCTTTCTGCGTTTTCGAAGAGCTGCTATTAATACTGTTTGTAAGAATAATCCGGGAAAATACGCGTATGACAAAATAAGAACCATGCATTATAATATACGGTATCAATTCTTCAAAATCGCAGCCGTTTCAGAAAATCGTCGAATTTCAGCCCTTGTGCTGCCCGTGCTTTTCTGGCGGAGGTCAGACTGCGGATGACAATATGTGGTAGAGGGAGGCTCCAACTATGAACATCAATTCACTGAATCCGGTATCCCCTGTCTTTAAAGGGAGAACACTGCCGGAGTTCGTAAACTGCCATTATATCAACATCGAACACAGCAGGGAGCATCCTATTTTTCTGCACAAGCACGAGAACCGTCTGGAGCTGTACATGGTTCTGGAGGGGGAAGCGCGCTATTTCATCGACGATAAATTTTATCTGCTGCAGAAGGGCGATATCGCGGTGATTAATCAGGGCGTGTCACACGGGGAAAGTCCGCTGTCCAATGAAGCAAACAGTTCCATTAGCATTGGCATTTCCAATCTGTTTATCGACGGCATGCCGGAAAACTGTCTGGCAGACGGCACGTCGGATCCGATCATACATACGCGCCTTCTCTCAGACTCCATCAGCGGGATATTCAAGACCATCTATGTGTTTTCCGCGGATATGGAGCATCTGGACCGGACTGTGAACAGCCTGACGACATCACTGGTGCTGATGGTACATCAGGGCCTGAAGAGCAACAGCAAGCGAATGATCCGCGACGATCAGGTATCAGAGTATACGCTTGCCAAGTCCATACAGCATTGTCTGGACGAGAATTACAGAAACGATATGAAGCTGGACGACATCTTTGAGAATCTTCACCTCAGTGTCAGCTATGCGTCTCATATCTTCAAAAAGTACTTCAATGTATCGCCAAAGAAGTATATCCTGGAGCATCGCCTGGGAGAAGCACAGCAGATGCTGCAGTCCTCCAATGTGAGCATTGTGGAAATATCTGAAAAGATCGGCTTCGGAAGCCCGAATCATTTCATCACGATTTTCCGGAAATACACCGGCTGCACGCCAAGGCAGTATCAGATCAGCTTCCAGGAGATGAAATTAAAGGACAGATTCTGATGTATTCCGGGCTGTCTGTGATAGATAACATCCCATTGGAAAAACCGTTCAGCATCACCAGACGCAAGAACCTGCAGTTCTGCCGGTGTGCGGAACGGTTTTTATATATTGGTGTGCTGAACAGTTTCACAAATCGATGTGACGAGCAGTTTTATGTATAAGCAGTATCATGTATAAAGAAAAAGACAAGAAGTCCGGGTTCTGGCACCCGGACTTCTTGTCATTCTTAGGAAGGAGAAAACTGATCCTTTTTATCAGATCAGATATATGAAAAAGAAACGTTTGTGCTGTTCGTTTCTATGCTTCAGATAATACTCTGTATTTGTGATGAAGGTATGCTCACTTTATGAAGATTCTGTGATCCTGTTCTTTCAGTGTTTACATGAGTTGACTTTAAAAAAAACACATTCCGCATATATAATGGAACTGTTGCATGATCATGAAAACGATATGAAAAATCGTCGGCAGACAGGGAGGAAACGCCTATGGAAAAATTGAGACGGGCAGACCGTGATATCCTGCTCTGGATTCAGAATCATATACGAAACAGGTATGCCACAGTTTTCTGGAAGATTATGACCGCTCTCGGCAATCTGGGAATTTTCTGGCTTGCGGTATGCGCAATTCTGTGGTTTATGCCGCAATATAAAAGAACGGCGGAGGCGGCGCTGGTATCTCTCGCATCTACCGGCGTCATCATCAGTCTCGTTCTGAAACCGATTTTTCACCGGGTAAGGCCGTATGACAGCCATGAGGTGCTGGTTCCGCTGATTCCCCATCCGAAGGATCTCTCATTTCCGTCCGGACACACCGGGGCTTCGTTTTCCTGCGCCGTTGTGTTCCTACTGAGGCTGCCGGCGCCGGTGGGGCTTCTGTTTGTCATACTCGCAGCTCTCATCGCGTTTTCGAGGATGTATCTCGGCGTACATTATCTGACCGATATCGCAGCCGGCGCCGGAGTCGGCATTCTCTGCGCCATATGCAGTTCGTGTCTCATTCCCGGCTGAGACGCAGCCTATCGGCTTCAGTGGGCAGGCATCCCTGCCTGCCGGGTCTGCCTGCCGCCTTGTTCCGATCCACCATTATTTCTGTGGTATCCCAACCTCACAGTCAAAGGGTATTTTCATAAGGCAGAAATATAGAAATATTGTGACAGGATTTCAACAACATCGGCCGCGCATCAGACAGTATCAGAATTACCATTCGGAGGAGAAGGACGGGTTCCTTCTGCCCTATATCGAGATCGAGCTTGCCGGAGAGGCAAGACTGCCTATGGATCACATCACGGTGGCGCCCAGGAATCATGTAGACCTGGCCAGAAAAGGAATGGTGCAGTATCTGGACCAGCTGGGCTGCCGTATACCCGTAGAGCTGTCACGTTTGAAGCTCCGGTACTAAAGATCTATCGCGTTTCTGTCCGGTATCCCGTTTACGAAACGTTTAGAAAAACATCAGGACCAGTTCATTGATTCTGCCAGGGCGATGTGTCATACTTTTCGCAAACAGCGAGAAGAGGCCGACCACAAGGCGGTCGGGATCGGCAAGTGCCGCGAAACCTTTCTGTCTCGGCTGTTTTACAGACCAATTCGATGAGAAATCAGGAACAGAAAGCGAGAGTACATTATGAATACATACAGAACAGAAATTCAGACAGAGGTTGCTACTTTTATCGGAGATTATATTCGTCATTACAGAGAGGTGCCGGCGGTATTTGAGATCATTCGTGAATTCGGAGTGCTCAAAACGCTTTCCGTATTCGGATATCTGACTGGACTTGTGAGGGTCGGGATGATCCGGCCGTTCGGCGCGTCAAGATCCGGAATACCGCTTCTGGCTGAGAACCGCAGATAATGCAGACCCGTTTTCGTCTTTCATTCTCAGAAAACGGAAAAAGACGGATTGATATTTTGCAACCCTTCCTCACATTGAGAGGATCAAAGGTTCTCGAGATTGGAGTTAAAGGTTACGATATTTATATTTTGAAATAATGAATGTTCCGAAAGGAAATAATTTATGGCAGACAGGTTCCGGAGGCTGTATAACATCAGCTTTCGGAGCCTGTTTTCTCATATAAAATCGTGATATGATAATGGCAGCGCGGGAGCAGAAATTTCGCACGGCTTCCAATATCGCAAAGGCGAAAGAAATTCACAGATTGAGGAGGAAAAATGGACTATACACTGAGAAATGACAAGCTGGACGTTGTCCTCAAGTCAAAGGGCGGAACATTGAAATCAATCAGGAACAAGGACGGACTGGAGTATCTCTGGCAGGGAGACCCCGCATACTGGAGCGGTCAGTCGCCGGTTCTGTTTCCGATCTGCGGCAGCATCCGGAACAACAGGGCGACTGTCGGGGACGGGAAGACGATGAGCATGTCCCGCCACGGCATTATCCGGAAGCGGGAATTCACAATGGAGGAGCAGACCGGCGACCGGATTGTATTTTCCATCGTATCGGATGAAGAGACAAGGAAGCAGTTTCCTTATGATTTTAAGGTATCAGAGATCTTCACGCTGTCCGGCAGTACGATTGCGGTGACCTATCGGGTGGAAAATACCGGATCGGAGAAAATGCCCTTCTTCGTAGGCGGCCATCCGGCCTTCCGCTGTCCGCTTGAGGAAGGGGAACGTTTTGAGGATTACCATGTGAAATTTCCGCAGAAAGAAACCTGTGCGACACCGGACCCGGATCCGGGAACGGGACTGCAGAATATGTCTCAGAGGAGGCCTCTTCTGGAGAATTCAGATGACCTCCCGCTTTCCTATGAGCTTTTCACAAACGACTCACGGGTCCTGGATACGCTGAAATCCCGCAGCGTGACGATGATTTCCTCCAGGTCCGGAAAGGGCGTGCGCCTGGATTTTCCGGATTTTAAATATCTGCTGCTCTGGAACAACAACGAGGGGAAATTCCTGGCGATGGAGCCGTGGACAGGTCTGTCCACAGCCACGGATGAAGATGATGTCTTTGAACACAAGAAAAACGTTCAGTATGCGATGCCGGGCGAGAAGAAGGATTACACCTATAAAATCACTATAATTTAATTTTTATTTACGCGAACAGCGAGCCACAGTCGAATGCAAAATATATCAGTCAGATCAATAAGAACAGAAAAGAAAGGAGATCAGACCATGGAATTTTCAGGAAAGAAATCCGTAATTACACCGGAGGGAGTATTTATCATCGGAACCTATGACGAGAACGGAACACCGAACGCAATGAACGCGGCATGGGGACAGCAGAGCGATTATGGGGAGATTACGCTCTTTCTCGGAAAACACAAGACAACAGAAAACATCAAGAAGACGAAGGCATTTACAGTTGCCATGGCGACAAAGGATACGGTGCTGATTTCAGACTATTTCGGGGTAGAGACCGGAAATAAAGTCAACAAGATTGAAAAGGCAGGCGTTCACGTTCACAGGTCTGCGCATGTAAATGCACCGATTATTGAAGAGTACCCGCTGACGCTTGAGTGCAGCCTGAAATCCTGGGACGACGAGACGGGAATTCTCGTTGGAACCATCGTAAGCTCGCAGGCAGATGAAAGTATTCTTACAGACGGCAAGGTCGACCTGGATAAGATGCAGCCGATAATGTTCGATATGGCGACAAGCACCTACCGGGTTATCGGACCTGTTGTCGGAAGAGCGTTCCATGATGGGATGGCGCTGAAGTAAGCTGCATCTACGGGCAGATAAAGTGTGACACCGGACGGGAGGATTTCCATCCGGTGTACAGGTATTGAATTGATATACTCGATACTTTTCGTCTGCCTCGGCTGGAGTAGCGGAGCGGACGCAAGGCAGAGGATTATCGGGCAGTACCAGGCATTATGCGACGGTCTCCATTTTTCGTGATATTCGCTTTGTGCGTCATTCGGTGAAAACCAGCCTCAGCAGGACATTTCTTATTTTTTCCAGATCTGCCGACTGCCGAAACCGTCCCTCTTCCAGTCCGAGTTCAGACAGGTAATCTCCGCCGGCGTGATCTTCAAGAGCCACATCGGTTCCGGGAGCTTTTTCAGTGTCTGCAGCGGAATTTTTCGGAAAGCGGCAGCGGCGTTATATTCATCGGAATAAAGTTCCACGACCTCCGCGATCCCCTCGATCTGTAGTGATTTTAGTCCGCCGAAGGAGGCATTTGTCTCGAAAACCGCTGCGGCGACATTCTTATTCTCCTTCAGTCCTTTGAACTTCAGCCCGCCTTCCGTGAAAATCCAGAGTGCATCATCATGCCAGGTATATTCAAGCGGCGTGCAGCGGACATAATCCCCGGTTCCGGTCGCAAGTGCAAGAACCTTGTGAGAGGAGAGGAAGCTGCTGATCCAGTCGTAGAGAGCAGCGGGATCCATTTTGTTTTCAGTTTCGTCTTTGCGGGTCCAGAAGGACTGGGCCTCGGTGAATTGTTCTTCTGTCATTATGAATCCTTCTTGAATGAGAGCATATTGTTAAGATAAGTATCTAAAACTTCCCACACCATAAAGATGTGCTGAAAACTCAATAATTCAGGCAATTAAAAAGGCATAGATGCAATGCCATTGGTATAATTGAATCGACGAAAAAACAACCACACAAAGGAGCTTTCTATGCCGACTTCAATTGTACCACAGGATCAGGACGGACAGGACGTTTATAACGCAATTTCATCATTTTTCTTCAAATTCGAGGTAGGGAACCTTCTTCGTAAATGCAATGCGCAGAAGGAAAAAGGCGTTCCTGTTCTGGATATCTTCAAATATAAGTTCTGCAATCCATTGATTTTTATAACTGCCAATTATATCGTGACAGAACTCTTCTGTTATTTCCTATAATGTGTTATTCTGGTTCGATTGTCCGTTTTTTCGTTTATTCGGCAGCCATTCCGTTGATAAGAGATCACTTGGATGATCGATAGTTACTTGGTGAAACTCCATATGTTTTATTAAACAGCTTATAAAAATATGACGCATTATTATAGCCTACTTCTTCAGCTATTTCTGCGACAGATTTCTCAGAGTCACATAACAATTTCTCTGCGACAGATAGTCTCTTATTTTGCAAGAGTTCGATAAAATTCTTACCACTTTTCTTCCTAATAAATCGTGATAATGATGATTTGTTGTAATGAAGCTGACTAGAAAGTTCTTCCAGACTGGCTGATTTATACTTATCTTCAATATAACGCCTGACAACCGGCATAATAGCTTCCTGTGATGGAACGTATGTATCCAGATTATCGGTGCAGGTTTGAAGAAGTTTCAGAAGAAGTCCAAATGAACCCTCTGCTGCTTCTTTATACATCGTAGGCTTGAACAAAAGATCATATACAATAAAATTCAGGAGATTTTGTATTCTATAATCTTGACTGACACGATAATGCAGAAATGTACCTGCTTCTCCTCCTGCAAGTGAATCCAGACAAAATCTTCTTATCACAGTGTCTTTGTTTTCCAGAGAACCGAATATTTTTCCAAAGAATTCCGGAAGAATATTAATGTAAAGTGCGATATCATTTTTTTCAAGGAGATCTACTTTATGCTGTGATTTTTGCATCAGGAATAATATTTCTCCTTCTTTCATTTCTACTGTTTTTCCATTTACATGATGGACGGAATTTCCCTGGATCATGATCGTCAATTCAACATGGTCATGCTTGTGAAGTGGAAATTGAACATATCTTGGGTGCCTGCTTAAACTTAGCATAATTCCCGAATTAAGCATTTTTTCTTTATCCAAGGTGATTAAATTTTTTCTTTGAATATCTTTAATCCACTTTGGTTCTAACCCTGCTTTTGCTTGAATTTCTACATCACTGAGCGGAGAAAGTGAGTCAATTATCTGTTGATCAAACATGATGCCACTCCTGTATAAACAAATTTTGCACTCCTTTATTTTATCATGTAGGTGCCATTACAGCAATAAAAGACATACATATAGATCAATCATGGTGATTCACAAATTCCGTTATTTTATATAAAGTCAAGATATAAACCACGTGGTAAATTGGTCGAAATTCTATTTTTAGGAGGGACTATGAAAGCGAAAAAAATAATAAGTATTATAATGGCTGGAGCGATGTTTTGTTCTCTTTCAGCATGTGGAAATTCAACGTCATCAAAAGACACTTCACAGCCCGTTGCAGATTCTGCAACTGCAGGTGTATCAGAAGGTGTTGCTGACAGTTCTGAAGCAGCAACAGTAGTTAACGATAAAAATGTTCTCCCTTATCAGGATCCTGCGAATACGGAAAAATCGGATGAAGAGGTTGTTATTGCATTGACCTCTGAGCCATCGGTTATTTATGATACAGCAGCAGGTACAACAGAAAACGAATCTCAGTTAATTGAAAATGCTCTTTTTGATAATCTCGTAGACTTTGATTACGCTGAAAATAAAGTTATTCCAAATTTAGCAACTGACTGGAAATGGACGGATGGAACTCATCTTCAGATGACACTTCGAGATGATGTGATCATGGGTGATGGTACTCCATTGGTCGCTGACGATGTTGTATACACATGTAATCAGATATGGGTGGCTTTAAATCAAACAAATGATACTGGAAAGCATATTATTACAGCAACCGCCGATGATGATCACACAGTAACAATAGAATTTGCTGACGTAGCTCCAGATTATGTAGCAATGCTAAGTCAGCCATCATTTGGTATTGTTACAGAAGATGAAATAAATGCTGCTGGTGGTCTGGAAGGTGTATCAAAACAACCGACTGTCGGAAGTGGAAAATACAAATTTAAAGAGTGGGTAAAGGGACAATACATTGTTCTTGAAAGAAATGACGATTATTGGAATAAGGATTATACCGGCTATTTCAAAACGATACGGTTTAAATTTATTAGTGATACTTCCGCTAAGGAGATGGGAATTGAATCCGGAGATATCGATTTAGCTTATGAGATCCCCGTTTCGCAAGCTGCTGTTTATATGAATAAAGACAATATAAAAACTTCTATATATTCACCCAGCAGTGGCATTTCACATCTCTGGTACAACATGGGAGAAAATGCCGGTGCAACAAAAGATGAGAAAGTAAGAGCTGCTATTGATAAAGCACTCGATTTTGATGCTATCTCTGAGGTGGCCACTGCGGGATACTCAGAAAAAGTATACTCCTATTTTGACAGTTCCTGTTCGTTTTATAGTCCTGTTTATACAGATGAGGATCGCGCTGTTGATATTGAAGGCGCAAAAAAACTGCTTGATGAAGCAGGTTATGGCGATGGTTTGGAACTGACCGCAGTAACGCTTGTAAAGAATGCTGACATCTTTACAGTTATCCAGGAAAATCTGGCTAAAATAGGCATTACATTAAACATAGAAACACCAGACACCGCAGAATATGTGCAAACTGTCATGGGCAGCGGCGATTATGACTTAATGATGGCTGGTGACGCATGTGCAATTCGTAACCCCGCTAATGTTATGACTGTACTCATGAAGAGTAATGTGAATACCGTAACATTTGGTGGCCCGAAATGGACGAACGATGAAATCGATTCTTTAATTACTGAGTTGATTCAAGCAACGGATAATGATAAAGCAACTAAAATTGCTACACAACTTGCAACAATTGTGAAGGATCAAACTATCTGCTCTAACCTGTATCAGGAAAAAGCAGCATGCGTATTTGCTAAGGATTTAAAAGGGTTTAACACCATTATCCGTGGATATGTAGATGTTACGACTTTGTACAAATAAAATGCAAAACAGAGGTTTAAAAAAGTATGATTGAGGATAATTCCAATGGATATTGAAAAAGAGATTATTAAAATTAAATCATATATTGAAATTGAAAATCTGATGTCACGTTACATGCATTATCATTCCTGTTTTCGTGATGATTTGATTCTCTCTCAATTATGGGCAATGGATCGCGAGGATATTACTTTGGAGGATGGTGCCTCGGGTGTATTTAAAGGAAGCGAACACATTCGAGCATATTATACGGGAAGACCAAATCCGCCCGGAAAATTTATCTTTCATTCCATACATACTCCCGTAATTGAAATCGCTGATGATTGTATGACTGCCAAGGGCGTTTGGATGCTTAGCGGCGTAGAATCCGGTATGGTGCCAGATGACGTAAAAAATCTACCGGAAGATATGTTCTGTAAAAATAAAGTAGATGGAAAACGTGTTTGGGCTCATTGGTGTTGGTCAAAATATGGCATTGATTTTATTAATGAAGACGGTAAATGGAAAATATGGCATTTCCATTGCTACGCTCTTACAAGAACACCTTTTGACACAAACTGGGTTGAATTTGCAGCGAAACAAACACTTGCAAGACATGGAAAGCCAACGGATCCTAATGCTCCAAAACTGAAATTTATTGGTGATAACGGAATTCCGGTATTTTTTCCTCAGCCGGATGAGCCGACTACCTTCCATTGGGATTATGATGGTCTGACGTCAAGAGTTGTTCTACAACCTGTCCCACCAGAACCTTATGACACTTTCGAAAACACATTCAAATACTAAAAGATTAAAATGGATAGAAGAATGATTCATAATCCGATCTTACATGGCTTCTATCCAGATCCGTCAATATGCCGGGTTGAAGATGATTTTTACATGGTTAATTCTTCTTTCGCCTTCTATCCCGGCATTCCTGTATTTCATAGTACGGATCTGGTGAATTGGAAGCAGATTACATACGCCTTGGACCGGCCAGAGCAACTACCGTTAAGCCCTGATATTCTATCTTCAGGTATTTTTGCTCCGACAATACGCTATCATAATGGAATATACTATATTACTAAAACTTCCCACACCCAAAAGGTGTATTGAACCTTGAAAACTCAATAATG
>CAIFEZ010000043.1 GCA_903789595.1 uncultured eubacterium 1-6
TGGCAACAGGGATGTGAAATCTCTGCCTTTCAGATATACTGTGAACAGTAACAGTCACAGAGGTGGAACACAGATCTGCTTAGAATTAATTATTGAGATCCGCATGTGTAAGTGCTATCCTACTCAATGTCAAATAAATCAGGTGCGGAAAAAGAGACAAGGGCGTCTTGCATATGACAGTGTCATATGCAGGGCGTTTTTTCTTTATCTTTTTTTCATGTTTCTGCTCAATTTTCATTAGCTGCCCGCGCCTTAGATATCTGACAGTCAAGAGGTTAACATCGAGGAGATCCGGGCAGCGGCAGCAATGCCGGAATTGTTCTGCATTCGAAGAATATCCGGAATTCGTAGAATCGTTGAGATCCGCAGATTTGACCACGAAGGATATTTTTTGATAAGGAGGCGGCTGTATGAACCATCTGGTTGTTACAATAGGATGCGAATATGGTGCCGGCGGTCCCCAGATCGGCAAAATGCTGGCGGAGGCTCTGAATATCGAGTACTACGACCGGGATCTGATCGATAAGGTAGTGGATCAGCTGGGAGTGGACAAGGAGCTGGTTAAGGAGGCGGACACCAAGGCGAATGTGAAATACAGCTTTGAGACAAGCCTGGGTCCGAGATATGCGAACCTGACCAACCGTGTGATTTACACGCAGTATGAGGTTCTTCACAATATGGCCGAGAAATCCTCGTGTGTGATCATCGGCCGGAGCGCAAACTACATTCTCAAGGACAGAGATGATGTGCTGAATTTCTTCATCTACGCGCCGAAGGATGTGAGAATCGGTTCGATCATGGAACAGGACCACATCCCGAAGGACAAGGCGGAGGCCGCCATCGATTATTACGATGAGATGAACCACTCGAGGCACAAGTACATCACAGGGACATACAGAGGCGACAGACGCGGCAGGGATCTGATGATCGACAGCAGCAAGCTCGGCTGGGAAGGAACCGCGAAATATCTTCTGATGTTCATCGAGATGCTTCATGAATGAAGAACGCTGGATGAAGAACGCAAAGAAGAATAGAGAAAAGAACAGGAAGAAGGACAGGAAACAGTAAAAACAGAGCGGAAACTTATCAAGTTGCAGATCCGACTGAAGAGTAAGGCAGTGTGGGAACTTATATAGTTACAGATCCGCTTGCAGAGCAGACAAGTCCAATACTTAAGATGAAGGACAAGGGCGTCCGGACAGATGAAAAGGTCTGTCTGGGCGCCTTCGTTTATTCACGAACAGCGGGAAGCACCCGACCGCAGCGTGACCGGATGCGGTGAGCGTCAGGTTGACAGGACAACATACGAGAGCCTTGGTTTATCTTGTTGTCCGGACAGACGCAGGCAGCCCAAAGATATTCGAAAGATATCCGGGGGATATTCGTAAGATAGAAGAGGACAGAGGGAGGCAAGCATGGAAAATAAAAAGGAATCGGAATTTACCAAGGTTTTCAGTGCCTGGGATATCCTGGTCATTGCATTCGGAGCGATGATCGGCTGGGGCTGGGTCGTATCTACCGGCGACTGGATCGAGAGAGGCGGAGTGCTTGGCGCCGTGCTAGGGTTCATTCTCGGCGGCGTGATGATATTCTTTATCGGACTGACCTATGCGGAGCTGACGCCGGCCATGCCGGAGTGCGGCGGTGAGCATGTATTCAGCTTTAAGGCGATGGGCGCGAACGGCTCCTTCGTCTGCAGCTGGGCGATCATCCTCGGATACGTCAGCGTCGTATGCTTCGAGGCGTGTGCACTTCCGACGATCATCACCTACATTTATCCCGGATTTCTGAAGGGCTATCTGTACACGGTCGCCGGCTTTAAGGTATATGCGTCATGGCTGGCGGTTGCGGTAGCAATGTCCATCTTCATCACCTACATCAACATCCGCGGCGCGAAGACGGCCGCGATTCTTCAGACGATCCTCACGATCATCATCGGAGCGGCTGGAATTCTCCTGATTGTCGCGTCGGCGATCACCGGAAATCCGAGCAATCTGGAAGGCCAGATGTTTGTCGGATCCGGAAACGGCATTGCGCGGGACATCCTGCGGGTGGCCATGATGAGCCCATTCTATTTCATCGGATTTGATGTCATTCCGCAGGCGGCGGAGGAGATCAATGTTCCGCTGAAAAAAATTGCGAAGATGCTTCTGCTTTCGATTATTCTCGCCGTTGCGTTCTACGCTCTGGTTATTTTTGCAGTCGGCTACGTCATGAATTCCGACGCAATCGCCGCCTCCGCTTCCAGCGGGTCCGGCCTTGTGACAGCGGACGCGATGGCCGCGGCGTTCAAGACATCGGTGATGGCGAAGGTGCTGATCGTCGGCGGAATGTGCGGCATCATCACGAGCTGGAACTCCTTCCTGATCGGCGGAAGCCGCGCGATGTATTCCATGGCGGAATCCTATATGATTCCGAAGTTTTTTGGAAAGCTTCATGAGAAATATAAAACCCCGATTACCTCTCTGGTTCTGATCGGCGTGCTCAGCTGCCTGGCTCCCTTTGCCGGAAGAAAGATGCTCGTCTGGATCGTTGACGCGGGAAACCTCGCCTGCTGTCTGGCTTACTGCATGGTCGCGATGTCGTTCGTGATTCTGCGGAAGAAAGCCCCGGACATGCCGAGACCGTATAAGGTAAAGCACTACAAGGTGGTCGGATTTTTTGCAATTGTTCTCTCCGGATTTATGGTTATGATGTACATTCTTCCGGGGACCGGCGCTACGCTTTCTCTTCCCGAGTGGGCGATCGCAGGAGGCTGGGGCGCGTTCGGAGTCGTTCTGTACGCTGTCTGCAAGGTGAAGTACGGCGAGAAGTTCGGAACTCTGGTCGATGTGGCGAACGATGAACTCGATGCCGAGGCGGCGAGAGAGCGTCAGGCAGCCGCCGGAATCGCAGCGGCAGAGGCAGGAGAGGAACAGCCTGCAGCGGCAGCGGCGAAGACCATTACTCCGGATTTTGCAAGAGCGAATGCTGTGAATGCGGTCGGAGCGGAGGTGCTCAGAGATGCATCTGCGATACCGGACGCCTTCCAGTATTTCCTTCCGGTCAATCTGGTTTTCGGATATGGAAGAACAAAGGAAGCCGGGGCGCTTGCGAAGAAGTACGGACACAAGGCGCTGATCGTCACCGGGCGTTCCAGCGCGAAGAAGTCGGGGCTGCTTGACAGAGTCAGCGAAAGCCTGCATGAGGCGGGTCTGGAGACGGTCCTGTATGACAAGGTTACCGCGAATCCGCTCACCACGACGACCGAAGAGGGCGCGGATCTGGCGAAGAAGGAAGGCTGCGACGTGGTTGTCGGCATCGGAGGCGGCAGCATCATGGATGCCGCGAAGGGAATGGCATTCATGGCGGTCAATGACGGCAGACTTGACGATTACATCTACAATCGGAGGTCAGGTGATCAGGCACTGCCGCTCGTACTGATCCCTACGACATGCGGAACGGGATCCGAGGGAAATGGCTTTGCGGTGTTCACGAATCCGGAGACCGGAGACAAGAAGTCGCTCCGCTGCCCGGCCATCGTCGCGAAGGCGTCTATTGTGGATCCTGAAAATATGATGACGATGCCGAAGAAGGTGCTGGCTTCTGTCGGATTTGATGCTCTGTGCCACTGCATGGAGGCCTATACAGCCAGAAAAGCGCAGCCCTTCACCGATGCACTCTGCATGTACGCGATCCCGCTGATTGTCGGAAATCTGACCGATCTGTATCACGGGAAGGAAAGCAGAGAGGCATGGGAGGCGATGTCGATTGCCAGTACCATCGGCGGAATGGTCATCAATACCGCCGGCGTCACTCTCGCCCACGCGATGGAGCATCCGGTCAGCGGTCTGAAAAATGTAACGCACGGCGCAGGACTTGCAGCCATCACACCTTACGCGATCGCTGCTTCCTGGGAAGGAAACCGTTTCAAATACGGAAAGCTTGCGAGAATGCTCGGAGGCTTCACGGCAGAGGATTGTGCCGAGAAGGTGCGTACCCTGCTCCGTGAGCTCGATCTGAATATCACACTGGCGGATCTCGGAGTCGCCGAAGGGGATATCCCGTGGCTGACACAGAACTGCTTCAAGGTATCTTCGGCGAACATTGAAAATAATCCGACGAAGCTTACCGAGGAGGATGTGGCCGAGATTTACAGGAGAGCGCTGCACGGCGAAGTACTGAACCTCGCCCGCACCGCGTGAGACACTATTTTTAGAAGGCAGGGACACGGGCGCCGGATGTTCCGGAAGACCGGTGGTCCATACCAGATATATAAATGTTAAATATTTTTTTGTACAGGAGGAAAAGAAAATGGCATTAGCAGAAGATTTACCGAAGATTGTAACAGGACAGGTTCCGGGACCGAAGGCAAAAGAGATCCTGGAGAGAAGAGACGCGGCGGTTCCGAAGGCTCTGTGCGGTCAGACTTATCCGGTCGTTATCGAGCGCGGTGCCGGCCCGATCGTAAAGGATGTTGACGGCAATGAGTTCCTTGACTGGATCGGCGGCGTAGGCGTTCTGAACATCGGTTATTCTCATCCGGAAGTGATCGAGGCGGTTAAGGAACAGTCCGAGAAATATTTCCATACGATTTTCAACGTGATCTGTCATGAAGGATATATCAAGCTGGCAGAGGGGCTGAACAAGCTGATCCCCTGCCGCGGAGATGTGAAGAAGACCTATTTCGCGAACTCCGGTGCAGAGTGTGATGAGAACGCAATCAAGGTTGCGAAATCCTATACGCATCGCGGAGGCGTGATCTGCTTCACCGGCGCGTTCCACGGCCGCACGAACCTGACCATGGCGCTAACTGCGAAGAAGGCATTTGCACAGGGCATGGGACCCTTCCCGGCTGAGATCTATCGTGCACCGTACCCGTATCTGTACCGTGCACCGAAGGGATACAGCGAGGAAGAGGCGATTCAGTACTATCTGAACGGACTGAAAAAGGTATTCGATGAGGGAATCCCGGCAAACGAGGTAGCCTGCATGATCGTTGAGCCTCTTCAGGGCGAGGGCGGATTCATTCCGGCTCCGATCGAATGGGTAAAAGCGGTTCGCAAGATCTGCGATGACAACGGCATCCTCCTGATCGCCGATGAGGTTCAGTGCGGAAACTGCCGTACCGGAAAATATTTTGCATCTGAGTACTGGGCTGAGGCAGGCGCTGCTCCTGATATCGTCACGACCGCAAAATCCATCGCGGCAGGCATGCCGCTCAGCGCGATTACCGCGAGAGCTGAGATCATGGATGCTGTTCCGGCAGGAACCATCGGCGGAACCTATTGCGGCAACCCGGTTTCTGTTGCGGCTGGCAACAAGGTAATGGAGATCTACCTGAGAGATGACTTCCCGGCAAAGGCAAGACACATCGGCGAGATGGTGATGGGAAGATACAAAGAGCTTCAGAAGAAATATCCGGTAATCGGCGATGTCCGCGGTCTCGGCGCAATGATCGGCATTGAGTTCGTAAGAGATCCGGAGACAAAGGAGCCGGCTACAAAGTTCACCGCAAACCTGATCCAGTGTGCACTTCAGAAGGGACTTCTGATCGAGAACGCAGGAACCGCAAGCAACATCATTCGTTTCCTGGCACCGCTTGTAATGACGGATGAGCAGACAGAGAAGGGACTTGAGATCTTCGAAGAGTCTATCAAGGAAGCACTTGCAATGGGACTGTAAACAGACCTTGGAAGAACTGCGCGGCATGAGGCAGGACAGAATTCTCGGTAAGAAAATCAGCAGTATGGGAACAGAATTTTGTGGCATGGGAACAGAGTTTCGCAGCACGGGAATAGAATTTTGTCACAGAGAACACTTCAGGCTGCGCGGCATGAAATAGGTACTTCGTACAAATTTATATATTTAACAGGGGCGGGAGCACGCCGGTCTAGAACCGCGTGCTCCCGCTTCTTGTGCGCCCGGCGGGCGCACGGTTCCAACCGGTGAAAGCGCACCGGTGCGCATGTGCCATCAAGAATCACTTTATTTCAGCGGGATGGTAAGAGCAGAGGAGCGTGTACCATCAAGATTCACTATCAGTCAGCAGGATGGTAAGAGCAGAGGAGCGTGTACCATCAAGATTCACGTTCGGCCAGCGGGATGGTAAAAGCAGAAGTGCAAGTACCATCAGAAATGGCAGCGGGAAGTATGGATGGTAATTGTCTGGAGAGGTTACCATCAAGCTTTACTATCTGTCAGATGGATGGTAAAAGCAGCAGTGCAAGTACCATCAGAAATGGCAGCGGGAAGTTTAGATGGTAATTGTCTGGAAGGGTTACCGTCGAGATTTACAATCTGTCAGAAGGATGGTAAAAGAAGCGGTGCAAGTACCATCAGAAATGACAACGGGAAGTTTAGATGGTAATTGTCTGGAAAAGTTACCATCAAGATTTACCTTCAGTCAGCGGGATGGTAAAAGTAGAGGAGCAGGTACCATCAAGATTCACTTTCAGCCAGCGGGATGGTAAAAGGAGCAGTGCGGATACCATCAGAAACGGTGACGGGAAGTTTAGATGGTAATTGTCTGGAAGGGTTACCATCAAGATTCACTTTCAGCTAGCGGGATGGTAAAAGCAGCAGCGCGGATACCATCAGAAACGTCGGTGGGAAGTTTAGATGGTAATTGTCTGGAAGGGTTACCATCGAGATTTACAATCTGTCAGATGGATGGTAAAGCAGCAGTGCAAATACCATCAGAAATGGCAACGGGAAGTTTAGATGGTAATTGTCAGGAAAGGTTACCATCAAGATTTACAATCTGTCATATGGATGGTAAAGCGGCAGTGCGGGTACCATCAGAAGCGTCACCGGGAAATTTGGATGGTAATTACATAAAGACTGCCGCTCTTGTTTCGGTTCGTTCAGAATGCTTTATGTCAGAATTTGAGCGGCAGTCCTAATTGAGCAACAGTCTTAGTTGAGTGCGAGTGTCATTCATAGGTGAATGGCACATTATCAAAATAAGGAATAACGAAATACGAAATTATTATAGAGCATGAATGTGCGCTTCCATACTCAGTGTAATTGCATACTTAGTTGCCCTGTGCCTCAGCGTATGAGATAAGTGTGGCATCGTGTGTGGATGTCTTCCACTCGCTGCCGTCCTGACGTTCTACTGTGAGTTTAATCTTGTCACCGGAGGAATGACCGGAGATGATCTTCTTCAGTTCAGCATAGGAGCTGACCGAGGTTCCGTCTACGGCTGTAATGATATCGCCCTCCTTAAGGCCGGCGAGAGATGCCGGGCTTCCGGAGAGTACAGTCTTGACGTATACGCCGTCCGGGTAGCCGGTGGTGTCGACATCGGACAGGGAATTGATATCCGCGCAGGTAATTCCGAGGAAGCCGGCGTTTTCATTTACCGAAGTGGAATCTTCGGAACTGCTGTCCACGCTGTTCTGATCAGAATTGCCGCTGTCAGAACCACTGCCATTGCCGCTGTTCCCATCGGAATTGCCTGAGTTATCGGAGCCGTTTCCTCCGGGAAGCTGAAATCCACCGTTATCCTGACTGAAATCAGGCAGATTATCAGAAAGGTCTGATTCAATGGATTTTTCAATTCGTGAAGCGGCATTATTCACTGAGCTGCTGACGATGGACGGGATCGTCAGAGACAAAATTCCTGCGCCCACGACACCTGCGATGGCTCCGGTGAGAACCGTGAAGCCGATTTTCTTTCCGATCTCGCTGTGATGCTTATGACTTCCGTTGCCGTAAGCATTTCCATTCCATGGAGCGTTGCTGTTTCCGTTATTATTCCATGGACCGTTGCCGGCGGAATGGTAGTTGTTTCCGTTATTGCTCCATGGACCGTTGCCGGCGGAACTGTTGCTGTTTCCGTTATTATTCCATGGACCGTTGCCGGCGGAATGGTAGTTGTTTCCGTTATTGCTCCATGGGCCGTTGCCGGCGGAACCGTTGCTGTTCCCATTATTGCTCCACGGTCCGTTGTCTGTGGAACCGTTGTTGCCGGAGCAGCTGCCATTCCAGGTACTGCCGCCATTTCCGACGTAGGGGTTGCCGTTCCCGTTATTGCGCCAGGGATTATAATTTCCGGAAGAAGTGTTTGTGTTCTGGTTAGTATTCTGGCTTCCCCAGGGATTGTTCCCGTTTGCTCCGCCGTTCTGGGAAGAGGAGCTTGAACCGGAAGCATTCTGAGAGCTGTTCTGTCCGGTGGAGTTTTCGGTGCCGCTGTCTGACGGATACGGATTCGTTCCGTTGCTGTTTTGATTCGCAGCATTGCTGTTATGGTTCGCGGCATTACTGTTTTGATTCGCAGCATTGCTGTTATGATTCGCAGCATCACTGTTTTGATTTACGGCATTATTGTTCGGATTCATCTCATTATTGTTTTGGTCATCATACATGATTCTTATCTCCCTTCAACAGGATGCAGATGCGTTGCGTGCATCCGTGTATTTCTAAAATCAGTTACCGATGGCAATCGTATGTCAGCTGTATCAATTAATCAAATGATAGAAAATAATCGTGAAAAAATAGTGAACACCGGGTGAAAATCCGATGGAAAACCGGAAAAGCTCCCAGCGCCGGCTGAATTGCCGGTTTTCCGGGAGCTTTTTTCAGAGAGCCTGTTCAGAGAGCTTTCTCGGAGAGCCTGTTCAGAGAGTTTTCTCAGAGGGCCTTTTGAGGCTGATGAGGCCTGTCCTGCTTTCAGTGATAGTTACATTCCTGCCTGTCGTTACTGTCGGTTCTATCAGGACGCAGCCGAGGAGGCGGGTCCGGTTGGCTTCAGAGTGACGTAGACCCGGTTCGTCGGTTCTATCAGGACGCAGCCGAGGAGGCGGTTACAGATGATCCTGAAACGGCTTCTGTGGGGGTCTCTTCACTCGAGGAGGAAGAGTCGGTTGATACGAGGTTCGAGGTCGTCACGTTGAAGTCGCTGTAGATTGTAGAGGATATGGTGTAGACCGTATCCGCGTCATCAACGCGCAGATAGTACTCGGAGATCTGGCTGTTGTAGTCGCCGACCTCAAGCTTATGCGTAGACCCGTCTGAGAGAGTGATGGTGATTGTCATGACCGGACTGTCGAGACCGTACTGGGTGAAGTCTGTCACATCCGTAATTTCGTTGTCTGAGCTGAGATCTGAAAGAGCATCGGTCATGGTCTTGATCTGTGTGGTATCCACCGTTTCATCCGGGAAGTCGGAAAAACTCCAGGTGTCGGCGCTACTGTCATGGTTGACGTTGAACCCGCCGGCGTCATTGGTTACGGTGATGTTCTGAATACCGGAGACGTCATCGTCCGAGAGGGAGAATGCGGTGTAGGTGGGACTCTTTTCGCTGGCTTCCTTGTGAGCACTGTAAGTCTTTGCGGCGAAATAGGCGCCGATGGCACAGCCCAGGATAACCAGAAGTATGATTAGCTGAATTTTTTGTTTTTTCATATTGTTTCGTCCGTTCTTTTATGAAGTGCGAATATCTGTCGAATGCGTGAGTGCGCTGCAAGGAACAATCCGAGCGTTTACAGCCTGAGACGGTGCTATTGACAGTGCCTTTTACAGGTGTTGTCTTGTGCCGGCACTGTTCCATGTGGTGCAGCTGCGGCCAGTTATGCTCCGCATCTCCCCGCAGGAAAATCATCGGCGGCAGAGACGCCTGGAAACTTCCCTGCGTGCCGTCTTTTCCTTCGGCAAGGTCAGCGGAGCATGAGCGGCATCTGTTATTTTTTCCTGCGGATTACCCAGATCGTGATACCGCATGCAAGAATTGCAGCCGGGATCAGGATGACAAACAGGATGGTGAGGAGAACCGCCGTGCGTGTGGCCATGGTGATGGTTGTATTGTCCATGGACTTGGACGGGATGGAAATCGTCGTCGTGTCGGAGGTCACCGCGCTGATTGAGCCGCTGAAAAGCGACAGGTTGGATCCGGATACCATCTGGTTTGCGTTATCGTTGAAGATAAACGGGGACGTATACACGACTGCCGTGGAAGTAACGGTGCCTGTGCTGCTGTCCGAGGAGGAGCTGCTGCTTACGCTTTCCGATGCTGAGGAGCTGCCGGATACAGAATCGGATCCTGAAGAGGAAGCGCTGTCTGCGGTGCTTCCGTCTGAGCTGCTGATCGTCTTTACCGCCTTCACTCCGACGATTCTTGCGGCGAGCTGGTCGCTGTCGGTCTGCTCCATATCCGATTCGTTCTTGACGCTGCTGTGCACGTACGCGCTCTCCGAGGTCTTAAGGAGCGGCGTATATGCAACCTGTGTATTGGAGCTGTCATAGGTAAGCTCCTGCGAGAACGGCACGATCACATATCCGTTTGTGATGCCGGATGTGATATCGTCGCTCTGCACGTTCGGAAGAAGGTAAGAAGGATACTGGTAATAGCGGCTGCTGTCGCTGTCCAGCACAACGCCGTCGTTCAGCGTGATTCCGAAGTAGGAGAGCAGGGACTTGTAATTCGTCATATCGCCGGTCGCCTCATAATTTGTAACCGCGATGACGTTTCCGCCCTTGTCAAAGTAATCCTCGAGCTTCTGGAGATCATCAGAGGACAGATCGGAGGTCGGCGCGTTGATGATGACCGCCTGCGCGTCGTCCGGAACACTGTCGTTCTGCATGAAATCCAGATCCTTCACAGTGATGTTCATCTTGCTGACGGCGTCCGTGAAGGTAGTGGAAAGAGAGGTTTCGTTGTGACCGGTCAGCGTATAGATCACAGGATTGCTGTCACTTGTGACATAGTCAATCGCAGAGGTGATCTGACCTTCTCCGTCGTACCCGGTGGTTGTCTGAGAATAGGTGGTGTAATCCATCGATGTCTCATAGATATCGCTGAAATTGACGATCTTGCTCTTGTCGCCGCAGGTGACAATCAGGGAGTTCATGTAGATATTCGAAGAATCATCGGTGTATTTCTGAATAAAGGTCGGATCCTCGGCCGGGTTGACGTAGCTGACCTTGATGTGGTCGGACAGCGCCTCATAGCTCTTCAGGGTCTTGTTCAGAGTCTTATCCGATGCGCTTTCCGTGTCAAGGACATAAATGTTCACATCGTCGGTCAGACCGGAGACGATTTTTTTCGTATCATCGGTCAGAGAGTAGAGTCGGCTGGAGGTGACATCGATATTCTGTACGGAATCCGGAAGCTTTGTCGCTGCCAGGTTTACCACAACGGTGATGGCGAGAACCACGACGATCATAACCGAGCTGTATGCTCCGAAGGAGATCGTTTTTTTCGAGATGGAATATCTTCTCTTCTGGATGATCTGTGTGGTCAGGAACAGGAAGAGAAAGATCACGGTCGCCATGTAGATGATCGCGGTGATGTTCAGGCTTCCGGACAGGAAGTTCTCGAACTGGCCGCGGACATTGATGGCCGACAGGAACTTTGTGAGTACGGTATTGGAGGAGACCATGTTCTTGATGGTCGGAATCAGATACATCACAAAGAGGAAGAGAAAGGACAGAACCGCAGCGATGATCGGGTTCTCCGTCAGGGAGGAGGCAAAAATACAGATCGCGATGCAGGCGAGTCCGTAGAGCCACATGCCGAGAATTGCGATGTAGTCTGATCCGAAGGATACATTTCCGAATGCCGACAGGATCAGGGGGTAGATGCAGGTCATCAGAGCGGGAATCGTGTAGATCTCCGACAGAGCCAGAAATTTCTGGAATGCGACCTGGCCTACGGATACCGGAGCGGTAAAGAGAATCTGGTCCGTTTTCTGACGCTGCTCTTCAGAGAAGGAACGCATGCAGAGAATTGGCATCAGAATCAGAAAAATGATCTCAACGGTGCTTACGGATCCGGTGATATCAGAGCTCAGGCTCAGGAAATTATAGTTTGAGATAAAAAATGACAGGAAGGCCCAGAATACGGCGATAAAAAGCCAGCCCGTTACGGAATGGAAATTGGATTGAAAATCCTTCTTTGCAATTGCCTTCATCAGTCAGACACCTCCTTGTGGTCAGAATCCCCATGGTCGGAATTCCTGCCTTCAGAAACCCCGTTGTCAGAATCCCCGCGGTTAGAATCCGTTTTTGCGGAAGGCGCAGCAGCGGATTTGCCGGAAAGGGTTTCTGCAGGTTTTTCAGCAGAGTCCGTATCTTTTCCGGGTGCCGCATCGGAAACGGGAGCGACATTTTTCCGGAATTGTGCCCTGGAAGTGCGTTTTCCTGCGCCTTTGTTGGAAGCCTGGCTGTCGTCATTGGTAAGAGAAAGGAAGACATCTTCCAGTGAGCGTTCACTGCGGTTCATGGACAGGAAATACATACCCGCGCCAAAAACAGCCTGT
Source organism: uncultured eubacterium 1-6 (assembly GCA_903789595.1). Lineage (GTDB taxonomy): Bacteria > Bacillota > Clostridia > Lachnospirales > Lachnospiraceae > Bilifractor. Next base: position 12,243 of record CAIFEZ010000043.1, read on the forward strand.
GAAATGGCAGGACGGATGTCCAGCGTCTGTTCGGAGTGAATGACAGCGTGGAGCTGGAGCGGAGCGCCCTTTCCGGGATTCTTGGCGACGGAGACATTTACACCGGATACCAGATCGATGCGGCGGAGCGCGTCGCCCAGTGTCTGTTCATTGTCGCCGAGGACATCGATGATGATCTCCTGCTTGTGACTCATGGCTGTGCGCAGATTTTCCGGCTTGTCACTCGCGACCAGACGCCCCTTACTGATGATCCAGACATAGTCGCACAGACTGCTGACGTCAGACAGAATGTGAGAGCTCAGAATAATGATGTGATCCTCACGGAGGGTTCTGACATAGTCGAACATCTCCTTCTGCTGTTCGGGATCCAGACCGACGGTCGGCTCGTCCAGGATGATGATCTCCGGATTGTTGATGATGGCCTGCGCCAGGCCGACACGCTGTTTATAACCCTTTGACAGGTTTTTGATCAGGCGGTTCTGCATGCCCTTCGTACCCGTCTTCTGCATGGCATTCTCTACGGCAGCGGGACGGTCCGCCTTCGGAACCTCCTTCAGCTCCGCCGCAAAGCAGAGATACTCCTTCACCGTCATGTCCGGATAGACCGGAGGAATCTCCGGCAGGTAGCCGATTCTCTTCTTGGCGTCCTCCGGCTGCTTTAGAATGTCAAAACCGTCGATTTTCACGGTTCCCGATGATGGCGCCAGATATCCGGTCATCATATTCATGGTCGTGGATTTTCCCGCGCCGTTCGGGCCGAGAAAGCCGTAGATGGTGCCTTTTTCCGCTGTGAAGCTCAGGTCATTTACCGCTATGTGATCGCCGAAGCGCCGCGTCAGATGTTCAACTTCAATCATCTCGTAACTCCCTTCATATTTTCGTGTTTGCGTGAGACTGGCGTCCGCTCTCGCAGCAAAGGACAGGCCAATTTTCACACTAAGAGAAAGCGTAAAAAAAATATGTGTTCTTTTGTGTATGCAACTGTGAAAAAACTGTGAAGGATCTTGTGGGAGAGCGGGTATTTCATATGCACAGTTCCGGTATCAGGCTCGTATGCACGGTTCCTGCATCAGGCTCGCATGTGCGGTTCCTGCATCAGGTTCGGATTGTAATGAAGCGCGGAGAGTTTTATACTTATTATCAGAATAGACTGCTCCGCGAGGGGAGCTGATTCATAAGAATAGATCGCTTCGAGGGCGTGAACTTTATAGGAACAGACAGCTCCTCGGGCGGGAGCTGATTCACAAGAACGGAATGCCCCCGCGGGTGGGGATGCAGGGGAGAGAAGAGACATTATGGCGCGCAGAACGATGCAGTTATTATCACCGAAGGTTTTTAATGTATATGACAGGGACGGCTGGATCGTCCATGATGAGAGAAAAAACAGCAAATCAGAGTACAGGCCGATGATCAATGACACGCTGAACGGCGCGGTGATCTGGTTCTCACATTACCCGGAGGGATACTGGAAGCCGGATCACCGTCACAACTGCGCCCATGGCATCTATGTGATCGACGGGGCGCTGCAGATGGGAGACGCTGTTTACAAGCCGGAGACCTTTATTTGGAATCCGGCCGGCTATCCGTGCGGGCACGGCGCGGCGCCCGGAGGTGACTGCCATTTCCTGTTTGTGGCGAACCGTCCGTTCGACATCGAGTTTCTGACCGAAGAAGAATCCCGGAAGGAACGCGTGATCCATGAGCTCAGGAAAAGGGAAAACCAGCTGAGGATTTTTCCGGCCTTTGACAGTGAGATCTGGTGTGAAAAGGAGGAACCGATCGGCAGCCGGTTCTATGCAAAGCCGCTTCTGATCGATCACGAGACCGGGATGACGGTGGAGTATGTCCGTTTTCCTGCGGACTTCGAGAGACCTGCCCACAGGTATACCTGCGCGTACGGGCTCTACATCATCCGCGGCAGGCTGGTGACGTCCTTCGGCGTGTGCACGAAGGGAGACTTCATCTGGTTCCCGCCGAAGTATGTAAATGAACGGTTCCGCACAGACGACGAAGAATGTCTGGCGCTGATGATCACAAACAGACAGTACAATGTGGTGATGATCTGAATTATAAGATCAATTGAATTTCAGCATGTCTTTTATCTAGGCGTTTTTGTTCAGGTTACCGGGCTGAAAAGTGTTTCCCAGATGCTGACACAAAAAATGAGAGGCATATATTTTTGGGGCGGCGCTGGTGGTGTTAGCCCTGTTCTTTATTGAGCAACTTTTGCTATTATTAACAAAAAACAACTTTATTACATCGAAAAATTCTCAAAATATTATATTATTTAAAGAAATAATTGATAATATATTTTGATATATGGTAATATATATATAAATAATGGTCATTGCTATTCAAATAGTTTGTATTGGTGCATAGCATAGGAAGGAGGAACTCCTGTGAAACTGAGGAAGTTAGCGGTTATCCTAATCACGAGTATTTTCGCTTTCTTGTCATCTGGTAATAATTGCATAAAAGCAGATGAATTAACACAAGGCAATATTTTAGGAGAGCAAGTGCCAGATTCCATAGAGCATAATGTGAAAATAGATGAATTTATTCAAAAATATTCTTTATATTTCATGCGTTCGTCAACAGGCTCTGCAAGTGTAGAGATTTCAGAATGTAAGAGAATGCATGACATCAACTATGCGCTAACTGGTTTTCTAGTAACATTTACCGATCAGGGTAAAGATTCAGGATATGTATTGATCAGCCTCTTAACAGAAGATAATCCTATTGTAGAGTTTTCTTTAGATGGTCCATTTCTGGTATCACTTCATGGCTCTGAATTGATATATACTGGACCAGATCAGTTGTATGTAAGTAATACTAGCGGATATCTTTCTTTAGTTGATAATGAAATTGTTCAACGAAGAGATATTGAAGATCTGTATCAACGCTATTTAGATAGTCAGCCGGCAATGGGAAGTAGAATAAAACAAATGAGATCCAATGCTTATCCGTCTATTTATGATGGAATTATTGATTGGAATAAATCATCCTTAAATACTAGCTCAGTTTTTAAAATCGCACAGTTTGGACAAGGTGAGGATTATTGGTTGATGAAGGAGCTGGATGTTTCAGGAAATAGTGTATGCGCTCCAACTGCAGGAACAAATGTACTTTGGTATTGGGGCTTTAAGCGCAATTCGACTTCTGTTTCTGGTAAGGTTCAGGGAATTTCTGGTAATCAGAATAAGGCAAAAAAAATATTCAGCACCTTAAAAAGCGGTATGTTAACAAATGATTCAGGGGGGACATGGGATCCGCTCGTTCTTAATGGCTATCAAAAATATTTTCAAACAATCCCTCAACAAGGAGGTATTTGGAATTACAAATATATTACATATAGAAATGGCTACAGTGCTTTTGTAAATGCTCTTAAAGAGAATTGTCCAATTCATTTGATGCTCAGGTTTGACGACAATAGTTTCGCGAGAAATATGCATGATGTTTTTGCTATAGGTTATGCAAATAGCACTTCAGGGACACCATATCTTCTTGTTATGGATGGATGGAACAATCATGGAAGATTTGTAAAATATTCCTATTATGGTGGAATAAAGGGGTACAAGATATGGGTAAGAGGATAATTAAAATTTTTTTTCTTCCTTGCATCCTTTTCATTCTGCTGTTTTCTTGTATCAATGTCATGGCCGACAGTTTCCCGAGGGCTACTCTGATGCTCACATTCCGGGGGGTTCACCAGAGCTGGGCTGTTACGCTGCTTTCATCGGAGAAAGGATTGGGGCCTTGGGAGAAACGAGAGGTATATGATCCGAACGGGTATGGACTGGATTCCACATTGTATTCAGGAAAGCAGATGAATAGATCTGTCTGGGATTCCCTGAATATGTATAAAGATAACTATTATTTTCTGGGCACATACGATATCGTTGATCCAGAGCATCCCGTATTTCGTTGGAATTATTTTCCTCCGGAGGAATTCAAGATTCTGCTGTACAATCCGGATTCCGAAAGGTATATGGAATCTGAGATAGTGACTGCGTATGGACTTTCCCGCGAGTTCACGGTGGACGTGAATGAAGCAGATGCGGAGGTCCGTGCCCGGAGCATCTTTGACTGGAATGAGTATTTTAAACGGCTGCTGCTTACGATTCTGATTGAGTTGGGGATCGCGCTGTGCTTTAAGTATTGGAAAAAAATGCAATGGCTGATCGTGATTGCCGTGAATTTCGCGACACAGACAGCACTATCCCTTGGTGTATACTTCTATGAGCTGCAGCTTTCGCATCCGGATGATCTGGTTTTGGAGAAAATGATACACGGTGAAGAGATTATCGCTATAGTAGAGGGATTCTTGTATCTTTTCTTGCTGGAAAAAGCAAACAGCGAGTGTCATAAAGTACGACCCTTCCTTTATTCCTTTTTGGCAAACTTTGTTTCTTTTGTTGCAGGACTGGTGATTCTGCGGTGATAGAGCGAGAAGAAACATGGATAAGTGTTAACATTCAATACAGGTCCCGGGTATCAGAACCCCTTTAGAGAGACTGATATCGTTACAGTTCAGACCCAATGTCATGCAGTTAAGGAGGAGAAAAACCACGATAAAAAAATACGATGTTA
>CAIFEZ010000044.1 GCA_903789595.1 uncultured eubacterium 1-6
TAGACCAACAATGGAATCTAACTCATAGAGTTTAACTTAATGACATTGGTTCACTCCCAACTCTACACGGCAAGGATTTTACAGTCCTGTTGCCGTTCGCGAACTGGCTGTAGTAAAGTTTTATCCTGGTTTTATGAAGCTGCGGAACTCCTCAGGCGCGAGCGCCTTCGTCAGACAGTCCTCGCTATCCGGTTCATGAAGAATTCACGGATAAAACTTTAAACAGCCAGTAATGCTCCCGCAAAGGGACTGTAAAATCTTTGCCGCTTTAGTGGCGCATGGACAGTAACAAAATAGCAGACAACATTTGTTCCGGTACCATAACGCAGTGGCGCATGATACCGTTTTGTGGTATAGTAATAAACCAAATATTATTCTAGCATATAGAGGAGTATCCTATGTACACCATCAGAGATTTATATGATCTGGATCACACTCTGGCGAAGGACTATCTCAGCCGTTTCACCTACCCCTGGGAGGCACTTGCCGGAATCAAGGACCTGATCCTGTCCCTCGGCAGGCATCTCGACCAAAATGAATATACAGAGGTTTCCGAGCACGTCTGGGTTCACAGGACGGCGCGGGTCTTCCCCTCCGCCTACCTCGGCGCGCCCTGCATCATCGGGCCGAACACGGAGGTCAGACACTGCGCATTCATCCGGGGATCCGCCCTTGTCGGCGCCGACTGCGTGGTCGGCAATTCCGTTGAATTGAAAAATGTCATTCTCTTTGATCATGTCCAGACACCGCACTACAACTATGTCGGAGACTCGATCCTCGGATATTTTTCCCACATGGGCGCCGGTTCTATTACAAGCAATGTGAAATCCGATAAGCTGCCGGTAGTTGTCCATGACCGCGGCGAGAATATCGAGACCGGGCTCAAGAAGTTCGGAGCCATGCTCGGAGATCATGTAGAGGTCGGCTGCAACAGCGTTCTCAATCCCGGCACGGTCATCGGAAGAAACTGCAACATCTATCCGACCTCATGCGTAAGAGGAGTTCTCCCGGAGAATTCCATCTGGAAGGATAACGGAACAGTAATCAGAAAAATTATCCCGGAGGAGAAGCAATAATGGGAAGATATTTCGGTACAGACGGCATTCGCGGCAAGGCAAACGAGGGGCTCACAGCATCCCGCGCTTTTGAGGTCGGAAGATACCTCGGATACTATTACAGCAGGAACGGCAGAAGCAAAATCATCATCGGAAAAGACACCCGGCTTTCCTCCGATATGCTGGAAAATGCGCTTGCTGCCGGTATTGCTTCCGAGGGATGCGACGCGTATCTTGCAGGATACTGCCCGACCCCGATGATCTGCTATCTCACGGTTCACGAGGATTTTGCCGTAGGGGCCATGATCAGCGCGTCCCATAATCCGTTCTATGACAATGGAATCAAGGTTTTCTCGAAGGACGGCATCAAGCTCCAGGGAGAAGTGGAAGCTCTGATCGAGGATTACATCGACGGAAAAGAGACCATCCGCTTCGTGACCGATGAAAAGATCGGACGGGTAATTCCCTATCCGCAGGGCATCGACCACTATATTGATTTCATCTGCCGCACATTCCCGACGGATCTGAGCGGCATGCGCGTCGCCATGGACTGCGCCAACGGCTCCAGTACCTACACGGCCGAACGGGTTCTCACCCGGCTCGGTGCCTCCTGCACGGTCATGAATAACCGGCCCAACGGTATCAACATCAACAACAACTGCGGAAGCACCCATCCGGACGCTTTCTGTGAATTCATGAAAAAGGGCAGCTATGACCTCGGCCTCACCTTCGACGGAGACGCGGACCGCCAGATCCCGGTAAGACCCGACGGAAATCTCGTAGACGGAGACTTTGTCCTGTATATCTGCGGCAAGTATTACCGCGACAAGGGGATGCTGAAGGGGAATACCGTCGTCACTACCGTAATGGCGAACCTCGGGCTCTGGAAGGCGATGGAGCGGGAGGGCATCCGTGTAGAGAAAACAGATGTCGGCGACAAATACGTCTATGACTGCATGCTGAAAAACGGATACATCGTCGGAGGCGAGCAGAGCGGTCATATCATCTTCAGCGAATATGAAACGACTGGAGACGGGCTTGTCACAGCTCTCGCCCTTCTGAAGATCATGAAGGAAACCGGCCGCACCATCAATGAGCTCTGCGAGGGACTGAAGATCTACCCGCAGCTTCTGGTAAATGTACAGGTTACCGACAAGAATCAGGTTCTGGATGATCCTGAAGTGAAGGATGCCATTGAGGAGGCAAACCGGAACCTCGACGGCAACGGAAGAATCCTCGTGAGACCATCCGGCACAGAGCCGCTGCTCCGGATCATGGCGGAGGCGGAAACAGACCGGATCTGCGAGGAGGAATGCGAGAGAATCGCCTGCATCATCCGCAGGAAATACGGAGTCTGAGGAATGCCTGCAGTTATTGTCCACGGGATATCTAAAGCCGAGATTTCGAAGCCCTGTTGCCATTCGCAAACTGGCTGTGAAATCTCTGCCCGGTCAGTTACGTGTGAACAGTAACTGCCTGCAGAATTGCGGGAGCGCGAAAAAGGCCTCGGGTTGATTTTCTCCCGGCACTGATGTATGTTAGACTATATGCAGCCGGAGAATACTGAATTCCGATGGCTTCGTTCAGGTTATGACGGCGGCGAATGCGGATATTGGAAATTCGATGATCTTTTTCTTTTTGGGCTTCGTTCGGATTATTACAGCCGTGAAGGCGTCTCGAGCGAAGCGGCACGAAACGGATTCCGCTTCTTCGCAGCTTATCGTCTGACCGTTTATCAAAGAAAGACAGGAGAGTATTTATCATGTGTGGAATAGTAGGATATACCGGCGACCGCCAGGCAGCTCCGATCCTCCTGGAGGGACTGACGCGGCTGGAATACCGCGGATACGATTCCGCGGGAATCGCCGTGCGCAACGGGGACAGGACAATCATAGTCAAGGCAAAGGGAAGGCTCTCCGAGCTGAAGGACAAGACCGACAACGGCGCCGCCGTTCCGGGTTTCTGCGGAATCGGACATACCAGATGGGCGACCCACGGCGAGCCATCCGAGCTGAACGCGCATCCTCACTGCAGTGACGACATGAATGTAGTCGGGGTTCACAATGGAATCATTGAGAACTTTCAGGAGCTCAAGGCGAAGCTGCTTCGTCACAATTATACCTTTTACTCCGATACCGACACGGAGGTCGCGATCAAGCTGATCGACTACTATTACAAGAAATACGAGGGCACCCCGATTGATGCCATCAACCACGCGCAGGTTCGTATCCGCGGTTCTTATGCGCTCGCCATCATGTTCAAGGACTATCCGGGCGAAATCTATGTGACCCGGAAGGACAGCCCCATGGTGCTCGGCACGAACAAGGACGGATCCTTCCTCGGCTCCGATGTTCCCGCGATCCTCAAATACACCAAGAACGTGTACTATATCGGCAACATGGAGGTCGGCCGGCTTACAAGAGACGGCATTACCTTCTATAATCTGGACGGAGACGAGATCCAGAAGGAGCTCAAGACCATTGAATGGGATGCAGAAGCCGCGGAGAAGGGCGGCTACGAGCATTTCATGATAAAGGAAATCCATGAGCAGCCCAAAGCTGTCAAAGATACCGTCAATGCCTATTTAAAGGACGGCCATGTGAACCTCGAGGCGCTGCATCTGACAGAGGGACAGCTTGCGGACCTCTCCCGGATTTATATTGTGGCCTGCGGTTCCGCCTATCATGTCGGAATGGTTGCCAAATACGCCATTGAAAAAATGACAGACATATGTGTAGAGGTTGACTTTGCCTCAGAATTCCGCTACCGCGATCCCAAGCTTCAGAAGGAGCATTCCCTCGTGGTAATCATCTCCCAGTCCGGAGAAACCGCGGATTCTCTGGCGGCTCTGCGGCTGGCAAAGGAACGGAACATTCCGGTTCTCGCCATCGTGAATGTCGTCGGATCATCCATCGCCCGGGAGGCAGATCATGTAATGTACACCTACGCCGGACCGGAGATTGCCGTTGCCACCACCAAGGCGTACAGCTGTCAGCTTATTGCCTGCTATCTCCTCGGCATTGCGGTCGGCACATCCCAGGGTTCTGTATCTGAGGAGCGGGAATCGCAGTATATCGATGCACTCCTGGCACTCCCTGATCAGATCGAGAAGGAGCTTGAGGACAAGGAGCGCATCCAGTGGTTCGCGGCAAAATACGCCAGCGCCCACGATGTCTTCTTCATCGGCCGCGGCATTGACTACGCGATCTGCATGGAAGGCAGCCTGAAGATGAAGGAGATCAGCTACATTCACTCCGAGGCCTATGCGGCCGGCGAGCTTAAGCACGGCACGATCAGCCTGATCGAGGACGGCACCCTGGTAGTCGGTGTCTGCACCCAGCAGGATCTCTACGAAAAGACACGTAGCAACATGGTCGAGGTCAAGAGCAGAGGCGCGTACCTCATGGGGCTCACCACGAACGGCAATTACAGCATCGAGGACGTCGCGAACTTCGTCGTCTACATTCCGAAGACCGAGCCGGTATTCGAAGCAAGTCTTGCCGTGATTCCGCTCCAGCTTCTGGGCTACTACATCAGCGTCGCAAAGGGGCTCGACGTCGACAAGCCGAGAAATCTGGCAAAATCTGTAACCGTAGAATAATTATGCTGCGGCAGCAAACTGCCGCGAAGCTGCTAGCAAGATAAAACGCACTGCGCGATTTTTATCTCGCTAGCGCGACGTTCGCGTAATATAAAAGCCAGGAAAAACGGTGCCATAACGGCACCGTTTTTCCTGGCTTTGTATATATCGCTGTCCCCGCCTGTGAGCGGCCCTGAACAGTCACTTCCGATTCAGCTTCCAGATAATTCCGAGCCCCTTCAGAAGAAGTTCATTGTCCACGATGATCTTATGCCGGCAGAACGGCGCAATCAGCCGCCCCATTCCTCCGGTGGCAAGCACCGTCGGCGATACCTTACTCCCCTCGATTACGGAAAGTTCGTCCGTGAACCGGTCCAGGAGACCGTCTATCTGACCGGCGGAACCGTATACAATGCCGCTTCGAATCGCATTTACCGTGTCCTTCGCGATTGCCCGGTCCGGCGCTACAAAATCTACGGCGGGCAGAAGAGAAGTGTCTGCGATCAATCCCTTCAGAGCGGTGCCCGGCCCCGGAAGAATACATCCGCCGAGGTAAATACCCTTTGATGAGACCGCGGTCATTGTTGTCGCGGTTCCGATATCGATAATCAGAGCCGGCAGCGGATATTCCGCCTTCGCCGCGACGGCAGTCGCCAGCAGATCCCCCGCGATTGCAGATGCGGGAATACCGTTCATATCGAGCTCCAGTCCGACTTCAACTCCCTCTCCGAGAATCCGCGCGTCCTCACCGGTGAGAAGTTTGACGGCCTCCGCCACCACATGGGTGACGGAAGGAACAACAGAAGAAATCAGGCATCCCTTGAATTCCATCGGATCTATTTTCTCAAGTGCTAGTATTCTGCTGATTTCCGCGGCATATTCATGGTAGGTCTCGATTTTGTTCGTACTCATCTGAATATGTCGGAGCACCTTATTGTCCGACTCACGGATACACCCGAGCACCATATGTGTATTTCCGATGTCAATCGCAAGAATCATCCGTATTTCCCCCGTTTACACTCAGTTTTTGTCCTTCTTCACAATCCGGAGAATGCGGATGATCACCGGAGTGAGGGCAACATTGATCGCGAATTCAACCACGAAGTTCAGCCCGATAAAGGTTGTCAGGAACACGCCGAGCAGATTCTGGTCTGTTCCGAGCGCGCCTGCAATGAGTCCGCGGAAAATAGTAAGCGCGGCGACACTGAAGATTCCGGTATTCACGATCGGAGCGATGATTGCCGCAAGCAGAACTCCTGTGTAATAATTAATTCTGGAGAACAGCCGGAAAAACAAGCCGCTCACAAGTCCGGCAAAGGTTCCCTTCAGAATGCAGACGAGAATCGTCGCCGCCGGCTGATACTCGAGCATCATTGTGGAAAAAGCGCCTGCCGCCCCCGTGATCACCTGAATCGATACGACGGCTCCGAATACCGTTCCCAGAAAAGCTCCGCCTGCCGGTCCGTCCAGGATAGCTCCGATGATGATCGGAACCAGGGTCAGTGTGATGGTGAATGGTCCGAGCGGTATGCTGACCGCCGCCTGCAGAACGATTACAATCGCCGCCAGGATGGCAAGCATGGTCATACGCTGGACCTTACTCATGGATCTCTTTGCAGAATTCTTTGTCACTGCTGCTGTATTCATTTTTTTCCTCCTTGCTGCTGTTTTGGTCAATCCAAATATAGCGCAGAATTACTGTAACATACTTTTCGCCGTATGTTAACCTTTTGACAAAAAAATTACCCCAGCTTTTTTCCAAAGAGATTACTGTTCATTGTACATCTGAAAGGCAGTAGTTTCACAGTCAGTAATGCTCCTGCAAAGACGCGGTGAAATCCTTGCCTGAAAATACTGCGGCCTCCGGCACAAAGATACTGCAGCCTCCGGTATAAAAATACTGCGGCTTCCGGCAAAAACAGTGCTACAATAAAATAAATTATTAAATCAGATCTTTACATTTTTTCAGACTCGAAATCATGAAAATAAATCTTTACATTTTTTCAACCCCGGCGGATGCCGCTGCCAAGGAGAAACGCATCCGGACGGCTCTCCGTCATTTTAAATCTGACCAGCAGGATTTCACAGCCTCCTCTATTGAGCTTCGAAGGACAGAGAAGGGGCGTCCATACCTTGTCCGAAACGGCAGAACAGCACTGGAGGATCTTTCTGTCCCGGACATTTCCGTGACAGACAGCGGCTCCTACTGGATTGTCGCCGTCTCGGATCGGAGAATCGGCATTGACCTCCAGGAGAACAGAATACGAAAAGGCTCCCGTCCGTCAGATGACGCCGCCCGGTGCCGCAGACTTGCGTCCCGATATTTTCACGAATCAGAGAGCGCCTTCATTCTCTCCGCACAGACAGAGCAAGAGACCGTTCGACGTTTTTTTCAGATCTGGACCGCAAAAGAAGCCTATGTCAAGTACACAGGCACCGGAATCGACGGCACCTTCTCTTCCTTTGCCGTGAATGGCCGAACCTGCCGCGGCGGATGGGCTCCGGGCACCGCTTTTTCTTACAGGAATCCGGAACTCGGCTGTGAATTCATCTATCCGCAGACCGACGGCTCCCGCACTCTCTGTGTCTGTGCACAGCCAGACCGGATCTCCGGACCGATATCCCCTGACGAATGTCATCTCTGTTATTTGGAAAGGATTCCTTCTATATGATTAAAATGATCGCCTCAGATCTCGACGGCACCCTGCTGCTGGATTCCCGAACCGTCAGCGAACAGAACCGTCTGGCTCTTGCCCGTGCTGCCGCGTCAGGAATCGAGGTCGTCATCGCAAGCGGGAGAGTACTGACCTCGCTTCCGGAATCTGTTTTTCAGATTCCCGGCATCCGCTACGCTGTCACCTCAAACGGCGCGGCCATCTATCAGATTCCCGCCGGCTCATATGCTTCCTGCACCGGGAATTCTCAATTGGAAGCGCACATGAACTTTCAGAAAAGCGATAAACGTCAGGCCATGGCTATAAATTCTAATTCGGGAGCGCACGCGGACTTGCAGAAAAGCGATAAAGGCCCGGCCTTAGCTATCAATTCTCACACGCAAGCGCGTACGGACTTTCAGAGCATCCTGGATCGGAACCCTCAGAACTACTCCGACAGCTTCCGAAATCGTCTGCTGTCCGCGCAGCGCATCTGCCACCATCCACTCCCAGAGGAAGCCGTGCTCGACCTGCTGGATCTCACCTCTGCATATCCGTCGGACCGTTTTCCGCTGTCCTATGAGGTCTTTATCAATGGTGTTGCGTACGCCTGTTCTTCTTATATCAATGAACCGGGTCGTTTCGGAGCTTCTTCCGCATACGTCAATTATGTGCGGACTACCCGCATTATGAAGGACGACATCCGCGGTTTCATTTGTCAGCACAGATCTGAGCTGGACGGCCTGGATCTGGTGGTTGGCGATGATACTCTCTGTACGCAGCTGCGGAACCGGATCCGAAACACACTCCCTGATATCTACACCACGTCCTCGGTCCCGAACCGCATAGAAAATTCCTCACCGGAAGCAGGGAAAGGAGCGGCACTTCGGTTTCTCTGTTCCCGCCTCGGGATCAGCACGGAGGATTCCATCGCCTTCGGAGATGCAGACAATGACATTGATCTTCTGACCTCCGCAGGAATCGGAATTGCCATGGAGAACGGAACCGAACAGTGCAGGGAAGCAGCTGATTATGTCACCGACCGCCACGACAGAGACGGAGTCGCAGAGGCTCTGCGCACCCGTTTCGCAATCTGACAGCCCTGTGCTTAGCATGACCGAGTATAGCTGAGCATGATTGAATTTTCTGATCGTCGGCAGGCGACGAGAATCAGGATTTATGCAGAATCGTCGCCCGTATCAAGCTCTTTGACTGTTGGCAAGCGGCGAAAACTAAGATTCTTGCGAAATCGTCGCTCAGCTTGAAAATGAGAATTGAAAAAGAAGACGAAAAGCGACTCAATATTTGTAAGCAAGTCAAGAATATAAAACGTCTTAATAATTAGCCTGGCAATCAGAGCCTGGCAATTTCTTCTCATTTGCTAAGCTTCACATTGACGTCCATCCCGCTATGTGGTAAATTATCAGATATACACTTTAGCGCATCAATGTGTAACGCTTTTATGCGTTAAAGCACCCGATGCAATCCAGCAAATAACAGCATCATAAACAATAATTCAGGGAGGAAATGAAATGAAATCAAAGAAAATCACATCCATCTGCCTTTCGGCTGTCATGGCAGGAGCGCTTCTCGCCGGATGCGGCAGCAGTTCCGCCGCTTCCTCTGCAGATTCTTCTGCCTCATCCGCTTCGTCTTCCGTAACCGCCGCTTCCGCATCCGGTACGGCGGCCTCAGGCAAATACACAATCGGTATCTGCCAGCTTGTACAGCATCCGGCTCTTGACGCCGCAACGAAGGGATTCGAGGATGAGCTCAAATCCGAGCTTGGAGAAAACAACGTAACCTTCGATGAGCAGAATGCGGCAGGCGACGCCGCGACCGCAACGCAGATCTGCACAAACCTTGTGTCCGAGAATGTGGATCTGATCCTCGCGAACGCAACCGCAGCTCTTCAGTCCGCTGCTGCAGCGACAAGCACGATCCCAATCCTCGGAACCTCTATCACGGATTACGGCGTAGCGCTTGATATCAGTGATTTCAGCGGAACAGTGGGCGGCAACATCTCCGGAACCTCCGATCTTCCTCCGCTTGATCAGCAGGCAGACATGATTACCGAGCTTTTCCCGGACGCGAAAAATGTCGGAATCCTCTACTGTTCAGCTGAACCGAACTCCAAATATCAGGCGGATCAGGTGAAGGGATATCTGGAAGATGCCGGGCTTACCGTAAATGTCTACACATTCTCCGACTCCAACGACGTAACCTCCGTCACCGGAGAAGCATGCAACAACAGCGATGTTCTCTACATCCCGACCGACAACACTGCCGCTTCCTGCACTGAGGCCATTAACAATGTGGCTCTTCCGGCAAAGGTTCCGATCATCGCCGGCGAAGAGGGTATCATGGCCGGATGCGGCGTAGCGACACTTTCCATCGATTACTACGGTCTCGGTCAGACAACCGGAAAAATGGCAGCACAGATCCTGAAGGGCGAGTCCGATATCTCCGAGATGCCGATTCAGTACTATGATAACCCGGTAAAGGAGTACAATCCGGAAATCTGCGAGAAGCTTGGCATCACCGTACCGGACGGATATACCGCATACGAAGCGGACAGCTCTGACAGCGAATAATTCGCGGTGATACGGCTAGTCCGTAGAACGAAACACCGGAATGAAACCGGAATGAAAACCCGCTGAAAATATCAAACATTTATGACACCGTCAGCCAATGTGTGATATACTATTCAACGTGTTCGTGAAACAGATCAATCAATGTTTCCCCACCAGGGTGTGAAGAGCACATGGTGGGGACATTTACTGTATAAGTCCAGTCGCACGAAAGCTGCGAAGTGGCGCGGGGCTTATACAGTTTATGGCACAATCTATCATCTGAGACCGTCCGTTAGAAACTGTTGAAAATGAAAACCAGGAGGAACGATTATCTATGGAGGCATATTTTGCATCGCTGAACCCGATGGATCTGCTGGGCAGATTTCCCTCAGGCATCGCGCAGGGTCTGATCTGGGGCGTTATGGCCCTGGGTGTCTACATCACTTTCCGTCTGCTTGACATCGCAGACCTTTCCGTCGACGGAACCTTTTCGACCGGTGCCGCTGTAACGGTTATGCTGATTCTTGCAGGATGGAATCCGTGGGCGGCACTGCTGATCGCATTCGTCGCAGGCCTGATCGCAGGCTCAGTCACAGGCCTCCTTCACACTGTATTCGGGATTCCGGCGATCCTTGCGGGAATTCTGACCCAATACGGGCTGTACTCCATCAACCTTGTCATCATGCAGATGAAAGCCAATCAGGCAGTCAGCGTCGACAAATACAGCCTGATCATCTCCGGGCGGAGCGTGCCGACCGCCATTCTCGTAGGCGGAATTTTTGCAGTGGCCCTCATCATCATTCTCTACCTGTTCTTCGGAACCGAGCTGGGATCGGCGATCCGCGCAACCGGATGCAATCAGCAGATGGCGAAGGCACAGGGCATCAACATCAACGTGATGAAGGTTCTCGGACTTGCGCTTTCGAACGGAATTGTAGCCGTGGCCGGCGGTCTTGCCGCTCAGTATTCCGGCTTCGCTGATGTCAACAGCGGACGGGGTTCCATCGTCATCGGTCTCGCAGCCGTCATTATCGGAGAGGTCCTCGGAGAAGCAATCCTCCACAAAAAGCTGAACTTCTTCGGCCGTCTGATCTTTGTCATCGTCGGCGGCATTATTTACTATCTGGTATACACTCTGGTCCTGTGGCTGAAGATCGACTCCAACCTGATGAAGCTTTTCACCGCCATCATCGTAGCCATCTTCCTTGCTGTGCCGTATCTGAAGGGACAGGCAAAAAGCTCCTTCGGCCGTGCCGGTAAAAACTCAAGATTGGAGGGAAAATAAATGCTAGAGGTCAAGAACATCAGCAAAACATTTAACCCCGGAACCATAAATGAGAAGAAAGCTCTGCGGGGCGTCAGCCTTACGCTGAATGACGGCGATTTTGTAACCGTCATCGGCGGCAACGGCGCCGGCAAATCTACTCTTTTGAATGCCATTGCCGGCGTATGGCCGGTTGATACCGGATCTATTACAATCGACGGGCAGAATGTGACCGGTCTCCCGGATTACAGGAGGGCCAGTCTGATCGGCAGAGTCTTCCAGGATCCCATGACAGGCACCGCCGCCACCATGCAGATCGACGAGAATCTCGCGCTCGCCAGACGCCGGGGCTCCAGAAGAGGTCTTCGATGGGGCGTAACCGCCGCGGAGAGGGATGAATACCGGGAACAGCTGAAGATCCTCAATCTGGGTCTCGAGGACAGACTTACCGCCAAGGTCGGTCTCCTCTCGGGCGGACAGCGTCAGGCGCTCACCCTTCTCATGGCGACTCTTCAGAAACCGAAGCTGCTTCTGCTCGACGAGCACACAGCCGCTCTCGACCCGAAGACAGCAGAAAAGGTACTCAATGCGACCGAGAAGATCATTGACCGCGATCACCTCACGGCTCTGATGATCACTCACAACATGAAGGACGCTATCACACACGGAAACCGCCTGATCATGATGCACGAGGGAAATATCATCTATGATGTTTCCGGCGAAGAGAAAAAGAATCTGACCGTATCACAGCTTCTCGATAAATTCGAGGAAGTATCCGGCAGCGAATTTGCAAATGACAAGATGATGCTCGGCATCTGATTACACTGACTGATCATGCAGCCGGATTTCTGATCACACCGACTGATCATGCAGCCGGATATCCGATCACACCGACAATATCAGCGGCGAATTGATTTGAACAGCAGTTTTCTACAATATGTGCAGCTATGAACAAGAATAAAATCAAAACCGAAGTATCCTCCACGGCAGAGCCAGGGGCCTCCCAGACTGCCGGGGAGGATATTTCCATTTTCAAAAAAACAGCGGCTGTGACCGATGAAACGGAACAGACTGTCCTCAGAGAAGAACGGCGCGAAGCAGACCGGGCCGCGAAGCAGCTGAAATGGGAACGGCGAATGGAGCGCAAAAAGGCCCGGGAAGCGGAAATGCGAAGAGAAGAGGAGCGCAGAAATGCCGAAATCCGGGCCGTCCATGAAAGCTTCATGAGGGAAGCCCTCAAAGAAGCCCAGAAGGCAGCCGATCTCAGAGAAGTCCCCATAGGATGTGTCATTGCAAAAGACGGCAAAATCATTGCCCGCGGGTACAACCGGCGCAATACTGACGCGAACACGCTCTCGCACGCCGAGCTGAATGCCATCCGCGATGCCAGCAGCGCTCTCGGCGACTGGAGGCTGGAAGGATGCACACTCTACGTCACCCTTGAGCCCTGCCAGATGTGTGCGGGGGCCATTGTACAGTCCAGAATCGACGAGGTTGTCATCGGATGCATGAATCCGAAGGCGGGCTGTGCAGGCTCCGTCCTGAACCTTATGCAGGTGCCCGCCTTTAACCATCAGGTGAAGATCACAAAGGGAATTCTTGAAAAAGAATGCAGTCATCTCATCAGCAGCTTTTTCGAAGAACTCCGATCCGGAAAGATCAGCTCCTCATAGAATTGCAGAGCCGCATGTTGAAGTGCTGTTCATGCTTCACTGACCGGGCAGAAATTTCAGATACCCCTGATCAGGAGCGGATCATAACCGCTCTTTGAACCGATTACAAAAATCACGACCTTATCATTTATTGCTTATAACTCTCTGAACCGATTACAAAAATCATTTACTTTTTCCATACGCTATGCTATATTGAGTAGGCATGAGTTTTAACCTTGATTCAGATCCCGGAAACTCCGACCAGATCTTAATCAAAGGCGATTAGAAATATTCAGGAGGAAATGAAATGATTACAAAGGAACTCAAACAGCAGATTATCAAAGAGTATGCAAGAACAGAGGGCGACACCGGTTCACCGGAGGTACAGGTTGCTATCCTTACCGAGAGAATCAAAGAGCTTACAGAGCATCTGAAGACAAACCACAAGGATCATCATTCCAGACGCGGTCTTCTGAAGATGGTTGGTAAGAGACGCGGCCTTCTTGATTACCTCAAGAAGACAGATATCGAGAGATATCGTGCTCTGATCGAGAAGCTGGGACTTCGTAAGTAATCGAATCGCTTTCAGGGCGGGTAGGACTACCTATCCGCCCTGTTTCCGTCTATGATGCGGGCAGAACACCCGCATGAAAGTTCCCGGAATATCTGTTCCGCACACGGATCCGTCCGCTTGAGAGAGAAACATCCGGAGCCGCAGAAGAGCCTGTGCAGCCCTCTCGGTCCGGAACAATGGCATTCGCCGAGAAGTAAAGGAGTTAAGATGGAAGAAAACAAAACATTCTCAACCAGACTTGAGAACAACTACAAGACCTATGAAATGGACCTGGCCGGAAGAAAACTTTCCGTAGATATCGGAAGAGTCGGCAAGCAGGCAAACGGATGCGCGTTCATCCATTACGGCGACACCACGCTTCTGTGCACCGCAACCGCTTCCAAAGAGCCGAGAGAAGGCATCGACTTCTTCCCGCTTTCCGTGGAATTTGAAGAAAAAATGTACTCGGTCGGCAAATTCCCGGGCGGCTTTAACAAGAGAGAGGGAAAGGCTTCCGAGCACGCCGTGCTCACATCCCGTGTCATCGACCGTCCGATGCGGCCTCTTTTCCCGAAGGATTACAGAAACGATGTCACTTTGAACAACATGGTAATGTCCGTTGACCCGGAATGTGACCCCGAAGTTGTCGCCATGCTCGGTGCCTCCCTCGCCACCTCCATTTCCGATATTCCATTTGACGGCCCCTGCGCCGCCACACAGATCGGTATGATCGACGGCGAATTTGTCATCAACCCCGGATATGAGCAGAAAGCGAAATCGACGCTTGCGCTGACCGTTGCCTCCACCAGAGAGAAGGTCATCATGATCGAAGCCGGCGCACAGGAAATTCCCGAGCAGAAGATGATTGATGCCATTTACCTCGCAGATGAGACAAACAAGAAGGTGATTGCCTTCTTTGACCGCATCGTGGAAGAGTGCGGAAAGCCGAAGCACGCATATGAGAGCTGCGCGGTCCCGGAAGAGCTTTTTGCCGCGATCCGCGAGGAGGTTCCGGACTCCGAGATGGAGGTCGCCGTATTCACAGACGACAAGCAGACCAGAGAGAACAACATCGCTGCCATCACAGACAGACTGAAAGAAAAATTCGCGGACAACGAGGAGTGGCTTGCCCTTCTTCCGGACGCGATCTACCAGTACCAGAAAAAGACCGTCCGCCGCATGATCCTCAGGGAGCATAAGAGACCGGACGGCCGTCAGATCCGTCAGATCCGTCCGCTTGCGGCTGAGGTGGATGTCATTCCCCGCGTACACGGTTCCGCAATGTTCACCCGCGGACAGACACAGATCTGCGACGTTGTGACCCTTGCTCCTCTTTCCGAGGCGCAGAAGGTAGAGGGACTCGATCCCTATATCACAAAGAAGCGCTACATGCATCAGTACAACTTCCCGAGCTACTCTGTCGGCGAGACAAAACCGTCCAGAGGACCGGGACGCCGCGAGATCGGCCATGGTGCACTTGCTGAGAGAGCACTCCTTCCGGTTATGCCTACGGAAGAGGAATTCCCATACGCGATCCGCGCCGTTTCCGAGACCTTTGAATCCAACGGCTCAACGTCTCAGGCTTCCGTCTGCGCTTCTTCCATGGCCCTCATGGCTGCAGGCGTGCCGATTAAGAAGCCGGTTGCCGGAATTTCCTGCGGACTCGTTACCGGAGACACCGACGATGATTATATCGTCCTCACAGATATCCAGGGCCTCGAGGATTTCTTCGGAGACATGGACTTCAAGGTAGCCGGAACACATGACGGCATCACCGCAATCCAGATGGATATCAAGATCCACGGCCTTACCCGCCCGATCGTAGAGGAAGCCATCTCCAGATGCAAGGAGGCCAGAGAATATATCCTGACCGAGGTCATGGAGAAGGCAATCGCCGGACCGCGCCCGACCGTCAACGAGTACGCACCCAAGATCGAGCAGATCAAGATTGATCCTGACAAGATCGGCGACGTTGTCGGCAAGCAGGGAAAGAACATCAATGAAATCATCGCCCGCACAGGCGTCAAGATTGATATCGATGAGGACGGATCCGTCTCCATCTGCGGCACAGACCGCGCGAAGATGGATGAGGCCGAGAAATACATCGAGGTCATCACCACAGATTTCGAGAAAGATCAGATCCTGAAAGGAAAGGTTGTCAGCATCAAAGAGTTCGGCGCCTTCCTGGAGTTCGCTCCCGGCAAGGAGGGAATGGCTCACATTTCCAAGATTGCAAAGGAACGCATCAACCACGTGGAGGATGTCCTCACGCTCGGCGATGTTGTCAAGGTTGTCTGCCTCGGAAAGGACCGCATGGGAAGACTGAACTTCTCCATCAAGGACTGCCCGAAGGACGCAAAGGCAATCAACGAATAATCCGGATACAACAGATGCAATCAAATAGGAGGCGGTGATTAGCCGCCGTCCTCTCACTGTGGAAACCGTTCAATGCACGACGGTTTCCACAGTTGACGTGCATAGACTGGTACGCTGAGACCAAATCATAAAAGCCACAGCGTACCAGTCTTTCTTTTGCTAAGGGCTCTCTTGACCACACCAGTATCGGCTACGCGCCAATAGACCTTGTAACTTTAAACTCTACCCATTCAGACATACCGAACCCGAGCTATTTCCTTTTGCTTATCCCTGACTTGGGATATATATGGATGAAATACTCCGTTCCTTATTTCCGGGGCATACTTAAGTCCCCTGTTGATTCAGTCCTTCAAGGCTATGCCGCTACTATGACCTCTTGTGACTCCTGTCCGTTCACTATTGCCTTCCGGCAATAGTGAACTCCTCTGTGTATATTGCACAGACCTCTCTGGGTACCACACGTTTCTTTTTCTCTATCTAACTGTCTCATCTATTCTCGCTGATTCCATGTAGTTTTCGGATTGCGACTTGTATTGTATACTTACCCTGGACGAAAATCTATATTTCTGATCGTCAGACCACAGATTTGCCCTCGAGTTTGTAGGTTCCCCGAATTCGGCTTCCTTCAGATTTTACCTCATGATAGACACCCTTGACTTCGGCTATATTCTTCCCACTACCGAGCAGCTTCCGGAATTTTACTGGTTGGAAACATACACAGCCCAGCGCACGCAAGTATACCATCAGGGCAGAAAAGCTCTGACGGTATTTTTGATGGAAATTTTCTCCCAAGGAAGTTTCCATCCTCATGAGCGCTAGCGTAAAGTTTTGGTCGGAAAAGAGTACAAAAAGAGAACACCCCTATGGTAAGGTATTAGGCGACGAAACCAAAAGCCTTGCAAAGGAGATGTTCTCT
>CAIFEZ010000045.1 GCA_903789595.1 uncultured eubacterium 1-6
CACCTCTAATTTCCACTGGAGATGAACGCCTGATTTGAGCGGATGATTTTTAATTCCCTTGTTCGATGAGTGGAAGATTTCCGTCAGCTTTCATCTGTTCATAGATGAAGAGCCTTCCTGCCTGCGTCCAGTAGGTGTGAACGGCAGTATGGATTTCACCGTCGTTTCCGGTGAAGGTTGTGGTTTTCGTGGAGGTGTAGCCTTTGTCGGCGTACTGTTGATAGAGGAGCCAGATACCGCTCGGCTGTCTGAACTGGATGCCTTTCTCATGCAGCCACTTGTTCATTCGTTTCGCGCTCCAGCCGTAATCCTTGGCAATGACAGAGATGGCGACGAGATCCTTGCATTTTAAAACCACGTCGTAATAGCTGGCTTTCGGCTTCATCTCCGCGATCTGCTGAGTCTGGACGGCGACTGTGTTTTCAAGCTGCTGTCTCTTGTTTCGTTCCGCTTTGAGCTCCTGCAAAGCCGCAATGGCGATATCCGGGTTCGCCAGAATGTCGTCGATGGCGTAAAGACCGTGTCTGCGGATGGACGGCAGAACCTCTGAGGTCACCCAGTGTTTGAAGCGCTTTGCTGTGGGAAGTTTGCTGCCGAGGATAAGCGAATACAGACCGGACTCGTTGATGACCGTCATGTCCTGCACTCCGCCAAGGGTGTCACATTTCGTTACTCCCTTGTCCTCGTCATCCACATGGTCAATCAGTGCTTTACGAGGATTGCTGTATCCTAAGGCTTCCGCTACATCCTTACCCACAAACCACGGCTCGTTATCTATCGTCGTGGTACGAATAGATCCGAACTCCGCGTTTGTAAATGTTGTTATTTCGTTTGACATATGATTGTCCTTTCCGGGCGGGCAGAAAAATTTTTATATGACGCTCACCCTTTCACTTTCCACTGGAGAAAGGCAGTCGTTTTGAGCGAAAAAATCACCTCCGCTTTTTCACGGAGGTGAGAACTGTCTATTGACGTTGTTTCAATCCTTCTTATAGAAAGGTGTAGTATAACCGTCTGCTCGAAGGATAAGTCCCGGCGTCCACGGAGGAGTCCGACCCATCTGTTCACAGATCGCGTCAAGAGAAACCGACGGGTCTGCTTCAATAATCAGTTCATCGTGGACATGCATGACAATCCGGCAGCAGCGTAGCGTTTTCATGGCGTAGCACAGAATGTCACGGGAAGTGGCCTGCACGATGTTTTCTACGAATTTCGGCCCATAGGAGTCGAGGCATTCCCATTTTTTAGAAGCGCCGATGCCTTCATAGGTGACGCACTCGCCGCCGAACCGGTTGATTCCGATCTTCGGCTTCACATATGCGAGTTTCCTGCCGGAGGGCAGCCTGATGAACAGCATTCCGGAGCGGCACTCGAACGACAGACCGTAAATGGTAGAAGGGGTATGGTATCGGACGGCGTTCATGACAGCCCGATCCACGTCCCACCAGAACTGAACAATATGAGGATTGGTCTGCCGCCATGCGTCGACCAATGGAGGAAGCTCGTCCTCAGAAAGCCCCATCTCAAGAGCGCCCATCGCCTTAAGCGCTCCGACCGATCCGCCGTAGCCGAGCGCGAGCTCCGCAATTTTACCTTTTTGCCGCAGGTGTCCGTTCACGCCGTGTTTCACAACCGGTACATGGAACATCTGGCTGGCCGATGCGCAGTAGATGTCACCGCCATTCTCGAATACCTTCTGTCTCCATTTCTCACCGGCGTACCATGCGATTACCCTCGCTTCGATGGCAGAAAAGTCGGCGACGTAAAAAAGCATGCCGTCTTTCGGAATGAACGCTGTCCGGATGAGCTGGGAAAGCGTGTCCGGCACATCCTCGTAGAGCATTTTGACGGCTTCAAAGTTTCCGGATTTCACAAGAGCGCGGGCTTCGGCCAGATCGGGGAGATGATTCTGCGGGAGGTTTTGCATCTGAATAAGCCTGCCTGACCAGCGACCCGTGCGATTCGCGCCGTAAAAGGCGAACATCCCGCGGGCTCTTCCGTCATCACAGACGGCCCGCTGCATGGTCTGATATTTTTTGACGGAGGATTTGGCAAGCTGCTGGCGGAGTTCCAGGACGGTGCAGAGCTTCGGCGGAGCAGTTTTCAAGAGCTCCGCGACGGCCTTTTTGCCGAGGCTGTCAGTTTCAAGGCCGTTATCCGAAAGCCACTGCTTCATCTGCTGCACGCTGTTCGGATTATCGAGGGAAGTGATCTCCTTCATGGCCGCGGTGAGTTCTGACCGTGACCTGGAATCCATCTCGATGGCCTTTTCTACAAGACCCATATCCAGACGAACGCCACGGTCGTTAATCTCTTGATCGATGTGGTATTCATCCCAAACGAAGTCTGGTACCGGGAACTTTGACAGACGCTTCTTGATGCCCATTTCCGTTTCAACGTCCCGGATGTTATATCGCTTGAAGGTTTCCCATTTATCCGGAGCGTGACAGGGTAGGTTTCTGGTTCTTCCGCCGTTCGATTTTGTCGGAGCACAGGGAACGCAGAAGTATTTGATGTGGTCCTTGCCCTCTGTGAGCTTTTGCTTTTCAAGGCCGAGGACGCTGCCGGCGCCTTCCAGAGAGAGCGGAAGCCCCATTGTGGCGGACCAGATCATGGAACAGCGCCAGCTTTCAGGATTCAGAAACTGTGTCATCACGGTTGAGAGCGGATGATTATCATGAAATGGGTCAAGACTTATACCTAAATCGTGCAGATAACGGGAGAGGCATACGCGTTCGAAGTTCGCGTTGTATGCCCATTTGACGACTTCGTCACTAACAAGTGCGTCGATGATCTCCTGCGGAATCGTTTCTCCCTGAGCAAGATCAATCGTTCTGACCTCTCCGCTGTCAATGGAATATCCAAAGAGCAGGATCTCGAAGTCAGGAGAAGATGCGTACTTGTACACGCCACATTTGCTAAGGTCGATGCTGGAAAATGTCTCCAGATCCAATGACAAACTGTTCACTTTAGCCATGCAAAATTCCTCCCCGTTTTTATTGCACTGATGATCGATGGCGTTACGTCGTACATTGCTGCGAGCTCAACTTCTTTGATTCCACAGTAGAATCCGAATCGAATTGATTGAACATCGTCGATCGACAGCTTTCTCCATTTGCCACCTTGGCGGTACACATCAAGAATGTTTTCAGAGCGAGTTCCGTAGTGTAAATTTTTCAGCCTGTTATCTGTTGGATCCCCGTTTCTATGCAGCACTTCCATGCCTTCTGGCGGAGGTCCTACAAAGGTGAGTATGACAAGCTGATGAACAGGTTTTCCCGCAGTCCCATGACCGAGAACAACCGATAGGTGTCCTGTCTTGCAGAACCTACCAGGTCTGAGAATTCTTCCTTTCACAGTTCGGTAGAATGGTTTGCCTGTATAATGACATTTGCCGAGAACTTGTCTATCAAGACTACGGATTCTGCCCTCTGTACTGGCTTGATATCGACCTTCATATCCAGGTATGTCTTTCCATATTTCTTTTTTCAATATGTTCACCTCTATTCAAAACAAGCGGCGGAGATTTCTCCCCGCCGCCTGCCATATGCTTACTTCAGGTTAAGTTCCTTCATTCGTGCCTCGTGATATTCCTTGTCACGCTGTGCTTTTTCGAGTTCGAGTTTTTTCTTCTCGGACTCCCACTTTGCATTTTCCTTGTCGCGCCTGCGGTCATCGACCGTATCGATGATCGAGCGGACAATCCAGAAAACAGCGAGAAGGATATACAGAGCCAAGGTCAGAGTGCAGAGAGTATATGTCCAGGTCATAGCAGCCTCCTTCAGTTCAGGAAATCCTCATCGTCATCAGCTGCAAAATCTTCCTCAGCGCTTGCCTTGCCGCCGAGCGGTTCTCCGTCGCGGATTTTCTGTAAGTTGTTGAGACCGCAGGCAATTCCCTTGTTACCGGAAGAGTTGAAAGCGTAAAAGGTGATGCTGGCTCTGCCATAAACGCCGCTGTAAACTTCAGAACGGGTCAGAATTGGATTCACATCTGCATCCACGATGCCGGGAGCAGACGCAGCGTTTGCGTTGACGAAGTACGCATGTGCGTAGGCCGGGTCATCCGGGCGTTCCGTGTCGCCGTCACGAAGAGGGCTCTTGATTGCGGAAAGCGCTGGTACAGTCTTACCGCTGCCTTTGAGCTTTGCTTCGCCTTCCTTGTAGGCGGCTTCGATGGCGGTCTTGATTTTGGCGAGTGTCCTGGCATCGGACTTCGGAATGATGAGCGAAACACTGTACTTTGGGGTACCACCATTGATGGATTTCGGATCCCACACGTTGGCATAACTCCAGCGGGTATCGGGGCCGGTGATAACTTTCATTGGGTTAGCGATTCTTTTACTCATAATCTTTTTCCTCCATAAAATCATTTTTTGCTGTGTTCATGGCCGGGCGCTTGTCGCTGTCCGGCACGAGTGTCGGTTTGCCCTGTGGTTTCTCAATGTAGGCTGTAAGAAGCTCCTCAAAGCGGTTCTTTCCGAGCATTTTCTGCATAGCGGTGATACCAAGCAGCTTCTTTTCGTATGGGTCGAAACCGGCATCGGAGACTGCTTTTGCGACGGACGCCTCATCCGTGTATTTGCGGACGGATCGCCCCTCGACCAGCTTGAAGCCGTGCCATTCCTTTCCGGAAAGAGCCTGCTGCAGGGCATATTCCTTGATGTCGGACGCCCAGCTGACAAGCTCGTCCACCTTGGAAAGGATGACCTCGATCTCGGCGTCGGTTAGCTTTGGCGGGAGCTTGAAATCGTGCCGGGCGAGCTTCAGGTTCTCCTCTGCTCTGGCGCGGCAGACGTTCTTCGCCTTGCAGAACCGGCACCAGTCGCCGCAGGAGAATTCCCCCTTGCCGTCCCATGCGAGATCCGCCGCGGGCTTCAGGACTTCCTCTGCCCATGTGAGAAGATCCGCTTTCGGAATCCGCCACTCGCTGACGTTCTGGCGCCTTGGCTGGTAGATGTGAAGGGTAACGTCATCGATGTCGTAAATATCGTCGAAAAGTTCCAGCGCACCGAGGGCGTAGCATTTCATCTGCGGATTGTCCTTGGCCGAGACCTCGATCCCGGTCCCGTACTTGAGATCCACGATGTGGAGCGTCCCGTCCGCGATGACAAGCGCATCGGCGGTGCCGAAGCTCTGTTTCACCCAGCGGGAGAAATCTACGCGCTGCTCGACCATGATGGTCGGGTCCGGGCAGGTTTTCTTAGCGGCTTGTACCTGTTCGAGAACGTAGCTGACGTATCCGTCAGTCGCCTCGTCCATCTCCTCGTTGTAGAAGTCGAGGTTTTCGGTTGGATCGTCCGCAGGATAACTGAGCGCCTTGCGGAGCTTGTACTCAGCAAGAGCATGCGCGCAGGTGCCTTCCAAGGCGCAGCCGCTTTCTTTGTCTTCGAATTCCTCACTGAGTCTGACGGACGGCGGGCAGTGAAGCCACCTGTCAGCAGACGAGGCGGAAAGAACGGCGTGTGAGTTAGCTGCCATTTCCGAGCACCTCCGCGTCCTTCAAGAGGGCTTCGTAATCTGCCGGATTGACCTTTGACAACTTGTCCGCGCCGTACTTTTTAAGCAGGTCACGTATCTCGGCGGTATATCCGGCACGGGACTTATCCGCCAGTACGGAACGGACATCTTCGAGCTTCAGCTCCTTCTTCGCCGGTTTCTGTACCGACGCCGGGTTGGCTGAAAGATCTTCATCAGTTCCTGAAAACTGCTGGGCGAGCCAGTCGGCTGCGCTGATAATGGAATCAGCGGCATCTCTGAGTTCTCGGATGGTCTGATCCATTTCGGCCATTTTTGACATAGGTTTTTCCTCCTTTCTCGGATTGGCTGTTGGCGGCAAGAATCGTCAGGTTTCTCGCCAGTCGTGCGGACACGCGGCTGATGGCATTGAGGAGTCTGATCTCCTCACTTGCCGTGTTCACCGACGCGCCTCCGCTGTCTGCATAGTTGCGATACATTCTGTTCACCTCACTTTCCGGGTTGCTTTCCTTGCCCTTCACCTTCCACTGGAGACGGGCGGGCGATTTGAGCGGAAGAAAAACAAAAAATCTGCCGCTGTCCTGAAATCGGGACAGCGGCAGACAGATAATGAATTAGAAGTTACGATAGGCACGGAATTCGTCGCGGAATTTCTTCATCTCATCGGCGAACGTTCTCTGCTTGCGACCGAGAAGCTCTGCGACTTTTCTGTCTGAGATGCCTTCCGGGTGGTCCTGCCAGATCTGAATGATGCGATCTGCTTCCGGATCAATCCCGCGGAGCCTTTTGATAAGACGCATAAACAGATCACGATCCGATGTGATTTCTTCTGGCGTGGGCTTATCGTCCACAATATAATCTCCAATAGTGCCGTCACCGTTAGGAAGTGGATCATCCAGAGAGACATCGTTTCTTGTGTAATATTCGCAATCGGGACAATTCCCGTCGCACAGCCACCATTTACTGCGAGGGCAGAAACAGCGGCCCCAATACTGTTCACGCTTGCGCAGATTCGTGCGCCACCGGTCGAATTCCCTGTACTGTTCTTCCGGCACCTCATACCAGGTATGGGTGCCTTTGCGGAAAAGGCGATACTTTTTTGCATCTTTTGTCATAGATTGTCCTTTCCGTTCGCTCCCGAAACGGAAGGACAGACGCAAAAAGGCATGGTTGACCTGTCCGAAGCGGGATTGAACTCGTTTCGAATTGGCCAGCCACGCTCGTAGGCTGGATGATGAAGTTGTGACCGCTGCAGCAATTCGAGCCGCCTCTGTGCACCGAGGTGAACGGCTGTAACGGTGAGCCTTTTAATGCCTTGCTCAGGGCAAATTCATATCAGGTTGCTTGTGTTAGCGCAGATCCGCTTCAATGGCGTAGAGCTCATTAAATACATCCGGCAGATAAGCCGGGTTCAGATCGTCTATGTCGTGTGCGCCGTATTTTTGAAAGACAAAATTAACGACTTCGCTGCCGAGTTCTGATTCGATAATTGAAGCGGCATTATTGATGCCGATTTTGTAGTCTGTGTTATTGACTGACATGGTGCGCCTCCTTTCTTCAGCGGTCCTATCCAGAAGGAGAGCGTGATGTAATGAGTGCCGGGCTTACTGGATAGCCTGTGATCGGCAGGCGTTTTGTCCGGCTGTGATTCAATCACTAAACTCATTTTACTGAGAATGGGCGAGCACCTCGAATCTTGCCAAGTTAGTGAAAAAGCCCTGTTTTCCGGGCTTTTTTGAAAGTCCAATCTTGAAAACAGGGCTATATTGCGGTTCTTTCTAACTTGCCAAGTTAGAGAAATTTTGAAAATTCTCTGATTTGTACAATTATCAGTGAAAATGTTTATCAAAATGTACTTGTAATTGTAATTACTTTTTGTTATAATAGCAATATAGTTTGCTTTATTCAAAAGCAGGCCGTTGATGGCGGCAATGGATTATGTTAGTTCGATGCCAGGAGGAAATACGATGGCGGAAACAAAGAAGAGCATTACTCCGATGGAACACTACAATATGTCTGATTTTTTGCGTGGGAAATCCTCGAAGATAATAACGGCTATTTCAGAAAACGACACTGCGGGTTTTGTCCTTAAGAACGGGAAACCATTAGCGGTAATAATTTCAAATGACCGATATGAGCGGCTGCTGAAGGCCGGAATTGACATTAACGAATATTGATAACGGAGGATTAAAACAGTGCCAGAGCATAAGATTACACAGGTGATGATGGACGATAAGACGATTGATGCGTCTAAGGAAATCGCTATGGTTTTTTCCATCGCGAATACACTGCGCGGTCCATACAAGCCTGATCAATATAAAGAGGTCATCATCCCGATGACGATATTGCGCAGACTGGAGTGCGCGCTTGCACCTACAAAGAAGGCGGTTGTCGCTGCATATAAGAAAAACCCGAAAGCCCCAGAGCAGCTGCTCTGCAGAAAATCGGGATATCAGTTTTATAACACATGTGAATTTGACTTGACGAATCTCCTCACTGAGGCTCCGTCAATTGTTGAAAACTTGACTTTCTATATTGACTCGTTTTCTTCAAATGTGCAGACGATTTTTGAAGAGCTGAAATTTAAGCAGGTTATTAAGGATCTTGATAAATACAATCGTTTGCTCGGCGTGGTAAAGAAATTCTCAGAACTTGACTTGAATCCGGATACAGTGGACAACGTCAAGATGGGATATATGTTCGAAGAAATTATTCGCCGCTTTTCTGAAAATGCGCAAGCTGGTGATCACTACACACCACGTGAGGTCATTCGGCTTTTGACCAGCATTCTGCTTGCGGAAGGCTGCAGCGATGTTTTCTCAGAAGGCCGCGAGGTCACCGTATTGGACATGGCGTGCGGCACAGGCGGGATGTTATCTACTTGCAACGATTTTATTTTGCGGATGAATCCGGATGCTAATGTCCGGCTTTTTGGTCAGGAAAACAGTCCTGACTCTCATGCTATCTGTCTCGCGGATATGCTGATCAAGGGACAGGAAGCAAATAATATCAGGTTTGCCGACACCATGAAGGAGGACTGTTTCGAAGATACAGCTATGCGGTTTGTAATCGCGAATCCTCCATTTGGTCAGGCATGGAGCGGAAATGACGCGGGAGACGGCGTGGAAGACGCTGTCCGCAAGGAACATAAGAAAGGCAAGAACGGCAGATTCCCGGCAGGACTTCCTGCTGGTGGCGACATGCAGCTTCTTTTCATGCAGCACGCCATTTATAAAATGCAGAAGAAGGTTGGACGCGCGGCTATTATTTCGAATGGCTCTCCACTCTTTTCAGGAAACACAACGAGCGGTGAAAGCCAGATCAGACGTTATATGCTTGAGAATGATCTGGTCGAGGCAATTATTGGTCTCCCGTCACAGCTTTTTTACAACACGGACATTGCGATTTACGCATTCATTCTCTCCAAGGGCAAGCGGAAGGAACAAAAAGGCAAAGTGCAGTTTATCGACGCTACAGATATGTGGACGCCGTTAAAGCGCAGTCTCGGCAAAAAGAGACGCGAGATTTCCAAAGAGCAGATAAAGCTCATTACAGAAGTTTACGCGGATTTTGCGCCATGCAAAAAGACGCTGTGGAATGAGAAGAGGAAACATGATTGTAAAATCGAGAGCCGTATTTTTGACCGCGAGGAATTCCTCTACAAGGAATGGTCGGTCTATCAGCCGCTGCAGCGCAGAGGCACAATTGATGAGGAGTCGATTGAGGCTCTCCGGACGAGCGCTTATTTCACGGCTAATACGAATGTTTTTAACGAGGCAAAACTCGAGGAACTCGAAGAGACGAATCCGAGAAGCTCTAAGGACGAGAAAGCATATCAGAAGCAGCTCAAGGGGAAGACCTTCACAGAAGCTGTTATTGCTGCGCTGAAGGAACATGAGTCTGACAAGGTATACATGGACTTTTCAAAGTTCAGTACAGCTCTCAAGAAGATCCTAAATGATATTGATGGCATGACAGCCTCACGGCTGGACAGCATCGCTATGGAGTTATCTGTAATGGATAAGTCTGCCGTTGTGCAGAAAGACCGCAAGGGTAATGTGATCATCGATCCGACCACGAAGGATTCAGAGATTATCAGGCTGAATCAGGACGCAGACGAGTATATGAAGGCGGAGGTCCTTCCGCATATTCCGGACGCCATCTACTTCTATGACTTCGATGAGAACAAAAAGCCGAGCACGACGAATAAGGAAAAACTCGGAGCCGAATTTCCGTTCACACGGTATTTCTATGAGTATCATGAGCCGGAAAAGGCGGACGATTTGCTGTCTGAATTTATGAATCTTGAAAAGGAGCTCTCGACAGAAATTGCAGATTTGCAGGAGGATGGCATTTGATGGAGACCATGAAGGACAGCGGTCTGAAGTGGATTGGAGCCATCCCCTCAGACTGGAAGATAACAAGAATAAAATACATGTCCTCCCTTAAAGGACGTATCGGATGGCAGGGACTTACGTCCGAAGAATATCAGGACAAAGGCGCGTATCTGATTACCGGCGTTGATTTCCTTGACGGCGGTATAGACTGGGAGAATTGCGTCCATGTTCCTATGAAACGTTGGGAAGAGGCAAAAGATATACAGATTCAAAATGGTGACCTTCTTATTACAAAAGATGGAACCATTGGTAAGGTAGCCATTGTTTCTGATATGCCGGGTGAAACATCCCTTAACAGCGGTGTGCTTCGGATTATGCCGTATGAAGGATACAGCCGCCGCTTTCTGTACTGGGTACTTAAGTCGGATGAGTTTTGGAACTGGTTCAATTGCAAGAATGCGGGCAACAGCACTATCGTTCATCTGTATCAAGGGGATTTTGCAGAGTTTTACTGCACGTTCCCGGATTTTCAGGAGCAGGAACGCATCGCCGATTACCTCGACAAGCGCTGCGCCAAGCTCGACAAGATCATCGCGAGCCTTGAGCGGCAGATAGAACTTCTCCAGAAATACAAAAAGTCCCTCATCACCAAAACAGTGACAAAGGGACTGGATAAGAACGTGGAGATGAAGGATACAGGGATTAATTGTATAAAAAAGATCCCCATGCACTGGGAAGTCAGCAAAGTCAAGTATTTGGTGGACGATAGTTCTACTTATCCTATTGGTGATGGCGATCACGGCCTTATTCAATCCGATGACTATTTACCAGAAGGAATACCGTATTTGCGAGTTTTAAACCTTACGTTTGGAGATGGACTAAATTTAGATGGCCTTGTCTATATTTCAGATTCCATGAATGCAAAAATAAAGAATAGTCAGTTGAAGCCTGGAGATTTGCTGATTGCAAAAACTGGGGCGACGATAGGTAAAACAGCGATAGTTCCTGAAAACATTCCTATAAGCAACACTACTTCGCATGTGGGAAAAATAACGTTTCCAGATAATCGGGATGCTAAATACTTTTATTACGTTCTGACTTCAACAGTAGTACAGGATCAGATTCAGGATATGTCTGCGATGCAAAGCACAAGACCTGAACTTGGAATAGATGGAATCAAGAATCTTCGAGTCGTTGTTCCTCCTATTGAAGAACAACAACAGATATCTTTATATTTGGATAAAGCCACAGAAAAGATCGACAAGGTCATAGATGGAAAGAAAAAACAGTTAGAAGTGATAAATATGGCAAAAACTGCAACCATTTATGAATACGTCACCGGCAAGAAACGAGTAAAGGAGGTCGTGTAATATGCCAATCAGAGCCGACCAGTTAAAAGAGAAGGAGGATTACCAGAGGCTGATCATCGATCAGCTCCGGGATAATAACCACTTCCGGGAGCGTCCGAACACGGCGTATAAGCCCGGACTTGCCATGGACACAGATGTGCTTCTCGAATTCCTCGAGGACACGCAGCCGGACACGATGGATCAGCTCCGCCGAATGTACAAGAACCGCACGGAAGAAACGATTATCAATTATATTAATTCCGAAATCAATAAGGATAGTCGAGGATTGATTGACGTAATTAAACACGGCGTGGAGTTTGACAATGGTGCATCGCTAAAGTTGATGTACCGCAAGCCTGACAGCACTATCAATACAGAAGCTGTTGAAAATTATAAGAAGAACATCTTCTCTGTCATGCAGGAGGTCTATCATAAAGACGGCGAGCGGATTGATTTGGTTCTTTTCCTGAACGGTCTCGCCATTTTTGCGGTCGAACTGAAATGTAACACATCTGGGCAGTCTGTTGATGATGCTATCCGTCAATATAAAGAAGAACGCGATGCTTCTACCAGACTGTTTAAGACGCGGGTTGGCGTTTTCGCAGCCTTTGCAATGGACCTAAATGAAGTGTATTTCACAACAGAACTCAAAGGAAATGATACCTTCTTCAATCCATTCAACCTTGGTGATAATTTTGGTAAAGGGAATCCGCGTAATCCAAACGGAATTAATGTCTCATATATGTGGGATAAAATCTGGACAAAAGATAATATTCTGTTTTTAATTGAGCGTTTCATTTACATTAAGAAGAAGGAACGCAGGAATCCGGACACCGGAAAGATTAAAAAGACAAAGGAGCTCATCTTCCCTCGTTTCCATCAGCTCAGAGCTGTAGAGCGAGTGATGAACGACGTGATAATAAACCATACATCCTGCAATTATCTGATTGAGCACTCGGCAGGCAGTGGGAAGACGGAAACCATATCATGGCTGGCCCATATACTTGCGACGGTACACGACGATGCTAATCAGAACATCTTTGATTCCGTTTTGGTTATTACAGACCGAATCGTGGTTGATCGACAGTTGCAGGAAGCTATCCTCGGAATTGAACATAAGAGCGGACAGGTTAAGGTTATGGATGACAAGTGCGACTCCGAAGATCTGGCGGCTGCACTCGGTGGCAACACAAAAATCATAGTCACTACGATTCATAAGTTTTACTATATCCTGAACAATAATCTTTTAGGCAACCTAAAAGATAAGAAATTCGCTGTTCTGATTGATGAGGCACACTCTTCAACAGAGGGTGTTTATATGCAATCTGTTACGAGTGTTCTGACCAATGAAGAAAGCGACGGCGATGACAAGACCGAAGAAGACAAAATGCTCGAGGAAATTCAGAAAAGCGGAAAACAGAGCAATGTTTCTATGGTCGCTTTCACCGCAACACCTAAGCCCGATACGATTCAGCTATTCGGAACGCTTAATGCAACAGGGAAAAAGGAATCTTTCGACTTGTACTCAATGAAGCAGGCAATCGAGGAAGGCTATATCCTGAACGTACTGGATAACTATGTAACATGGAAAACATATTGCCATATTAACAAGGCGATTCAGGACGATCCGGAACTTGCTTCTATTACCGCAAAACGTAAAATGGCGCGTTTCATTGATCTACACGATACGAACATCGCACAGAAGGTAGAAATTATCATCGAACATTTCCGTGCGAATGTAGCAGGATGCTTGGGCGGAAATGCGAAAGCGATGGTTATCACTTCTTCACGCCCCGCAGCAGTAAAGTACCGACAGGAATTTGAAAAATACATTAAAGCAAAAGGATATACGGGCATCAGGGCACTGGTCGCCTTTTCCGGCAAGGTGAAGCTGAATAATCAGGAATACACCGAAGAGGGTATGAACGACATCAAGGAAGAAGAACTGCGTTATGAATTCGACCGTAGTTGCTATCAAGTATTGATCGTCGCAGATAAGTATCAGACTGGATTTGATCAGCCGAAACTGGTGGCAATGTATGTGGACAAGAAACTAAAAGGCGTTGCAGCAGTACAGACGCTGTCTCGTCTGAACCGCATATGTCCACCTTATGAAAAGACTACGTTCGTACTGGATTTCAAGAACGAATATGACGACATCAAGAAGGCGTTCGAGCCGTATTACAAAGATACGATTTTGTTCCAGACAATATCACCTTCCGATATTCGCGACCTCGACCGGGAAATCGATGAGTACGACTTTCTTGACGCTGACGACATAGATGAATTCAATACATACTTGTATCAACCGTCGCGCACTGCGAAAGACAAACAGCGGATGTGGGCTTTGCTTGACAAGTCGTTGAAAATCATTATGAAGCGTCCCGAAAAAGAGCAGATGGAAATCGAGATTACTATGCGTAGGTTTTTAAAGGGATATTGCTTCCTGATTCAAGCTACTGCGTACGAAAACATTGAGTTCCATAAACGTTATAACTTCATGTCGTACCTGATCAAGGAATTGAATCCTGGTAGTGGCGGAAACAACTTTGATATTGCTGATAAAATCACGGTCAGTGATTTCAGACAGAAACAGATGGAAGAACATAACGGTGGAAAGATTGAGTCAAAACCGGAGGTAAAAATCAAGAAGCCGAAGCCAGCGAGCCTCGAGGAAGAGCAAAAGAAGAAGCTTTCTCAGATCATTGATGAAGTCAATGCCTTATATGACAAAGATTATGAGCCTGATTTCACTACAAAAGCAGCAATGCAGCTTCGCGACCTTCTTCTAAAAAATGATGAATTTAAGGAAAGGCTTAAAAAGAGCGCTAAGAGCAACCAAATCAATGAATTTAAGTTTACATATGATGATTGCATTCAGGATGCTCTTGTAGAGGGATATGACCAGAACGCAGATTTCTACACGCTTCTTCTCAATAATGAAGAGGTCCGCGCTAAATTTGCCAATGTTTTTATGGGTGAAATTTATAAGATTCTCCGCGACGAGAAGGATGACTAATTTGAGAGAAAGGTGACAGTGACCGCATGGAGAATCCATTTTTTCACTATGTAGACGATTTTGAAGAGGAAGCTGAAGCCTTCCTTCGGAAATACAACTGTGCTGACGCGATTGAAAATCCACGACGAATACCAATACGAGAAATTGCCGAGAAGCTCATGTCTCTCGATATTGTTGAAACTGAATATTTATCGCCGGACGACAGCACTCAGGGAGCCATTGCATTTTCAAAGGGGACCATTGAAGTCTATGATTGGTCCTTAAAGGAGTACACCGGGTATGAGGTTTCCGGACCGACAATATTCGTTGACGCCGATATCATTAATACCGGCAGGATTAATAATACACTGGCTCATGAGTGCTATCACTGGTGGCAGCACAGGAACTACTTCAACTACAAAAGAATACACGAAAACAGCGTAGAGTTTGGTATACGCTGTAACCGTTATAGCTCCGGTTTTAATCAAGACAGTGGCAAGTGGTCCGATGTTGAACGCATGGAGTGGCAGGCACGAACGATAGCGCCTAAAATTCTGATGCCAAGGAAGGCCACGAAAAGGAAAATCGAAACTTTATACAACGCTTTTTCCTCCACAGACAGAGTCCGCTCTGCGTATACAGAACAGGTAATCACTGCGGTTGCTGATTTCTTTGCGGTTTCAAAGCAATCGGCCGCGATAAGAATGACGGAGCTGGGCTACGACGATGCGGCAAGGTTTACCGATCCGAGTAGAATAACCAATGAAGCAAGTAAACCGAAGGTAAGAAGTGCATCAAAAGCAACAAAGCATCAACGTCCTATTACAGTTGAAGAAGCATTTAAACTGTATCTCGAAAATGAGTCTCTTAGAGAAACGATTGATACTGGCGTTTTCTGCTTTGCTGATGGGTATTTCGTGCTGCGAGATACAACGTATGTTCAATTAGATGGCACCACTCATCACCTGACTGATTACGCGAAAAAGCATCTTGCTGAATGCACGCTCGATTTTTCTGTCAGGCTGGTTGCGGAACAGTACCTGATGCACGATGTATCTTCTTATATGATGTACCGCGCAGATACGGCTTTTAAGGAAGAAGCATCTTTTGAGGCAAATACTCAGAACACTGAGATTTACAA
The DNA here is from genome assembly GCA_903789595.1 of uncultured eubacterium 1-6. Lineage (GTDB taxonomy): Bacteria > Bacillota > Clostridia > Lachnospirales > Lachnospiraceae > Bilifractor. Next base: position 15,303 of record CAIFEZ010000045.1, read on the forward strand.
TAAAGCAAAAGATTTTGAGAAGAAGTTTCAACGATCAATTGCAACACATAAAACCGCGAACGAACTTCTCTGGGAATATATGAAAAATGACCACTGGAATACTACGATTTTTTTGGACAGGACAAACCTTAGCCCAATGGATTATTCAAGAGTTCAGAAGCCGGATCATAAATTTAAGATGCCGGCTCTTGTGGCAATGGGAGTCGGATTAGGGCTTGATCAAAGTGAAATGGAGGAAGTATTGACACTTGAAGGACTGTCATTTAGAGAGGGAGACCGAGAGCAACAAGCTTATAAGTATCTGTTTACAGGTATGTACGGCTGTTCGATTGTTAAGTGCAACAAATTTTTATCGAAGGTTAATGTGCCAATACTGGGAACTCAGCAGAGGAGATAATTTATGCAGAAAATTGACAAAACAGATACGCTTAAAACGATATTAAGTGGACGCAAGTACACCGTTGATTACTTTCAGCGGGAATATCGATGGGGACAGGAGCAGATTGAACAGGTGATTACTAACTTTCTATCTGGACGGCTTTTGGGGGCAGGTCAATCGAAGGTCGGAAGTAGATAATTTAGTAAATAACAACATCTCCATCTCCCGTTCCGACTGGGACAGCTTTGAAACTTCATGGGACTTCA
>CAIFEZ010000046.1 GCA_903789595.1 uncultured eubacterium 1-6
TTGGAAAACGGATAGAGGGAATCCGGAGACGGGATCCCTCAGGAAAAGTTTGTGTATTCAGTTTTGAAGGTATGTGTGATAAAAAATCCGCTGATCATTTGTAAATGCAGATGATCAGCGGATTTTTGTGTGCACGGCGGGAAGCTGTCATACACAGTTATACATGCAGGAGTTGATCGCTCTGCGGAGAGCATCGCGGTAGAATGTTCAGCGCTCTGCAGCGGACACCGCGGCGACGAGAGAAAACCAAGTTGGATTCCGGTTCCGGGTTACAAGCCGGAAGCGAACGCGAAGAGAGAGGTCGGAGACCCGGATTCCATCTTTTCATATTATCAGAAGCTGATCCGGCTTCGCAAGGAACTGCCAGTGATTGCGTCCGGAAAGATTCGTTTTCTGAATCAGGACAATGACGCCGTGATGGCATATGAGCGGTACTATGATGCGGAGGCTCAGACTTCGGAGGCAAAGGAAGAGAAAGCTTCAGAGGCAGAACACATCGTCGTTTACTGCAGCTTTTCCAAAGATGCGGTGACTGCCTGGGTACCGGAGAACATATACTGCCAGAAGGTACTTTTGTCGAATTACCCGGGACAGAACCTGCCAGAAAACGGCAGAATAAATCTCCGGCCGTTTGAAGCGGTTGTGATGGAAGCAGTTGGAGAAAAATGACAGAATTATGTCGTCACAGGATAAAACGCGCGGTTTCGTTTTGTTTTGAGATCACATAGCCTGAACCGTACATTCAGGAAGCCCGGCCGGGAGGCCGGGCTTATGTCGTAAATATTTCTTTTTCCTACTGCCATGTTCCGGCACCGGTTTTTCTCTGATGATTCGGTCAGATCATCTATTCTGACGATTCGGGGAGATGATCTATTCTGGCGATTCAGGAAGATGACAGGTTTGCCAGAATCCGGTAGAGGAATTATACTGTAAGAAAGGCAATACGAAAACAGATATACGGAGGAATGAATCATGGGATGCAAGATTCTTGTCTACTGGCAGATTACAGAGGAGCAGAAGCAGAAAATCTGTGCGATCGCGGATGAACACGGCTGCACGACCTGCTTTACGACGGACCTGAAGGTGGCTGAAGCGGAGGCAGAAGATGCGGATATCATGTTCGGAGCAGACTCCGGACCTCTGCGTGAGGCGAAACAACTGAAATGGTTCTGCTCATTCTGGGCTGGCGTAAATCATTATTTAGAGAACGGTGTTCTTCCAAATAACAGCTGTGTTCTGTCAAATTCCTCCGGTGCCTATGGGGTATCCATCTCAGAGCACATCATCATGACGGCGCTGCTGATGATGCGCCAGTTCGGCGCTTATGAAAAGATAATGAGTGATGTCACGACAAAGGAATGGCGTCATGATCTTCCAATGCACTCTCTGTGCGGAAGCCGGATCACTGTTCTGGGAACCGGCGATATAGGAAGTACCTTTGCAAAACGTGTGAGAGGTTTCGACCCGGAAGCTGTCATCGGGGTGAACCGGAGTGGAAGTAGGGCTCCGGAATACGACGAGGTACGGAAGGTCACTGATCTGGAGTCCGTGCTTCCGGAGACGGATCTTCTGGTTATGAGCCTTCCGGAGACGCCGGAGACAATCGGACTGCTGAGTCGGAAGATGATTGCGCTTCTTCCGGAAAACGCTTATCTGGTAAACGTCGGGAGAGGGAGCGCGATTGATGAGGAAGCTCTTGTGGATGCGCTGAATGAGGGAAAGCTGGCCGGAGCATCCCTGGACGTTATGCAGACGGAACCGGTGCCGGCGGACAGTCCGCTCCGCACCGCGAAGAACATTCTGCTGACGCCTCACTGCGCCGGACAGATGACACTGGACTACACCCGCGAAAAGAGCGTGGCGATGTTCTGCGAAGATCTGGAGAATTACCTGAGCGGTCGACCACTTTCATATGGTGTAAACAAGGAGAGGGGATATTGATATGCCGATGCTGCTGTAATCGAGTACCGGATGTGAAGTGTGGGATGTACTATCCAGTGAGCAAGTGAGCAGGAAGTATTATGGGGTGAGCAAGACGTATCATACAGTGAGAAAAACTTTTGACATGACCGATAACAAAACTGTGAACAAAAAAGAAAGAACGCTGTTGATTTCGCTACATGTCAAGACGCTGATCAGGTGAGAGACTATGAAGCATACCTATATTGCAATAGACTTGAAGTCATTCTACGCATCTGTGGAATGCCAGGAGCGCGGGCTGGATCCGCTTACGACGAACCTGGTGGTCGCTGATGTGTCCCGCACGGAGAAGACGATCTGTCTGGCGGTTTCTCCTTCGTTGAAGGCGTATGGGATCCCCGGTCGTGCCCGGCTTTTCGAGGTTGTACAGCGGGTCGGCGAGATCAACAGGGCCCGGCTCCGGAAAGCTCCGGGAAATGTTTTCTCCGGCAGCTCGTCTGACGCGGAGGAATTGAGACGAAATCCAGCCCTGGAGCTATCCTATATTGCTGCCGTCCCCCGGATGGCGTACTACATGAAGTACAGCACACGAATTTATCAGATTTACATGAAATACATAGCGCCGGAGGACATTCATGTATACTCGATCGATGAGGTTTTTATCGATGCAACCGATTATCTTCGGACATACGGGATGACGGCACATGAGCTCACGATCACGATGATCCGGGATGTGCTGAAGGAGACCGGGATCACGGCAACGGCAGGGATTGGGACGAATCTTTATCTGGCGAAAATTGCGATGGATATTGTCGCGAAGCATGCGGAGGCCGACAGAGACGGCGTACGAATTGCTGAACTGGATGAGATGAGCTATCGCCGGAAGCTGTGGACGCATCGTCCGCTGACCGATTTCTGGCGGGTAGGCCGCGGCTATGCCAAAAAGCTCGAAGAGTACGGAATGTATACGATGGGGGATGTCGCCCGCTGTTCGGTCGGTGGGGAGAATGATCTGTGCAATGAAGAACTGCTGTATAAGCTGTTCGGGATCAATGCAGAGCTTCTGATTGATCATGCCTGGGGCTATGAACCCTGTACAATTGCGCAGATCAAGGAATACAAACCGGAGAACAGCTCTGTCAGCTCCGGACAGGTGTTGATGTCGCCTTACAGCTTCGAAAAGGCGGCCATAGTGGTGCGGGAGATGGCGGACGCGATGGCGCTGGATCTTGTCGAAAAGAGAACGGTAACCGATCAGGTCACGCTTACGATTGGATATGACAGGGAGAATCTTGCAGATCCGGTGATCCGGAAGAAATATCGCGGGAAAGTAAGCTGTGATCGTTATGGGCGCAGTATTCCGAAGCATGCCTACGGGTCTGAAAATCTCTCCGAAGCGACTTCATCCGGCCGTGAGATCACAAAGGCCGTGCTGAAGATATACAGACGCACGGTCGATCCGGAACTTCTGATCCGGCGGATAACAATTGCTCTGGAACATGTAATTCCGGAAGACGAAATACCTGAGACGAGCTACGAACAGATGGACCTTTTTACCGACTATCCTGCACTTGAGGCGAAGAAAGAAGAGGAAAAAAAGGAGCACATGAAAGAACGGCGTATACAGGAGGCCCTGCTTTCGATCCGTGAACGTTTCGGAAGTGACGCGGTGATACGCGGGCTGAATCTTCGGGAAGGAGCAACCGGCCGCGAACGATCAAAGCAGATCGGAGGGCACAAGGCGTAAGGACAGCAAACGGCCATACGATAGATTGTGCCACAGACTGTATAAGTCAACGCATCGCTGCAAGTATATGCAAATACGGCAGGAGGATATACGGTTTGAAGGATGACAGAAAATATTCCGGGAGCAGTAACGGAAAAGAGAAGACTGCTCCGGAATCAGGAAGGAAAGGGGATTTCTTTCCCTATGAAGATATCGTGAATCTTCCGCATCCGGTTTCCCGCCATCATGTGCCGATGACGCTACTTCAGCGGGCGGCGCAGTTCGCGCCGTTTGCCGCGCTCACCGGGTATGATGATGCGATTGAGGAGACAGCCCGTCAGACGGACGACCCGGTTACGCTTTCTGAAAGTGAGATCGCCGTGCTGAACCGGAAGCTTCAGATACTGGAAGAGATGAGGGATAGCCGGCCGGAGGTATCGGTTACTTATTTTGTTCCGGATCAGCGGAAAAAGGGCGGAGAGTACCGGATTGTGACCGGATACGTGAAGAAGATTGACAGGCAGAGACAGCTGATTCTGATGGATACCGGGGAGTGGATTTTCATGAATCAGCTGGTCCGGATAGAAGAAAATCAGCATTTTTGATATGGGCTTTACGTAATTTTAATTCCAAAATGATTCAGAACACACGAATAAAGAAAAGCTGGAAAGTGAAAAAAGTGTGAAAAACCTGTGAATTCTGTGACGGACAGAATTCACAGGTTTTTTTCCGGGTTTACATGAGTTTGAGGTTGGAACGGCATACTTCCCGAAGGTAAGTGATGACGATAAGGGAGGCGTATCCATCGAAGGAGCTTCTCTGTGGGCTCTTAATAACGGAGACAAGGCAAAAAAGCAGGCTGTATGGAAATTCGTGAAATTCCTGGTATCTCCGGAATGCCAGGCATACTGGAGCGCCCAGACCGGATATTTCCCGGTTACTACCGCTGCGCATGACGAGCAGACCTTCAAGGATAACATCGCGAAATATCCGCAGTTCCAGACCGCTATCGATCAGCTTCATGATTCCGCACCGGAATATGCAGGCGCACTTATGAGTGTCTTCCCGGAAGCCAGACAGGCCCGTCGCACGCGGAGCGCGCGTAAGAGACTTTTTGAGATTTATTTTCCTGCATCCGGTTGACGAAGAGACATCACAGGAGTAGAATATCGAATCGTTAACAATGATAAGAATTATGAATGATAATAGTTTTCATTGATAACGGGTATTTTGTAAATAAGAAAACCGCGCAAAGGCTCCGCCGGCAGGCTCTGGTACGGCGGTCGAAAGGAGAGAATGTGAATAAGGTGCAGGAAGATTTCCTCAGTTCGGTGTACAGGTTCCACAGGCTGAGGCCTTCGCTTTGCATGTCGGGCACCAGCCGGGGAAAGATGTATCTTCTGGGCGCAGTCTGGCAGATCTGCCGAATCAGCGGAAATCCGGAACCTAAGGTACGCGTAAGTGATCTGGTCGCGCGTCTCGGTATTCCGGCGCCGGGAGTATCAAGAATCCTGAAGAGTCTGGAGGAAGAAGGCGTTGTAGTGCGGGGCGTGGACCCGTCGGACAGAAGAACGACGCTGGTCTCTCTTACGGAAAAAGGCCGTTCTGAGGTGCAGCGGGGTCAGGACTGGCTGGATCAGCTTCTGGACTCGATCACGAGCGGGATGGGAGAAGAAAAAGTACGAACATTAAGCATTCTACTGAACGAGCTGTATGATCAGGTAGAGCTGGTTCTGTCTGACCGTGAGAGTGGAAGCCGCGGGAATCACAGCGGCCACGCCGGGAACAGTGATTGCGGGGAAGAGACACGGAATAAACTGTCCGCTGACAGAGAAGAACAGAGAGAAAGTACAGAGGAGAAAGCATGAGATATATTTTTGCAAATCTGAAGCAGTACTGGAAATCGATGCTGCTCCTGATTGTACTTCTGATCGTTCAGGGCTTCTGCGAAATGTCGATGCCGCAGTACACCCAGAACATCATTGACACAGGAATTCAGAACAAGGGAATCGAGCATATACTGCCGACGAAAATCACGTCCGATGAGTTCAATGAGGCTGAAATCTTCATGAGTGCGGAGCAGAAGGACGAGTGGGAAAGTGCCTATACAGAGGATGGCGATCTTTATTCTCTTCGGAGTCTGGATGAGAACAGGCTGGAGAAGCTGGACACGGATCTGCTGACACCTGTCGTTATGGCGTACCAGCTCGGCCACATGACGGAGGACGCGTTCCGCTCCATGATAAAATCGCAGGCAGAAAGTGCTTCGGCATCTGCTACGCAGAACATAGAGATGGGAGCCGCTTCCGCACCTGCTGCGCAGAACGGAGAGACGGGAGCCGCTTCCGCACCTGCTGCGCAGAACGGAGAGACGGGAGCCGCTTCGGCATCTGCCGCACAGAATCCGCAGATGGCAGATGCTGCCGACAGGCTGGATTCCATGTCCGCCGAAGAAATCGCGGCGGCGTACGGCATGAATGTCAAAACTTTTGAGGCAGAGGACGAGAACGGCAAGAAGGCGACATATGTCGACATCCGGCCGGCGTTGGAGCAGATGATAGAAAGCGGAAGAATGAGCGAAGATGAGCTCAAAACGATGAAGCAGCAGATCAGCGACGCAGTCAGCAAGACCGGCGAACAAACCATGAAGGCAATGGCCATCCGATATTCTGCGGATGCGGCGGAATCGGCCGGCGTTGATGTGGACGCGGGTCAGCAGCGGTATCTGTGGACCAGTGGAGGGAAAATGATGCTGATGGCGCTTCTCATGGCGGCGGCGGCGATCGCGGTATCCTTTGTGGCTTCCAGAGTCGGAGCCGGCGTGGGCCGAGATCTCCGTCTGAAGGTATTCCGGAATGTCATCGGGTATTCAAATGCCGAGATGGATAAATTCCAGACCTCCTCGCTGATCACGCGTGCGACGAACGATGTCCAGCAGGTACAGATGGTCACGACCATGATGCTCCGCATGGTCCTGTACGCCCCGGTTCTGGCGATCTGGGGCATTGTCAGGGTCTATCAGTCCCACGCGAACATGAGCTGGGTGATTGTGCTCGGCATCGCGGTGATCATGGGAATTATTCTGACACTCGTCGTGCTTGCCATGCCGAAGTTCAAGAGCATGCAGAAGCTGGTGGACCGCCTGAATCTGGTATCCAGAGAGATCCTGACGGGACTGATGGTTGTGCGTGCGTTCGGAAGAGAGAAGACAGAGGAAGAGCGATTCGATGAGGCGAATCAGAATCTGATGCGCACACAGCTGTTCACAAACCGCGTCATGACCTTTATGATGCCGTCGATGATGTTTGTCATGAGCAGTCTGAGCGTTCTGATCACCTGGGTGGCGTCTCACAGGGTGAACGACGGCACGCTGCAGGTCGGCGCCATGACATCCTTTATTACCTATTCGATGATCATCATTTCCGCTTTCATGATTCTGACGGCGATGTCGATCATTCTGCCTCGCGCGGGCGTTGCGGCGGAACGCATTCAGGAGGTTATCGATACGAAACCGTCCATCGAAAGTCCGGCGCAGGAAAAAACTCCGGAAAGAAAGAACGGAACGGTCTGCTTCCGCGATGTAAGCTTCCGTTATCCCGGCGCGGAAATGGACGCTCTGAAGAGTATTTCCTTTACGGCGGAGCCCGGGAAGACAACCGCGATCATCGGCAGTACCGGATCGGGGAAAAGCACGCTTGTGAATCTGATTCCGCGTTTCTATGATGTCACGGGCGGATCCATTACACTGGACGGCGTGGATATCCGCGAGAGAAATCTTCAGGATCTCAGAGACGAGATCGGCTTCGTGCCGCAGAAGGGAACATTGTTCTCCGGTACGATCGCGTCCAATATCCGATTCGGCAGGCCGGACGCGTCTGACGAGGAGGTAAGGCGGGCGGCTTCCATTGCGCAGGCAGATGATTTCATCGAAGAAAAGGAAGAGCGATACGACAGCTTCATCTCCCAGGACGGCGGAAATGTGTCGGGCGGTCAGAAGCAGCGGCTTTCCATCGCCAGGGCAATCGCGAAAAATCCCAGGGCGCTGGTCTTTGATGACAGCTTCTCGGCTCTTGATATGAAGACCGACGCGAAGCTGAGAGAAGAGCTGGCGGAAAAGCAGCAGGACGCCGCGAAGATCATCGTGGCGCAGAGGGTCAGCACGATCCTGAACGCCGATCAGATACTGGTTCTGGATGAGGGAAGAATGGTCGGCCTCGGAACTCATGAAGATCTGCTGGACAGCTGTGAGGTGTATCGTCAGATCGCCGCTTCGCAGCTTTCGCAGAAGGAAATGGAGGAGACACGCCATGCAAGATGATAAGAAAAAAAATCAGACGAAAGGCAGGAGAAGCACTTCCGGATCAGACGCGGAGCATCGTGCGAGAGAAAGGCAGCTTGAGGAGTACCGGAAGAAGCAGAGGACGGCAGCGGTTCATCACGGGCCGGGAAGAAATCAGGCGGTGGAGAAGCCGAAGAACTTCAGAAGCTCCTTTGGTAAGCTGATGCGCTATATCGGCCGGTATCGGTTCGCTGTTTTTGCTGTGATCGCCTTCGCGGTGCTTGCCACCGTTTTCAATGTCTTCGGTCCGAAAATCATGGGCCACGCGACGACGGAACTCGCCGAGGGACTGATGCGCAAGATCCAGGGGACCGGAGGCATCGATTTTGAAAAGATCGGAAAGATCCTGGTCCTGACGCTGACGCTGTATATCGCGTCTGCCGCCTTCAGCTTTATTCAGGGCTGGATCATGACGTCGGTCAGTCAGAAGGTCGCGTACCGGATGCGGAGGGAAATCTCGGAGAAAATCAACCGCATGCCGATGAAATATTTTGAGAGCCGGCCTTACGGAGACGTGCTGTCGAGGATTACAAATGATGTGGACACACTCGGTACCGGGCTGAATCAGAGTATCACGATGATCATATCATCCGTCGCGACGATCGTGGGCGTTGTGGTGATGATGCTGACGATTTCGCCGCTGATGACATTGATTGCCGTTGTGGTCATTCCGGTTTCCGGTGCGCTTGTGGCATTCATTGTCAGAAAATCACAGAAGTATTTTATCCGTCAGCAGGATTCTCTCGGAATTCTGAACGGCCAGATCGAGGAAGACTTTTCCGGGCAGCTTGTCATCAAAGCCTTCAACAGAGAACAGATATCGCTTTCGGATTTCAGCAGAACGAACGGAGATCTCTATGATTCCGCCTGGAAGTCGCAGTTTATCTCCGGCGTCATGATGCCGGTCATGAATTTCATCAGCTATCTGGGGTACGCCGGTGTGGCGATTTCCGGCGGCATGCTCGCCATCCGGGGTGTGATCGGGGTCGGAGATATTCAGGCGTTCATTCAGTATGTCGGGAATATCAAGCAGCCGCTGGCGCAGCTCGCGCAGGTTATGAATCAGGTGCAGTCGATGACGGCCGCCGCGGAACGGGTCTTCGAGTTCCTGGAGGAAGAGGAGGAATCTCAGGCAGCGCTTCCGGAAAACCCGGAGAACGGAAATATCGGGGCAGAAGATGCCGGGACAGAAGATGCCGGGACAGAAGATGCCGGAAATGCAAATGCCGGAAAAACAAATGCCGGGAACGCCGGAGCGCTTCACACCGTTTCCGGCGAGGTGGATTTTGACCACGTCCGTTTCGGATATGATCCGGATCAGATCGTAATCAAAGATTTTTCCTGTCATGTGGAACCGGGACAGAAGATCGCCATCGTGGGTCCGACGGGAGCCGGAAAGACGACAATTGTCAAGCTCCTGATGCGGTTCTATGATGTGAACAGCGGAACGATCCGGCTTGACGGACAGGATATCCGGAGCATCGACAGACATCAGATCCGGGAGAATTTCGCCATGGTTCTGCAGGATACCTGGCTCTTCTCGGGCACGATACGGGAGAATATCCGTTACGGACGGCCGGACGCGACAGATGAGGAGGTTGAGGCGGCGGCAAAGGCTGCCCATGTGGATCACTTCATCCGGACGCTTCCCGGCGGATATGATATGGTTCTGAACGAAGACGCGACAAACGTATCACAGGGTCAGAAACAGCTTCTGACCATCGCCCGGGCCATGCTTGCGGACCGGAGCGTCCTGATCCTGGATGAAGCGACTTCTTCTGTAGATACGAGAACAGAGCAGCTCATTCAGAGCGCCATGGACCGGCTGATGAAAGGACGAACAAGCTTTGTCATCGCTCACAGACTCTCCACGATCCGAAACGCCGACCGGATTCTGGTGCTCAATCACGGAGATATCGTAGAACAGGGAACGCATGAGGAGCTGCTCGCCCGCAACGGTTTCTACGCGGAGCTGTACAATTCGCAGTGGAGGCACAGCGGCAGCGAGGCAGGAAAGTGATACATGGATGATATGTCGCATGCGGCTGTGGCGGCGGGAAAAATGTAATACAACATTTTACCCCGCCCGTATCTGATGTTACGGAATTTTCACACAGTCGGATGCATGATAAAAAATAATTGATAAGGATTTTAAAAGGTAAAAGACAAGGATATAAGAATAAGAGAACTTCTGCCGAGGACAGAACTTCCCGGAAAGTGTGAGAGGATGACAATAGAGGAGATCACAGAAAAACTGGAGTCGGATGAGAGAAATCAGGCGTATACCGATCGGGGAATTCATCCCGTTTTTCAGGTGAGCAGTGACGCGAGGATTCTGATTATCGGTCAGGCTCCCGGACGGAAGGTGGAGGAGTCCGGCATTCCGTTCAATGACAAATCCGGGGAGACGCTGATCCGCTGGATGGGAATTGACCGGGAGACATTTTATTCCTCGAAGATTGCGATCATGCCGATGGATTTCTATTATCCCGGGAAGGGCAGGTCCGGAGACCTGCCGCCCAGGAAGTTTATCGCGGAGGAGTACCATTCGGATATCCTGCGTCTGATGCCGGAGGTCGGTCTGACGATTCTGATTGGCAAGTACTCCATCGATTATTATCTGAAGGACCGCAGGAAGAAAAATCTGACCGAAACTGTAGCGGCGTACCGGGAGTATCTTCCGGAATACTTTCCGATTGTACACCCGAGTCCGCTGAACTTCAGATGGCAGCGGAAGAATCCCTGGTTCGAGGAGCAGGTGGTTCCGGTGCTTCAGGAGAAGGTGCACAGCCTGCTTTGAAATAACAGCATCAGAAAGAAATGACAATGCAGGCGGCCACGGTCATTATCTCTTCATGATGAGAATGAAGAGATAGATCACTGCCCTCTCCAGATCATGCGCAGAACCTCGCCCGGCTTCGGAGCGGTTCCGTAAAGGAGAACACCGACGCGGTATATTCTTGCGGCGAGCACGCCGGTTCCGAACACGGATACTGCGAGAATAGCGATGGAAATACCGATCTGCCAGGAAGGAACCGTGCTCATGGCAATTCTGGTGAACATCGCCATGGGAGAGGTGAACGGAATGAAGGAGCACACCATCATCGGCGGCGTGTCTACGTCTCCGCTTCCAAGCGCGGTCATCACGACGATAAAGGCGATGATGAAGAGGAAGGTGATCGGCATGATGGCGGTGTTGATGTCCTCAAGCTTGGATACGGTAGATCCGACTGCTCCGTAAAGGAAGGCGTAGATCAGGAAGCCGAGGATAAAAAATACCAGCATGTACAGCAGAAGATGAAGGGGGATATCGAAGATCGAGGTTACGATCTGATTGTCCGCCCAGTCATTTCTCGTGATGTTGAAGAGCAGGAACGCGGTTCCGAAGATGCACAGAAGCTGAACCAGACCAGCGAGGCAGGCTGCCAGAACCTTGCCGAACATCATTTTCACAGGGTCGGCGCTGGTGACCAGAAGCTCCATGGCGCGGGAACTCTTCTCCGTCGCGACACTCGTGCTGACCATCTGTCCGTACAGAAGAATTACCATATACAGGGCAAAAATCATGATATAGGTGTAGAAAAAGTTTTGGGACTGGTCCTTTCCGGTTGTCTCCACCGTGTGAGATACATCAGTCGCAAGGATGCTGCCGGCCTGCTCCGGTGAGAGACCGTTTTCAGTCATTGCTTTCATCTCAGCGATTCCGCCAAGGATCCGGTCGGCGATTTCGATGTTAGCGTCATACATGGAAAGATTTTTGACAAAATAGGTGTAATTCTGCGCATCCTGAAGCAGGAAGCCGCAGTCGGCCGTACCGTCATCGACCTTGCTTCGGATATCGGCTTCGTCTGCGTCTGTGACGGTGATCTGATAATCCGGAAAAGCCTTCTCAAAGGCTGCCTGCGCCGTCTGTGTAAGTGCGGGATCCTCGGAGGCAAGCAGAAGCTCCTTCTGTGATTTTTCCTCGGATCCGCTCTTTATCAGTCCGGAAATTCTCGGAAAGAACATGATGACGGCAAGCAGGATCATCAGTACGATCGTGGTGCCGACGAAAACCTTGTTTTTGAAATAATTTCCTAGCTCGAACCGGAAAATTGTCTTGAACTGTTTCATAGATTTCCCCTTCAGATCTGGTCTCTGGTGTTCTGCACGAAGATATCGTTGAGTGACGGTTCAAAAATCCGGACCTCATTTATGTCCCATTTCGCGGTCAGAAGCTGCATCTCCCGGCGGCGGTCTCCGGCATCGTTCAACGTGATGCGGATTGCGGCGTCTTCCGTGAGAGAGGCCCGGTCTCCGTAAAATTCAAGAATCTCTTTCTGCATGGCGGAACGTACCAGCAGTTCGTTGCCGGCCATTCTGCGGCGGATCTCCCGAAGATTTCCCGAAAGGACGATATGCCCGCCGTTCAGGATCGCGATCTCACTGCAGAACTCTTCGATATAATTCATCTGATGACTGGAAAAAAGAATGATTTTTCCCTTCTTCATCTGATCTCTTACCACGTCCTTTAAAAGCTCCGCATTCACCGGATCCAGGCCGGAAAAAGGCTCATCGAGAATCAGAATATCCGGGTCGTGCGCGAGAGCGGTAACAAGCTGGATCTTCTGCTGATTTCCCTTTGAGAGAGCATCCAGACGCTTGTTCCTGTACTTGGACATGCCCAGCCGTTCCAGCCAGTAATCGATTGATGCACGGGCATCCGCGCGCCGCATCCCCTTGAGCTCGGCAAAGTAGAGCAGCTGGTCCGCAATGACCTTCTTCGGATAGAGGCCACGCTCCTCCGGGAGATAGCCGATTTTTACCGCCTTGTGATCGATCGGTCTGCCGTCCAGCAGAATCTCGCCGCTGTCCGCCGGAAATACATTCATCAGGATACGAATCGTTGTTGTCTTCCCGGCGCCGTTTCTTCCCAGAAGTCCGACGGCGGCGCCGCTTTCCGCTGTCAGACTGATTCCGTTCAGCACCTGGTGCTCGCCAAAGCTTTTGTACAGATCTTTCAGTTCCAGTTTCATAGGGTTCCTTTCTCCTTGAAGCGTGGGATGATTCTGCATTACTGTGCACACCCAACTCAATATAGCAAGGATTTTACAGTCCTGTTGCCATTCGCAAACTGGCTGTATCATCTTTGTCGTTATAGTGGCGCGTGAACCGTAATGGTTCAGCCGGTGATGCTGTCAATTACAGAATATTTCTTGTACATTTTCAGTATAAGGTGTATATATTTCTTGTGGCAAGTTAATTCGTGTGACAAGAGGGATTATTTCATGAAGATAATGATAGCGTCTGATATTCATGGATCTGCGTATTACTGTCGGAAAATGCTGGAGGCGTTCGACCGGGAAGGGGCGGAGCGGCTTATGCTTCTCGGAGACATTCTGTATCACGGCCCCAGAAATGACCTTCCGAGAGAGTACGCGCCAAAGGAGGTCCTGAAGCTTCTGAATGCCAGAAAGAACGACATTTTCTGTGTCCGCGGGAATTGTGACGGAGAGGTCGATCAGATGGTTCTGGAATTCCCGATCATGGCGGACTACTGCATTCTCACAGGCGGTTCCCGGCTGATCTATGCGACACACGGTCATCATTTTAACCGGAATCAGCTCCCGCCAATCAGGCCGGGCGATATTCTTCTGCATGGTCATACCCATATCCCGGCGTGGGAATCGTTCGGCAGCGGCAATCTCTATCTGAATCCCGGCTCCGTGTCCATTCCAAAGGAGGATTCTCCTCATAGTTACATGATTCTGGAAGATGACATATTTATATGGAAGGATCTGGACGGGAACGAATATCACAGAGAAGCGTTCGGCTCACATAAGCCGGTCTGAGAGACAATCGGATGGCGTCAAATTATCGGGATAAAATCGGAACAAGTGAAATATGCCGGGAGAATCGGATCATGTTGGAATACAGGGGTAAAATCGGAGCAAGTGAGACATGCTGAGAGATAATCGAATTGCGGTGAAATATCGAAAGATACACTGCATACATGAGATGTGATTGGATCACGGGAGAAAGAATCGTATGGATATACCTGAGACTCTGGAATTACTGAGAAAAAAAGCACTTTCCGACAATACGCTGCGCCAGCGGCTTCTGGCGACCAGAAATTCGGAAACGCCGCTGGCTGATTTTTGCAGAATCAGCACAGAACAGGGGCTGCCGATGTATGAGATGGACCTGCTGGAGTATGGAGAAAGTTCGTATGCCGCCATGCGAAGAAGCACAAACGGGGGAGGAGAAAATTCCCCGCTTCTTCAATACGAAGATGACTGTTACGAGCTGTTTCTTAGCGAACTCGAATAAATATTATACAGGAACTTACGGAACGGCAGGCAATTATAAACCGACGGACGGCAAGACGTATAATTGCAATATTTTAGGAGAATCGAATGAGCATTGCAGACACAAAAAACATCCTTATTCGTATCAGAGAGGCTGCACGGGAAGCGGGAGTAATCATGAGATCCGCTCATCAGGATCAGAATGAGATTGCTCCGGACAAAATAAAAGCGGGACACGCGAATTTTGTCACCATATATGACAAAAAAGTTCAGGAGTTTCTGACCGGACGGCTGTCTGAAATACTGCCGGAATCACACTTCGTCGGAGAAGAGAATGGAAGGGATGCTTTTGATGAGAGCTTTCGGCATGGCTTTACATTCGTGGTAGATCCCATAGACGGCACATCTAATTTCATGAACAATTACGGGCCGAGCGTTACATCGATCGGGCTCTTCAGGGATGGAAAGCCTTACATTGGAGTCGTATATAATCCCTGGCAGGATGTCATGTTCTCGGCAGCAGCAGGCATTGGCGCTTTTGAAAACGGAAAAGCGATTCATAGCTCAGAAGAACCGCTTTCGATGAGCCTGGTCTCGTTCGGAACCGCTCCTTATTATCCGGAGCTGCGGAAACAGGTGTGGGCGATCGGATCTTTCTATCTTGACCGCTGTGTAGACCTTCGAAGAAGCGGAAGCGCAGCCTGGGATCTGTGCATGGCGGCTTCTGGGAGAACCGGACTGTTCGTGGAACCTCTGCTGCAGCTGTGGGATTACGCGGCCGGGGCTGTAATCCTTACGGAGGCCGGGGGCAGGATTACAGATCTCGAGGGGAAAAAACTGGAATTCTGCGGACCGTCATCCATAGCCGGAGCATCCGCCGGGGTCAGCCGAGAAGAGTACCTTCCTCCAAAATATGAATGAACCTTCACTAATAAGGCTTCTAAAAATGTTTGACCCCCCTAAAAATGTTTTGTCAAAAAATAAAAAAGGGCTTGACGCGGAAGATCACTCGTGTTAACATACGTTATGTTGTCGCAGAAAAAGACAACATTGAACATTGACAACTGAACAGTAAAACACATCCTCGAAAATTCAAATAAA
>CAIFEZ010000047.1 GCA_903789595.1 uncultured eubacterium 1-6
CATGCAGTTAAGGAGGAGAAAAACCACGATAAAAAAATACGATGTTAATCAGATGCCAATTTAAAAGAAATAATCTATTCTTTAGGAATACACGAAGAGATTATTATCTAATTATGACTCTGAAATGATGTTTTTCAGACAGCACAAAAAGACGGATGGCAATCCGTCAAAAAAAAGAGTAAACTATCAGCGTGGTGATTGCCAGCTTTATTAAAAACGATATGTAAAGCTGGCCGGCACACGGAATCTATGCTGGCGGGCATATTTCCGATCGGGCCTGATAGGGAGAACATTTTTCCTTATCAGGCCTTCTACGTCTGTAGGTGGTTCATTGTTGTGAAGACGTATTAAATGATGACAGGTTTTGAATGCCACAGAAAAATTAACCTGAAGCAGATGCATTCTGCCTTTGCGTTCAATTACTACATGCTGAGTAATAATAGAACAGATGTTGTAAAGAAGAAGTCTCGCCCATACTTCCATCTCTATATATTCTCTTTTTTTAGAATGAAAGTTTAAAGCCCCAATAACGTGCTTTAATACCCGGAAGGATGTTTCTATCTGCCATCTTTGATTATAGAGCGATTTTATTTCATCCATTGAAAATTCATCAGGGGGTAGGTTGGTAATGATATTTTCGTATCCATCTTCCGAAATTTTAAAACGAAGTACACGCAACGAGATGGAATATTCCGGTGTTTCCTCATCAATGTAGTCAAAGGAAACTGCTGGGCATATATATTTATACTGGGATTCCAGTTCTGGATGCAGCATTTTTTTCTTCGAATTGCTACGGGTAAGAATTCTGTTGATTTCGATGTCAAAACAATCTTGGCCAATAGGAAGATCTTTTCCCGCAAGACGCTGCATCTTGACATCAGTGGCACGAATCAGAAAGAAAGCCTGATGTTCTATTGCATGGGCAAAGACATTGGGTCTGAACTGTAACCTTACTTTGCGTCCGTGTAACGTAGAAATATAGATATTTATTGCAAAAACAGATGTAATGCTATACAATATTTGCAGAAAAAGGAGGAACTTCTCATGGCTCAAGTAAATGTAAGAATTGATGATGACGTAAAAAAAGAAGCAGAAGAAGTTTTGGACGATATGGGAATGCCGATGACGACGGCTGTTACGATCTTCCTGAAAACAGTTGCCAGAGAGCGCAGAATCCCTTTTGAGATCACCGCGGACCCGTTTTACTCTGAATACAATATGCGTTATCTTGATCAGAAAATGGCTGCGTACAGGAATGGAACACTGAAGACAACGGAACATCAATTGACAGAGGATTAAGTTATGGCATTCAGATTGACATGGGATGCCGATGCATGGAATGATTATGTCTATTGGCAGACCACTGATCAGACAGTTCTCAAGAGGATTAACAAGCTCCTCAAAGACATGATGCGGGAACCCTTTACGGGAATCGGAAAACCGGAACCACTTGTCGGCAATCTCTCGGGATTCTGGTCTCGCAGAATTGATGAGAAGAACCGGATTGTATATGCGATATCGGAGGATGCTTTGATAATTATTGAATGTCGTACACATTACGGGAAAAAGTAACAATTGCAGATAAGATACAGCTGTGTCTTTACAGGATTGCCCCATAGCAGCTAACTGAAAATTCTGCGTGTCCCTTTGGATGTCACATTTAAGAATGGCGTACCGTCTGTGACGAAAGATATGTGAATGCTTAAAGCGGAGAAATTGCGGAAGGATCCCAGATATCAGAACCTCTTCACAGAGACTGATATCTGGGATTTTTGGCTGCGGTCTTACTTGACGATACGGATCGGGTGGTGCGAAGATAGGAAGACAAGGATTACAGGGAATCGGAAACTGTAATGGACAGACAGAAAAATAAAGGGGCAGGAAGAAATATCAGCTCGGGAAGGGGGAAGACATGAATTGGGATGACGGGGACTGCAGAGATAATCCGTACACGCATGGGGCGGATAAAAACCGCGTATATGAATGGAATCCTCAGGGAAAAAGACTGGCGGTGACGTGCAGGATTTTGTCGTTTGTCTGTATGCCTGTACTCTGGCTGCTTCTTGGGTTCTTTATAATCTGGAAGCTTCTTGTCCCGGGAATCGTGACATTTGGCGGAATTCTATGGATGTTTCTGGCAGAATTCATTCTGATTGGCGGATTGCTTGTCTTCATCAACAACCTGTTTGTGCGTCTGTCACGTGCACTTCCGGCCGAAGGCAGACATGATTTTTTGCTATACCGTTATCATCATCTCTACAAACGAAACAAGAGAAGCAGAGCAGAGGTTCTCCTTGCCATTGCAGATCTTGATCTGAATATGCATCGTCTTCATGCGGCGGAGCAGGCGCTGGGAGAAATTGATATGGAAAGGCTTACGGTGAGGCAGCTGAAACTGTATGATTTTATGGAAATGGCAGTCAGCCTCTTGAAGGCAGATGATGGAAATCAGAGCGGCACCGGAAGTCTGGCTGAGACATGGTATATCCGTTTCGTCGGTATAAAGGAAGGTGCCGGAAGATTTCCGGATGAGAATACCATTCGGTCCTGGTTTCGCCGGTGTGAAGAGAACAGACAGGATGGTGAGGACAGGGAAGCATTTTATGGTGAGGTTGTCAGGGCGGTTGCGAATGCGCGGGAAGAATCGGAGGGAGCAGTTTTCACCCCGCTTATTCTCGGAGCAATGCTGGCGCACTGTGTGTTTTATCCGGCGGCACGAAGCTGCCTGAGAGCAGGGTGGCATCTGCAGCCGGATTACAACATGGCTGCGGGACCGCTTGCAGGACTTTTCATGACGGTACTGGGGATTTGGGTTTTGTACCGTTTTCTGCGTGCCGCGAAAAAACAACATGGTCCGGCAAAAGGCGGGAGACTTGTGCGACAGGCCGCAGGAGGCATTTTGTGGATGTTTTTTATCATCGTGTGTGCGGGAATGGTGACGTTTGAACCCTTCTTTCTCGGAGATGAGCGAATCATTGCGCGCGGCATTCCGGATGAATTCACATATACGGGAAGGAAATACGATTACATAGCGGTAGACGGAGTTTATGGAGGAACGCGCTATTATCGGGCGATGGATCCTGTTTTTATGGAGGAGTGGTCTGAAGCGGGACTATATGATCCGAATGCAGCCGGCACAGATGTTTCTGCGGAATCTGATGTGCAGACATCCGATGACACGGAAAGCTCGGGCGATATGGGAAGCTCTGCCAATGCAGGAAGCTCGGGCGATATGGGAAGCTCTGCCAATGCAGGAAGCTCAGGCGACATGGGAAGCTCTGCAGAAACAGGAACCTCGGCTGAAACAGATGACGGCTTTGGCGCTCAGAATGCGATGCAGAGAGTATATTCTTACCTGCGTGAGTCCGGAGAATATCCAAATTCCGATATCACGTTTTCAGCGAATGCAAAGGGCAATATGTATGCACTAATTTACAGTGGGTCTGAGGAAAGGGACGGAAGTGCGGTTTCCTTTGAGCTTCAGCTCTATGACAACGGAGAGAAGGATGAAGGCGGAGAAACTCAGTGGGAGATCGTACTTGAGAAGGTGTATACACAGGGTGAGTACGAGACAGAACTGCTCGGTTTTTATCTGGTAAATGTGGAGACGGGCAAGGTCACGGACGAGCACAAGACAAGCTGGTAGATGACAGGAGCTCCGGGAACAAATATAAGCAGCGCGGAGTCAGAGTGTATCAAGAGCAGATACATAGGACAATAAGTAAACGCAGAGTGAATTACGAGCAAGGACATAGGACAATAAGCAGCAGAGAAGAATCAGGCGTAAACGCAAACACGATAAGGAAAACACGATAAGGAAAACAGAGAGGGTCAGGTGAATCAAAATGGAGGACAATAAGCAATACAGCGAGAATCAGGAAAAATATCAGGAGGAGCAGAAGGTCACGGAGGAGCAGAGGATCACAGAGGAGCAGAAGATCACGGAGGAAGGCAATCCGGCAAAGCCTTCGGGGAAGGCGGGAGCGCAGATGCTGCACCGCATGAATGAGAGCCATGACGCTGTGACGAACTGGGGTCTGGATTTTCTGACATTCCGATCCCAGGATGTCGTCATGGATATCGGCTGCGGAGGCGGCGCCACTCTGCACAGGCTTTCGGCGAGAGGAGCGGGTTATGTGGTTGGCGTGGACTATTCGGAGGTTTCCGTGCATCAGTCTCTGGAGCTGAATCAGGAAGAGGTTTCTGCGGGAAAAATGTGCGTGCTGCAGGCGTCGGTGGAGGAGCTTCCCTTTGACGACGAATTTTTTGATGCGATTACGACGGTGGAAAGCTTCTATTTCTGGCCGGATCCGAAGGAAAACCTCAAGGAGGTAAGGCGCGTTCTGAAGCAGGGCGGTCACTTCATGCTGATTGCGGACATCTACGACAACGGGGATCTGCCGGAAAGCGCGGAAGAAAATATCCGCCGGTATCAGATGACAGTTCCGACGGCCGGAGAGTATGAGACGCTGTTCCGAAACGCCGGATTTTCCGATGTCCTGGTTCATACGAAGGACGGAGAGAACTGGATTGCCGTGGAGGGAATCCGGTGAGGGACTTGCCGACCGCGGTATTTTCCTGTAAAGTAGGTTAATGATTGCCGTGGCAAAAGTCATGCTTCTGGCAGTCAGATTATCTTGACAGAAATTTCAGAAAGAAATGTTGCTTTTCATGTGGTTATGATAAGGCAGAGAATAGAAAAATAGTATTGGAGCATTGGACCGATGGATATTGCAAAGCAGATTGCGAAGGAACTGGAGATTGAGCCGTGGCAGGCGGAGGCGGTGATCAGCCTGATTGACGAGGGAAATACGATCCCATTTATCGCCCGCTATCGAAAGGAGAAGCACGGGGAACTGAATGACGAGCAGATTCGTAATCTGAGTGAGAGACTGGGGTATCTGCGAAATCTGGAGGACAGAAAGGCGGCTGTGCGGTCCTCCATCGAGGAGCAGGGCAAGATGACGGATGAGCTGTCGAAGGCGATTGACGGAGCGGAAACGCTGGTGGCTCTTGAGGATATTTACCGGCCGTACAAGCAGAAGCGCCGCACCCGCGCGGTCGTCGCGAAGGAGAAGGGACTGGAGCCTCTGGCGCAGATCATTCTGGAGCAGAAGATCACCCACCCGGTCGAGGAAGAGGCAAAGGCGTTTATCAGCGAGGAGAAGGGTGTGAAAACCGCCGCGGAGGCGGTCGCGGGCGCCTCGGATATCATTGCGGAGATGATTTCCGACAATGCCGATTTCCGCGCCGGTATCCGTAATTTCACGAGAAAGACCGGCATCCTTGTTTCCCAGGCGAAGGACCCGGAGGCAAAATCGGTCTACGAGATGTATTACGATTTTCAGGAGCCGGTGTCGAAGATCACGGGTTATCGCGTTCTCGCGATCAATCGCGGAGAGAAGGAGAACATCCTGTCCGTCCGCATCGAGGTGGATGTGAGAAAAATCATTCTCTTCATCGGCCACACACTGATCAAGAACAACAACCAGTATACGATGCCGGTTCTGATCGCGGCGATGCAGGACAGCTACAAGCGGCTGATCGGCCCGGCGATCGAGCGCGAGATCCGAAGCGAGCTGACCGATAAGGCGGAGGACGGGGCGATCAAGGTCTTTGATAAAAATCTGGAGCAGCTCCTGATGCAGCCTCCGATCGCGGGACAGGTCGTTCTGGGGTGGGATCCCGGATACGCGCACGGCTGCAAGCTGGCGGTTGTGGATGAAACCGGAAAGGTGCTGGACACCGCGGTCATCTATCCGGTTCCGCCGTCATCGAATATGAAGCCGAATCAGCGCAAGCTGGAGGAGGCGAAGAAGCTGGTTAAGAACTGGATCCGGAAGTATCATGTCACCTTGATTTCACTGGGCAACGGAACGGCATCCAGAGAGTCCGAGCAGATCATCGTGGATCTGCTGAAGGAAATTCCGGACTGCAAGGTGCAGTACATGATCACGAACGAGGCGGGTGCCTCTGTATATTCCGCCAGCAAACTTGCGGCTGAGGAGTTCCCGGATTTTGACGTGGAGCAGAGGGGCGCGGCTTCTATGGCGCGGCGTGTGCAGGACCCGCTGGCGGAGCTGGTCAAGATCGATCCGAAGGCGATCGGAGTGGGCCAGTATCAGCATGACATGAACCAGAAGCGGCTCGGAGAGGCACTCGGCGGCGTGGTCGAGGACTGCGTGAACCGCGTGGGCGTGGATCTGAATACCGCATCTGCTCCTCTCCTGGAGCATGTGTCCGGCGTCAGCAAGACGCTGGCAAAAAATATCGTCGAGTTTCGTGAGCAGAACGGCCGCTTTGTCAGCCGCAGGGAGCTCCTGAAGGTTCCGAAGCTCGGACCGAAGGCTTTTGAGCAGTGCGCGGGCTTCATGCGGATTGCGGGAGGCAGCGAGCCTCTGGACAATACCGGCGTCCATCCGGAAAGCTACGGCGCGGCGGACGCGCTTGTGGACGAGCTCGGGCTGAATAAGGAAGAGCTCTTCACCGCAGCAGCTGTAACAGGAGCCGGTCATACCCGGAAATCCGGACAGAAGGTGGTCGTAAAGGATTATCCCTCGATGGCGGAAAAGCTCGGAATCGGCGAGCCGACGCTGCGGGATATCGTAAAGGAGCTGAATGCTCCCGGAAGAGATCCTCGTGAGGATATGCCGAAGCCGATTCTCCGGAGCGACGTTCTCAGCATGGAGGATCTGAAGGTCGGAATGGTTCTCAAGGGAACGGTCCGCAATGTCATCGATTTCGGAGCCTTTGTAGACATCGGCGTTCATCAGGACGGTCTGGTGCATATCTCCGAGATGTCTGATCACAAGTTCGTCAAACATCCGCTCGACGTGGTTTCCGTCGGAGATGTCGTAGAGGTCAAGGTTATCAGCGTGGATCTCGACAAGAAACGGATCGGGCTTTCGATGAAGATCTGACAGATTCATACAAGGATAGAAAGCATACAAGAGTAGAAGGCATACAAGAATATTAGCCATACAAGAATAGAAGCCATAAAAGGTAATAAATGTATACAAAAAGGGTGTCGCATTTGATGGTGCGGCATCCTATTTTGACAAGAGATTATAAGTGGTGATGGAAGTACCATCAGTAACGGGCGCGGGTAGCCTGTGATGGTAATTGTCTGGAGGAGTTACCGTCCGGATTTAATTTCTGACAGATGGATGGTAAAGCAGAGGCTAAAATACCATCAGAAATGAGAATGGGTAGTTTGGATGGTAATTGTCTGGAGGAGTTACCATCAAAAGTCATAATTTGACAGCGAGATGGTAATAGCAGAGGCGAAAATACCATCGGAAATGGGAACGGACATTTTGGATAGTAATTGTCTGGAGAAGTTACCATCCGGATATAATTTCCGACAGATGGATGGTAAAACAAAGGCGAAAATACCATCGGAAATGGGAACGGACATTTTGGATGGTAATTGTCTGGAGGAGTTACCGTCCGGATTTAATTTCTGACAGATGGATGGTAATAGCAGAGGCGAAAATACCATCAGAAATGTGGACGGACAGTTAGGATGGTAATTGGCTGGCAAAGGGGCTGACGCATCACAAATGCGACAGCCCCAATAGATACAAGAAAGAAATGAGAAGTAAGTCAGAAATAAGTCAGAAGTAGGCCAAAAGCAAGTCAGAAGTAAGCCAAAAGCAAGTTAGAAGTAGCCCAAAAGCAAGTCAGAAGTAAGCCGGAAGTAAGTCAGAAGTAAGTCACGATTCCGTACACAACGAGGAATCCGACGATCACGGGGAGTACATACTTGAAGTACCATTTAAACTTCCCTGAGATCCGGATGCCGGAGCCTTCGTTGACCTCCTTGAGGTAATTCTCGAAGCCCCATCCGTACTTCCAGGTACAGAAGAGGATGATGACGAAGGAGCCGACCGGAAGGCAGATGTTGCTGACGAAGAAGTCTTCCATGTCCATGATTGTGTTGCCCGCGCGCAGCGGCTGGAAGCTGCTCCAGAGGTTGAAGCCGAGGGCGCAGGGGATTGAGCCGAGCGCGATGAGGATTCCGTTGATGAGTCCTGCCTTTTTGCGGGGCGTGTGGTGCAGGTCGATGGCGAATGCCTGAAGGTTCTCGAACACACCGATCATCGTGGAGAGCGCCGCAAAGAACAGGAAGATGAAGAACAGTGTTCCCCACAGTCTGCCCAGAGCCATCGAGGAGAAGACTCTTGGCAGGGTCAGGAAGATCAGGCTCGGACCGGCGTCCGGTGAGATGCCGTAGGCAAAGCATGCCGGGAAGATGATCAGACCCGCCGTGATGGCGACGAAGGTGTCCAGGCATGTCACGATGACGGCTTCCCCTGCGAGGCGCTTGGTCTTGTCGATGTAGCTTCCGAAGATTTCCATGCCTCCCATACCGATGCTCAGGGTGAAGAAGCTCTGATTCAGAGCGGCGTACATGACGTTCCACACGCCCGCCTTCTTGATGTTGCTGACGCTCGGTTTCAGATAGAAGGAAAAGCCCTTTTCGGCGCCGGGAAGCGTCAGGCTGCGGATTCCGAGAACAATCATGATCAGGATCAGGGCGATCATCATGACCTTCGTGACTTTTTCCACGCTTCCCTGAAGGCCGTTGCTGCAGATCACCGCGGTGATGAGAACGATGATGAGCATGAAGCCCGTCAGAATTGCCGGCGAGGAGATCATGTGCGCATAGACGGCGGTAATCTCGACGGTGCTCTTCCCTTCAAAGCGCCCGGCGGCCATCTGAAACGCATAGTAGAGAATCCATCCTGATACGACAGAGTAGAACATCAGAAGCACGTAGTTGCCGGCCATGGACAGATAGCCCATCAGATGCCATTTCGTTCTTTTTTTTTCAAGCATGCGGTATGCGGGAAGAATGCTTCTGCGGCTGGCCCGGCCCATGGAGTATTCCATGGTCATGATCGGGATTCCGAGAATCAGCAGAAAGACGATGTAGATCAGCACAAAAAATCCGCCGCCGTACTTGCCTGTGATGTAGGGGAACCGCCACACATTGCCGATTCCGATGGCACAGCCAGCCGAAAGCAGGATGAATCCAAGCCTGGATCCAAGGGTTTCTCTTTTTTCCATAATATCCCCCAATTGATTGTTAGAATGCATGAGAGGCTTCCTGGGCCTCCCGCTCTTTCCGGCGTTTTCTGCGCACGCTGTTGATATGCCGCTCGAAGTCTCCGCTGTTGATCAGATCCGTCAGGACATACTGCTCAAAGGTGGGGACGGTGCTTGAATAGAAGCCGATCCTGGTCTGAAACTGTCCCACAAGCTCCTCCGGAAGAATCATGTACCCGATCCGGATGGAGGGGGAGACGGTTTTGGAGAAGGTGTTCAGATAGATCACGGTTTTCATCGGCTCCAGGGAAAACAGCGTGTCCTCGGCTTTTGAGGATACCGTGAATTCCGAGTCGAAGTCGTCCTCGATAATGGTTCCGTTCCGGTCCGCCGCCCATCGGATGTATTCCCTCCGCTTGGATGCAGAGGCGGTGATGCCGCTCGGAAAGCTGTTGAAGGGAGTCACATGCAGCACGGTTGCCTTTGTGGCGGCGAGCTCCGCGCTCAGGATGCCCTCCGGGCCCATCTTCAGCATATCGCAGACCACGCCGTTGGCGGCGTACATCCGGCGGATCTTCTCGTAGGAGGGATCCTCCAGAGCGTAGATCCGGTCATGCCCGAGCATCTGGACGATCAGGCTGTACAGATATTCAGCTCCGGAGCCGATGATGACCTGAGACGGTTCGATGCGGATGCCGCGGCTTCTGGCCAGATAGGACGCGATGGCGATTCTCAGTTCGGGAACGCCGCTTCCCGGCGACTTGACCAGAACCTTTTCTCCGCGGGCAGTCAGAACTCTGCGCATGGTCCGGGCGAGGATGCTGTATGGGATGCCGTCGGAATTGTCCAGTGCACCGGAGCGGGTCGTCTCATCCAGAACGTCGCGCTCCTGACGCTTCAGCCTTTTCTCAGAAAAACGAGGCGGACAGGGATTCGCAGAGGATCTGCCGCCGCGGCCTCGCGCCGTCATTCCGGCCACAGGAACCACATCCGCCTCGCGGTAGCAGACGAAGTAGCCGCTTCGCTCCCGCGGTTCGACATACCCCTCGTCACAGAGGATCGCGTAGCTGTGCTCGACGGTGATGATACTGACCCCCACCTCAGTGGTGACCAGGCGCTTGGACGGCAGTTTTGTGCCATAAGGATAGGCGCCCGTCACAATGTCCTCCCGCATCTGCAGATAGAGCTGCATGTACGCGGGCTGCTTTGAATTTCGGTCAATGGAGTATCGCATGGCAGTTCCTTTTTCCCGGCTCTCGGACAGCTTCAGGCAGAAATGATTCCGGTTTACAGCGTAACAGTTTAACGCGAAAAACACTTCCATGATTATATATGAAAGATGCATGAATTTCAACAGCCAGCAGTACTCGGGCAAAGGCAGCAGTGATGCTCGGGCAAAGGCAGCAGTGATGCTCGGGCAAAGGCAGCAGTGCTCAGACAAAGGTGCTGTGAAATCTCTGCCTGAGCAGTTAAGTGTGAAGGTGATTCGTTTGTGATTGCAGTAACATTCAAAGCCTGGGCTGCTTGAAGTTGCCGACGAGCTTCTCGGATTTCACCACATTTATGATGGCGTTTGGATCCGCTTTGCGTATGACTTCAATGGCTTCGCTCGTCTCATAGCTCGATGTGACGGCGATCAGGATGCTGGTTTTTTCACCGGTATAGCCACCGGTTCCGTCAAGTACGGTAATGCCGTGCTCGAAGCGGCGCAGGTAGGCCTCTGTAACCGGGCCTTTGTTCTTTGTGAAAATCTGAAGCACAACCCGTTTGTAGCGGTTGTGGAAGGTGTTGATCATCCGGGTGGATATGAACTGGAAGATGATGGAATAGCCGGCCTGTCCCCATCCCGCGACCGCTCCGAAGATCGCCAGCTGCAGGCAGTTGAAGAAGAAGACCTGGGTCCAGATTTCGTTTCCCGTTTTGCTCGACACATAGAGGGCGATGAAGTCTGTTCCGCCGGTAGAGCCGCCGGACTGCAGGGCGATCGTGGTGCCCGCGCCCCAGATGACGCCGCCGAAAATTACGTTGAGAATCTCCTGGTCAAAAATCCGATAATGGGGAAACAGATGCATGAACAGGGACAGCATCAGAATCTGAATGAGGGACAGCAGGACAAAGCGCTTGGATATATGGCGGATGCAGAACAGCGCCACCGGAATATTGAGTGACAGATATACGACGATCACCGGAATGTTTACATGAAAAACGCCGCCGATGACATGCGTCAGGCGGGATATGCCCATGAATCCGCCCGGCAGGAGGTTGGCTTCCTCAATCAGCAGGTTGTTGCCGCAGGCCATGATCAGGGAAGATAGAATCATGGCGCCCAGAGAGAGGGCATTTCGTCTGGTGAATATCCTGTTTTCGGTCATGGTTAAGATTCTCCTTGCGTAAGTGAGGCTTCATGCATAAGATATAAGGATGCAGAACAACATCAGGTACACTTAGATGGTACCACAAAGTGAGCCTGCGGGAACAGACAGAAGAGAAAAATGTTCCGGTCCCGGTTGATTCGTTTTGTATTTATTGATAAAGACTGCAGATTTTCTTTTGCGCTTTAAAGCGCGAAAACAAATGGGGAATTGTAAGGAAATTATCAGATCAGTGAACGAGGAGATTTTATTATGGAAATGCAGATGAATTTTATCCGGAAACTTCCGACACCGCAGGAGCTGAAGGCGGAGTTTCCCCTGGACCAGAAGCTGAAGGACATCAAAGAGCAGAGAGACCGGGAGATCGAAGCGATCTTTACCGGGAAGGATGACCGCTTTCTTCTGATCATCGGTCCTTGTTCCGCAGACAATGAGGACGCGGTTCTGGATTATATGACGCGTCTGGCGAAGGTGCAGGAAAAGGTGAAGGACAGAATCTTCATCATCCCGCGCGTCTATACGAACAAGCCGAGGACGCTCGGCACCGGATATAAGGGAATGCTGCATCAGCCGGATCCCGAGGGAAAAGAGGACATGCTCGCGGGCATCATCGCGATCCGTGATATGCATACAAGGGTGATCCGGGAGACCGGCTTCACCTGCGCGGAGGAGATGCTTTATCCGGAGAATCACAGATATCTGTCGGATCTGCTGTCGTATGTGGCGGTCGGCGCGCGCTCTGTGGAGGACCAGCTGCATCGTCTGGTGGCGAGCGGCATCGGCATTCCGGCAGGCATGAAGAATCCGACCTCCGGCGATCTGACAGTCATGATGAATTCCATCACGGCAGCACAGTCCAGACAAAAATTTCTCTACAGAGGCTGGGAGGTTCAGACGACCGGAAATCCCATGGCGCACGCCATTCTCCGGGGCTATGTGGACAAGTTCAACAACAGCATGCCGAATTATCATTATGAGGATCTGCGGAATGTCTGTGAGCTCTATGCAGAGCGCGATCTGAAGAATCCGGCGGTGATTGTGGACTGCAACCACGCCAACTCCGGCAAGAAATACATCGAGCAGATTCGGATTGCGAAGGACGTACTGCACAGCATGCATGTGTCCGAAGACATCCGGAAGATGGTGAAGGGACTCATGATCGAGAGCTACCTTGAGGACGGTAACCAGAAGATCGGGGAGGGCGCATACGGAAAATCGATTACAGATCCCTGCCTCGGATGGGAAAAGTCCGAGAAGCTGATCTACGAACTGGCGGATATTATTGTATAAGCTCTTCGAAAACGCAGACAGGACTCGTCGCACGCGAAGCGCGCGTAAGAGGCTGGATGC
>CAIFEZ010000048.1 GCA_903789595.1 uncultured eubacterium 1-6
AATGGAATCTAACTCATAGAGTTTAACTTAATGACATTGCGCATGAACAGTAACATTCAGACAGCGGAATTCGAACAAATTATCGGACAAATAGTGAATCTGCTGTGAAAAGGTGATAAAATCATAGCTATATAATGAAAAAGGGAGGACATTTTATGCTAAAGGAGTTTGTGAAGGCGGTTCCGCCGGATAAGGACGAAATCAGAGAAGAGCTGAAGGCGGCAAGGGATCAGCTCGCCGGCTATCAGATGAAGATCAAGGAAGCAAAGCTCCCGGTCATGGTGATTTTCGAGGGCTGGGGCGCCGCCGGAAAGGGCAGCGTGATCGGCAAGGTGATCCGGAATATCGATCCCCGTTTTTTCAAGGTGAAGAATTTCGCGGCGCCGACCGCGGATGAGAAGCGGTACCCCTTCCTCTACCGGTATCTTCTGGAGATCCCGGAGGCAGGAAAGTTCACTTTTTTCGATACCTACTGGCTCGAGGAGGTTGCGAACGGGGTTCTTTCCGGCGAAATCGGCGGAAAGGAGTACAAGCAGCGGATCAACAGCATCAATACGACCGAGCGGTCGCTTCACGACAACGGATATCTGATTCTGAAGTTCTTCTTCCAGATCGACAGGAAGGAGCAGAAGAAGCGGCTGGAGGCGCTTGCGGCGGACAAGAATACGCGATGGCGCGTCAACGATGAGGACCGGAAGGAGAACAGGAATTACAACAGGTGTCTGGAGGTGTACGACCGTTTCCTGGAGGATACCAACCGGTCTGTCGCGCCCTGGTATATCATTGACGCGGAGGACAAGAAGTGGGCGGAGCTCCAGGTTCTGCGTTTCCTGAATCAGGGAATCGACACGGCGCTGAAGAATCAGGCGCTCGCGGCTCCGATTCTGCAGAATCCGTTCCCGCTGAAGCAGATGCCGAAGCTGTCAGACATCTCCCTCAAAGACAAGACGATGTCCGAGGAGACCTATCGCGAGGAGCTGAGCAGGCTTCAGAAGGAGCTGAACCATCTGCACTATGAGCTTTACCGCAGAAAGATCCCGGTGATCATCGCCTATGAGGGCTGGGACGCGGCAGGAAAGGGCGGCAACATCAAGAGGGTTGCGGGTGCGCTTGATCCTAGAGGATATGAGGTGCATCCGATCGCGAGCCCGGAGCCTCACGAGAAGGCGAGGCATTTCCTCTGGCGATTCTGGACCAGGCTCCCGAAGACCGGCCACATCGCAATTTTCGACCGGACCTGGTACGGACGGGTCATGGTGGAGCGTCTCGAGGGATTCTGTTCCGAGAACGACTGGCAGCGGGCATACAATGAGATCAATGAGTTTGAGAAGGAGCTGACGGACTGGGGAGCGGTTCTGATCAAATTCTGGGTGCAGATCGACAACGAGACCCAGCTTGAGCGGTTCACGGAGCGTCAGAATACGCCGGAGAAGCAGTGGAAGATCACAGATGAGGACTGGAGAAACCGGGATAAATGGGATCTGTATGAGGACGCAGTTAATGAGATGATCCAGAAGACCAGCACGGCCTTTGCGCCCTGGTATATTCTGGAATCGGACGACAAGAAATATGCCCGCATCAAGGCGCTCCGAATCGTCATCAGACGAATCCGAGAGGCCTGCGGGAACAAGAAGTGATCCGGTCCGCGGGTTATTTTGCGCTCTGTACACCGGTGAGATCGCGGCAGATCTCGCTGGCGATCAGCAGCCCGGCTGCCGGGGGCACAAACGGAGAGCTGCCCGGAATGTCCCGGCGGTCCGTGCATTTGCGCGCGGTTCCTGGAGGACAGATGCAGTTTGTGCGGCAGCTGATTGACATGTCCTCGAGGGGACGCGTCGGCTTTTCGGTGGAATAGACCACCTTGAGTTTTTTCACCCGGCGCTTGCGCATCTCGTGACGCATCACCTTGGCCAGAGGATCCATCGTGGTTTTGTAGATGTCGGCGACCTGCAGCTTCGAGGGATCGAGCTTATTGCCCGCTCCCATGCAGCTGATCACAGGTACGCCGGCTTTTTTTGCACGCATGATGATCTCGACCTTGGCGGTGACGGTATCCACACAGTCGACGACATAATTGTACTGGGAGAAGTCAAACTGGTCTGCGGTTTCCGGCAGGAAAAAGCACTTGTGCACAGTGACGCTGACATGCGGATTGATGTCCAGAATCCGTTCCTTTGTCACATCTACCTTGTACTTTCCGACGGTCCGCCTTGTGGCGATGAGCTGACGGTTTACGTTCGTGAGGCAGACCTTGTCATCGTCTACCAGATCAATGGCGCCGAGACCCGCGCGGACAAGCCCTTCCACGACATAACCTCCGACCCCTCCGATTCCGAATACAATGACCCGGGAATCCTGCAATTTTTTTATTCCGTCCTCGCCCAGAAGAAGCTGGGTGCGGGAAAACTGATTCAGCATAATGGTTCACCTTTTCTGATTCTTTTTTGCTCATTATTAAATAGAAGATATCGATTGCATTACGTAAGGTACAACATGAAACGAGGTGTTGTCAAGAGCACCGCATCAGGCAGCCCGGCGATTATTGTCTGCGATAGATATGGCTGAGATCTCTGTCTGATCAGCAGTGCTCGGACCGTAACCGACTGTAAAATCTTTGTCGTTTTAGTGGAACATGAACAGTAACAGATGATGAAATTTAAGTATAAAATGAAAAATTAGTACTGGATTTTTTGCGAGAAGTCTGCTAGAATAAGCACATCAAATGCAAAGAGGCATTTCCTTCACAGAAGGAAGTGCCTCTTTTTTTGTGTAGAAGTGCGGAGCAATCCGCAGCTTATACACTTTGCGTCACGATCTATCGTATGGCCGTTCCGTGTATAAGCTCCTCGAAAACGCAGACAGGCTGCCTTTCGCGAAGCTTGTGTGAGAGGCCGGATGCGATTTCGAAGGCGGATATACATACGTTGACGCTGCTTCTGTCCTGATGCTGAGAATACAGTCTTCTGGAGGTATAAATCATGGATAATTTTCTTGCTTATGACAACTTGTTATATTCTCTGTACACTGCCGCTGATTTTGAGGACCTTAAGGGAAAACTGCTTTGCCATCTCGAGGAGCTGATCCCTCACCAGTATTCCAGCATCCTTCTGATTGATCCGGCCTACAGCAGGAAGGGCGGCAGCCTGAAGATCGCTGAGTTCTTCTGCAAACCGAGCGAATTCATGGAGGCGGAGAAGACCTACATGGAGAAATACCCGGACGCGATGAACCGCAGACTGAATATCTCCAGAGAGACCGTATCGGTGAGGGAGAGCAGCCTGATGCCGGAGGCGGAGCGGCTTCATTCCAAGGTGTATCAGGAATGCTACCGCAGGTTTGATATCTACGATACGCTGCAGCTCTCGATCACGAGCGGAGATGATCTGCTCGCCGTGCTTACGCTGTTCCGGACCAGAGCGGCGGGAGCTTTCGCGGACGAGGATGTATATCTCCTGAAGGCGCTGAGCAAGCATCTGAATACCATTTTCTATAAGCACTGCAGGGAGAGAGATACGGCGGCTTCCGTAAGCGGAGCCGTGGAGACAATCACGAAGAAGGTGCACATGACGCCGAAGGAGACAGAGATTCTGACCCTGATCTTCCTTACAAAATCTAACATTGAGATCTGTGATGAACTCGGAATTAAGGAACATACGCTGCAGAAACATTTTCAGAACATTTACCGCAAGCTGAACATTTCTTCCAGATGGGAGCTGCTCCGCTTTGCGCATGACGGATCGCAGAGCCTGAGAATGGGGCAGGCCAGCTGAGACGGCCGCCCTGAAAAATGAATATCATAGTACACAGGAGTGTGGGTTTGTGTTAGAATCGTATGTAAAGACGTCGATTTAAACATAAACCCACATTCTTTGCTGTGATTGGAGACTGACGATGAGAATTCATTTTTATAGAAACTGCACGATGAAACTGGATTATGGAGGGAAGGTATTCCTGGTTGATCCGATGTTCCGCCCGCACGGGGTGACTCATCAGCTGAAGACGACCCATTATCCGGAGAAACCGCCGCTGACGGATCTTCCTGCCGCGCCGGAGGAGATCATGAAGGGGGTGCAGGCGGTTCTGCTCACGCATGTACATCCGGGACATATTGATCAGGAGGCTGCGGACCGCATTCCGAAGGACATGCCTTTTTATACGCAGAATCTGAACGACAAGGATCTGGTGCGGAACTACGGAATGAAGAAGACGCAGACCATCAACATGACACTGAGCACGCATTTCGAGGACGTAGATATTATCCGGGTTGCGGGCAGGCACGGTGACGGAAAGATTCAGCATGTCCTGAACACCATGCAGAATTCAAGCGGAATCGTACTTCGGAAGGAAGGGGAGAAGACGGTCTATATCACCGGAGATACTGTCTGGTGCAGAGGCGTCCGCGAGGGCATCGGCTATCACCCGGATGTGATCATTGCTTATCTGGGCTATGCCCGCGGGGAGGGCATGCACATCACCATGGGTACGGAGGATCTGGAGAGGATTCAGAGCGCGGCACCCTATGCCAGAATCGTCTGTGTGCACATGGAAACCTTTGAGAATCAAGAGCTGACGCGGGATGCGCTGCGGGCCTATGCGATGCAGAGAGGCTTTCTGGATCAGCTGATAATACCGGAAAACGGCGATGTGATTGAAATTCCATGATCGTATATACAGGTGTCTGACGGCTGCTGTTTACGGTGTATCTGAAGGGCAGAGGCTTTACATCCCTGCGTGATCGGCTGCGTGTGAACAGATAACGATGGATGGGGTAATATGAAGAAAAATTACAAAATGCTGGTCAGCTATGACGGCACCCGTTATTACGGATGGGAGCACCAGCCGAATCAGGAAATGACGATACAGGGTAAGCTGGAGACGGTGCTTTCAAGGATGGTCGGAGCGCCGGCCGACAGGCCGGTCACGGTGATCGGAGCGGGCAGGACCGACGCCGGGGTGCATGCGAAGGCGATGACGGCGAATGTTCTGCTGGATACGGATATGACGGAACAGGAGATTCAGGAATATATGAACCGCTATCTGCCGGAGGATATCAGCGTCAATGAGCTGAAGATCTGTGCGGACCGCTTCCACAGCAGATTCAAGGCAATCGGCAAGACCTACTGCTATACGTGCTGGTATGATCCCAGGGGCGCGAAGCCG
This sequence comes from uncultured eubacterium 1-6, assembly GCA_903789595.1. Lineage (GTDB taxonomy): Bacteria > Bacillota > Clostridia > Lachnospirales > Lachnospiraceae > Bilifractor. The sequence goes on from CAIFEZ010000048.1 coordinate 5,161, forward strand.
GTTTTTGACAGAAGATATGTGACTGTGCTGGACAGAATGCCGGATCTGGAGCGGATGAAGCAGGCGGCGGAGATCCTTTCGGGAATGCATGACTTCAGGAGCTTCTGCGGCAATTCTCATATGAAGAAATCCACCGTGCGCGTGGTGGATTCGATTGAGATCCGTATGAGAGGCCCGTATCTTCGTTTTGTGTATCATGGAAACGGATTTCTTCAGAACATGGTCCGGATCATGACGGGCACGCTTCTCGAGGTCGGTTACGGAAAGCGGACCGCGGAGAGCATGCGGGAGCTGCTGGAGGCAAGGGACCGGAAGATGGCGGGACCTACGGCACCCGCGCAGGGGCTCTGTATGATGGAGGTGCAGTACTGAACAGAAGTGTGCAGGCCGAATATAGGGCTACTGTTCACGGGATATCTGAAAGGCAGGGATTTCAAAGCCCTGTTGCCATTCGCAAACTGGCTGTAACAAAGTTTTATCCTGATTTATTGAAGCTGCGGAACTCCTCAGGCGCGAGCGCCTTCGTCAAACTGCAAATCTACTAGGCTCATTTCATTCGCCAAGGGATTTGTATGCGTCGCACGTAAGCGGCCGCAAGCGCCCGCTAAGTGCTCATCGCAAAGTCCTCGCTATTCATTCAACGAAAAATTTACGGATAAAACTTTTAACAGCCAGTAATGCTCAGGCAAAGGTGCTGTGAAATCGTTGCCTTGTCAGTTGGGCGTGAACAGACAATACAGGCCGAATATACCCGGATTTAACGCGGTTACAGCTTGACAATTATTTTCAGGAACGATATAATAAGCCGGCATGGCAAAAGAAAGAAGGCGTTCGTGCGCCTTTTTTCCATGTAATGACTGAATAGAAGCAGCCGTAGAAAAACAAGGAGGAATTAAAAGGAATGCCTACATTTAACCAGTTAGTTAAGAAGGGCCGTCAGACTTCCGTAAAGAAGTCCACCGCACCGGCATTGCAGAGAAGCTTCAACTCTCTGACAAAGAAATCCGTAAACCAGTCTTCTCCTCAGAAGCGTGGTGTCTGCACAGCAGTTAAGACCGCAACTCCGAAGAAGCCGAACTCAGCGCTCAGAAAGATCGCCAGAGTACGTCTCTCCAACGGTATCGAGGTTACAAGCTATATTCCGGGTGAGGGACATAACCTTCAGGAGCACAGCGTTGTACTGATCCGTGGAGGAAGAGTCAAGGACCTGCCTGGTACCAGATATCACATCATCCGCGGTACGCTTGATACCGCAGGTGTTGCCAACAGAAAGCAGGCCCGTTCCAAATACGGCGCCAAGAAGCCGAAGAAGTAATACAACAGCAACCAGGATAAGAATTCATTATCTCACTAAAGTTTTATGGTTTTGTGTAACGGTATTTCGACAACCTCCGCGGCTGCAGGTTGGATAGAAAAATTACCGGTACAGACACATTCGTACCATACCAGATGTGAGTACCTGAGATCTAATCGTTTATGATTAAGGAGGGAAGTAACGTGCCACGTAAAGGACATACTCAGAAAAGAGATGTTTTAGCAGATCCGGTATACAACAACAAGGTTGTAACCAAGCTGATCAACAGCATCATGCTGGACGGAAAGAAAGGTACCGCCCAGAAGATCGTTTACAGCGCATTTGCTAAAGTAGAGGAAAAGGCCGGAAAACCGGCAATTGAATGCTTTGAAGAGGCTATGAACAACATCATGCCTCAGCTTGAAGTAAAGGCCCGCCGTATCGGCGGAGCTACCTACCAGGTACCGGTTGAGGTAAAACCGGAGAGACGCCAGGCTCTGGGACTTCGCTGGCTGACAATGTTCTCACGCAAGAGAAGTGAGAAGACAATGTCTGACAGACTGGCAAACGAGCTGCTCGATGCGATGAACAACACCGGAGCATCCGTAAAACGTAAAGAAGACATGCATAAGATGGCAGAGGCCAATAAGGCATTTGCTCATTACAGATTCTAAAAGGAGGGAACTCTGTTGGCTGATAACGGAAGAGAATATCCGCTGGAGAGAACCAGAAATATTGGTATCATGGCGCATATTGATGCAGGTAAAACGACTCTGACAGAGCGTATCCTGTACTACACCGGTGTTAACTATAAGATCGGTGAGACATACGAAGGAACTGCAACAATGGACTGGATGGCACAGGAGCAGGAGCGTGGTATCACGATCACATCTGCTGCCACGACCTGCCACTGGACACATCAGTATCAGAATCAGCCCGCTCCGGGCGCACTTGAGCACCGCATCAACATCATCGATACACCAGGACACGTAGACTTCACGGTTGAGGTTGAGCGTTCCCTTCGTGTACTTGACGGTGCAGTAGGTGTATTCGATGCCAAGGGCGGCGTTGAGCCTCAGTCCGAGAACGTATGGCGTCAGGCGGATACTTACAATGTTCCTCGTATGGCATTTGTAAACAAAATGGATATCCTTGGAGCAAACTTCGACAACACGGTACACGAGATCATCACCAAGCTCGGCAAGAACCCGGTTGTCATTGAGCGTCCGATCGGCAAAGAGGATTATTTCCAGGGCGTTGTAGACCTGTTCGAAATGAAGGCATACATCTACAACAACAAGACCGGTGATGATATCTCCATCGTGGATATCCCGGACGACATGAAGGATGAGTGCCAGGCGGCTCACGAAGAGATGGTCGAGAAGATCGTCGAGTTCGACGATGATCTGATGATGGCTTATCTCGACGGAGAAGAGCCGAGCATCGACGACATGAAGAAGGCGCTCCGCAAGGCGACCATCGAGAACAAGGCAGTACCGGTTCTCTGCGGTTCCGCACATCAGAACAAGGGTATCCAGAAGCTTCTGGACGCTATTGTTGACTTCATGCCGGCTCCGACCGATGTTCCGGATATCGAGGGAACAGATCTGGACGGAAATGAAGTCGTAAGACATTCTTCTGATGAAGAGCCGTTCTCAGCTCTTGTATTCAAGATTGTTTCCGATCCGTTCGTTGGACGTCTTGCATACTTCAGAGTTTACTCCGGTACGCTGAACTCCGGTTCTTACGTACTGAACGCAACCAAGGACAAGAAAGAGCGTGTCGGCCGTATCCTTCAGATGCATGCCAACAAGCGTCATGAGCTGTCCAAGGTATATTCCGGAGATATCGCTGCGGCGATCGGATTCAAGTTCTCCTCTACCGGAGACACGATCTGCGATGAGCAGCATCCGGTAATTCTGGAGTCCATGGACTTCCCGGATCCGGTTATCGAGCTTGCCATCGAGCCGAAGACAAAGGCCGGCCAGCAGAAGCTTGGCGAAGCACTCGCAAAGCTGGCTGAGGAGGACCCGACCTTCCGTGCAACCACGAATCAGGAGACCGGCCAGACAATCATCGCCGGAATGGGTGAGCTCCACCTGGAGATCATCGTTGACCGTCTGCTTCGTGAGTTCAACGTAGAGGCAAATGTCGGAGCTCCGCAGGTTGCATATAAGGAGACCATCACAAAGGCATCGGATATCGACAGCAAATACGTTCGTCAGTCCGGTGGTAAAGGTCAGTACGGTCATTGTAAGGTTAAGTTCTCTCCGCTGGATGCTAACGCAGAGCAGTCCTACGAGTTCGTTAACAGCGTAACCGGCGGTTCGATCCCGAAGGAATACATCCCGTCCATCGACGAGGGTATTCAGGATGCCATGAAGGCCGGTCAGCTCGGCGGATTCCCGGTAGTCGGCGTCAAGGCTGAGGTGTACGACGGATCCTATCATGAAGTCGATTCTTCCGAGATGGCATTCCACATTGCAGGATCCATGGCCTTCAAGCAGGCGATGGAGAAGGGCGCTCCGGTGCTCCTTGAACCGATCATGAAGGTTGAGGTTACAACACCTGAGGAGTACATGGGAGACGTTATCGGTGATATGAACTCCCGCCGCGGCCGCATCGAGGGTATGGATGATGTAGGTAACGGAAAGCTTGTCCGCGGTTTTGTTCCGCTGGCCGAGATGTTCGGATACTCCACAGACCTTCGTTCTGCGACACAGGGACGTGCAAACTACTCCATGTTCTTCGACCGCTATGAGCCGGTTCCGAAGTCCGTTCAGGAGAAGGTGCTTTCCGACAAGTAAGGATGCTGACCGGGCTGTTTACGGAATAGCGGGATAAAAACGGAAATTGCGTTTTATCCCGCTTCGGATCAGAAAGACAGTCCTTAAGAGGGTTCTTCGGGAACCTTTGACAGAGAATTCACTTGCAAAGATTCTGAAAATGAAATATAATCAAGCATAGCGGATTTTCTATACAGTAATTTTTTAATAAAGTAAATACGCAGGCAGAACGCCGGTATTCATTTTAAGGAGGAAGTATTACAATGGCAAAACAGAAATTTGAAAGAACAAAACCGCATTGCAACATTGGTACCATCGGACATGTAGACCATGGCAAAACCACTCTGACAGCTGCAATCACAAAGGTTCTGGCTACTAGAATGCCCACCGATGAGAACCAGATCGTTGACTTCTCCAACATCGATAAAGCTCCGGAAGAGAGAGAGCGTGGTATCACAATCAATACCGCTCACGTAGAGTATGAGACTGAGAACCGTCACTATGCACACGTTGACTGCCCAGGACATGCTGACTATGTAAAGAACATGATCACAGGTGCAGCTCAGATGGATGGTGCTATCCTTGTAGTTGCAGCTACCGATGGTGTTATGGCTCAGACCCGTGAGCACGTTCTGCTTGCACGTCAGGTAGGTGTTCCGGCCATGGTTGTATTCCTCAACAAGTGCGACATGGTTGATGATGACGAGCTGATCGAGCTGGTTGAGATGGAGGTTACTGAGCTTCTTGACGAGTACGGATTCGAGGATACTCCTATCGTTCGCGGTTCCGCTCTGAAGGCTCTTGAGGATCCGAACAGCGAGTGGGGCGACAAGATCATGGAGCTCCTGAGCGTTGTTGACGAGCACATCCCGACTCCGACACGTGATACCGATAAGCCGTTCCTGATGCCTGTTGAGGATGTATTCACCATCTCCGGACGTGGAACTGTTGCTACCGGCCGTGTAGAGCGTGGTACTCTGAGACTGAATGACCCGGTTGAGATTCTTGGTATTTCCGAGAGCAAGCTTTCTTCCGTTGCTACAGGTATCGAGATGTTCCATAAGCTCCTTGACGAGGCTATGGCTGGTGATAACATCGGTGTTCTTCTCCGTGGTATCAACAGAACCGATATCGAAAAGGGACAGGTTGTCGCTAAGCCCGGCACTGTAACCTGCCATACAAAGTTCACCGCTCAGGTTTACGTTCTGACCAAGGATGAGGGCGGCCGTCATACCCCTTTCTTCAATAACTATCGTCCGCAGTTCTATTTCAGAACAACTGACGTTACCGGTGTTATCACTCTTCCGGAAGGCACTGAGATGTGCATGCCTGGTGATAACGTAGAGATGACCATCGAGCTGATCCACCCGATCGCTATGGAGCAGGGACTTACCTTCGCTATTCGTGAGGGTGGCCACACTGTAGGATCCGGCCGTGTTGCTTCTATCATCGAGTAATTTTCAGTCATATTTATGGTGAGTTGATCCTGCCGGGAAGTGCAGCTTTACAGCACTTCCCGGCTTCGCTTATGTCACAATCGAACAGGCAAATCCGGCGAAAGCCGGCGACGCAAAGCTACAGGGCCTTTTACATGGCAGCCAGCTGCAGTTCCGTTCTATGTATTCCGCTATATGCGTATATCACAGAGAAAATCCGTATGATACGCGCCAGGGTTCTTTTTGCGTCAGGCAGAGAGAATCTTTTTTTTATGCTCAAAAACAGCTTCGTGTATATCCGATATATTTCTCATATGGTATGATAAATAAATCAGGACTTATAGACACATCCGTCTTGAGGTATGAGTGCAGCGTCAGTGAGACGGAAGTTCATAATTTATCAGAAAGGTAAGAAGTATAAGATGGCAAAACCTGTAAAGATCAGACCCGCAGCGATGCTTGGAGCGGTCCTTGATTTTCTGGGAGGACAGAAGATCACGACGTATACGAACGAGGATGAGGGGTACGAGTACCTGAAGAACGGAAATTTCTGCGTTTCTGTGTTGAATCCAAAGGGAGAGGACGATCTCTATATCGACCTCGAGGACGGGTTCACGCTTACATACGGCGATTGGAACGCGCACTATGAGGCGACAGACCGGGATTTTGAGCATATGCGGAGTGATGTTGAGGATTTCCTGTCAAATCGCATGTACCTGGCGGTTGTGTACTCCGGAAGGGACTGGATCTGTTCTCTTTCCATACATGAGAATGATGTGAGTAAGGCTCATCTGTTCCGTCAGACAAAGGATTTTCTGCACAGCGCGGACTGTGATCAGTTTGTGCAGCTTTTGAGAAACAAAGGCGGCGTTATTGACTGCAGCTTCTGGGATGTGAAGAGGAGCCGGGAGATCCGCATCAATCCCGGAGATTTCAGATAAGATTTTTCAGGTGAAATTTTCCCGGTGAAATTTTTCCGGGGAAGTCATCACATCCAATGTCATGCAGTTAAGGAGGAGAAAAACCACGATAAAAAAATACGATGTTAA
>CAIFEZ010000049.1 GCA_903789595.1 uncultured eubacterium 1-6
GTCGAGGGTTTGACCTAAAGCATAAGTTGGAATACGGATTTCAGGAAAATGGCTTCCGGAGGAAAGCTTTGAAGGAAAATTCGATAAGATGATTCTGAAAGAGAATCCTTGGAAGACAGGTTTCGGTGAATATGTTTGTGTGTTCAGTTTTGAAGGTATGTGTTATAATTCAGATGTTGAGATATCTGCTTCGTTATATACATATCTGAACAAAGATAGGGGATTGGTCAAATGGCATGACAGAAGTCTCCAAAACTTTTAGCGGGAGTTCGATTCTCTCATCCCCTGTAATTGAGAAATGCCGCAAAGCCTGGTAGATAAAGGCTTTGCGGCATTTCTTTTTTCAATGAAAAATTTTTTGTGACCTATTTAGTGGTCTGACCCATCTCCACCGTCCAGGGACAGTGGGTTCCGCTCACAAAGCCGAAGGGATTGTATTTATGAATTCCGAGAATCAAAATCAATATGTTCTGCGGTGTACTAATGAGGAATGCCGCAGTGAAGCATCTGGCCGTACCTTATACGGAGGCCGCTTATTACTTGATCAAAACGCTGGAAGAAAAAATGATGGAAAGTTCAGCTATACAGAGTACGAGACCTGATCGAAAATGATCTGCCATGGCATAATAACAACTACGGAGGTGAAAATTTATGAGAAGCTTATTGATCCGTGATACGACGCAGGAAGAGCGGGAACAGATTGTCCGGGATTCACTCGGAGTTACAGAAGGGCTCTGCGACGGATGCGCCAGCGGCATTATTGATATGTACGATGACTATATTTACGGAAAGAGGGAATTGAAAGAAATCAATGCTTCTTTCAGCGTGCATTATGTCCACAATGATCCGGATGAAGAACCGAAGAGAAGCTGTATTCAGGAATGCGAATGAGAGAAAGCAAGCGGTTTTGTTCATGATTTTCTTCTTAATACGCTGTATTATATATGCAGCATGAAGATGGGAAGAAAGGCAACCGACCGGTATTCGCTTACGAAAGCGGCAACAGCTTCGGAGAAGGACTTGCCATGACAGAACATATAGACAGAAAATATAAATTCTTACGGTCAGGAAGGTGCCACAATGGTTCCGTATTGCGCTGTACAATAGGCGTCAGGAGAGATTATTGACGAGCCCCATGGAAATATAGTTGTCATAGATGGCTCGCAGGTCGGTTCCTTCTTCTGCCCGGTTGTCTCTGGTACCTATGACATGACAGGTATATCGGCCGGAGGGCTCTAGATGCTGCTCATAGGTATCAACATAGAAGCATTCATCCGAGACCTTTCTGTCCCATTGGATACCACGGCACTCGGCGAGGAAACAGCCCGGAAAATTGACATTCCATATTTGCCCTTTTTTGAGAGGGCGGGTGATCAGATCGGCAATTATATCGTGCAGATAGTGGTCGGTAACCTCATGAATCGGACTGGCATCTTCGGAAAAAGCTGTGCTGTGGATGCCCTGAAAGGAGCCTTCCAGAGCTGCGCCGACAGTTGCTGAATACTGGAGGTCGGAAGCCGCGTTGTATCCGTAATTTATACCTGAGAAAAGATAATCTGGTCCTCCTGGAACGACGTTCAGCGCTCCGATTCGCACGCAGTCTCCGGGCGTACCGGTACAGGCCCATGCGTGGACGTCCGGTACAGGAAAATCGCATGGCCACAGTTCGAAACTGTCATGGAGCGTAATACTGTGCGACATGGAACTCCGTTCATTGTCTGGAGCAACGACCCAGACCTCTCCGAAATCCCTTGCGACCGCGGCAAGACGGACGAGTCCGTTCGAACGGATGCCATCATCATTGGTGATCAGAATTTTTTTACTGGAATTCACAGGCACGTTATGATCCTTTCTTATACGACGATTACTGCAATGGCTTTTTTATCCTCGTGCCGTTGCCTTTCTGTCCAGATCGGACAGCCGGTCGAGGGCTCCAAGGAGAGTATCGTCTTTCTTGGCAAAATGGAGCCTGATCAGATTATTTACCGGCTCACGGAAGAAGCTGGACCCCGGAACGGCCCTGACGTCTACTTCTCTGGCAAGCCATTCGCAGAATTGCAGGTCTGATTCATTCTTACAGGAATAATTTTCGTTAACGGTGATGAGCTGACAGTATGTAACCCTCCCCTGGCACAAAGATATGGAATGGTATTTCCGGGTGCAGGCGGTGGGCGAGATCCACAAAGGCTCCCGGATTGATCTCGTTAACGCGGTACAGATCCCAGTGAACAGGTATGAGCATACCCGCATGTGTGTCGGCGGCTAATGTGATGGCCTCTGTGCTGTCGAAGCACCCGATGATGTCCTTCACGTATCTCCGATAGTAATCCCTTCCGTTGACAGGCAGAATCAGGGCGTCACAATTCATGATTCTGGACTCAAGACCTTCATACGGACAGCAGTCACCCGAGTGATAAACAGTGACGGAACCAAATGATATTCGGTAGCCGACTTCTTCAAAACCCCCTTTTTGGTCCGGATGGAGTTCTTCATGCGCAGACGGTATCATTGTGACAGATATTTCATGATCTGGATCAAGCACAATTGGCTTGTCGATGGCAGGCCGGAGAATCCGTCCTTCAGGAATTCCACACTCTTTATAGACGCCGCAGACCGGAGAAGGACCGATGAATTTTGCCTTGCGGTTTACTTCCGCGATTTTTCGGATTGTCCATGGATCTGCATGATCGCAGTGTGCGTGAGTGCAGAAGACATAGTCTAGAAAATCCAGATCTTCCGCCGGTATCGGTGTGGGATAGAGCCGCTCCCATCTGACGAGAGCCGAGCTGCAGTTTTTGTCAACATAGTCAGACAGATATCCGTCAATCATGGTATAGGTGTTCCGGTATTTTATGATAAAACCGACCTGCCCGATATAGTACAATGCTGCCTGATCCGGCAGCAGTTCCAGACCGAGGATTCTGTCGCGCAGATCCGACCTGAAATTTGACTGTAAATCTGACGGTATATCTGACTGTATATCCGACGTAAATTTTGACTTTATATCTGATTGTATATTCGAATTGAAGTTTGACGGTAAATCTGATTTAGAATATGACACTTCTGATTCCTCCCGTGATTCATTCTTTAAATGAAAACTGCGTCTCGAATAATTTTTCTGCAAAGATCTGATGTCCGTTTTCCGTGAAGTGTACACCGTCCGAAGTGAGCGGGATGTTCCAGCCGGAAGTCTGTATGAAGTGAATCCGCAGTCTGGAGGAGAGATTTTGGTATATGACTGACAGCTTTTTCGATTCTTCTGCCAGAGCTGCTGACGGCACCCAGGTGCCGGGACGCAAATTTACCGGCTCGATCAGGAAAATTTTATCTTTTATGAAGAGCTGCTGAACGGCATCGAGAAAGCATTCCATTTTCCAGGCGGCTCTTTCGGCGGAGGATCCGTCCAGGAGATCATTGTCTCCGAGAAGTATCCAGAGAGATGGAGATTCTGCGGGATTGAAAGGAATTCGCAATTCATGAAGCGCGGCGTCGACGGCATACTCTCCGCAGGGTATGCTTCGGCCATTTACCCCGAGATTGAAAAAGCACCAATCTGTCTTTTTTCGCAGAATACTGACCCATCCGCCATTGGCGTATCGGCCGCCGGTCCGCGGATCATAACCGTAAGTATTGGAATCTCCGAAACAGATGACAGATGGCATAGTACAGCTCCTTTCTATATATGATATGGCAATTATCAGTGCTGTTTTTAAAACGTACCGCGGCTGTGTTTGAATCGCTTTGAAATAATATCTTGAAACTCATGATACCATAAATCATCATCCTTGAAAATTTCAAACAACAGATTAAAAACTGAACAAAAGAAGGTATAATACAACCAGGGAATATCAAACAAAAGAAGGTATCATACAATCAGGCACGCGGAAGTAATAACGCGGCTGGACAAGAAGTATCCGTCGAACACATGATAGGTAAACGATAGAACCAGAGAAAGTGATATTAAGGGAGGTATGTATGGGATTCATCAAAGCTTTTGCGGGATCGGTCTCCGGAGAACTGGCGAACCAGTGGAAGGAGTTCTACGTCTGCGATTCACTGCCGTCACAAGTCATAATCAAGAGAGCAAGCCATAAGGTGTCCGGAAGATCCGCAAATAAGAAAGCGGATGTTGACGATATCTCGAAAGGGTCCACTGTCATCGTAAATGAAGGCCAGTGCGCCATCCTCGTAAGCCAGGGAAAGATTCTGGATGTTGCGGCAGAGCCGGGCGCATATACCTGGAACGACGGGACGTCGCCGTCGTTTTTTTCCGGAACAATTTCCGAGGTGATTAAAAAAGGATGGGAAAGGTTTTCATATGGCGGAGAGAACCCGGTACAGCAGAGAGTTTATTATGTGAATATGAAACAGCTTCTCGGATGCAGGTTCGGAACACCGACACCTGTACCGTTCCGGGTAGTGGATGCCAATATCGGACTTGATCTGGATACTTCTCTGCGATGTAACGGGATCTATTCAATGAAGGTGTCGGATCCGGTTGCTTTGTATCGCTCTGTCGCAGGCAATGTTGAGGACGAATTCACGGTTGAACAGACGAATGATCAGCTGCGTGCGGAATTTGTACAGGCTCTGCAGCCTGCTTTCACACAGATCAGCGGCATGGGGATTCGTCCGTCTGCGCTTCCGGGACACACGAAAGAGATCAGCGATGCGATGCGCGCGGAACTTACAGGGCCTTGGATGGAACATTACGGACTCGAGCTTATTTCTGTCCAGATCGTGTCCGCTACCATTCCTGAAGAAGACCAGAAGGCGATTTCCGATATCCAGCGCCAGGCGGTTTACCGCAACAAAGGAATGGCAGGAGCAGCGCTTGTACAGGCACAGGCGGAAGCGTTGAAAACGGCTGCCGGAAACCCGTCGGGAGCTATGCTGGGATTCGCCGGAATGAATCTTGCAAACGCCGCAGGCGGGATCAATGCAGGACAGTTCTTTGAGGGACAGGAAGCGGCAGGCGCTCCGTCCGGGCAGCCTGACCGGAAGCAGACGACGGCTGGTCAAGCCGCTTCGGCGCAGCCGTCCGAGGATCAGACTGCAGCAGAAAATACGGTTAACAGCGGTGTATGGTTCTGTCCGAAATGCGGGACAAAATGTGACGGCAACTTTTGCCCGAAGTGCGGAACCAGAAAGCCCGTCTTCTGATCAGACAGCAGAAAGGAGAACGGATGGCAGAACTTTTTCCCTGCCCGTCGTGCGGCGGGCAGCTCATCTATGATCCCGAGTCAGGGCAGATGAAATGCCTTTCCTGTGGCTCGTTTTTCAAGGTGAATGAATATCAGCCGCAAAAATTCGACAATACGAGGCAGGTGACCGTCTGCCCGAACTGCGGAGGAGAAGTCGCGGCGCCGTCGCTCGACGGGATGCAGTTCTGTCCGTACTGCGGATCTGAGATTGCCAATGCCGGGCATTTTTCTGAGGATGGATATCCGAAATACATCATACCGTTTGCTTTGTCAAAGAAGGACTGTATCAGCCGTTACCAGAAAATGGTCCACGGCGTGCCGTTCCTCCCGAATGACCTGAAAAGTACAGAAGGACTCTCGTCCTTCGTCGGACTGTATACGCCATACTGGATCTACGATTATAAGGCGAACGGCAGTGTGAACGCTCCGGTCGAGAAATTTTCGTCAGATGCGTTCTACGACTATCATTATACAGCGGATATGACGGTGAATCTCGACTGCGACATCCACCTCGGGCAGGATGCTTCGAAAACACTGGACGACACGGTGAGCGCGCAGATCGAACCCTTTTTCTATGAAAAGCTGATCGCGTTCCATCCCAATTACATGGCGGGCTTCTATGCGGAAAACTCGACGGTAGATCCTTCGGTATACGAAGATTCCATGAAAGAGCGGTGCGCGGACATGATCGCCGCGAGAATAGACCAGGCGGCGTCCTCAAATGGCAGTTATTCTCTTTGCAGCAGAGGCGATGTGAAGAACAGGCTTCTCAGCTGCACAAGGAAAGCCGGGGAGGGAAACGGCGCATACCTGCCAATATGGTTCCTGACGACAAGGAAAAATGACAGAGTGGCCTATACGGTGGTAAACGGACAGACGGGAGCCGCGCATGCCGACCTTCCCATTGATATACGCCAATACCTGATCGCTTCGCTGCTTGCCTCGGCGGTCTGTGCTTTTGTGCTTCTGATGATCTTCGGTGTGTTCGGGACGGTAGATATGAAGGCGGTGCCTTACCTTACGCTTTTGTTTTCGTCGATCCTCACGATGATCGCTTCCCGTCAATCGGAAAAAATCTACCGGAAGGAACATCATCTGGATGATCCGGGCTACACCGGAGAGCGCAGGGAGGGAAAGAAAACCTCTTCCCCGGGAAAACCAAAATCCATGCGCACAATCATGCCGCTTCTTATCTTTATCGTATTATTTATTGTGGTTTTCAGCATGGGATTTCCGGACAGCATCTTCAAAATCGGGGCTGTGGTTTTCTTCGCTGTGTCGGTGATCTCGATGATCCGTCGTGCGAGAGGGAGTTCTGCCGTGACCGCAGCTCTGTCGCTGGCGGGATCGGTCCTGTCCCTGTTGGATATCGCCATTGCGCCATACCAGGATATCTTTATGTACGGCCTGATGATCGTAAACCTTCTTGTGCTTCTGGCGGTTGCGGTCAGACTGACAAAGGACTACAACCGGATTGCAACCAATCCGCTTCCGCAGTTCCAAAAGACAGGAGGACGCTTAAATGAGAGATATTAAGGGAAAGAGGAAAGAAATCCGGGGGATAAAAGTTCTCCTGCTCCTGATTATCCTTGCCTGCATTCCGCTTACCTCTGTACCTGCATTCTGCGCGGCAGAGAATCCGGGAAACGTGGCGGTGGAAGATGAAGCGGGTCTGCTGACAGAAGACGAGGAAACGGAGCTGACGGAACAGCTTGCAGGGTATGACAGGAATTATCATTATGTGATCATAACCGAATACGATTATCAATACAGCAGCGACATCCATACAGAGATGAATTCCCTGTATTACGATCAATTCGGGGACACCGACGGCGTTGCCTTTCTCATCAATATGTCCGACAGGGAGCTTTATACCGGCGGATTCGGCAAGTGCAGAACGGAATTCACCAGCGGCGATGCGAGAGATGTCACGGACAATGTATACCAATACGCCTCGAACGCTGACTATTACAAATGTCTGTCCGAAGCATTTACGCAGATCAACCGTGTACTTGAACACGGCTTCATTCTGCGTCCGATGCGGTACATCACAGCGATCCTCCTGGGACTGATCCTTGGATTTTTCATCATGTTTGTGGTCTGTGTGGTATCAAGGCGGCACCGGGAAATGGAGCCTGTGATCCCGGCGGACATCGGGAAGACCGATTTCCATTTCAATACTGTGAATGGAATGCTTGACCCGATTATCCTTCATGCAATTGTTCATCAGACCAGAAGGCGTGATTCTTCATCAGGAGGCGGCGGTTCCTTCGGGGGTGGCTCGCTCGGCGGCGGTTCCTTTGGCGGAGGCGGGTCTTCCGGCGGAGGCGGATCTTCAGGCGGAGGACACGGGTTCTGAGAGAATCCTCAGGTTATTCTAAATGCAGGCGGGACACACACGAAGTCAAAATCGGATCAGACAGGGAGCCTTCGCTTTGCCTCAAGGATACGTTGACACTTATCAAGAACAGATTGATTCCTTTTATAAAAGAACTGATATATAGTATGAGCATCGAAGACAAAGGCGTCGGGAGAGGGAAACTTCACCGGCGCCTTTATCTTTTATCCCGGGAGAGAAGTCATTTCAATGGATGAAAATGGATATCAGCATCTGAATCCGGTATTCATCAGAGACATCGTCAGCGTAATCTGTAAAAGGAGGAAATCAATCATGGCAAAATATCCGAAATATAAAGTGGCAGCAGTGCAGGCGGCACCAGTTTATCTTGATCTCGCTGCAACCGTTGATAAATCTGTAAAGATCATCAAGGAAGCAGCCGATAACGGCGCAAAGCTGATCGGTTTTCCGGAAGGATTTCTGCCGGGCTATCCCTGGTTTGCTTTCCTTGGAAGAGCCCTCGATTATGTTCCGAGATTTTATCATCAGCTTTACCTCAACGCGGTTGAGGTTCCCAGCGATGCGCTTGCAAAAATCAGCCAGGCCGCAAGGGACAACGACATTTACGTGTGCATCTCCGGATCGGAAAAAGACGGCGGATCTCTTTACCTGACACAGTTCTGGTTTGACAACAAGGGAAATCTGATGGGCAAGCATCGGAAGATGAGAGTATCCGTTGCAGAGCGTCTGATCTGGGGCGACGGTTCCGGTTCTCTGATGCCGGTATTTGATACGGAACTTGGAAGACTGGGCGGATGCCAGTGCTGGGAGCATGATGTAGCTTTGGATATCGCTGCGATGAATGCGCAGAACGAGCAGGTTCATGTCGCTTCCTGGCCGGGATATTTCGATGATGATATCGCAAGCAAGGCTTATGCGATCCAGACCGGCGCGTTTGTCCTGATGACAAGTTCGGTGTATGATGACCGTCTGTACAAGATGCTGTGCACCGATGAAAACGGAAAGCTGGAAGAGGATCGTCTGGCATATTTCAAGACACTGAAGCAGGGACATACCGCGATCATCGGACCGGACGGGAATCTCAGAAGCGACTATGTACCGTCCGGTGAGGAAGGCATCGCATATGCGGATATTGATCTGGAAGACATCATTGATTACAAGTACGGATTTGATGCGGCAGGCCAGTACAGGAACCAGTATCTGACGCTGAATTTTTACCGGAAACCACATCCGTTCTGCAACTTCATCGGCGAGGGAGATCCGGAGCCGGTTTCCTATGACGAGCTGCAGCCGTACGCGGAGGAGGAACAGAAGTAATTTTCTGCGAGCGTGTTTCCTGTCCGCAGCTGCAGCGGGAGTGGCTTTTCCTCTGCGGCAGGGAGCATTCGATTCTGCGGATGTGTTGACAGCATCCGCAGGGACGGAATATATTGATACCAGAGAAACAAAGGAGGCAGATTTTTGAACAAGTCTGCTTCTTTTTTCTTATTTACGCGGTCAGCGAAAAGGTCAGAAAAGGCGTGGCTGCGGCCGGCTTGTAAGCACGCCGGGTTTAGGAACCGTGGCGACACAAAGAAAAATGCTTCCGGAAGAGGGGTATCAGCATGAATCTGAAGGATATGGAATGCTTCATAGAGGTCTGTGAAAAAAAGAGCATCACACAAGCTGCCGAGGCGATGTTTCTGTCGCCGCAGGCGGTGAGTCAGACAATCCGCAGAATGGAGGAAGAAGTCGGCACCGATCTTCTGGTCCGCTCACAAAAGGGAGTAGCGCTGAATGAGTACGGGAAGATCTTTTTCGATCATGCGCGAAGGATCCTTGCGGATTACAAAGGGATGACGGCTTCGATCAATGATCTGAAAAAACAGGAGAAGGGGTTTGTGCGGCTGGTCTCTGCCTACGGAATTCTGCGTCTGCTGTCTCCGGAGTTTATTCACACCTTCACGGATCGGAATCCGGGAGTGCGGCTGGACTATATGGAATTCCCGGACATCTATATTGAAGAAAATATCAGGAACAGAAAGTATGATGTCGGTTTTGTCCCGTATGTGAAGGAAGACCTGGATCTGGAGTATATACCGCTTTTTTCGCGGGAGATCTTTTTCGTCACACATGGGGAGAGCAGATATTACGGAAGAAAAGAGGTATCTGTCCGGGAGATCAGCGAGGAACCGATGATTGTCGAAAACGGAAATTTCATGATCCACCATATTCTGGAGGAGACCTGTAAGAGAGAAGGCGCAGATCTGGATGTATATTTCAACACGAGCGGCTTCAGCCTCTGTTATAAGCTGTGCAGGGAGCACGAAGGCAACACGGCATCGATGGATTTTATTTTTGACGACATGGGAAGCGATGATCTGCGAAAAATTGCTTTCGCAGAACACCCTCTCTGGAGAGTCGCTGCAGTGAGGCGCAAGGACATGCCTTTAACGGATAAGGTTCGGAAGCTGATCGATTTCGCTGTGGAATGGTGCAGAACAGTTTGAAGCAGCCCGGAATTTTTCGGCCCGTAATATTTCAACCCGGAATATTTCATCCTGTAATTTCTCAGTCCGGAATTGCTCGGTTCGGAATTGCCCGGCCCGGAATTCCTCAGGCAGAATTTCTGTTGATATTGCGGCCAATGGGAGGGGCTGTTCGTTTTCCAAATATCGGTGTGTATCATGTGATATGAGGAGGATAAGCAAACAAAGTGAATGAATTGATCAGACAATAAAAACAATAATAGGGATATTATTGAACAGGAGTGAGAAAACCGCATATTTAAAGGAGATATCGACATCGAAATTTTCCTCAAAAAATCTACAATTTCTTGTTGACAATCCCTTAACACGGTGGTAAAGTATCATTCGTCGCCAAGATACAGCGACAAACAATCGAACATTGACAACTGAACAGTAAAACACATCCTCGAAAATTCAAATAAAG
>CAIFEZ010000050.1 GCA_903789595.1 uncultured eubacterium 1-6
ATTATTGAGTTTTCAAGGTGCGAAGCCCATTTTTGCTATGGGAAGTTTTAGTTAACAAGAAACAATGAGTTGGAGTACAGATAATCATAGGAACTGGAATCAAGATTAAAAAAAAGTAAGAAGATATATATACTATAAGGCAAATACATTTGCATGGTCGAAACCTTATCCGGATTCAATTGAATCAATAGATACCGGATTAGAGGGTAGATTTAAATATTCCCCAAGGTTTAAAAAGAGTGAAGCCGATGTATTTATAGAACTTACTGGCCAAAGGGCTAAGGACTACAAGATTGCGGAAGCAGCCACTAATATAAAACATATTCCTCGAAAAACAGTCTGGCACCATATGTGGAATGAGATCAACGGCGAATATGAAATGCAGTTAGTCGATTATAATATTCATAAGTCTACTTATTCGCATGCCGGAGGTTGTAAACTATGGTTACTCCAGCATCCGAACAGTAAGAAGTATGCAAGAAAAGAAAGAGGCCAGAGCAATATAGAGATATCCGCAAGTGAGTATTTCATAAGTCAGAACATCAAATTAGAGCCCGTGTATAATATCAGGTATAGAAGGAATTATTGTTCGAACTACGGAACAGCAAATTTATCTTCGAACTATCGAGATGTTGTATTGGATTATAAATTTCCAGAAACGGAGGGCAATTCCTTCATTAGAAAATATGCATTGAATGATGGAAGGAACCTCAGAATTAAGGAATGGGGATTAGATCCATATGGCAATATAATTTATCAAGATGGACGAGGATATCTATATTTTTGTGATCATGAAGAAGGGAGTCTGACTCTACTTAATATTCGTGAAGAGACTGAAAGCCGGTAATTGAGTATTACGTGCTGGAGAGACCAACGTTCCGTTGAATGATACCGACATTTCGCGTAATGATACCATTCGCTTATTCTGATAATTCCGCAGTAGCGTACTACTGTTTCGCGGAAGTGTACCGCATTGAAATAACGCATCTGGCCTGTCATTATCGATGAGTGTCTGCTCAACCTTCCAACCGAACAGGAAGACAAATACTTTCTGGAAATCTTCGAACGCAGATACGACCAATGGCCAACGATCTTCTGTACACAGTACAAAACCGCAGAGTGACATCCACGCCTTGGCGGCTCACCCACTCTAAAAGCACCAGCAGTATCATAATGCGGAAAGGCGGTACCGCGAGTCCGTGACAGGGGGGGGTACCGTCCTTCCGTCAAATGATACCGCCGTGATCTCAGATCGGATGAGATATCATGAATTCACGCATGTTCAGCTTTCCGCTATTGATAGTCATCGAGTTATGAACGATCCGGTCCAGGATGGTGTCGGCAACGACACCGCCACCGAGACGCAGATGCCCTTCACTTGTTTTGTATTGAGAGCAGAAGATCGTCGTCCACTGGTCATACCGCCGTTCGATTATCTACAGCAGATATGACCCAGATAAGGAGCTAAGCTGACACCTTGGTTGTTGGCAGGCGGAACGAAGGAAGTTGGGATTCAATCCTGGTAGACACGGGAGGTGCTGCCATAGCGTAATAGGGACAACACACAAGGCCATCAGAGCGGAAAAAGACGACGTTCTGTTTCGTGTACCCTAAATGCGCTATTTTCGTACCAGATACACAGAAATGCTCACATCAACCGGCTCATTCTGAACTGAAATGTATTGAAAAATCCTTTGTTTTACAGAAAAAAGGCTTGACTATATAGGGAGGCTTGTGTGATCATAGTTTTGTATCTATGGTATCCTGCTACACTTTGAACCTAAATATAACCTAACCTCTGATAAAAGATAGTAAATGATAGATAAAACTGATAAGAACAAAACTGCTGATAATAGTGGCACCACAGCTACTGAACTAACAGATGAGTATTTGGCTCAGTTCCCTGTGTCGCTGCGAAAATGCTTTGATAACAATATAGATAGGCGCAGAAATTTTGCCAAGGAAATAGTAAAGGATTACAAAGAACTGCTGGTTTATCGTGCAGTCAAGTATTCTGATAAAGTGCTTTGTATTGATTTTCTGGGAAATGCGGAAAAGTATGACCTGGATGGCAAAGAGTACTCTGAACGATGGGTGAGAAAATACAAGAATCATTCTGTTTCGGTAAACGAGAGTGCAGAAGAGCTTGTTGAAACAACTAACTTTCCAAACAATCACATTACTGGGATTGCGAAGGGGTACATGAGATGCAAGTATGGTCCGGCTGATTTCGAGACGAATAAAACGCATCATAACTGGTACCTTTTCGAAGGCGCAAACAAAGAGGTTTGTAAGGAATTTATCATCGACAGAGAAATTACAGAGAAAGCAACTGAAGCGAAGGCAGCTAGATAAAACGACAGAAGAAACAAAAACTTATGGAAAACTGGTATTACGCTAAAGACATAGGACAATTATATATAGAACAAGTTCTTGTTCATGGAGATGAGCCGGTTCTTTTTGTTTGCGTAGATGATAAGAATCAGAGATATCTCTGCATGGCATACGAATCTGAGATGCTGAAATTTGTAATGATTAAAATCTCCACAAATCAACTTCTTGATATGCTTGAGAACAAGGTCTCAATGGATCAGACCTTCAGATCAGCGGAGAAAATCATTACTACGGAAGAAAATGCGGATTTAAATAGCGATATCGATTTGATTCTCACCGCAAATGATCCGAAGGCTTTTCCTGCTGATCATCTTCCTAAACCTGGTGCCTATTACAATTTGAACTTTGGCTGGGTAAAGGATTATATGGCACAGCTGAAAAATGAACAAGCAAATGCGGACATTGAATTATCGCTCACTTATTTTCATCCATTTAATAAGAGCGTTACAGACAAGTTCAATATCACTTATAAAGCCGCGCTGGAAACGCCTACTTATGAGAGTTTAGTTGGGAGCCACAGCGATAGGGAACTTTCTGCTAGTTATAAAAGTAAGGTGGAAAACCAAGATAGTTATTCTATAAACATTTCCATTAATTTTGATAATAGGGCGGCATAGAGCCATTTAGGTATTTAGGAGTTTACATTTTATGGATGATCACAATCAGGCAGCAAAATTAAGTAGCTTTCAGTTTACAAGTCCACATGTAAGCGAATTTAATTTTAAAATAAACAAAGAATATAAATCCAATAATGATCAGGATTCACTTCCAATAGCGTTTAACATAAAAAAAGGAAATGTAAAGACAGAAAGCGACGGAGCTTCACAGCAGTTTGTTGAGCTTACGATGACAATTGGGAATGAAAATTCTCCATTTACATTTTATGCAGTAATCGGAGCTGATTTTCGTTGGAGCCGCGAATTGGATGATGAAACAGTACAGAATCTTATTAACAAGAATGCCGTATCGCTTCTGATAGGATACTTGAGACCGATTATTTCACAGTTCACTGTTCAGGCGGGAGTAACTCCGCTGAATTTGCCATTTATCGATTTGACATGATTCTATCGTGTGATCATCGATGACCTATTCTTGGGCTTTAGCGGCCATTTCCGAAGAATCCGCCGATTTCAAAAATCCTCCGTGAGATCGGCTACGCTGATGAGCTTGGCTCCGGGATGAGAAATTGCTAAAAGTACACAAAACTGTATTCGGGTGGTGATGCCACGATTATTTGTATACCCATCGGCTAAGGAATGCTATCCTCCGTGCCGATGGGTATTGCAATATAAGGGAGAAAGAATAATCGACGAATGGATTTTACGTCAGGAAACAGTTGATAAAAGCAGGAAATATTACGCACATTTTGACGCCAGGACAGATATAAAGAAGGCCGCAAACCTGGTAACTGATGCGGAGTGGGTTTCACACCATGGCTTTTATCCGCTTATCCATTATAAGAAAGACTGTTCGAAATATAGCAGTAAGGGAAGAAAACAAAAGGAGCGGGACATCTGTTATGCGGCACATTTGGATCGGTGCATTCTGCAGTATTACTGCCATGTGATGAATGAGCGATATAATACGCGGATCAGAAACCTTGGAATAGAAGATGTCCCCGTTGCATACAGATCGGATCTGGGAAAGAATAACATTCATCTTGCCAAGCATGCCTTTGATTATATCAAAGCCAGTCCCAATGCGTATGTGATGATAGGTGATTTCACCGGATTCTTCGATAACCTGGATCACCAGTATCTGAAGCAGCAATGGTGCAACCTGCTTGGTGTGGATCAGCTTCCACCGGATCATTATAAGATCTTCAAAAACATAATCAGATACAGCACCTGGGAACTGGATGACCTTTTGGAATTGAATGGGTTGCCAATGACAAGTGCAGGAAGAAAAAAGCTGAATTCTCAATACACTGTTCTGACTAAGGAGCAGTACAAGAAATACCGATCACATATAAAAAAACACACGGATTCTTTCGGCATTCCCCAGGGCTCACCGATCAGTGCATTACTTGCGAATGTCTATATGATGGATGTGGACCGGAAAATCAAAGATATAGTAGAACAATGTGCAGGACTTTACATGAGATACAGCGATGATTTTATAGTAGTTATTCCACTGGATGAAGCAGCTGCGAGAACAGCGATTTTCTCTATCAACCATATAATTGAGAAGACACCAGGGTTGACATTGGAACCGCAAAAAACACAGATTTACAAAACAGATCTTCCTTACATAGAAAATATTGGTGGAACTATCCTCGAGAATGCGGATGGTTCAAAGAACGTCATCAATTTCCTTGGCTTCACATTCAACGGTGTCACAACCACTTTGAGGTCCAAGACGGTAAGCAAGTACTATTATCGAATGTACCGTAAGGCGCATGCCATAGCAGAAAATCCAGATCAGAAGGGAAAGAAGTATCTTTATAAAAAGTACTCTGAAAGAGGAGCAAAGCCCAACGGGAAAGATAAAGGAAATTTCTTTACGTATGTTCACAGAGCAGAGCATGTTTTCGGGGATACTGAAGAAATACAAAAACCGTTAAAAATCATATGGCAAAAATCAGACGTGCATTGAAAAAACCGCAGAATTGAAATATGTGCATTCTGCGGAGCCCAGCGGACTCCGATGCGTTTCGGAGCAGACGCTATGCGGAACATAACGGACGCCTCGAAACGCCTGATCAGATCATCATGTTCCAGAACACATGGAATGAGAAACAGGATCACCGTGAGAAAATTTATATTTCCTATGACTCCACGAACAAGAACTGCCAGGCAGGCGATCTGGAATGCGTAGAATTCGGGCATCCAAAACAGGATAACAGAAAGCCGGTGTTCAATTATTCCGTTGCGTATAATAACACCAACAGTGTTCCGCTCTTTTATGAAGAGTATCCGGGCAGTAGTACAGATGTGTCGCAGCTGCAGATCATGCTTGAGAAAGCCAAAGGCTATGGCTACCACGAGATCGGGTTCATCCTCGACAGGGGATACGTCTATGGCATGACAGTCCACCAGAAGCTGTTTCCGTCAGATGAGAATGACAGATACTTCCACATCTATTACAGTGACAGCAGGAAGGCTTCTGAGAAGGGTGAACTGACAGCAAAGATTGCCAGGCTCGCAAAGTACTTTAAGAAGCATCAGAACCAGTCCTTTCATTTTGAACGAACTCTGGAGCACTACTTTGATTTGATCTACTGGCACAAAGGCCAGAAGGACGAGAAGTTTCTGTATGCCCGGGAGAGGACTGATGTTATTAACAGGGAGATCAGTTTTTGCGGATACTTCGTTATCATCACATCGGCTGAGATGACTGCCTCGAAGGCGCTGGAGCTCTACAAGAACCGGGATGTTTCGGAAAAACTGTTCCGTGCGGACAAATACTTCCTCGGCAACAGGACAATGCGGGCACATATGAATGAAACAGAGAATGCACGGATATTTGTTGAGTTTGTGGCATTGATCGTAAGAAACCGCATTTATCATCAAATGATTGAGCAGGAAAAACAAAGCAATAAAAAGAGAAACTACATGACTGTTCCTGCTGCGATCCGGGAGCTGGAGAAGATCGAGATCACCCAGCAGGCGGATCACAGATACCGGCTGAACTATGCGGTTACCGCTACCCAGAAAGAGATCCTGAAAGCATTCGGGATCAATGAAGTTAACATTAAAAAGTGGGCCAATGAGATCAGTGATAAACTGTCTGATGAGATGAAGGAGGCAGTGTGATGGCAAGAACAAGGCGTTCTCTTGATGAACGGATTGAGGAACAAGAGCAGGTTGTCAGCAAAGCCAAGGAGCACTACGAGGCTGAGTTAAACAAGCTGGAGCAGCTGATGCAGAAGCGGAACGAACAGAAAAGAAGGAGCTTTTGAAGGCCGTCGAAGAAAGTGATAAAAGCATCGACGAGATCATCGAACTGATCCGACAGGCTGGCGCTTCGGCCGGCAATGACGATATCGAGAGTTAACTTTCAGGAAAATCACACAGCATTACTTCTCTGGTATAATTAATTTGTCAGATAATTTATTCGATAGGGGGGGTGAAATTCTAATGTCAGGCAAACCAGTTGACACGCTTGTCCTGATCGGAAATGGTTTCGATATGTGGCAAGGTGTTTCAACCTCCTATGCTGATTTTGAGAAGTATTATATTGATCATCTTTCGAATATATTGAAGCGTCTCCACATAAAACCGTGGACTATTGAGGATGAAGATGGAACAAAAATCGTTTCTGATGTAGAGATGCTTTATGGGGATCCTTTTGATCCATATTATCTCGATAGTGACTTCTGGAATACTTTTGAAAATTCGCTTTCTCTTATAGATGATCAACGTGTGAATTTGTACTTTGGCAAAGAAAAAGAAGATTTGGAAAGAATCTCGCTTCTTGCAGATAATTCTCGACATATACTTCAGGAAGCATTCTCGGGTTGGATCAGAAGTAAGACGATAGAAGTTAAAGATTCTGGATATTTCTTCCCGGAAAATTGCTTTATTGTAAATTTTAATTACACAGATACCGTAAGAAAACGGTTCGGCGTTTCAGAGGACAACGAGTACCACATCCATGGTGAAGCAGATGATAAGGAATCCATTATTGTAGGACATTCTACTCATCCAGAGTATCCTCTGGCTCAATTGAAAACAATGGGAGGACGTCTTGAGGGACTATTTTATATCGAAAAAGCATTATACGAATCTGACAAGCATGTAGATGACAATTATCAAGATTTGGCGATCAATTTAGCTAAGTCAAAAGTGATGATAGAGGATCTGAAAGATGTATATGTTCTTGGGCACTCTTTTGGAGATGCTGACTTCGGTTATTTCTATCATTTGGCGCATGCCTTGAATGGCATTCCAGAAGATCCGTTTGGGGGAATACCAGATTGGTGCTTAGAATATCTTGCCAAATGTGAAGAAATGGAATTTGTTTTCTTGAATCTCGACTTTGCCAATCACCATAGAGAGGGTCTTGGTGAAGAGGGATATATGCTAGAAATGCCTAGTGCTGATACTATAAATGAACAGTTATACGGTACCTCAGATGAAGACTTTACACATGATCAGAAAAAACTTCTCGAGAAAGCAGCTATAAAAGCTCGCTTCCTGATGGAGCAGGGTGCAAGGAACGCTCAACGAGAATTTTCTCTATTGGAGCTATTAGGAGAAATGGTAGAAGATGCCCCTAAGGTAAGAAAAAGGGATAGAAAGAAATTTGAAAAGCGATTGAAGAAGATTGGCTGGAAAGACTGCCAGGATGCAATCAAGGATGCTTTGAAAGATAGGAGTACTCCGAAAATGCCGAGAAAAGATACACCGAAATGGCATATTTCATATCATTCTCCTGATGATAAGGCCAGAATTGAAGACGTAATGAGGCGCATTAACTATAACAATTATGAATTATATCCTTCTATTGACGCATGCATTGAGAAATATAAGAAAGCATGAAACTGATTGATAAACTCAGAACAAAAGTACAATTTTTTGCCTTTGCGTTTTATCCGAAAACAACTTTGCTAGTGTGCACCATTGTTACAGCTATGATTGTCGCGCTACTAAGTTTGGCAATGGCAAAGCTGCCTGAGAATTCTGTGGCTTATAATGTTATTTTTACATTAACCACTGGCGCCGTTGCATCGTTCTTCGTTACGGCTATTGTGGAGTTGTCCGGTAATTATCGTCACAATAAGCTGGGATTTTATGAGCTGGGCGATTACTATTCGTTGTTTGGAGACTATGAGGTAAAAAAATCTGTTCTCATGGGTAAAGGAATACCACAGAGAGCAGAGAAATTGGCCAGACAGGATGCAGGCATTAGGGAAGATGATTTAGGTGAGGAAGCGTGTGATGATATCAAAGCCACATGGTTCATGCTTCCAAAGGTAATTCCTGTTTTTAAAGATACCTATGAAAATAAGAAGGAATTTTTAAGTGACTCGGAGATCGAATCCCTGCGATCAATTCTTTATGAGTGGAACATGATTCGTAGAATGGCAGAAATGAATATGCGGATGCCATTTATGTATGAGGCTTTAAATCATCCCGATGAGGATACTCTTAAAAATGTTTATCCGAAGAATGTTCTCGATGATATGCCTGAGTATGCAAGGAGACACTTGGCAGTAAAAGGAAGCGAGAAAGCGGTCGGCACTTTTATTGACGAAGTTTTATCAGATGAATCCTTGATGCGAGAGTATTTCAAAGATTATGATATATCAGAGCAAAACTTGCCGGATTTGTCTGATGATGACGATGAGGACGATATTTCGGACGAAGAAGCTGACTGGGATCCAGAAGCATATGAGGCTGCAGCAGAAGAGGAAGACAATCTGTCCGAAGAAGAGTTTAAGACCAGAAGCAAGGAAGAAGACGAATACTTCACTGCGAGTTCTAAGCCCTGGATTGCATCGATGATAAGCTTCAGTTGCAAGAATATATCTACAGAGATTGAAAAACTTGAGAAAATCAATAAGAAAAAGCCTTATTATGGTTTGATCATCCGATATTCGAAGAAGGTGGATGACTATTCGGATAAGAAAATTCGGAAGAACGTAATGTATGAGATTGAAGCTAAACACTTAAAAAACAAAAAGGCAGATTAAGGTAGTCTGTATATAAAATATGGATGTGAAACAAATCACTACACGTGACACATTAGAAACGTTGGGAATTGTTCCTGAGGATGGGCTGCCATAAGGGGCAAATATAAATGTTATTTAGAGTATAGAGGTTATAACGTAAAAAAATCCAATGATGATTTGTTGTTTTTCTTTAGAATTAAATTTTGCATACAACGTGGTTTACACATTGGGATTCCAGATGGAACAATAAGTGATATTTGTGAAAACAATAGGACATTTCATCCTGATCAAAATCAATTATTTATAGGCTATATTCACCAAAGATGTAATGAAAGCTGGTATTATCCAGAAGATTTAGTATCTGTCTGTTTCTCTGTTTTACATGAGTTTGGTCATTGGGAATATTTCTTGGCTTGTGCGCTTACTATTGAAGAATATAAAAATTTTGATGAACCATATCGAGAAGCCAATAGAAAGCTTATTGCGTCTGAAGAAGACAAGTTCCGTGATGATCGAAAAATCCCAAGTAAAAAGGCAGCAGCTGGAATTGCCTTTAGTCTGTTGATTGATTTTATAAAAGAAATATTGATTAGAATTAAGATTGGCTAGCTATCTAGTAGCCTTGAGCTTCAGCTTGGTCTTTCCGAGGGACTAGGAAGGGAACAGGCTTGGACTAGGATAAGAAGAGCAGAGACAAGGGCTATGGCATTCCAGTTCCGGATTACACAGATGAGAACGTCAGCACGAAAGTTGTGAAGATCATCCAGAGCTATACGGGAATTGTTAATAACTAAAACTTCCCACACCCAAAAGGTGTGTTGAACCTTGAAAACTCAATAATG
>CAIFEZ010000051.1 GCA_903789595.1 uncultured eubacterium 1-6
ACTGGCTGTTAGAAGTTTTATCCGTAAATTTTTCGTTGAATGAATAGCGAGGACTTTGCGATGAGCACTTAGCGGGCGCTTGCGGCCGCTTACGTGCGACGCATACAAATCCCTTGGCGAATGAAATGAGCCTAGTAGATTTGCAGTTTGACGAAGGCGCTCGCGCCTGAGGAGTTCCGCAGCTTCAATAAAAAAGGATAAAACTTTGTTACAGCCAGTTTGCGAATGGCAACAGGGATGTGAAATCTCTGCCTTTCAGATATACTGTGAACAGTAACAGTTTCTGGCGCGATCTTTTTATTGTTTAGGCTCAATGACCAGGCAACAGTTTCATACATGCTAAAAATAATTACGCGTCTTTGTCCTTCCGTGTATTGAAAATGATCTTGCCCTCCCGGCATCCAACCGAGACATGGTCTCCGCTCCGGATCGATCCCGTCAGAATTTCTTCAGCCAGAGGATCCTCGATTCGGGTCTGAATGGCTCGCCTGAGCGGTCTGGCGCCGTATCTGCTGTTATAGCTCTTCTCGATCAGGCTTTCCTTTGCCGCTGCGGTCACGGTGAGGCGGATATTCATCTGCTCGCCGCATCGGCGGATCAGATCTCCCAGAAGGATATCGACGATCCGGTGCATTTCTTTCTTTCCAAGGGCATGGAAGACCAGGATTTCGTCGATCCGGTTCAGAAACTCCGGACGGAACATCTGTCGGACCTCATCCAACACCTGCTCTTTCATATCACTGTAATTTCGCTCTTCACTGTCCTCTGACAAAAATCCCAGATGCTTCGGCTGCACGATACGGTTTGCTCCAGCATTGGAGGTCATGATAATCACGGTTTCCTTGAAGCTGACCTTTCTGCCCTGTGCATCTGTGATGTGGCCATCATCCAGTACCTGAAGGAGGATGTTGAAGACGTCCGGATGCGCTTTTTCGATCTCATCAAAAAGTATAACGCTGTAGGGATGGCGGCGGACCTTTTCGGAGAGCTGGCCGCCCTCGTCGTACCCGACGTAGCCGGGCGGAGATCCGATCAGCTTGGAGACGCTGTGCTTCTCCATATACTCGGACATGTCAACACGGATCATGGCGTCCTCGCTTCCGAATACAGCTTCTGCCAGCGCCTTCGACAGTTCTGTCTTTCCGACGCCGGTCGGACCGAGGAAGAGGAATGAACCGATCGGACGGTTCGGATCCTTCAGGCCGACTCTGCCTCTTCGGATCGCGCGTGAAACCGCGGACACCGCCTCATCCTGTCCAACCACCCGTTTGTGAAGGATGCTTTCCAGTCTCGCAAGTCTCCGGGATTCCGACTCCGCGATTTTCGAAACCGGAATCTTCGTCCACATGGATACTGTTTTTGCGATGTCCTCCGCGGTAACTATTTTTCTTCTGCCGGAGCTGCTCTTCTTCCCGCTCTTCTCCAGATAGCTCTCCAGCGTATCCTGGAGCTTCTGAACTCGTGAAGCATTTGCAAAATCATTTTTCCGGATGAATTCCTCCTTCAGCCGGCGCATCTCGAAGATCCGGTCTTCAACAGAAGCACGATCTGCGGTGTTCCGTTCAAGCCCGAGGATATTCTGCTCAAGTTCATCCAGGTTCCCGTCTTCCGCGGCGGGATTTTCCGATACATTTCCTGCTTTGCTATCATCTGTCGGTGCGGAAGCCGCTGCCTGTGCAGACCGCCGGAAGTCGCCGAGCTGCACGCCGGAAGAGGCCTCGTCGATAAGATCGATCGCCTTGTCCGGCTGGAAGCGGTCATTGATGTAGCGGGTGCTCAGCCGCACAGCTGCCTCCAGAGCCTCGTCCTGTATCTTTACACCATGATGGTTTTCGTAGAGCGGACGGATTTCACGAAGGATCCGAAGCGTTTCTTCTTGAGACGGTTCTTCTACGGTAACCGGCTGAAATCTTCGTTCCAGCGCGGCATCCTTCTCGATACGCTTCCGGTATTCCTCGGTCGTAGTCGCGCCGATCAGCTGAATCTCTCCCCTCGCAAGGGAAGGCTTCATAATGTTGGAGGCATCCAGCGCGCCTTCTGCTCCACCAGCGCCGATGATGGTGTGAATTTCATCGATGAACAGCAGAATGTTCCGGTCGGTGGTCACCTCAGCGATCACTTTCTTGATGCGTTCCTCGAATTCTCCTCTGTACTTGGAACCCGCGACCATGGAAGAAAGGTCAAGGGTGACAAGTCGTTTCTCCGCCATGGCATCCGGGACATTTCCTTCGGCAATTCTCTGAGCCAGGCCCTCCACGATTGCCGTCTTGCCTACGCCGGGTTCTCCGATGAGACAGGGGTTGTTTTTCTTCCTGCGGCTGAGAATCTCAATGACACGGGTAATCTCCCGTTCTCTCCCGATTACGGGATCGAGCAGACGTTCGCGCGCCATTGCCGTGAGATCTCTGCTATAGCGGTCCAGCGTCGGCGTCCTGCCGCTTTGTTCGCCGGATCCGGCGCGGATATCATCAACCTCGCTCTGCATCTGATCCTCCGTCAGGCCGGCCGTTTTCATCAGTGCCAGATAGAGCTTCTGCATATTCACAATTTCCGTGGCATGGAGCAGCTTGTAGGCGACAGAATCTGAATCCCGAAGAATCGCCATCAGGATATGAACGGTCCCGGCCAGTCTGTGGCCCTCCTTGCCGGCAATTCGTACCGCCTGTTCAAGTATCGTCTGTGCCTTGACTGTAAACTCCGGCTTGAAGCACACCGGGGAATCCGCGGCCGGCACAATCATGGAGCTGATGAAATTGTTCAGAACCTCTTCCGTCACTCCGAAGCTTCTGAGCACGGCTGCGGCGGTGCAGTTCTTCGTCCTGACAAGACCGAAAAGGATATGTTCGGTTCCTATGTAGGACTGGCTGCTGTCAACCGCCATCTTCTTCGCGAGGGAAAGCGCTGTGCGCGCGTTTGATGTAAATTGATTATTCATTCTTTCTTCTCTCCAAGCTGTCAGGGGTTATCTGAAAAAAGCCCGGGGATTTGTGTTCCCGGGCTTTTTTCGGATTATTTGTTTCTGCCGTGACAGTATTTGTATTTCTTGCCGCTTCCGCACGGGCAGGGATCGTTGCGGCCGATTTTCTTCGGTTTAATGATGGTTCCGGACTTTTTCTGCTCGAGATAGAGTGCCTTCTTCTTCTCTGCGGAAAAAATCAGATCCCACTCCGGCAGGTTGTATAACCAGTCCGCCTTCGCGTCAACCATATTCTTGTAGAGCTTCTCCTTGTCGAAGCCAAGGTTGACCTCGGTGTCCTCTGTCATGGTTTCGATCGGATTCGGTTCCTTCAGAGAATCATTGATTCCGTCCAGAAATCCGGTCATCGTCATAACGTCGATCTTATACCTGTCCGCGAGTTCCTTAACCGTGCCCTTCACGACCTCATTCGGGTTCGTAAGAAGCTTCTCGTATATTCCCTTCTCAATCAGAAAATAATCCTGCCAGAACTTCTGAAGTTCATTCTTATTTGTCTCTTTATTGTAGGCGATTGCCTGCCAATCCTGTAATAAGGCCATTTCAAAATACCATCCTTCTGTTTTCTAAATGTTCCGCGGCCGTCTCGGATCCGCCCCCAAGTGAACGTCACCGCAAGCATTCTAAGACAGTATAGATGAATCTGTGTGGAATTTCAAGTCTGTATGCTCCGCATTTCCTCTTTGTCCGTATCTTCCGCCGCTTCGCTCTTCTCCGGAAGCAGCGTCACAAGGGTATTCTCGACGCGGTGGTCCTGGATCCGGTACACGCGGATATGCATGGCGTCCGTATCGAGCTCGAAATGGCTTCCGTCCTCCGGTACATATCCCAGCTGTCCGAGTATATATCCTCCGAAAGTGTCGTAGTTCTCTGTCGGGAGGTCTCTCTCGAGCGCCTCATTTACTTCATCGAGAGACGCTCCGCCCTGAATGCGCCAGGTTGTCGGCGAGATCTTGATGATATCGTCCGGCTCCTCGGTTTCGTCATCCTCGGTCAGATCGCCCACCAGAACCTCAAGCAGGTCCTTCATCGTGATGACGCCGTCCATTCCGCCGTATTCATCCAGAACGACCGCAAAGTAATTTCCCGTGGTCTTCATATGCTGAAACATGGTATACGCCTTGACGGATCCCGGAACGAAGCAGGCGGGATCTACCGCGCGTGCCATAATTTCCTCCTGCGTTGCACCGTGAAGTCGGAAATAATCCTTTGCGTCCAGAATACCGAGAACATTGTCCGGCGTTTCCCGAACGACCGGAAACTGGTCATGACGGCTTTCGTGAATGGTTTTCTCCCATTCCTCCAGCGGATCCTCCTCGTACAGACAGGCGACATCCTTTCTGTGCGTACAGATCTCATCGATCGAGATGTCGTCAAACTCGAAGACATTGCGGATCATCTCCTGCTCGTCCGTATTGATGTTGCCGTGCATGGTGCCGCGGTCTACCATCATTTTGATTTCGTCCTCGGTCACGTTCATTCTCTGACTCGCCGGATCAATTCCGTTGAGACTCAGAATTCCATTTGAGATACCCGAGATGATTTCTGACAGCGGGAAAAAAATCACACTGAAGAAGCGGTAGAATCCGGCCAGATTACACGCCGTCCCGGACGGATTCCTGCCGGCGAATGCCCTCGGAAGGATGTTTGTGAATATCATGAAGATGGCAGTGAATACCAGGACACAGATCACTGTGACGGCTGCTCCGGCCGGGCCCGCCGCGGATATCTTCAGTGCGCCGCAGATTCCGCCCGAGCAGAGGTAAGTCAGCAAGGCCGCGCTTCCCACTATACAGAGCATATGCAATGTGTGAACCGTAGTCAGAAACCTCCCGGGATTTCCCTTCAGCTTCTGAAGATAAGGAAATGCTGAATTTCCCTCATCTTCCAGTTCTTCCATCTGTGTATCGGTCAGTGCGGCAACAGCAGATTCACAGGCTGTGAATACCGCCGCGAGCACAATCATCAGGATCGTCAGGATAACGAAGCATATCCAGGGACCACTGTCCATCAATTTTTCCTCCAAATCTATCAGTGATTATGCGGCAAAGAGGCTTCCGGTCCGGAAGCCTCTTTGCCGCTGCTTACTGTATAAGTTCAGTCGCATGACATAGCCGGCCTTGCGACGACAACAGGTATGAGCACGAAGTGCGGAGCGGTGCGTAGCTTATACAGCATGTGGCACAATATATCGTACAGGTGTTTACAATTCCCTCTGAAACGAGATAAAACGCGCTGCGCGGGTTTTATCTCGCCATCGCGACGCTCGCCGCACACGAATACTTCGCATTCGGTTGCGGCTCACTGTTCGCGTAAATAACTCAGCTGAAATATTTTACACCGGACTCGAAGAGCTTCATGTCCTTCTCGCCATAAATGTTGACGGATACTCCTTCTCCGCGGCGCTCCGCGTGGCACATCTTGCCATATACCCGTCCGTCCGGACTGGTGATTCCTTCGATATTGAAGTAGGAACCGTTAATGTTCCAGTACTCGTCATCCGTGAAGTTCCCGTCCAGATCACAGTATCTGGTTGCGATCTGTCCGTTCTCCTGCAGTCTGCGGATCCATTCGGAATTTGCAGCAAATCTTCCCTCTCCGTGGGACGCGGGCATCGTGTAAACCCCACCCAGCTCTGCTCCTGCAAGCCATGGGGATTTGTCGGATACCACCTTTACATACGCCATCTTGGAGATGTGACGGTGAATGGTATTGAAGGTCAGCGTCGGTGAATCCGCCTGCTGTCCTGTGATTTCTCCGTTCGGTACAAGTCCGAGCTTGATCAGAGCCTGGAAACCGTTGCAGATGCCGAGAGCAAGTCCGTCTCTCTTCTGAAGAAGATCATTGACAGCTTCCCTGATGCTTGCGTTCTGGAACGCGGTCGCAAAGAACTTGGCAGAGCCGTCCGGCTCGTCGCCGGCAGAGAAGCCGCCAGGGAACATGATGATCTGCGACTGTTCGATAGCCTTCCGGAACTCGTCAACAGAATCCACGATATCTGAAGCGCTCAGATTGCGGAACACCTTTGTAATGGTTCTGGCGCCGGCCGCCTCGAAGGCTCTCGCACTGTCATACTCACAGTTTGTTCCCGGGAATACCGGAATGAATACGGTCGGCTGTGCGAGCTTGTGACCGCATACATACACATTGTCTGCCTTGAACAGTCCCTTGTCTTCAACGCCTGTATCCTTTGCGGGAACGCCGGAGACGGTCTTGAAGACTCTGCTCAGTGTGCCGTTCCACGCATCCAGCGCCTCGTCCATGGAAATCGCAGTATCGCAGTAACGGAAGATTCCGTCGCCGGCAACCTCACCGATAACCGTATAAGTGGAAGCAAGCTTTCCGACCTGATCGGCGGGAACCTCAAGGATAAGATCACCCAGATACGGACTGAAGAGATCTCTCGCATCCACGCTGTGATCGATGGTGACGCCGAGCTTGTTGCCGAATGCCATCTTGCTTACGGCAACGGCGATTCCGCTTCTCTCCACGACATAAGCGGCCTTTACCCGTCCCGCCTCAGTATCCTCGTGAACTCTGCCGTACAGGTCCATGACCTGATCATAGACCGGCAGCTCGTACTGATTCTTCGGAATGCGGACCCACACCAGCTTATCGCCCGGTGTCTTCAGCTCCGGTGTGATCACGTCCTTTAATTCCGCGACGTCGACCGCGAAGGACACAAGTGTCGGCGGAACGTCGATGTCATTGAAGGTGCCGGACATGCTGTCCTTTCCTCCGATGGAAGCGAGGCCGTACTCGAGCTGTGCTTCATATGCACCGAGCAGCGCGGAGAAAGGCTGACTCCATCTCTCCGGATCCTCTGTCATTCTGCGGAAATACTCCTGGAAGGTGAAGTGGATCTTGCGGAAGTCTCCGCCCGCAGCGACAATTTTCGCAATGGACTGTGTCACGGCGTAAACCGCACCGTGATACGGGCTCCAGCTGGACACATAAGGATCAAAGCCATAGGCCATCATGGTAACGGTATTGGTCTTCAGATCCGGAACCGGTACCTTTGCGATCATGCTCTGCGTCTCGGTAAGCTGATATTTTCCGCCGTAAGGCATCAGAACACTTGCCGATCCGATGGAAGAGTCAAACATCTCGACCAGTCCCTTCTGAGAGCATGCGTTCAGATCCTTCAGGGAATCCAGCCATTTCACCTTTACATCATCAATATCTCCGCTTCTCTTGAGAACGCTGTCTGCCTTATTCGGGATATCGACCTTTACATCGGTCTCCTGATGTGCACCGTTGGTATCCAGGAATGCGCGGGACAGATCCGTGATCGTCTTGCCTCTCCAGTTCATCACCAGACGGGGCTCCTCCGTAACAACTGCTACCTTGACCGCTTCCAGGTTCTCCTCATGCGCGTACTTCAGGAACTGCTCCGCATCCTCCGGAGCCACCACGACAGCCATGCGCTCCTGCGATTCTGAAATGGCGAGCTCTGTCCCGTCAAGTCCAGCGTACTTCTTCGGAACCTTGTCCAGATCAATCTTAAGTCCCGGAGCCAGTTCGCCGATGGCGACGGATACGCCGCCTGCTCCGAAATCATTGCACTTCTTGATGATGTGGCTGACCTCCGGGCGGCGGAACATTCTCTGGAGCTTCCGCTCGGTCGGAGCATTTCCCTTCTGAACCTCCGCTCCGCAGGTCTCCAGAGACTGTGTGGTGTGGATCTTGGAGGAACCTGTCGCTCCGCCGATTCCGTCACGGCCGGTTCTGCCTCCGAGCAGAATGATGATGTCGCCTGGATCCGAATTCAGTCTCTGCACCGCTTTTCTCGGAGCTGCTCCCATGACCGCGCCGATCTCCATGCGCTTCGCCACATAGTTCGGATGATAGATTTCCTTGACATAACCGGTGGCAAGACCGATCTGGTTACCATAGGAGCTGTAGCCGTGCGCGGCCTGTCTCGTCAGCGTCTTCTGAGGAAGCTTGCCCTTCATGGTCTCGGAAACCGGTACGGTCGGGTCCGCAGCTCCGGTGACACGCATTGCCTGATACACATAGGTTCTTCCGGAGAGCGGATCACGGATCGCGCCGCCCAGGCAGGTAGCTGCGCCGCCGAAAGGCTCGATTTCTGTCGGATGATTGTGTGTCTCATTTTTGAAGTTGATGAGCCACTCCTCGTACTTTCCGTCTACATCGACCGGAACGATGATGCTGCAGGCATTGATCTCATCCGATTCTTCCTGATCGGTCAGCTTTCCGTCCGCCTTCAGCTTCTTCGCCGCCAGGCAGGCAAGATCCATCAGGCAGATATATTTTCCGTTTCTTCCTTTATAAAGGACATCGAAATCATGACGATAGCGGTTGTAGCTGTCCTCAATCGGCGCCCGGTAATCCCCATCACCAAAAGCCACATTCTTGAGCTCGGTCGAGAAGGTCGTGTGGCGGCAGTGATCGGACCAGTAGGTGTCCAGCACGCGGATCTCGGTCATGGTCGGATTTCTCTTCTCGTCATTTGCAAAATAGTCCTGAATGAACTTGAAATCCTTGAAGGTCATTGCCAGGTTGAGCGACTGATAGAGCTCCATCAGGGCGTTTTCGTCCATGTCGATAAAGCCGTCAAATACCTTTACATCCGCTGGCTCCTCAAAGCTCATGACAAGGGTTTCCGGCTTCTCCGCAGCGCTTTCACGGGAATCCACCGGATTGATGCAGTGTCCCTTGATCACTTCCATGTCTCCGTCGCTGACATCTCCGTCAATGACATAGGTGGTTGCGGTGCGGATGATCGGCTGTTCATCGCCCTTCAGGAACTGTACACATTGCACGGCGGAATCGGCTCTCTGATCGAACTGACCTGGAAGGTATTCCACGGAAAATACATGAGCATTCTCCGCCTTCGGGAAATCCTCCCTGTACAGCGTATCAACCGGAGGCTCGGCAAACACGACATGGCATGCCTTCTCGAATACCTCGTCGCTTATGTTCTCGACATCATACCGGATCAGGATTCTGACATCCGTGACACCGGAAACGCCCATATAATGACGAATCTCATGGCTCAATTCCTTCGCCTGGCCGGCAAACTCCGGCTTCTTCTCAACATATACACGTCTTACCTGGCTCATTCTTGCTGTCCTTTCTGAATCTGAAAGTGTGGTGTCCCGGTAGCGGGGCACAGGTATTTTACGGAGATGTCCTAGTGAAAACCGCGTACTAAACGGCTTCAGAAGGCCAATCCGTATATTCAGATACAGAATAACACAGTATTAGTGTATAAGTCCAGTCGCAATGTTCTCTGCCCACGGGGAGCTTGCTCACCAGTGGGCAGGAACATTAGCGACGACAACAGGTATGAGCATGAAGCGGTGTTTTACACCGCGGGAATGCGAATGCCTGTTAGCGGTACGGAAGCTGCTCTGCAGCTTTCGTGCCGCGGGGACTTATACACCTTGTGATATATTATATAGTCCAGTCGCAATGTTCTCTGCCCACGGAGAGCTTGCTCACCAGTGGGCAGGAACATTAGCGACGACAACAGGTATGAGCATGAAGCGGTGTTTTACACCGCGGGAATGCGAATGCCTGTTAGCGGTACGGAAGCTGCTCTGCAGCTTTCGTGCCGCGGGGACTTATACACCTTGTGATATATTATATAGTCCAGTCGCAATGTTCTCTGCCCACGG
>CAIFEZ010000052.1:0-3677 GCA_903789595.1 uncultured eubacterium 1-6
AATAAATTGATGCTTTTTCCGCGTGCCATTTATAACTACCTCCCATCAGGTGCAGGTGTTTCCAAACTCTGCCACATTAAGATACTTGTACAGTTCGTAAAGCTCATTCATCAAAGCTTCATACAATTTTCGATACTCTGTAAATGAGTCCAACTTATATGTCTCAACAATTCTTTCCTTTGCCTTCTGTATATCATCAGCGGGCAGAAGATGCGCAAAACAGACTCGTAAATCATTCAGACGAAAAAGTGGCGCTACAATAGCGGCTGCTTTCTCTGCTCCTTCTTTTGTCGCAATAACTGCTTGCAAAAGTTTCCTTGTTCTCAGCCCTTTAAGATTATCTGTGACACCTACTGCTTTGCACAATTCCTTAAGGCCATCCTGAGAAATACCTTCGTTAAGGATTCCATCAAGCGCCACAATATTCCCGGATACTTCTCTTTCTGTATAGCTTACCGGTTTCGTTATAGTAGTTCTTTTTTCATTAATCTCATTTTCAAGATGGGAAAGGTCTATTCCATAACATCTATTAACTTTTTTGTAAAAGCCATCTCTTAGAAGAATAATTCGCTCTTCAATAATCGGTTGGCTAAATATACATTTTAACTGTGCCTGATATAATTCAGTCTCAACAAGAATATGATCTGATGGAACATTGTACGACTTCAAGAACATAATCGATCGGTCATCCTCAATCTGATCCAGATCACCGAGAAATAATATCACTTTATCATTTGCATCAATGCCGAAAGGTATCTTCCATTCATATGGCCAGCCGTTTGTTCCCTTCTTTCCGATATCTCCATAACTCTCAGAGAAAAAATCCAGTTCATAGTCATCATCTGTATAAAAGTTGTTTAATACTTTCCGATCAAAATATACTGGAAGTGAAAAGCCCTCAGTATTAGTCGGATCCATATCTACATCACATCCGGGAATATTTAAATCCCTACTGTCGTATTTGAAATCAGCTTTTTTCGCATATTCAAACCGTATATCGCTTCGAATCGACATCATACAGATGTTGTTTCCGGGATGAGATTGAAACTGATGATATGTCTGGTAAATGTTAGGTGGTATTCTGTGACCTATAAACTGCTTTCCACACTTTTGACATTTCTGTACAGGGCATTCATTGACTGTAATCGTCTTATCTGCTATCTGTACTTGTGCGGTTGATATTTCAATTTCAAAATTTCCGCCGCATTCACACTGATCAGTTGGATAATATCCATCAAACTGCTTTTCAAATTCAGCTATATCCTTAAAGCATAGATTTAACAAAAGCGTTCGTCCTTTCTTATAGCTATATAGATTATTCCACTCCCAGTGCCTTGAACACGGCATCTTCTGCGCTCTGGTAGAAGATCAGATTAAAGCATCCGACCAGTTCCGGTGGTACGGTTCCGATGTCTGCTGCCGATGTAATCGGGAGCAATACTTTCTTTGCACCAGAATCAAGGCATACCTGCAGGCTGTTGGCAAGCTCATCAACCTTGATCATGGAACCGGCAATGCTGATTTCACCGAGTACAGCCGTCGAGCTGATGACAGGCTTATTCAGTGCTATTGAGCATAGTGCGATAACAGTCGGAAGTGCCAACGTTTCTGTCATACCGATTCCCTGCAGATCCTGGTAGTTTATGTTGTAGTCCTCTGATGCCATGTTTATGGAACCGCTGATCTGTTTTGCATTGGCCTTCAGATAATTGAAAGCCGTATTCGTTGCTTCTTTCGCGCCTCGGTCACTGCCAAGGCCTGTACAAACGAGTTTTCCGCTGCCCGGAAGCATTTGGCTTTCCAACCGGAAGACGCCAAGCATACCGGATTTTCCTCTGCTTACGGTATAAACCTGACCCGGATTGCAAATTCCTTCCGGTATCAGTTTACCGCCGCCCTGTTCTGGCACGGATACATATTTCTCCTCAAAGGTTTCATTGTCAATATAGGAAAAATTCACATCGTAAAATTCCATTCCACCGAGCTTCTTCAGCTGTTCCTTTACACGACGGCGCATTTCCAAAGAGATCTTCAAAACTTCTTCGACATCTTCCTTTGTAAATTCTCCGTCCGGATACATCAACTTCAGGTACCCGTCCACCATCTTGCGAACGGCAATCACATCACGCTGGTTCAGATTCTTTCCCAAGTGAAAATAATGGTCCAGCACATCGCCGTACTGTTCCTTACGAAGCTCACGGATAAAACCGGCGAGATAATCCGTAATGAAGCCATAATCATTCGTAAAGTGCTCTGGACGGAACTTTGGCACTTCCCAACCCGGCAGGTAACAGTGAATACGATCAAGGAAAGCCGTGTCTGTCCCCATTTCCGGCGGGAACGGATCAAAAAGGCTGGATGTCTTCAAAAGCACATCTACACTCTGATTGATATTTCCTATGAAAACCATCGAAGCTGACGCAGCCTTTTCTTCCTTGCCGCGGGCAAAGGAACCGGAAGCCATGTAATCCTTCATGATTTGGATGCCGTCATTATCTTTAAACTTAATCCCGGCAACCTCATCGAAAGCCACACAATCCCAGAGCCCCACAAGCCCGATGGCTTTGCGGCCCATGTTGTAAAAGAGATTTGCTACTGTCGTCTGACCGCCGGAAACAAGGATACTATTTGGTGATATCTCCTTATAGAGGTATGATTTGCCTGTGGATCTCGGCCCAAGTTCACACAGATTGAAGTTGTTTTCCACCAGCGGAATCATCCGTGTGAGAAGCAGCCACTTTTCACGTTTTGTCAGTTCATCTGGCTCCATTCCGATGGAACGCATCATGACGTCCATCCATTCATCTTTTGTGAAAGCTTTCCGGCCCTGTTTCAGCTGATCCATATCAACAGTAGGAAGCTGGATTGGCGTCAATTTACGGATACTAATAGGTGTGGTATCTTTCTGCTTTTTCCGTTTTGATTGAATCCGATCTCCGTCCGGAGAAACAATATCCGGTACTTCCTCTTCCCCGGAGTCGTATTCCAACTGGACAAAACACCAAATACCGCCGCAAAGCAGGCGGTCATATTTTTCTGCGTATTCCTCGCTGATTGGAATGCCTGAAAGTCCCAGATTTGAAAAGGATGCCTCATATTCATCATAACGGAGATTTAGCTTGACAGTTACCATATCAATAATCGTGTGGCTTCCGCGCTGACGCAGTTTCGACAGCACCTTCTGAGCCTCATCCGGACGGACAAAATTATCTGCAACAATACGTTTTATATTTTCGATTCCCTGTTCGATGATCTCTTCGTCGTCGGAGCTGCAATACTGTCCAAGAAGAAACTCAAGGACATACACCGGCACATTTGCGCCTTCCTTGATTTTCTTTGTTAGGTCTTTTCGCACAATTTTTCCGTCAAAATTCTGACGGAGTTTTTCCTTTATAATTTCGCGGGAACTTTCGCTCTCAAACTTTTCACCCACCTCAAAGTTTCTCCTTTATCAGCTAAAGAAATCAAAATCATCCACCGCAAAAGCAATGTCGATTGTGAATTCTTCATGCTGCGGCATCTGTAGACCACTTTCGTCTGTGATGATGAGATAATAGCTTTCTTTACTGCTATATTTCATGGATTTCAGGTTGAAGCGCACGCGGAACGTTCTATCCTGGTTGTTGGCACTGGTTTTGTCTGCAATGATACGCTGCGTATCGCTGACCTGCTTATTT
>CAIFEZ010000052.1:3777-8163 GCA_903789595.1 uncultured eubacterium 1-6
GCGTTTCATTTTAATAATGTCCTTATATTTCAGTGCAACGCTTGCTGGATTTGCTTTCTTCAAAATTCCGTCTCGGTATCCGGCATCCGTGGGAGTACCATCCGCCAACACTCCGATTATGCCGTCCTGTTTCCGTTCTACTGTAAGCTCGGTATGCGGAAGCAAAGCCGTCATACCAAATTTCGTGACGGTAGGAAAGATGGCCTCCTGCGATTCCATTTTGACATCTGCTTGCGTTTCCCGGCGCAGCTCCTCCGCAAGGGATACAGCCACTTCATACCGCATGGCATCCGAAATAATCACGAATACACGCGTCCCCGCATTTTTCACCTTTGTCTGGTAGAAATTCTTCTGCTGCGGAACTTCCATGATTCTTCCGTATTGAGCCAGGTTGTCCGCACAGGCCGTAGACCAGTTCCCGCCGAGCTCTCCAAGAAACCAGTTCGCGTACAGGCCTTCCACATTATCCGCCACATGCTTGAACAAGTCGTCCAGCAGCGGATTAGATGTATTCAGGCTCTTTGAAAAAGCAAGATGGAAATGCCTGTAATAGGTATCCATCCTATAATAATCATTTGTGTATTCTCCCCAGACCTTATATGCCTCGACGGTATGGAACCCGGCAGAGTGCGCCAGATAGAATACCTGCATGTGAGCCACTTCCAGAATTCCTTCATAGAAATTCTGAACGTGATCATACCATAGGCAGGTGCGGCGTTTTTCCACCATCTCCGTAATCTCATCCACATTGATGATATGGTTCGTGATGTCCGTCATCAGGTGAGTAAGAATGCACTCGTTGATGCACGGAAAGAATTCCGTATTGGCAAGCTTCTCAACCGGAAGCTGGCTGAACCGGTTCGGAAGGCGCAGTTCATCCTCTACATAACGCGCAATTTCATAAAGCTCTTTTGTTTCGCCGCAATGCATCCATTCAGAGACAAAATCGTAGCAATAAGACTGATGCGGAATGGAGATGAAGCTGTCAAGGCCGGTCAGGTTGTCCATCTGCATCGTACGTGTTGCTGCCGTCAAAAGGATATGACATGACAGCCTCGCGAGATCCGGTTCTTCTTCACGGTAACCGGAAACCTGCGCCACCATCTCCCAGAAGACATCCTTCGCGCCGAAATTTACGAAAGACTGATAGATACTGTTTTTCTCCGCATCAATTCCGGCACGAAGCACCGTGCGGATCAGCAGATTCGGCTGTGTATTCTTTACCCCGCAGAGTACGGCCATGACCGCTTTATGTATCTGCACGGGCGTGATAACTTTCTGGTTTAAGCCTGCAACTTTGGTGCGGTGAGCCTTTGTCTTGAAAAAGCCGCGGTAATTCTTGACCGCTTTTCGGATACTTTTCGTATTCTCTATTTGCATTTCATTGAGCCACATTGAGACAAGGTCTGCACGGAATTTCTCGCTGTAAAGCCGAATAGGGAAAAGCCAGTCCTGCTCATCTGGATAGACCATCGGACAGTAAACACAATAGTTATTTGTTTTGTCATCATGAGTCAGAAGTTTTTTTACTGCAAAGTTGTTTGTACCGGTAAGCACAACAATCTTTGCATCTGCGAGTTTTATCTCAGGAATCTTATCCGCAAACTCATGGTCTTCATCAAACCAAAAGATGATACGACGTGAGTAAAATTCCGGAAGGGGGGCAGTAAAACGCTGATTTAAATTCTGTATGATTGTATCCATTTCCATGTTACATTTCCTTATGTACCGGTTTTACCGGATACTTCCCGTAAATTTCGTGATCATTCCATTCCTGTATAGAAACAACGTCTACTTTATCAATCAGTTTCTTCCCGTGCCCAATTTTTTTTTGCAACTCGAAAGGAAGCTCATTCATCAGTCTATTGCGAAGTCGCTTCCTGGTAACAATATCCCCATTAGGATATTCCAGAACATAAATGAACTGCACAGGTTTATCTTTATCCAGCAAGTACAAATAAGGCAGCGAATCGTAAAATTTATGAAATACGTCGGAAACCTTTTTGTCTGACTCTGGCTCAAACGTATCCGGCTTGGCTACACCTGCTAAATTCGCGTTCTTGTATTCCACCATCAGAATATTCGTATCATTCTCTATCAGTAAATCCGTATCTTTAAGATGAATTTTGGCAGTCTGATAATCGTGATGCATCTGATCCGTCGCCCAAACCGCGGTGGAACAGTCAAATGCATATGCACCGTTTTCTTCTATAAAATCTGTTTTCATTTCTGTTGCTCTCCATACACTTCGTCCAGTAATTTGCTGTCTGCAATCATAATGTGATTCGGGTTCAAGTCAGCCATCTCATAGGCAGACTGGCTGTAGATTTCATCATTTCTATGATTATCATCTGTAAAAACAGCAGACAGTTGTTCCGGCGTTGCAGAGGAACCTTTATAAAGATTATGGAACATAACCTGCTCTTTAAAAGTTTTCCTAATCTCCAGATATTTGGCAAAGTTATAGCTATGAGTTGCCACAAATATCTGTACTCCGTTCTTCTGAAGTTGAAGCAAAATATCTGCCACAAGCGGATACAACTCCGGATTCAAATTTGCTTCCGGTTCGTCCCACAGCAAAACAGTACCTTGTTCAAGGAGCCCATTCCGGATTAGCTTCCATAGTAGGCCAAGTTTTCGGAGGCCTTCCGCTTCAA
The DNA here is from genome assembly GCA_903789595.1 of uncultured eubacterium 1-6. GTDB lineage: Bacteria > Bacillota > Clostridia > Lachnospirales > Lachnospiraceae > Bilifractor. The sequence goes on from CAIFEZ010000052.1 coordinate 6,435, forward strand.
GCGAAAAGTCGATTTTCCTGCCGTCCTTCTTCAGCACATAAAAAGTATCGTCTTCCTGAATAACTGTTCCATCAATGGCATCGCTAATTTTTTCAAGGATACCATTCATAGCCGGTGAAACTTCTCTTGTCTCGGGTAAAGAAGCATTTACGATAATATCGTTCTGTGTACCATCAAAAGGCATGTTATACTTTTGGTTTAAAGCAAGAAAGCCCTTTGAATGAGACAGCATCTCGGTTGCCGGAATATATACTGATTGTATATTAAGGCCAAGCCAATCTTCATAATTCAGTATCCCGTTATGGGAAAAGCTCTCTTCAAAAGTATGTTTTCCATCGGAAACCTTGTAATAACTATAGTCTTCTTTATTGGCTGCATTTTTAAGTGCATCTGTATCCTTGAGATTATTGGAAAAGAACTGCAGAAAGTTTCGTGTCTTGCCTTGATCTGTCTTTTTGATTGACCACTGTGTTGCCGCATAGATCATTTTTAGAATCGTCGTCTTACCCACACCGTTCTCTCCGATAAGGACATTGATTCCATCGCAAAAGTTCAACTTAAAGCCATCGCCAGACTGAACTTTGCCATCTTTGGAATCACCGTTATTTTTTCTCCACTGGCGTTGAAAAGCCATGACGTTGAGAACACTAATCGATTTAATAGCCATTTTATCCAAACCTCCAATACCTGCAAAGCAGTTTGACCAACTTGATCATTTTATCTTAGCCAGAACATCCTTAAATATAGCATAATTGTGTTTCACGCCGTCGTCAAGGTCGATCGAAATCATCTGGTCAGCCAGATGGTGAATCTTCTCTTCGTAAATTCTTGTTTCTTCGGCCTGTTCCTTCAGTTTCGTCAGCTGCTTGGTCAGGCGCACACGTTCCGAAGTGGTGGCGTTTGTCATCTGGCGCTCCAGTCCGGCAATCGCCGTGCGGTAACGCGCCTGCTGCTCATGTATATAGTCCGTCCGAATCCGTGCAATCGTATCCGGCTGGTAGTGGTGCATATAGATAAGGCACTTAAAACCGTTCTTTTTGCCGGAGTCGAAGAGCCAGTAAATCGGGCGCTTTTTGTAAGTCCTGCAGTGGTCTTTGTAAAAGTTGTTCAGGAAATAGCTGCGGATGACCTCTCTTGGAGAACCTTTCCCACCGAGCGCATCCGCGATAAACTTTAGGTTTTCTTCGAGCGTGTCCTTTCCGTAAACCGTCTCTACAAACTTCACGAATAAGCCAACAATATCATCCTCGAAATATTCGTCGTCGCTGATGGGAATAATATTATCTTTATCAGGAAGAAATGTTTTGTACTTGCTTTCATCCCACTCGCCGCCTGCAAAGGCAAGGCCTTCGACATCCAGCGAATACCGCCCGAACATACAGCCAACAGCATAACTGATAAAAGACTTGATAACGTCCTGTTTTGTCAGGGCATATTGGCTTTTCGCCATGGATTCGGGAATATCATCCTTACTGTCATATATGCGGTGTACTGTAACGTCTTTGTCCTCTTCTTCCGGTTTCAGTTCATCCTGAAGGCCGTAAATGTCGATGAAAATGCGGTTCAGTTCTTCTTCGTTGGCTTTTAGCTTGTCAAACATGGCATTTGCTTTGGCTTTCCACTGCTCATAGGCATCAGAAATAGTTTTTGTGGTAAGTATCAGCGGATGCCGTTTGAAGTCCCATGAAGTTTCAAAGCTGTCCCAGTCGGAACGGGAGATGGAGATGTT
>CAIFEZ010000053.1 GCA_903789595.1 uncultured eubacterium 1-6
CTGCGACTACAGCAGCCACCACCGCCGCGATGATTCCAATGATCGGAAGAATCGGGACGGAAACTGCTGTGATCGCCGGGATTACCGTTGTGGAAAGGAAACCGACCAGCTTTCCGACCACACTTGTGACGGAACCCACAGCGGTGACAACCTTGCCAACGCCAACAACGACTGGGCCGACAGCGGCAGCGATGAGCGCTGCTTTTACGATGGCTTCCTGCATGCCCGGGGATAATCCGTCCCATGCATCCTTGAGTCCGGTCACCACGTCTTTGATCTGCGTCATGGCTTCAGTGATCATCGGTGCAGAAGCATCGACGATTTCTGCGCCGAGGTCTTTCAGGTTGTTCATCACAACCGTCATCTGATCCAGAGGATCCAGCGTTTCGTTGAAGGTATTCTCTACGGATCCTGCATAATCTCCGAGAGTAGAGGACAGGTCATCGAGGGAGAGCTTGCCACTCTGCACAGCGTTATAGATGGCACCACCAGCACGAGAGCCGAACAGGTCGTATGCTGCCTGCAGCTTCTCCGTGTCACTCTGGTTGCTGTTCATCGTTTTGGAGAAGTCCTTCAATGCATCACTGAGGGATTGACCATTCTTCGTTGCAACCTTCTGCGCTTTGGTGAGGCCAGTGAGCATTGTCGAGGTATCCAGACCAGACATCTCGACGGCGCCCATGAAGCCTGCTGCCTGTTCTGCCGAAAGTCCCATCGCCTGAAACTGTCCGGCATTCTTCGAGAGATCCTGCGAGAGTGTATCCATCGATACACCAGTTGCCTGCCCGACCTGGTTTAAAGCATCGAGAAGGTTTCCGGCATCGGAAGAATCCTGCCCGAAAGCATTGAGGACGGACGAGACGTTATCGACCGAGGTGGATACATCCGTCGAATTCAGCGTGGCGAACTCTACGAACTTTGTGGAGAGCTCCTCGAGTGCATCTCCGGTAAGCCCGAATCTCGTGTTCACTTCGCCGATGGCATCACCAGCAGTCTGAAAATCAGTCGGGATCGTCTCGGCGATGGACTTGGCGCGTTTCTGCATGTCCTCGAGGGCAGCACCTGAAGCTCCGGTTTTCTCGGTGACCGTATCGAGAGCTTCATCGACTTCTTTCCATGCTGCAACCGAAGCGCCTGCAGCGGCAGCGACCGGAACCGTGATGCCCTTGGTAAGTCCTTCCCCGACATCACTGATCTTGCCGCCGACTTCCTTCATCTTGTCACCGGCGACCTGCAGCTGCTGACTGGCGACAGAGCCGAACTTCTTATATCCGTCCTCCAGACCTTCGAGGGACTGCTTTGTCGCTTCGATCTCCCGGGTGAGAGCTTCCTGCTGTTTCTGCGTCTCCTCGGTCTGCGGCCCTGCCTTGAGCTGAGCTAAGGCTTCCTTCTCCTCAGCCAGCTTCCTCTTCGTGGCATCGATGGCGTCAGTCAGATATTTCTGCTTCTGTGCAAGAAGATCGGCATTACCCGGATCCATCTTCAGGAGCTTGTTTACATCCTTCAGATTGCTCTGGGTATCACGGATTTCCTTGTTTACACCTTTCAGGGCGTTGGAGAGCTTGGTAGTATCGCCATCCAGCTCAATCGTTATGCCCTTGATACGATCTGCCATAGCTCATCACCTCCTGAAAAACGGCATGAAAAAGCACCGGCTTTTACCGATGCTGATTAAAACGAATCGAAATCCTGCTGCGTTGCAACCTGCCTGTACTCGTCATCACAGAGATCATTTCCGGATTCAATGATCATATCCATCACGAGTCCTTCCTCCACGTTGTCGAGTTCCTCTAAGGAAAAGCCCAGCTGTTTGGCACGCAGCATAAACACAGCCGTGTTTACTTCCCGTTCAGTTGGGCGACTTCTTTTTTTGGCTTTGAGGTTGTCCTTCTGGAGCCAAGATAGAGAGTAACGAACTCCTGCATGTGAAGGAAGAGTTCTGCGCCATCGAACTGGTCTGCCCAGGTAAGGAAAGCATCTACGCTCAGATGATTCATATCCTTCTTTTCTGCCTGTGCATTCATGATGAAAGCGAGTTTGTCACCGACTGTCATATCGGTTTGATCATCCTCGCTGTTTTCCATCTTGTTCAAGAGGATCATCAGATCCTGATGGAATACCTGCTTAAAGCGGTAGGCTGTTGTTCCCGTTGCGAGAAACGGGAAATTCTGCTCCGACCCATCACTGAGCCGGAGCGAAATCTCCTGATACATGATCGTTCCTCCTTATTACTTGCTGGAACCAGATGTCGAAGTAGTGGTGCTCGTTGTGCTGGCTGCCTTTACTGCGGCAGGCGTGTACACCTTGCTGTACCAGTTCTGGTAAGTGGCATCGGCTGTATCTGCTCCAGACCTAGCCTTGACGATGTTCTTGCCAAGGGTTGCATCCTTGATGCTGGTGGCATTAATGGTAAGACTCTCGGTCTGGACCTCGATGGAATCCTCCTTCGTGGAAGATGCTACGGAAGGTCTCGTCGCCGTGCAGTTATACATGACGTGACGGATTTCATTCACATCGCCGTCAAACTCAAAGAGCAGGGCAAAGTGAATCGGCTGCGCATCCGCGTCTTCAATCAGGACACCGTTGCCGTCCTTGATCTCTCCGAGCACATTCTCCCGAAAGTCCTCGGGTACCATTGCAGACTCAAAGTCCCCGTTATATCCACTGTTTGCAGTGGTGACGAAGTACTGCACACCGTCTGCCCAGAAGATAGTCTGGTCTCCCTGAGCATCCAGAGAGAGGGATACAGCACCCGGCCACGCTACAGGGTCTGCGAAAGTGGCAGTGCCGTCTTCCGCGATTGTCGCAATGGCATAATGTACATTTTTAAGGTTGTACTTGACCTTATTCTTTTTATTTGCCATTTCAGGCCTCCTGTTCAAATGAATACAGGACCTCGTAGAGCTTTTCCGACTCTATCCAGGTCTCTGTTTTATCAAAGAAGATTCCGCTTTTCACGAGCAGATCTTCCAGTTTCTTTTCGATCTTTGGATCCTTCTTATCCGTGTAGAGCTCGATATCGATCTCGGTAATCGGGAAATACACGGTTCCATCCGCAGCGAAGTTATCACTGTTCGGACAGCGATAGCAGAGAAAAGGTGGATCCGGTCCTTCACCCTCGGTAAAGTGATCGTAGGCAAAGGGAAGACCCAGCTCATCCAGAATGGTGATGATCTTGTCCATCAGCTTTTCAACTCCTTCTCAATCTCGTCGGATAGCTTTCCGGTGATGTCTTCCTCCACGGTCGAGATATGCGGGATCCCATCAACGCGACCTCCGCCACGCTTGGCATGACCTTTTTCCAGAAGATGGGTGAGTCCATAGATCTTGTTATGAACGACGACTTCAGCGCCGACAGCCGTTTCCTTCTGAACTGTGGATCGCCAACTCTTGGCGTACTTGCCTCTGCGCTTGGGTGATTTTTCCTTCAGTTCCTTTACAGCTTCCTTGCCGGCATCCTTGATTTCCTGCTTTACAACATCGTTCACATCCTCCACGTAATCGGAGAGTGTCTTCTCAACCGTTGCAGCAAGATCGTCTGCTTTTATCTTCATCGCTTCACCTTCTCACATCGGAATTTCAGACTTCGGTGATGGAATCCCATCGGGTCTATCGCCGTCACGTTGTAGAGATCATCGCCGTGTCGGATCCTGAGCTTCGTGGAGTCGAGCCCTTCGAGGCATTCCGCATACCGGACCGTGAAATCAAGTGCCTCCGTACTGTTCGTGGTTCCGGCTTCCTGTTTCTCTGAGCCGCCGCTTTGAACTGGCGTTGCCCAGCAGGTGAAAAAGTCCGTCCACGCATTGGTGTGGTTTCCGTACTTGTCCTTCACGATTTCATTTTTCTGAATTGTGATGCGGATGTTCATGCCTGCAATGTTCATCAGAATCCAGTGCCCCTTTCTCCAAACAGAATGGCGCGGAGGGTAAGAATCAGTGCGTGATGGTCTGCTTCCTCCCGGTGCTCATTTAAGTAAGCGAGGGCATAGAGAACAGCAGCCATGACGAGAGGGCTGTCACTATCGTCGAGCGAGTCCTTCCTCAGCACATCAGCTACCAGACGTTCTGCTGCGGAGATCTCGCTTTGCAAGAGTGCATCTTCATCCGAATAATCAATCCGGAGATATTTCTTGGCGTCCTCAAGATTTACCATAAGCACCTCCATAATGATATGGACCGGAGTGATTGGCTCCGGCCCCTTTACTAGTTAAGAGGGAATCCGTCAGGCGGATGCTCCAGCCTTCAGAATCTGTACAGCCTCCGGAAGAACGAGCTTGCCGTCAACACGCTCCTTGGCGACGTAGCCGATCATTCCGTTGCCTGCGAAAAGCTCACGGAGTTCCTGAACGGAACGAGTGCCACGGTCTCCGATGTTGTAGTAGGAGAAGTCGCCGAATGCGATGGCAGGCTTTCCTGCTTCCAGCGCCGGAGCATAAGCAGAGGTCAGAACGGAATATCCGCAGAGACGATCCGGCTCACCGGCAGTGTAGGAAGGCTGCCAGATGTACGCACCGTTCGAATCCTTGAGCTTGCGGAGAACTGCAAGAGTGGAGTCGTTCAGAATGAAAAGGGCATTCTTTCTGTACGGACGCTTGAGGGCGTAGATGAGGGAGATCACATCATCGGCAGTAATCTTAGTGCCGGAGATGGTCACACCAGTCTGGCCGCCACCGGTCTCAGCGAAGATGCCGGTCGGCTTGCCCTTGCCGTCACCGTTCAAGAAAGCATCCTCCTCGGCATTGCCGATGGCCTTTCCGAAGGTATCGATGATATAGTTCTCAAGATTGAAGGCGTTGTCGTAGAGCAGTTCCTCCGTTACCTTGATGGCTACGTGCAGTTTGTGGGCATCGAGGATCACCTGGTCGAAAGTAGCGTCGCCGAAGGTGAGCTCCTGACCTTCCTCAATCCATGCAGCCGCGGGCTTAGTCGCAGCAATGTTGATTTTGTGCTCGCCGGATGTGGTGATGGTAGTCGCAAGTCCGCGGAAGATATTCTCCTCCTCGAGTCTGTCGATCAGACGGGAATCCCATTCCTCCGGAACAAGGTAGCCGCCGTTCGCGTCATTGCCTTCTTCCAGAACATCGGATACCTGGTGGAATCCGGTACGCATGGCAGCAATCATTGCCTTGGCGTATGCGTGAGAAGCACGGCCTTTTTTCTCCGGCTCGTCCTTTACGCCGGCTCCCGGCTTTCCAGTGAGGGGAGAAGCGGTCGGCTTTCCCATCTGCTCCTCAATAGCTGCCTGTCTGTTCAGACGGTCGATTTCCTTGGTGTAGTCGGTGATTTCCTTCTCCATGCGGTCGTAGGTTTCACCGTCCTCCTGAGAGAGAAGTCCGTCGGTGTTTCTGTGAGAGTCAAGGAAGGCTTTTGCAGCTTCCCATGCCTTTGCTCTCTTGTTCATAAGCTCCTGTAAAGTCATAATATTTTCCTCCTTAGATGAACTGTTTCATGAGATCGAGTCTCTTTTCGAGGTCATCGACCCTGTGTAAGTGAGTGGTATCTTTGGCCTGCGGGGTTGCAGGGTGGTTCCTTGCGTAGTCGCAGAGTTTCTTATTGATCGCTGCTGCCACCTGGTAGCGGGAGAAAAGCATGCCGGAAGGCTGCTCTTCAATCCCCTCTGACGACTCGTCCGGTTTCTCATCGCCTTCGGATGGCTCATCCTCTTCGTCAGGCTCAGGTACTGTTTTGGTACCGTAGAGTTCGTCGCGCTCGATCATGCCGTCTGCAAAGTGAAGCTCCACAGCCTTGCCGGCATCCATCCAGGTCTCCTCATCCATGAGTTTCGAGAGCTTGTTTCTCGAAAGACCGGTCTTTGCCTGATAGGCATTGATGATGGAATCCTTCACCTCGGAGAGCATCTGTATGGCTTTCTGCATTTCTGCCGTGTCACCCATCGCAACAGTGCTCGGGTTATGGATCATGATCATCGAGACAGGAGAGACGAGAACCGTATCGCCTGCCATTGCAATGACGGACGCTGCCGATGCAGCAAGACCGTCTACCTTGACGGTGACCTTTCCCTTGTAGTCACGGAGCATGTTGTAGATCTGAGCTGCCGCGAAGCAGTCGCCTCCGGGGCTGTTTACCCAGACGGTGATGTCGCCGGTTCCGTTCTCAAGATCGGAACGAAAAAGAGCCGGGGTGACGTCATCGTCAAACCACGACTCTTCAGCGATTGTTCCGTTTAAGAACAAGGTTCTTGATTCAGTTGTTTCGCTTGGATTTTCCGGTACGGGCGTTTTGTTTCTTACCCATTTCCAGAACTTCTTCTGTGGATTCATCTGAGTCCTCCTTATTTTCTGATTCTGTATTCTTCTCATACGCGGATCCTGCGTCAGCGAGTTTTACGACATTTCCGTTCAGGACGTGAAGGTTGCCGCCTTCCTCATCAGAAAGCAGGTCCATGTTTTCAAGCTCTCTCACATCATTGATGGAGTAGATGCCGTTCTGAATGCCGGTGGCGTAGCCGCTCATCCGGCTGCCGTAATCTCCTCGAAGCAGGCCGTCCACGTTGAAGCGGATGAAGTAGTTTTCCTTTTCCTGCGGAAGCAGGAGAGAGCGCTGCATCGACTGTTCCCAGCGGACGAGCCACGGCTCCAGCGTATAAGTGACAAATTCCAGTGACTGCTCCTCAATGTTTGAGAAGGTTGCATGCTCCAGATCACCGATGAGGTGGGGTGGAATCCGGAAGATCCTTGCTATCTCATCCAGCTGGAATTTCCGAGTCTCCAGAAACTGCGCCTGTTCGGGCGAGATGGAGATCGGGGTATAAGTCATGCCCTCCTCTAAGATCGCGACCTTGTTGGCCTTGTGGCTTCCTCCGAAGCCCGCTTCCCAAGAGGAGCGGATCTTCTCCGGATCCTTTACCGTCCCGGGCATGGAAAGCACGCCGGACGGATTCGCGCCGTTCTTAAAGAAGGATGCGCCGTATTCTTCGGTTGCCATTGCCATGCCGATGGAGTTCTTCGCCATCGCGATAGGGGAGTAACCGACAAGGCCGTCAAAGCCAAGACCGGGAACATGCAGCACTTCCTCCGGGGAGAGCCGGACCGTTCCGGTTTTCATCGTGGGAGCATCCGAGGTATTCATCTGGTACTCATAGTAGATGTGGCCGTTCTCATCACGGTCCACACGCATCCGGTTTGCCATCAGAGGATACAGCCCTACGACTTCACCGCGTCCGTTCCTTATGATCTGTGCGTAAGCGTTGCCCCAGAGGAGCAGATGCGTCATCAAAGTCTCCCGGAAGATATACGATGTCATTTCCGGATTCGGCTCATCATGTAAAAGCCGGTAAAGCGGATGTTTCACAGCTTTCACCTTGCTGCCTTCCTCTGTGTATTCATAGAGGTGAAGCGGCAGGCTTGCGATGGCCTCCGAGAGAACACGGACGCAGGCATAGACTGCTGAGATCTGCATGGCAGATCGTTCCGTTACGGTATTGCCGGAAGTCGTGCCGCCGAAGTAGTAGCGATAGCCGGACCCGTTCGTGGAGTTCTGCGGCTTATCTCTGGATTTAAATAGTTTTGAAAAGATGCTCATTCATACCTCCTGCATGATCAGAGAAAGAGGATGCCGCGGTCGTCGTAGACGGATTCGCCGCTATCGTTGCCGCACCGGATTGCCCGGTCGAGGCCCATGATCATAGCGACCGCGCCATCGATCTTCTCTGTGGACTTTTCCTTGTCTGCCTTGATGTTTCCTGCCGGATCACGACGGATGAAGATGTTATCCATCATCCAGCGGAGCACCGGATGCCCGCCGTGGGCAATCCGTTTCTCAAGGACCAGATTCATGAGCTCCTTGGTAGGCGGAGACATATCTTTAA
>CAIFEZ010000054.1 GCA_903789595.1 uncultured eubacterium 1-6
ATGGAGCTGACTGTTACTAATCGGTCGAGGGTTTGACCTATAGCATAAATTGGAAGTTTGGAAAGTTTGTGTGTTCAGTTTTGAAGGTATGTACCTTCTGAAAGATAGAAAGATTCCTCCTTAGCTCAGTCGGTAGAGCGCATGACTGTTAATCATGATGTCGGCGGTTCGAGTCCACCAGGGGGAGCTTACCTTTGTTAAAGGGTAATGATTGGTTTCTGCGGCCCGGTGGTCAAGCGGTCAAGACATCGCCCTTTCACGGCGGTAACACGAGTTCAATTCTCGTCCGGGTCATTCAACATTATATGGCGTGGTAGCCAAGTGGTAAGGCAATGGTCTGCAACACCAGTATGCGCCGGTTCAAATCCGGCCCACGCCTCTTCAGGAATCCAGTTTTCTGGGTTCCTTTTTTTCGCTTACCAATTGTACACGTTGCGGGATTCGATTACCAGGATGCCGCAGTATGCTGCCCAGTTTCAAAGCTGCCGAAACAGTACGGCGTCATTTGCAGCATGAGGCACAAAATCGGGGGATGCATAATGCTTTCGAAGGTAAAAAATCATCTCTATAATTCCGACAGGATCGACTGGAACAATCTGACCTTTACCAGAGCGGAGCTTTGGAAGCTTCTGTATCCGCTGATGCTGGAACAGCTTCTGACCTCCTTTATGGGAATGGCGGATACCGTGATGGTGACCAGAGCCGGCAGTGAGGCCATATCCGCGGTCTCTCTGGTAGATTCCATCAATATTCTGGTCATACAGATCCTTTCTGCACTGGCTGCGGGAGGAACAATCATCTGTTCCCAGTATATCGGACATAAGGACTTTAAAAGATGCAATGCTGCGGCGAGACAGGTGGTGATCACGGTACTGATGATATCGGTTCCTCTGGCGCTTCTATGTCTGATTTTCCGGAAACCCATTCTTGGTCTGGTATTCGGCTCTGTAGATCCGGCGGTAATGGAAAACGGTGTGGCCTATTTTTTCTACACATCGATTTCCTTCCCGTTTCTTGCTCTCTTTGAATCCGGAGCAGCCTTTTACCGCGCGGGAGGAAACAGCCGCTTTCCGATGACGCTTTCCGTGATATCCAACTGCCTGAACATTTTCGGGAATGCGGTCCTGATTTTCGGGTTTGATATGGGAGTTGCAGGAGCTGCGATATCCACGCTTCTGTCCCGGATTTTCAGCGCAGTTGTGATCTTCTGGTTTCTCAGAAAACCCAGGCAGCCGATCGTGATTGACCGCTATCTGAGCATCCGGCCGGATTTCCGAATGATACGCAGGGTTTTGTCCATCGGCGTTCCTTCCGGGATTGAAAACGGAATGTTCCAGTTTGGCAAGCTTGCGATTCAGTCTAGTGTATCGACACTTGGGACGATTAATATTGCCGCGAATGCAATGATGATTATCTTGGAAAATCTGAACGGTATCGGCGGCATCGGCATCGGTATCGGTCTGATGACCGTCGTCGGTCAGTGCATCGGAGCCGGACGTGTTGAAGAGGCAAAATATTATATAGTAAAGGTAAGTATGATTGCAGAGGCTGTCGTTCTGGTCTCATGCGTTGTCGTGTTTGCGATCGCAAAGCCAGTGATGTGGATTGCCGGTATGGATCCGAAGGCGGCAGAAATCTGTTTTCAGATGCTGATCTATGTGTCCATCGTAAAGCCCATCGTCTGGATTCCGGCGTTTATTCCCGCATACGGAATGCGGTCGGCCGGAGATGTGAAGTTCTCCATGGTCGCTTCCAGCATTACCATGTGGTGCTGCAGAGTTTTGGTAACCACAGTGCTGATCCGTGTATTTGGCGTCGGACCCATCGCCGTATGGATCGGTATGTCTCTTGACTGGCTGGTTCGGGGTATTGTGTACTCTCTGCGCTATCGATCCGGGAAGTGGCTGAATCATTCCGTGATTTCGTAAGTAGATTTGCAGATCTCAGCTGTCAGAAATCTGTATGGAGACAAAGGTCCCCGGACTCCGCATATCGAGATTGCGGCAGGGAATCTAAGGCGCAGCTTTTGTGATGCTGTGACGGATACAGTTTATTGCACATTATATCGTATGAGTGTTTGCTGTATGTAATATAAAATGTTTGCTGTATGTAATATAATCAGAAGGAGGACAATTATGTCGGACAGAAATGTTCTGAAAGGACTCGAACCTGCGGAGGTTTTCCGTTATTTTGAGGAGATCGCTTCGATCCCGAGACCATCCGGCAGGGAACGGAAAATCAGCGATTATCTGATTCGTTTTGCTGAGAAACATGGATTGGAGCATTACCGTGACGCGGTAAATAATGTGATAATCATCAAGGAAGCGTCCGAAGGCTATGAAGATCAGGAGCCGATCATTCTTCAGGGCCACATGGATATGGTCTGTGAAAAGGATCCGGGAGTGACCAAGGATATGAATAAGGAAGGCCTTGATCTGGAGGTCGACGGAGATTTTATCTCCGCGAAAGGAACCACTCTTGGAGGAGATGACGGTATCGCGGTTGCCTATGCACTGGCACTTCTGGATTCACAGACGCTGAAGCATCCCAGACTGGAGTGTGTGATTACGGTGGGAGAAGAGGTCGGAATGGACGGTGCAAAGTTCATCGACTGCTCGCCCCTGAAGGGACATCTCCTGTTAAATCTGGATTCGGAGAAAGAGGGCGTTGTGCTGGCAGGGTGTGCCGGCGGTGCTTCTGAGAGGGTTATGCTTCCGGTAAGCCGGGAACCTTACAAGGGTGTGAAGGCTGTGCTCCACGTTGCAGGGCTGACGGGCGGACATTCCGGTACGGAAATTCATAAGGGCCGCGCGAACGCCATGCTCCTCCTGTTCCGTACAATCATGGAGGCATCCAGTGAGACGGAAGTACGGCTGATTTCGCTGACAGCAGGATCCAAGGATAACGCGATCCCGAGAGAAGCATCCGCAGTCGTTGCGGTTGAGGATTTTCTGAAATTCCGGACGTCCGTTCAGACAAGTGAAAAGAATATGAGAAAAGAGTACCATGCGGTCGACCCCGGACTCCGGATCGTGGCGGAAGAGATCTTCGATGATCCGGTAACCGAAAGCAGTGAGGATCCTCTGACCGCAAGGGATACCCGCAGAGTGATTGCCCTGGTCAATTCTCTTCCATCAGGCGTTCAGCGCATGAGTGATGAAGTGGAAGGACTTACGGAAACCTCACTGAACTGGGGAATCACCGGTCTGACGGGCGAAGAATTTACGATGTGCGCTTCCGTTCGGAGTTCTGTGGCATCGGCGCTGGCCGCCCTGATTCAGAAAATCAGCTGGGTCGCTTCGGCTTATGGCGCAGAGACGGCGGAGAGCGGCGCGTATCCGCCGTGGGAATGGGTGGAACATTCTCAGCTGCGCAGCCGCATGTCTGAAATTTATCGGGAGATGTTCGGCAGAGAACTGGTAATCGAGGCCATACATGCCGGAGTGGAGTGCGGCCTGCTCGCCGGAAAAATCGACAACCTGGATGCGGTTTCCATGGGACCGGACATCATGAATATTCACACTCCGCAGGAACGGCTGTCTATTTCATCTGCGGCAAGGATGTATGCATATATCCGCAGAATCATCGAATATAAGAATTAAACGCATATATCCGCAGAATCATCGAATATAAGGATTAAGCGCATATATCTGCAAATCATCTAATATAAGAATTAAATGATTGATGTGCCCTGGAAGTTTTAACCTTCCAGGGCTTTCTGCGCATCTGACAGCTGTTCTTCGAGATCCTTAATTTCCAGCTCCAGCATGGGTCGGGCTTCTTCCGCCTTGGCGATTTTTCGGAGCTGCTCCAGAATGGAATCGTCCTCCGGTTTCAGAAAGCCGGACAGGAAGGCCTTCGGATACAGGAAGGCTTTCTCTGCACCGGAGAAGCAGACATTCATGCGGCCGTCGGCGCAGGAAGTGACCGTGCCGGATCCGAAGGTTCTATGAACAACTGTGATTCCGTCAACTGCCGGAAGCTGAAGGGAGGTCAGATCATTAAGATGCGCTTTTTTCTCGGAAAGCTCCCGGCGGATGTCGTCGATGCGGCAGGAAAGCTCCTTCGCCCGTTTTGCCCGTTCCATCCATTCATCCGTGAAGGCAGAGCGTATGCGGAGATGGGAATAAAAGTCATTTCGGTATGCGCAGTCCAGAATGTCGAATGCGAGGAGATGAAGATTATCGCGCAAATCGGCGGGAGTGCGGGCAATACGGTTCTGATGAAGCTTCAGGATCTCAGGATAATTCCATACCTCCTCCAGCAGGGTATCGCACATTTTATAGTAGCCTTTTAGAGAAAAGGTGTTGCCATACATGAAGTAGTCTACGAATTCTGTCGCCTGTGCGAACAGATCAGCAGCTTCCTTCTTATAGAAATAGTTATCATCAGGTGAAAATGCGCAAAGGAGGTTCAGCGCAGACGATGCCGTCTGTTCGAGCACTGTTTTGCCCTCAAAGCATCGCCCGATGCGGGCGTTGATGCAGTTGCGAAAATCCAGAATGCGTGAGGCGCGCAGCTCCAGATCGCCGTGATCATCTGTATTGAAAAGCTGAAGCAGTTCCTCCCTTACAAATTCCGTTTCTTCTGGAATGCCGGCAAGGAGCATCAGACCTTCCAGGGAGCGGTGCATCGGAGTGTCCAGAAACACCTGGATTTCTGCGGCCGATGACCGGAGCATTGCGGGAAAATTCGCATCGTCCGGCCTCCAGTTTTCCCGGAAAGCGGATAAGGCTCTCCAGAGAGAATCATCTCCGACGCTTTCGCCTTCTGCTGCATTGTCGAAACGAAGTCTGTACTGGGTGAAAATCAGATCTGAATTTTTGGTATTCATGGCATATACTCCTCTGTGATTGTACGTGTGGGGCGTCTTAGAAGCTGTTGGCATGCAGCGCAAAAGATCACGTATGGGCAATTGATGAATGATACCCTTGACAGGAGGTCACTTTCCGGCATGAACTCCTTGTATGACGCGCTGAAAACTTCAAGAGTATAACATAAAAATGCCTGCAATAATATTCTTGCGGAAGAAGAAAAGCTGTGCTACAATTGAAAAGCTGTTTAGAAAGCATGTGCGGAAATTTCCGGGGTGGTGCCTTTTTGCAAGGTTCCCCGGCAAGTTGAACCGTGCAGAAGTTTAAAACCAAAAGGAGAGAAATACAATGAGCGTTATTTCAATGAAGCAGTTACTCGAAGCCGGTGTACATTTCGGACATCTTACCAGAAGATGGAACCCCAAGATGGCTCCCTACATCTACACAGAGCGCAACGGCATCTACATCATCGACCTGCAGAAGTCTGTAGGAATGGTAGATGAGGCTTACAAGGCTGTTGCGGATATCATCGCCGACGGCGGAAGAATCCTTTTCGTAGGAACCAAGAAGCAGGCACAGGACACCATCAAGACCGAGGCTGAGCGCTGCGGCGAGTTCTATGTCAATGAGAGATGGCTCGGCGGAATGCTGACAAACTTCAAGACCATCCAGACCCGTATCGCCCGTCTGAATGAGATTGACAAGATGGAAGAGGACGGAACCTTTGACGTCCTTCCGAAGAAGGAAGTCATGGGACTGAAGAAGGAGCAGGAGAAACTCGTTAAGAATATCGGCGGCATCAGAGAGATGAAGAAGATCCCGGATGCTATCTTCGTTGTAGACCCGAAGAAGGAGCACATCTGCGTTGAGGAGGCTCACGCACTGGGAATCACACTGATCGGTATCTGCGATACCAACTGTGATCCGGAGGACCTCGACTATGTCATTCCGGGCAACGATGACGCAATTCGTGCCGTTAAGCTGCTGGTATCCAAGATGGCGGATGCCGTTATCGAGGCAAAGCAGGGCATGGCGCAGGAGTCCGGCGATGAGGCTGCAGAAGAAGCTGCTGCGGAAGCTGCCGAGGCAGAATAATTAATTATACAACCTACAGGAGGAATTCAGAATGGCTATTAAAGCTTCTCAGGTTAAAGAGTTAAGAGAGATGACCGGTGCCGGAATGATGGACTGCAAGAAGGCCCTGACGAACACCGACGGAGATATGGAGAAGGCAGTAGAATGGCTTCGTGAGAACGGTATGGCAAAGGCACAGAAGAAGTCCGGCCGTATCGCCGCAGAGGGCATTGTCATGTTCAAGGCTGCCGATGACGGCAAAAAAGCCGCGATCGTTGAGGTGAACTCCGAGACAGACTTTGCCGCGAAGAACGAGACCTTCCGCTCCTATGTGGCACAGGTTGCTGATCAGGCCCTGACCACAACCGCTGCGGATATTGACGCATTTCTGGCTGAGCCGTGGAAGTTCGACACAAGCAAGACCGTTAAGGAAGAGCTTGACGCCGAGATCGCTGTCATTTCCGAGAACATGCATATTCGCCGCTTCGCTCAGGTTGAGGAACCGAACGGCTTCGTGGCTACCTACAACCATGCAGACGGAAAGATCGGTGTTCTGGTTGACGTCGAGACCGATGTCGTAAATGACGCAATCAAAGAGATGGCGAAGAATGTTGCCATGCAGATCGCGGCCATGAGACCGCAGTACACAAGCAACGCTGAGGTTCCGGCAGATTATATCGCACATGAGACAGAGATCCTCCGCGCGGCAATCATGAACGATCCGAAGGAATCCCAGAAGCCTGAGAAGGTGATCGAGGGAATCGTTAAGGGCCGTGTCAACAAGGAGCTGAAGGAAATCGTTCTTCTCGACCAGGTATATGTAAAGGCCGAGGACGGCAAGCAGTCTGTTGAGAAGTATGTGCAGCAGGTAGCAAAAGAGAACGGCGCAAAGGTTGCCATCAAGGGCTTCACCCGCTTCGAGACCGGTGAAGGACTTGAGAAGAAGAACGAGGATTTTGCCGCTGAGGTAGCTGCTCAGGTCGCAGGCAAGTAATTCCGGCGGATTCGGGCCCGGTGCCGGAGATTTGATCCGCGGACCGGTTCCTGCTATTTTTTAAACAACTGTGTATTAACAGCATCACGAAACAGATAAGCTTCGGAAGAAGTGTCACACTGAGAATTCAATGGCGACAGACCTTCCGGAGCTTTTTTTCGCGGTCAGCGAAGCATCCGGCCGCGTTACTGTTCACGCATAACTGAAAAGGCAACGATTTCACAGCACCTTTGCCTGAGCATTACTGGCTGTT
>CAIFEZ010000055.1 GCA_903789595.1 uncultured eubacterium 1-6
GAGTTAGACCAACAATGGAATCTAACTCATAGAGTTTAACTTAATGACATTGCGCGTGAACAGTAACGACAGACGGCTTTCCGGATGGGGTGAATGGTTACGGATGTTTACAGCCGCAGGCCAATATTGTATGGATAAACGAAAGCAGGTGAAGAAACGATGATCATGGAAAAGCTTGAAAAATGTCTGACCTGTGTACGGGAGAAAACAGGCTTCGTACCGGAGACGGCGCTGGTCCTCGGATCCGGTCTCGGCGGGTACGCGGATCATGTCCGGATTTCGGACACGATCAATTACGCGGATATCGAAGGCTTTCCGGTTTCGACGGTCGCCGGGCATAAGGGGAGATTTGTCTTCGGATGGATTCAGGAGGTTCCCGTTGTAATCATGCAGGGAAGAGTGCATTACTATGAGGGCTATCCGATGACCGATGTGGTCCTTCCCGTAAGGCTGATGGGACTTCTCGGCGCGAAGAAGCTGATTCTGACAAATGCGGCTGGCGGCGTCAATCCCGATTTCCGGCCCGGCGATCTGATGATGATCACAGATCAGATCGCGACGGCGGTTCCGAGCCCTCTGATCGGAGAGAACCCGGAGGAGCTCGGACCGAGATTTCCTGATATGAGCGAGATCTACAGCCGCCGCATGCAGAAAATTATCCGGGCGGAGGCAGAGCATCTGGGAATCCGTCTGCGGGAGGGTGTCTACGTCCAGTTCACCGGTCCGGCATATGAGACGCCCGCGGAGGTCAGACTGTGCAGAGCATGGGGCGGCGACGCCGTGGGAATGAGCACCGCCTGTGAAGCGGCTGCGGCGAAGCACATGGGCATGGAGATATGCGGAATCTCGTGCATCACCAATATGGCTGCAGGAATCCTGGATGCGCCTCTTTGCCATGAGGAGGTGCAGAAGACGGCGGATCGCGTGGGAGATCAGTTCGGACGGCTGATCACGGCCGTCGTAAAGAAGATATAAGAGCGGCTGCGATGCGGGAAGCATCGGAATGATCAGACAGAGAGAACGGAAAGAAAAAAGAGAACGCCCAAAATGCAGATAGCACCGGATACGGTTTTGTGTTATACTGTAACCCGTCTGTTTCCGCAGCACTCGCGCTTATTTTCTTTTCTGCACCTGCGAAACAGGGTCAGTTACAGATCTGTGTCCGCATGCGAGATGCGAGCAGATGCAGATTTGTTTCCGGAATGTGTGATTTACGTAATTTTTTAAAGGCGGTACTTTTCTATGGACACAAAACAGCGTTCGGCGTTTTCCAGCAAGATCGGCTTCGTGCTTGCGGCAGCTTCATCGGCGGTCGGGCTCGGCAATCTCTGGAGATTTCCGTATCTTGCAGCGAAGTACGGAGGCGGCATTTTTCTGCTTACTTATGTGATTCTTGCAGTGACATTCGGGTTCGCTCTCCTTCTGGCTGAGATCGCGATCGGAAGAAAAACCAGGCAGAGTTCTATCGGGGCTTTTAAGAAACTGGGGCAGAAGAGCAATATCTGCGGGATCATCGGCATGATCATACCGATGATCATTACCCCCTATTATTGTACAATCGGCGGGTGGGTCACCAAATATTTTGCCGTTTTCCTGACCGGCCAGAACACAGAAGCCGCCGGCGACGGATTTTTCAGCAGTTATATCAGCACAACGGCGCAGCCGATCCTGTGGATGGCAGTATTTCTGGGGCTTACCGCTGTCGTGGTATACCTCGGCGTCGATAAGGGCATTGAGAAGGCAAGCGTGATTCTGATGCCGATTCTTCTCGTCCTGATCGTAATTATTGCCGTATATGTGGTCACAAGACCGGGCGCGTCCGCGGGACTCCTCTATTATCTGAAGCCCGATTTGTCCAAAATCAGCGGGAAGATGGTTCTCGGCGCTCTGGGACAGCTCTTCTATTCCCTGTCCATCGCCATGGGAATCATGGTGACCTACGGCTCCTATATGAAGAGAGACGAGAACCTGGAGACCTCGGTTTTCCAGATCGAATTTTTCGATTCCTTCGTGGCGATCCTCGCGGGCATGATCATCGTTCCGTCGGTATACGTCTTCTCCGGCGGCGACGCATCCGCGATGAACGCGGGACCGGGGCTGATGTTCATCACGCTGCCGAAGGTTTTTGACTCCTTCCCCGGCGGAAGAATCATCGGCATGATGTTCTTTGCGCTGACGCTTTTTGCCGCGCTGACCTCGTCCATCTCTCTTCTGGAAGCGATCGTGTCGAATATCATGGACTGCACCGGATGGAAACGGACGAAGACAACGGTCATTATGACGGTTTACTGCATGATCATCGGGACGGTATGTTCTCTCGGGTACGGCCTGTTTTCTTCCTTTCAGGTCTTCGGCATGTCAATTCTGGACCTGCTGGATTTCGCAAGCAACAGCATCCTGATGCCGATCCTCGCGCTTCTGACCTGCATATTCGTTGGTTTTGTCATCAAGCCGCAGGCGGTTATCGAAGAGGTCGAGCAGGACAATGTGACCTTCCGTCTGAAAAAGTTCTTTTATGTTCTGATCCGTTATTTCTGCCCGATCGGGATTCTGGCTATCCTGATCAGCTCGATTCTGTCCACGATGGGTGCGATAACGATCTGAAAGGACCGCGCCGGTGCAAAGCACAGAGCCTGCCCACCGGCTGTCTGGGAAATATATCATGCAGATGTACGTTGCAGCACGTCATCGGGAGTCCGCTCACCGTTGGGCGGGGGAACAAATACAGCCGGAGTACAATCTGTCGTATGGAGGCTGACTGTAATAACAAGAGGAGATTAACTATGAAATATGATTATCTGATTGTCGGAACCGGTCTGTTCGGCGCTGTTTTCGCGCATGAAGCCACAAAAAGGGGTTTCCGCTGCCTTGCGATAGACAAGAGGGATCACATCGGCGGCAACATCTACACCGAGAAGATAGAGGGAATCAACGTCCACAGATACGGTGCGCATATTTTTCACACCTCGGACAAGAAGATCTGGGCCTACATCAACCAGTTCGCGGAATTCAACAATTACATCAATTCCCCGATCGCTGTCTACAAGGATGAGCTCTATAACCTTCCCTTTAATATGAACACCTTCAGCCGGATGTGGAAGATCCGCACGCCGCAGGAGGCAAAGGATAAGATCGCGGAGCAGATCGCGAGCCTGAACATCACGGAACCGAAGAATCTGGAGGAGCAGGCGCTGTCCCTCGTCGGAAGAGATGTCTACGAGAAGCTGGTAAAGGGATATACGGAAAAACAGTGGGGCCGTCCCTGCACGGAGCTTCCGGCCTTCATCATCCGCCGGCTTCCCTGCCGCTTTACCTACAACAACAACTATTTCAACGACCGCTTCCAGGGAATCCCGATGGGCGGCTACACGCAGATCATCGAGAAGATGCTGGAGGGCAGCGATGTCATGACCGGCACCGATTATTTTGCGTTCCGGAAGGACAATCCGGACATTGCGAAGAAGACCGTGTTCACCGGGATGATCGACCAGTATTTTGACTACTGCTTCGGCCCGCTTCAGTATCGCAGCGTCCGGTTTGAGACCGAGGTCCTGGACGAGGAGAACTACCAGGGCAACGCCGTCGTAAACTATACGGACCGGGACGTTCCGTACACAAGAATCATCGAGCATAAGCACTTTGAATTCGGCACACAGCCGAAGACTGTCATTTCCCGTGAGTACTCCTCGGAGTGGAAGGTGGGAATGGAGCCCTATTATCCGGTGAACAACGAGGAGAACAACAGCCTGTATCAGAAGTACAGAACGCTTGCTGACAAGGAGAATGACGTCATTTTCGGAGGCCGCCTGGGTCAATACAAATACTATGACATGGATAAGGTAATTGCCGCGGCTCTTGAGGCGGCGGATACAGAATTTTCACAGGATTAAGACAAGGACTTTCATAAATGAATGACTTACTGAGCAGTTTAAACGCCCCGCAGAGGGAAGCGGTCCTTGCGACAGAAGGTCCCCTCCTGATTCTCGCAGGCGCGGGCTCCGGAAAGACCCGGACGCTGACCTGCCGGGTCGCCTACCTCATCTCGGAAAAGCAGGTGAGTCCGTGGAACATCATGGCGATCACCTTCACGAATAAGGCCGCGGGAGAGATGCGGGAGCGTGTCGATCAGCTGGTGAAGGCCGGATCCGAGAGCATCTGGATTTCGACCTTTCACTCAACCTGCTGCAGAATCCTGAGAAGATACATTCATCTTCTCGGATACGAGAACAATTTCACCATTTACGACACGGATGACAGCAGGCAGGTCATGAAGGAAGTGATCCGGCTTCTGGAGCTGGATCCGAAGGTCTACAAGGAGAAGGCCATTCTGAGCAAAATCTCTTCCGCGAAAAACGAGATGACAGGGCCTGAGGAATTTGAGAAGAACGCCTCAAGCTGGCTTGAGAAGCAGTACGCAAGGTGCTACTTTGCGTATCAGAAGCGGCTGAAGGAGAACAATGCGCTCGACTTTGACGATCTTCTGGTCAAGACAGTGGAATTATTCCGTCAGGAACCGGACGTTCTTTCCTATTATCAGGAAAAGTTCCGCTATATCATGATCGACGAGTATCAGGATACCAATACCGTGCAGTTCCTTTTTGTCAAGCTCCTGGCCTCCCGGTACCGGAACCTCTGTGTCGTCGGCGACGATGATCAGTCCATTTATAAGTTCAGAGGCGCCAACATCCGCAATATCCTCAATTTTGAGAAGGAATACCCGGGCGCGAAGGTGATCCGACTGGAGCAGAATTATCGTTCCACGCAGAATATTCTGAATGCTGCGAATGAGGTAATCGCCCACAATGTCGGGCGCAAGAAGAAAAAGCTCTGGACCGAGAATAATGAGGGATCGAAGATTCACTTCCGCGAATTCGACGACGCATATCAGGAGGGGGAGTACATAGCCCGCGACATCGGCGCCAAATGCGCATCCGGCGGGATGGCATACCATGATTTCGCGGTCCTGTACCGGACGAACGCCATGTCCCGTATCTTCGAGGAAAAATTTATCGCCCGGAACATTCCGTACAAAATTGTCGGAGCCATCAACTTCTATGCCAGAAGGGAGATCAAGGATCTGCTCTCCTACCTGAAGACGGTTGATAACGGAAGCGACGATCTTGCCGTCGAACGGATCATCAACATTCCGAAACGGGGCATCGGACAGACTTCCATCGGAAAGGTCGAACAGTACGCACTTGAGAAAAACATCGGTTTCTACGATGCACTTTCAGAGGTAGACCGGATTCCCAGCATGTCGCGCGCCGCGGCAAAAATCCGCGGATTCACGAACATGATTGAAAAATACCGCAGCCTCAACGCGGACGGCTATTCCGTCCGGGAAATCCTCGAGCTGATCATCGGCGAGACCGGCTATGTGGCGGAACTGGAGGCGCAGAACGACGACGAGGCCAGAGCCCGCATTGAAAACATCAATGAATTGATTTCCAAGACGGAGGATTACATGGATACCGCCGAATCGCCGTCTCTGTCGGATTTCCTGCAGCAGGTGTCTCTGGTAGCGGACATCGACAGCGTAGAGGAAGACAGTGACTATGTACTTCTGATGACCCTGCACAGCGCGAAGGGATTGGAATTTGACAATGTCTACATGGCCGGTATGGAGGAAAATACTTTTCCGAGTTACATGTCGATCAGTGAACATGACACAGAAGAGATGGAAGAGGAGCGCCGCCTGTGCTATGTGGGAATCACGCGCGCGAGAAAGGATCTCACCATGACGGCGGTTCATATGAGGATGGTGAGAGGGGAACCGCAGTTTCTGAAGGCATCCCGTTTCGTGAGAGAGATCCCGCGGGAATACATCGAGCTGGAGCGCGAGACGACGGACACCAGAAATTTCATGGATCGGCCGAAGCTTTCTTTTGACGATATCATGGGTATGGGAAGACAGGAGAAAGGAGCATTCGGGAGCGGATACAGCATGTCGGGGGCCGGCGCATCGAGAAGCGGATTCGGCACGTCGGGAGCCGGCGTATCGAGAAGCGGATACGGTTCATCGGGAGCCGGATACAGCGCTTCCGGGGCTGATAAAAACCGGTTCGGAGCATCCGGATACGGCAGCTCCGGCTATCGCAATCCGTCCGCTGCCCGACCTGACGGAAAGAACGCGAAGGGACGCTTCCGCCTGGAAGAATTCCGGGTGTCAAAGCCGGATCACCTGGACTATCAGACGGGCGACAAGGTCAGACACGTGAAATTCGGAGTCGGAACGGTGAAGGAGATCAAGGACGGAGCGAGAGACTACGAAGTCACCGTTGATTTTGAGAATTTCGGCATCAAGCGGATGTTCGCTTCATTCGCAAAACTGAAGAAAGTTTAAGAGCGTACCGGACAGGGCCGGCAGCGTTGTGCCAGGCCCAGCTGATACAGTCGCGTAAACGAGATAAAACGCGCTGCGCGAGTTTTATCTCGCTATCGCGACGCTCGCCGCACACGAATACTTCGCATTCGGCTGCGGCTCACTGTTCGCGTAAA
>CAIFEZ010000056.1 GCA_903789595.1 uncultured eubacterium 1-6
GATCAGTGACAATCAATCTGATCTGCGAATGGTCATTTCGTGAGAGGCGTAACACTCTTGCATAGCCTTTGCCTTGATATTCTGGAACTGTAGCAATATTCTTGATTTCAAGTATGCCATTTCCTTCATCGGTTATGACACACTCGCACTTTGCCCCAATGTCATCAAGTACATACATCTTGCCTTTATCAAGATAACGGTCAACCATATCTTCCTGCTCATCTGCTAATAGGAGCAAATCCAGATATTGTTTTTTATTCTCTTTAACTTCAACAATTTTTATTAATCACACCTTCAACTCCCGATTTTGCGTCATCCCGACAAACGGGAATTTATCCTAAAAATCCATCTTATTCTTCAACTTATTTACCAGAGATGCATCTAATTTGTTTAGAAGCTCCTGCATCGAAATTTGGCCAGACTTTCTTATTTCCTTAAGTTGTTCAGAATCCTTTATTTTTCTATCAGCTTCACTTTTAGGATATCCTTGCCCAAAAGGCTCTGAGAATAGAGCTTCAACTGTTCGTTCTAGATTATCAATACCAGACCAAGTATATTCTTCACCTAGGGGTAAAGATATCGCGTTTCCATTATTTATCTGTGCAAATAAATAAGCATCCTTCGGTGTCGGTGCATACCCACAAATGACGCCTGGCATACTGTTACAAGCCAACATCATTCCCTGTCCAGAAGAACAACCCGTAACTATAAAGTCCACCGTCCTCTTCGCTAATAACACACCTACAAGAATAGAAATTTCTATATAAGAGTAATTTTCTTTTTCTTCCAACGTGCAACCAAAATTGATTACTTCAGAATCTTTTGGTGCATATTTTGTTACTGCATTAAAAAGCATTTTATTTTTAGTTGCTTGTGAACTTGCCTGAATAATTCCGATTCTCATTCTTCCCCCACAAATCTCGATTTGTACTTATTTCTTAAACAGCTCAGAATATGAACCAAGGCGATAAAGCATCAAAACAAGAACATCTCCACAAATCTCATAAATAAGCAGCCAGTCCGGTTCGATGTGACACTCACGCGTGCCTTTATAGTTTCCTGTAAGGTCATGATCCCTGTATTTTGCATCCAGCGTACCGCCATTCGCCAGAATATCGATTACCTCAAACAGCTTATCAAGATTTTTATTTTGCTTTTTGGCAAGCTTCAAATCCTTTTTAAACTAATTAGTAAACTGAATATCGTATTTCATACGTCGAGTGCTGCCTTGAGCGCATCCATACTGGAATAACGCGGAGCAGAAGGATCCTTCATCATTTTTCTGCCATCCTCAATGGCCGCGGCTGTCGTATCATTCGGTACTTCCAGTTTTAATTCAAAAGGAATACCATGCTCACGGATAGCGGCTCTCAGGAACATATTTACAGCAGTTGTCATATTCAGACCAAGCACATTGAAGATTTCCTCCGCCTGGTCCTTGATTGCCTTGTCTGTACGAATATTTAAATTAGTTGTTGCCATACAGAACACCTCCATTCAAGTATAGTAAACTTAAATATGCGTCTAATATCAACACATTGTCATTATATAAGATACATAAATTCTGCTAAAATCCCTCTGCGTAGTGATCTGCGCCTGGTCTTTGTACTCATCATTGCTGCTTTCTGCGTACATGTCATTCACCATACCAATCGTGAGAAGGTCAAGGTCTCGGATGGAAATACATAAATTATGGCAGCTACTTTTACCGACTGTCGAATTAATTGTCGAACGATCTTTTTCTATATAGGAAAGCTATGATTTACAGTATCATTAGGGCACAGAGCAAAACGTAGTTTGTTGATGCAGAGCAGAGGCGATAACTGTTGATGAGTTCCCGCAAACCGATGAGGCATTGGACATGTTTACACAAACCGATGAGGTAAAAAAGAGAGCAGTTCAGACGCCTCAACGCATGTTGAGACCGTGGCTCTGCTAAAAAGAACAAATTGAAAGAGGACCGAAAAAGTCCGTGTTTAAGCCATTTCTGTGGCATCCGTCTTTCTGAGAAGAGAGGCTGCTGCCGCGTTTTCTTTTAGAAAAAATGTGAAAGTTGTTCTGACGTGACTGTGGGAGGGCTATTTAGATGAATTTTTAACTGTCGAGACGGTATGTCTTTTGTCCAAACTATCTGAGACAAAGAATCACATCAGAGTGAAGGTCGATATGGACGAGGTGGATGTGACGGCGGAGAGTGAGGACAGTCGTTCGCCGGAGACGCCGAAGGAAAAGGAAGATGCGATCATAGAGGTATTCAGGCATTTTCAAATGATCTGATGGTTCTCTGTCTTTTCTTGAAAAATCCCCCTGCGTAAGGTATTGCTTGTTACGCAGCGTCATGTTGCATAATTCATGGCGAAAGGAGGCAAAGGCTATGTCAAAATACTCGACAGGAGAGGTTGCAAAGCTCTGTAGCGTCACTGTCCGGACGGTCCAGTACTATGATGCAAGAGGGATCCTGATTCCCAGCGAACTTTCCGAAGGCGGGAGACGGCTCTACTCGGAAGACGATCTGAAGCGCATGAAGATTATCTGCTTTCTGCGTGAACTGGGTCTTCCCATCGGCGCGATTGCTCAGATCCTGAAGGAAGAGCATCCTGAAAAGGTGATCTCCCTGCTGATCGAACAGCAGGAGAAGGCTATTTCAGATGAAATCACTGACAAAGAGGAAAAGCTTCTGAAGCTGCGTGAGCTGAAAAACGGACTGAAAGGCAAAACAGAATTCTCCCTCGAAACGATCGGTGACATAGCCGTCATTATGGAAGGCAAGAAAAAACTGAAGAAACTGCATCTGATGATGCTCCTGACCGGGCTCCCGGTCACGGCGCTGCAGTGGTTTTCCATCATCTTCTGGATTGTCAAAGGTACCTGGTGGCCGTTCATGATCTGGCTCCTGGCGGCGATCCCCTGGGGGATCCTGATCAGCCGATACTATTTCGCACATGTGAAATACATCTGTCCGGAATGCCATGAGGTATTTAAACCCACACTGAAGGAAGCCTTGTGGGCAAATCATACCCCCACAGCCCGAAAGCTTACCTGCACTTCCTGCGGTCACAAAGGCTTCTGTGTGGAAGTCTGGGGAGGTGATGGCGAATGAGCGTATTTGAGAATATTGTCATCGGTAAAAGCGCCGTTCCGTCTCTGACCATCACCGTTATTCTGATGATCGCGATCTCCGTATGCTTTTTCATCTGCTGGCGCAGGAAGCATAAAGAACAGACAAAGATTAGCTGGTTCATTGCCGGTGCTGCCGGTTTTGTCATTTCTGCTCGGATGCTGGAAGTGGGCGTACACTATTTCTGCATCGTAGCAGACAATCCTGTTTCGCGCTTCATTAACGGAAACACAGCCGCCTTCGTCCTTTATGGGATCATGATGGCAGGGATTTTCGAAGAATGCGGACGGCTTATCATTCTGAAATACATTCTGAAAAAGGACCGTACCCGTGAAAATGCGGTGATATACGGAATCGGCCACGGTGGGGCCGAGATCCTGACCGTCTTTGTGCCTGCTATGATCCTCTATCTTGCCATCGCAGTAATGTTTTCTCAGGGAGATACGAAGACCGCGCTTAAGACCCTGAATATTACGGAAGAGACCGCAGCCGCAGCGCTTCCTTCCGTACAGGCAGCTGCTGCGTTTGACTACGCCATGATGGCCATGAACGTCATGGAGCGGCTGCTGGCGATGTTCATACAGATCGGACTTACGGTCATCGTATATTACGGTGTTGTCAATGCAAAGAAGCTCTGCCTGCCCGCGGCCATTCTGCTGCATATGCTGGCAGATACCTTTCCGGCGCTGTATCAGAGAGGCATTCTGCCTCTGTGGGCAGTTGAAATATGGATTGCCTTCTGGACACTGATGATGATGCTTATTGCGGCTAAGCTATACAAAAGAATGTCGGAAATTGTTCATTAGCAATTCAAACACTTCATGCAGGCACGGAAACAGGGGGATTGCAGACGGGTAATGCAACCAGATGCAACAAAATACGTGATATATTGTCATGTACGGTTAGTAGAACCCGACGCAATCAGACTTTACAATATTCATGAAAGTCATATTTCTGGAGGACCACATGGATATTGTAGAAGTAAAGAATATCTGTAAGACCTATCAGGCTTTTCAGATGAAAGACGTGTCCTTCTCGCTGGAAGAAGGCAGGATCACCGGATTCATCGGGCGAAACGGTGCCGGGAAAAGCACCACAATCAAAGCCATGCTGAATCTGATCCATATTGACAGCGGTAAGATCTTTTACTTTGGAATGCCGCTTGCCGGAAATGAAGCAAAGATCAAGCAGCGGATCGGGTATTCCACCGGAGCAGTCAGCTGGTTTCCGAGAAAGACGATAAAGACAATCGTCAGCACTACTAAATCCTTTTATTCAAACTGGGATGAGGATGCTTATCACCACTATATGGCGATGTTTGGTCTGGATGAAGGAAAGAAGCCCATGGAGCTTTCAGAGGGAATGAAGGTGAAGTTCAATCTTCTTCTGGCACTTTCCCATCGGGCAAAGGTGCTGATTTTAGATGAGCCGACCAGCGGGCTGGACCCATTTTCCCGGGATGAGCTCATGGAAGTGTTTCAGATATTGAAAGAACATGGAGTGACGATCTTCTTTTCAACACATATCATCTCAGATCTGGAACGGTGTGCAGATCATATCATTTATATCAGCAATGGTGAGATAAAAGCGGACTGCTCCATGATGGAGTTCATGCAGAGGAATGGCCGGCATGGGGAGACCCTGGAAGAGAGTTTTCTGAGGCTGGAGAGGGAGGCGAGGTCATGAGTGCTTTATTGCGGAAGGAAATACGGCTCTCCTCGTTGCCGCTGACCTGGCTGTTCATCAGCTTTGGCGTTATGACACTGATCCCGGGCTATCCGATCCTCTGCAGCGTATTTTTCATCACGCTGGGGATTTATCAAAGCTTCCAGAGTGCCAGGGAAGCAAACGATATCCTGTATTCGTCACTATTGCCGGTGGCAAAGAATGATGTAGTCAAGGGAAAATATCAGTTTGTTATGACGGTCGAGCTCTGCGGGTTCGCCCTTATAACTGTTCTTACCCTGCTGCGAATGACGGTCCTTAAGGATGCATCCATTTACAGGCAGAATGCGCTGATGAACGCCAATCTGTTTTACCTGGGCGCAGCCCTGTTTGTTTTCGGATTATTCAATGCAATCTTTGTGGGCGGTTTTTTCAGGACAGCCTATAAGCTTGGGAAGTCCTTTGTCATATATATCATTGCCGCATTTCTGATGATCACAGTCTTTGAAGCGCTGCATCATCTCCCGGGACTTGCGGCTGTCAATGCTTTCGGCTTTGACCATATCATTTTACAGATATCATTGCTTATTGGCGGAGTCCTGTTTTATGCGGGAATAACATATCTGTCGTATCAAAAGGCCTGCGCGGATTTTGAGAAGATCGATCTGTAGTAAGGAGGAACGCATGCTGAAAGACAATCTGGTGATGCTTCGAAATCTCCATGGGTTTTCACAGGAAGCGATCGCTGAAAAAATAGGGATCTCCAGACAGGCGTATGCTAAGTGGGAAACCGGTGCGACGGTCCCCGATATTGAAAAGTGTTTATCACTGGCAGAAGTATACGGGACGACCATTGACAGCCTGATCAGGACGGAATCCGTGGAAGGACTGGGGATCATTCCACCCGCTCCCAGAGGAAAAAATATCTGGGGTTCTGTTGCCGTAGGCGAAAGAGGTCAGATCGTCATCCCGAAGGGGGCAAGAGATCTGTTTGGACTGACGGGAGGACAGCGCATGGTCGTTCTCAGTGACGAAAATGGAATTGCCCTGATTCCGGAGGAAGTGTTCATGTCGAATATGAGAAATGCAATGGAGCGGAGTCTTGAAAAGCAGGATTAAGAAAGGTTGATACGAATTGAAGTGAACCCCCTTTTTACAAAAGTGTTTCTACATGCACAAACTTGAAGTTATTTATACGGTAATACTTCTAATCTGGTTGCTGACCGTCATGAGCCTTCCATGCACAGTCTGTGATTTCCATATTTGTAAAGGTTGCCAAAAAAGATGAATCCTCAGCACTACACGCATAAATACCGAAACTAATCTCCTTTGGAACATTGAACATATGACATATCCTCATTTGTTTATTGTAAAAAACAGGAATAAGATAAAAGGGCCTGTAACAGTTGCTAATGAATTAGCTCTGTTATGGGCCTTTTTTGTTTTCTTTTGTATTATCTTTACCAAGACTTCTTCAACAGAGTCATTTCTATGCATGAGTGGTGTATATCAAAGGTAAGCGCTCGATAATCCGTACCTATGATAAAAAGCATTTCCAGGCACACTAGA
>CAIFEZ010000057.1 GCA_903789595.1 uncultured eubacterium 1-6
GATCATCGCTGCTGCTGAGTTCTCCTGCAACCAGGCCCAGAAATGCCGCAAAGTTTTTTGCTTTAACGAATCTGGTGAAATCTCCGATTTCCACAATCACAGCCAGAGCAGTAAGTACTTTCACTGACTTAAAGCAGATCAGCTTGTGAACTGCCTCACGGTATTTATCCTTTTCAGCGATCTCTTCAATGCGTCTGTTCATCTGTTCCAGACGATCAGAAACTGTTTCATATGACAGCAGGTAAGAATCTAGTGTTTCCTTGTTAATTTCCTCCAGAGGAAGTTCCTTAAGCCATTTCAGATGTTTCTTCGTCCAGTAATTCCTGCCATCCGTATAAATGTATCCATGCCTGGTGGTAAACGCACAGATCTGCTGTTTGATCACTCTGAGCTGCTTCTTGTGATCCTGCTGCATACGGATGAAATCACGTACTGATTCATCTTCTTCATCGGGGGTATAGACTTCGCTGTATTCATGATTCTTCAGCGATCTGGCAATCGCTTCAGCATCCCGCTTGTCTGTTTTCTTCCTGCGCCGTCTGTTTATTTCTGTTCCGGTAATCGAAGCAGGGGCAAGGATCTTTGCGGTAAGACCATTCTTCTCAAGATCACGCTTCAGTTTAAATCCAAGGCAGCCAGCTTCATATCCAACAACGATCTCTGTATCATTTCCAACCTTTTTTCTGATTCCCTTGCAGTAGCTGATGATGTTAGCAACAGCAGGGGAATAGGTATTTGTGTTCACAGGTGCTGCTGATCCTTCAAGATAAGTCGAAAGAGTGTAGTTTGTAGTGTGTGCATCAATTCCAACGTATGCTATCATGTAAAGGCCTTCCTTTCTTGGATGAGGCAACTTCCCCCATCTTATTAAGCCAATAACAAGTATGCGGGATGATCCTCGAACACACAAGTTAATGGAGGGCTTTTACATATTGTCTAAAAAAGACTGTACCTCTGGTATCTTCAAATCCTTTTTGCTGTCCCATCATACTGAATGGCTGACATGGAAAACCACCAATGAGCACATCAAATTCTGGAATATCTTCTAATGGATATTGCGTTATATCAGCAAGTGTAGCTGGTGTGTCAAAATTTGCGTTATATGTTTCAACTGCATATTTATCAATATCATTTGCCCAGACTACATCAAATCCTGCGTTAATAAACCCTTTATCTAAGCCTCCGATTCCGCAAAAAAGTGAAGCCACTTTCATTGAGCATTTTCCTCCTCATGTTCTTTAATATATTCGCGAATCCAGTTGCAGATTTGTCCAGATGCTGTCATCCCCTCTGTTGCCAACAAATCCATGAATTCCTGCTTGATTCCAGGCTCAATTGCGACTTCTATTTTGGATGTTTTCTTCCGACCTTTTGGTCTTCCACCTACATTCATCTTTTTGTCCATTCCATTGCTCCATATAAATTCATGTTTTTATCATGGTCTATACCATCATATCATTTTATTGAATTTTGAGCAATCAAATGTAAGCGTCAATAGGTCTGCATAGTATTAACCCCGGCACACCAAGGTCTTAAAAAGCAGACATAGATGTGCCGGGGGATTATCTTTGATAGGTTATCTGACTCTCAGCGTGTTGGGAAGCTGATCGGAATAGAGCAGGACTCGTTCTATGGATTCATCGCTCAGACCATGTTCTGTCAGTTCACGGAAGACATATGCAAGATATTTCTCTGGATCCAGATGATTCAGCTTAGCAGAGATCAGTATCGAAAAATAATATGCACTGACTGTCGCACATCTCTCTGTATCCGCAAACAGGAAGTTCTTTCTGGCGAGAACGATCGGTTTCATTCCCTCGCGTTCCGCAAGATTGTTGGATAAGGCAGCCTCTCCGTCTTTCAGATAATTCATCAGGTATTCCCACTGATTGTTCAGATAAGTAACTGCCTCTCCAAGCTTGCCGGTCTGCAGATAAGTTACTTTCAGATAGTTATTGTATTCATGGATTTCCTCCATGATCGGTCTGGCCTTCTCATTGCGGACTTCTTTGATTCTTTCGGGATCCGCCTGTTCAGCTTTAAGGCTTCGCTCAATATCAAACAGCTTGTCCATCTTTGCGACCATCTTAAAAGTATCCGCAAATCTCGGATATTGTCTCAGTATCTTTTCTTTTTCGCCTTTCTGCTTCGCTTTTTTGAATGCACTGTAGGTTTCCTTGTCTGCAGTCATGGCATCAAAGAATTTTCGGCGAGCATGACCCATACATCCGACTTTCATCAGAGCGGGCAAGTAATTTGTATATGCCTGATACCCATCTGACTGGATAATTCCATGAAACTGTGTCCCCAGTATTTCGTAGAGGAAAGACTGTTCTCGAGTTTTGCTATAAAAGAACAGAGCCATCTGTTTCTTTTCAAACGGTCCTGTCAGCGCTCCCCAGATTCTGCACGCCTGCCGTCCCTCTTTCTGCAGCCATTCAAGTACTTCCAGTTCCGTTTCATCCATGTTCACAACATGGCACTGTCTGAGATCTGCAGTCATTCGATCAATGACTGCTTTCAGGTATTTCTCTCCGCAGTGAATCACCAGCTGGCAGATATATTGCTTAGAGAGTGGAATTCCGTTATTCGAAAGATGCTTCGCAATCCGGTCGAAAGGAAGACCGAGAATGTACTTCTCATACGCAAAATGTGCAGGGAGTTCCGGAGAAGCAGGAGAATTCTTAATCATCCGCTTCGGTTTCTTTTCCTTCGGCACTTCATGAATGATCGTTTTCTCTTCGCCTTCTTCAGTGATGAAGGTATAGGCAAAACGATGGCAGATGATTTCTTCCGTATAGTATTCCGCTCTCTGGTAATGAGAAATGCGGATTACCTCAGGCGCAATCTCCTTCATCTTATGACCATCCACTTCAGTGGATTCAGGGTAAAGATCGGTTCTCTTCTTTACAGGAAGCTCCTTCAGATGATCTTTACGAGACTTCTTCTGTTTTGTCTTTTTTGTTTCCGGTTTCTGCTCCGGCTCGGAAACCTCATCCGAAGAGTGATCCGCAACAAACTCAGCTTCATTAAAAAGAGACAGCTGTTCAACAGAAACATGTTCACTTTTTGAACCGAACTTATCACGGCGAGCACTGTTGATTCTCTCTTTCAGAGAGCAGTTGGCCAGATACATCTGATACATTGCATCAAGCATCTGATCAGCAGTGAGTGAACTGTATTTCTGTTTGAATTCTGCCTCAGTTTCCACGTAATTATTATACCGCAGAAACCTCAGAAAAGCTTATAAATAAGCCTTTTTCCGAGACTTCACGCACACTTTTTCGAGACTGCTTCTATAGACCTTTTCTGATCAATTTTCAGTCCCTGCATCAGCCATCCGTACTGCTCCTCGGTGATTGCGGCCGAATGATTTTCTTCATCACGAATCCATTTGAAATGGTTTCCTTTTTCAAGCCGTTTGTAGAATAGCCAGAACCCGGTAGAATCCCAGTACAGCATCTTCAGCTTGCTATGATCCTTGTTGCAGAACAGGAATATGGAATTGTCAAAGACATTCATATGCAGTCTGTTCTGCACCACTGCAATATACCCGTCAATTCCCATCCGCATATCTACAGTTCCGGTAATCAGATACAGCCGGACGTCATCTCTTACCAGTTTCATAATCAGATCCCCAGAAGCCTGCGGAGGTCATCCGTACTTCCGCAGATGTTAACTCCATTGATCTCAACCCTGATGAACTCACTAGTGTGATCGGTTACTGTGACCGGAAGCACTTCATAACAATCAGAACTGCCATCATCGACGGCTTCTCTCTGCTCACGACGGAGGTGCCAGTAGAATGCTTCATAATTGAACCCTTTCTCGTTACAGTAATCCTTGATAGTTTTCCCGCTCTGCTGATACTCCTTCAGAAACGGGAGCCACCATTCATGAGTATGAATATCTTTTACCATGATCCTTCTCCTTAGCCCCTCTCCAGGATAGGGTCTTCGACAGCCTCCAACAAGTTTCAGTCCTATTGACGCTTACATATCATTTCATCAAATATCGATTCTTACCTAAAAGAAAAGCTGAATGGAAAATCATCCTTTCAGCTCCTTGAATTTCTTAGCCCCGACGCAGCAAAGAAATTCTATGAATTCGGGCTTCAAAACATTTCAAATCCAGATGAAGTGATTCTGAAGCCATACGTTCTAAAGATACGATAATTGAACCAAAGCCGTCGATCTGCCAGTGGATATTACTCTTTCACGACAATGAACTGCTAAAAGTTCACTGGTTTTCAATGCGTCTCTTTAGATCTATTTACACTTATATTCTGGGGTCAAAAAAGTGGAAACACAAGCAAAAAGCGATGACGCCGAACCAAATTTTCCTCTGTTAATCGCTTCTGTAAGATTAATTTCTACCGATCTTCTGAAGTGGAATTTAACTTTTCACTTTAGCTATAAATCACGTTTTCATGATTTATTGACATAGATTAAGATTATCCAGAGAGTAATCCGGCAAATCAAGCTCGAAATGATGTTTTCCCTGTTTATCAGTTACTGTGCGAGCAGTGTCTTTGTAATACAAAGCCAATTTTTGCTCGTTGGGGAAGTACCCCCAATTCCCTTGAACATCTCCTGCAGAGATGGCTACGCGTTCCTTCGAACACTAAAAAGAGTGATGCCAATTACCCGGTATCACTCCAATATCGTTATGGAATAGTGCTGCTGATTCCGTATTATTCGATGCTTCCAGCCACTCTGTGGATGTTTCTTCACCCGGAACTTCTATTGCCAGATGCGAGAACCAGCTGTCCTCTGCTGCACCATGCCAATGCTTCACGCCAACAGGAATGTTTACGCAGTCACCCGGCTTCATCTCAACCGGTTCCTTGCCCCATTCCTGATACCATCTTCTGCCCCCGACACAGATCAGAATCTGGCCGCCGCCGCTTTTGGCATGATGGATATGTCAGTTGTTCTGACAGCCTGGCTCAAAGGTAACATTGTGGATTCCGATCTGCGAAGTGGAAATCGGTGCTAGAAAACTTCTGCCAGAAAAATAATGGGCATAAGCATCATTGGGCTCACCAATTGGGAAGAATAGGGACTTCTGATATTTTTCCATCTCCGTTGCCTTTGCAGGAGCTTCTTTTTTCCAGACTTCCTTCGCCTGATTAAACGCAGCCCAGGCTTTCGGCCATCCCGCATAAAAAGGCCACATGCGTCAGGATCGCAGCAATTTCACTTTTCGTCACACCGTGTTCCTTAGCATTTTGAAGATGATACGTCAGAGACGAATCCGTAACGCCGGATGACACCAGTGCAAGAACCGCTGGGACGGCAGGGATAGCCTGAAACCACTGTATGGAGAATGCAAGACCATGCAGAATACCTACAGCAGAATGCATCGCGCCTCATGGGAAACTATGAGATACGTACACATTCCTGACAGTCTGGAAACACAGGAAAATGTCATAGTTAAATGAAAATGTCCCACACGTGATCAAATGAAAATGTCCCATT
>CAIFEZ010000058.1 GCA_903789595.1 uncultured eubacterium 1-6
TCCGCTGCTTTCTCGTCATCGATAAATGTATCCATAATTTACCCCACATTCGTTTTCATCTGGGCCGTCACAGACTGGGCTTCCGAGATGATTTCTTTCAGTTCGTCTTCTGTGATATCTGTGCAGTACTTGAAGAATGAGGCAGGACGAAGGATCTGCCAGTCGCCCTTAAAGTGCGCCAGCTCCAGTTCCTCTGCCGCATCCCGTCCAAACCTCTCGTCTGCGTAAAAGACCACCTTCTCATGGTGGACCGTACTCTGCTGCTCGATCTCATCTTCTCTGCTTCGGATGACACGGGGAGTGTCGTTCTCACTGCTCTCCGGATCTTCCTCCGTATACGTCACGTCCTGCGTGATCTCCGGATCCGTAAGATCAAAGAACAGACAGCATTCATCGCCGGAAGAAACGAATCGCCCGACGAACCGATACCTGGCGTCCGGATCCCAGCCCATCAGATTACAGAGTGGCTCCACCAGTCCACGGCAGCTCTTTACCGTAGGTTTGATCATATCGCCTACAAATTTTGCCCACCGGACTGCTGTCGGAGAATCCTTCTCACAGGGACGCACAGCGATACATTTTTCCTTGGTATTGAGCAGGAGCTCCACATACTCCGTGCGGTTTAACTCCCGTACGCAGTTCGTGTTGAAATAGATCTGCCCATTGGAAAAAGTCATGATCGTTTTGTCCGTGGTACTGAAAAGGAAACTTCGGACCACCTCATATCCATCGAGGGCGCTGTCCAGCTGATGCTTCTTTTCAATCTGCTCATCCAGATCGTCTGTCAGAACACTTCTGGAAGCCTCTTCATAATCTGCTTCCGAAAATCCACGAATATTCCGGTCCACAGGAACATAGCCTTTCAGAATCCCCTGATCCACGACAGAAAGAGAAGGAAGCGTTTCTCCCTTCCGGTTCCGGAACTCCACCTCCATCTTTCGATTGGCAGCGGTCCATACGATCCGGCTCACGATCGGATCATGATGATCTTCCTTCCGTACCCAGGTGCGCTCGCCGTGGTTTACTTTGTGCTTATGGGTCAGGAAATCCGGCGTATAGGTCTTATGCGCCAGAATGTCTCCACAGTGGCGTTCGTTCCGGATAATGCCCCGGATGGTGCCGCTGTTCCATGTGTCTTTTCCTGAATAAGTCTTGATATGGAGCGAGGTCAGGAAGTTCGCAATTTCCGAGCAGTTGAAGCCGGTCAGGAAGGAATAGTAGATGAACTGCACCACTTTCGCTTCCTGTTCGTTGACCACCAGATCACCGTTTTCATCCTGATCGTAGCCATACAGTGGCGGTGTCAGGAAGATGCCGTTCTTGATCCGGTTCTCAAAGCTCCAGTTCATGATGTCGCTCTTGGTCCGGGATTCCTGCTCGGCCATTCCTGCCATCATCATGAGGAGGAAGCGCATACCGGGATCAAAGGTATCGATATGCTCGGTCTCAAATTTCACTTCCACCGGATGCGGCAGGTTATCCAGAATCTGAATCGTGGCAAGCGTGTCCTTCACATTTCGGGCGAAACGGGAAATCGACTTCGTGAGGATCAGATCGATCTTTCCTGCCTTGCAGTCCTCGATCATCTGCTGGAAGCCCAGCCGGTGTTCAATATTCGTTCCGGAGATTCCCTCGTCCGCATAAATATTGACGAGCTGATAATCCGGCGTGTTATTGATGAGGTCGGTGTAGGTTTTCACCTGCAGCTCAAAACTTGAGGTCTGCTGTTCCTCCTGCGTAGAAACACGGCAGTAAGCAGCGACCTTTCGGATCGTGCCGGGAGCCTTTCGGACCGCCTCTTTCGGCGTCACTTCATGGATTTCCAGCTCATCAACCTTCTGGTTGTACCGTTCCCGGATCCGATTCTTTTTCGATGCTCTTGCTGATTTCTTGTTTCTTCCCATTTCTGTCACCTGTCTCTAAATCTGGAATTTTTTCTTCTCTGTCCAGATGCCAGTACCATCCATCCTTTTTCTTTATCGACTTGATCTCCTGATCTGCCTTTACACTTTTTACCGTTCGATTGCTGATTCCAAGCTCCCGGAACCGCTTCATGATTTCCGCTGCCGGGAGATCTTCTTTCGAGAGCCACGCAATGAGATATTCCTCTATCGCTTCCTGCTTTGTGGTGCGGATGGATTCTTTTTCCAGCATCGGATCTTCCACTTCCGCATCGACCGTGCCGATAATGTTGATCCGGCCTCCTTCTGCAATTTCAAAGGCCAGATCACTGCCTTCCTCTGCAAGACTGCTTTTGATGTGCTGGATGTATCGGATTCCGGAAGACTGCTGCATCCTTCTGACGGCAAGTACACTTCTGCAAGCTGCCACAATGTCGATGCTGCCGAGGCTGCGATAGATGCTTTTCTGACTGCTCTGCTTGTTCATATGCCCGATAAAGATAACGGCGCAGTGATATTTCATCGCAAGCCGGCTGATATAGAAAAGCTGCCTGCGCATCGCGGTCACGTTCTGCATATCCTCGTTTCCGAGAAAAGACTGGATCGGATCAAAGACAAGAAGTCTGGCATCTGTCTTTTTCAGAGCTTCCTCGATCCGTTCATCCATGAGAGAAAGCGGATTGTTCTCGTCTTCATCAATAAAAGCGATCTTCGAGCAGTCCGCATTATTTGCCTTGAGCCTTGGAAGAATTGTGTCGTTGATGCCGTCCTCGTCACACTGATAAATTGTGGATTCGGGCTTTTCGTGATTGGTTCCATCCGGACGAAGGCCGCCTCTTGATATCATCGCTGCAATCGATAACACGAGAGAGGACTTGCCATCTCCCGGGTCGCCTTCGATCAATGTGATTTTTCCATATGGAATATAGGGG
This sequence comes from uncultured eubacterium 1-6, assembly GCA_903789595.1. Lineage (GTDB taxonomy): Bacteria > Bacillota > Clostridia > Lachnospirales > Lachnospiraceae > Bilifractor. The sequence goes on from CAIFEZ010000058.1 coordinate 2,834, forward strand.
TACCAGAGCCACTCGACCGGCACTCCCACAATCTGAGAAAAGTATGTTATCATGTTGCAGCCTTGTTTCATCTTTTAGTGTATTTTTATAACGATATTTTCGCTACTAGCTTATTATAAGCATTGTGGGAGTTCTTTACAATAAAAAAGTGAAATTGCAAGCGCGAAATTTCGCTAATGGGCTATATGAGTACACAGGCAGCCGAAAAGGAGCTGGTTTATGCGAAATGAGATTCGAGGTTGTTTTCCGCAAGAGGGGTAATAAAGATGGATGATTTGGATTTTGAATTCTTAAGAAGTAACATTCGAAAAGAGAGAATCAGATGTGAGATGACGCAGGAGCAGCTGGCTAATCAGGTTGACACCGTCACCTCGTATATCAGTGATATAGAAACCGGAAAGAAAAAGCCCAGCGTAAAAATGCTTTACGCAATTTCTGTAGCGCTGGGCACCGGGATTGACCGGCTGATCTTCGGGAATGATCATTACCATACAGATTCATTGACCAAAGAGGTCATGCCGATATTTGAAGCAGCTGACGAGAAGAAACGTTCGTTCCTTTTGATGGCGCTTTCTGATCTCAGCAAGGATTATGACAAGTGCATTCACTAATCAAGGGTGCAACCCCCTCACACACATTGCACCCTTGCCCCCTTGCACCCTTGACCCCGCAAAGCCGCTATTTTACTGGATTCCTGATAAAATTCAAGGGTGCAATCCCCTGTTGAAATTGCACCCTTGAACCGTAATTCATTGCACCCTTGGCTCAACTGGACCGCCAGGAAACCTGATTTTTACTGAAGAGCTGTATAGCAGTCTTTCAAAAAGGTAGCAAATGCATAGCTCATGTGTTCTACGATTTTTTTACCGTCCGCCTTTCTCATTACGTCCCGGACAACCGCTGCAAAGGCGCTGTACTCCTCGCTGGTCCTGTCAATGAGTTCTTTATAATCGCTTTGAACGGTCTGGTCAATCAGGCTGGTGAGCGCTTTTCCTTCGATCTCGAAGTCTCCATCCTCCCTTCTTCTTATCACCGATTCGATCTGCTTTCTTGCGTCCTCCGGATCAAGATGCTTCAGATTGGAAAGCAGTGCCGATGCGACAAACTCTTCTCTATCGCTCATGTGGTAACTGTAAATATCGATGTCAAATAGGTTCATAGTCTCCTTTTCCAGCAGAATCAGGCCTGTTTTGAATTTTCTGCAGTACCCACGATATTCAAAATCAGGGTACATAGCAAGACAATTATCGACCACAGATTCTTTTTGGAAATAGTACCTAAGATCAGCTCTTTTTTATGAATTCAAAATGATCATCGTAGACAAGGATTTTCTCGATCTGACACTCAAATTCTTCTCTGGGAAAGGCGTCAGTGTCCTTCCACGGAAGGCCCAGCTCATCACTTATGGCTTGTAAAAGCTCCGTCTCGTCAACGGTCCGGTTCTTACAGCCGTTTCCCTTTTTCCCTTTTCTGCGTTCCATGCAGACCCACATTTTATGCATGCACTCCCCGCTTCCGGAATTCCGCCTCTTGTACAGAGCACCGCAGTTTCCGCAGAAGACTCTGCCGTAAAGAAAGCTGCTTCTTCCGGGCATCGAGTAAATTCCTCGCTCCTGCTCTTCCTTCCGGTCACTCAGCTTTTTCTGCACCTGATCCCAGGTGTCCCGGTCGATGATCGCAGGATGTCCGTCCGTGATATAAAAAGAATCGTAATCCACGGAAGGATCCGGCTTATGCGTGAGAAAGTTCTTCGGCGGTCGCTTCTGCAGAAGTTTATCTCCCACAAAGGTTTCATTCTTCAGAATGCCCCGCACGGTCTCCGCTGTCATGGGTCTGCCGGTCACGCTGTGTCCACCGGCTGCATTCACCGCTGACGCGATGGCGGAGTAACTCTTGCCCGCAAGGAACATCTGGAAGATTTTCCGGACAATCCATGCATCGTCATTGATGTAGATCGTCCCGTCGTGCTTTGTGCTGTAGCCAAGGATGTGGTTGTTCCCGAGCGAGTACTTTCCCTGCTCAAAGGCCTGCTGGTAGCGCCACTTCATGTTCTTGCTGATGGATTCGCTCTCACTCTGCGCAATGACTGCCATCAGTCCAAATATCAGAAAGGCGGTCGGATCTTTGGTACTGATCCCTTCCTTCTCGAATTGGATGTCCACGCCGTTTCCGTGCAGAAGATCCACATAGTGTTTGCAATCCACAACATTGCGGGAGAATCGGGAAATGCTCTTCACCAGAATGAGGTCAATCTTTCCATCCACCGCGTCCTGCACCATCTGCATAAATCCCGGACGCTTCTTTGCATCGGTGCCGCTGATGCCGTTATCAGAATAGATCCCGACGTACTCCCAGTCCGGATTGCTCTGGATGTATTTGTCATAATATTCCTTCTGGACCTCGAAACTGTCTTCCTGATCGGCGCGGTTGGTACTGACGCGGCAGTAGGCAGCCGTCCGGGTCTTTCGGGATTCCCGGATCGATTTCCGATAGGATACCTTCATTTCCCCTGTTTCCATATGGCTTTCCTCCATCTGATGGCAAAAAAAG
>CAIFEZ010000059.1 GCA_903789595.1 uncultured eubacterium 1-6
CGTGCTCCGGACGGCAATCATCTTCTTCTATCTCTCAAACGAAGGGCTGTCTCTGACAGAGAATGCGGCACACCTGGGACTTCCGATACCGGAAAAGCTCAAGACTGTGCTGGAACAGCTCCATGACCGTGATGAAAAGGAGGACAAGTAACATGACTGGAATCAAAGGAATCGACGTTTCCCGCTGGCAGGGAAATATTGACTGGGCAAAAGTAAAATCGGCAGGTATCGGGTTTGCCATCATCAAAGCCGGTGGATCTGACGACGGCTTCTATACTGACAGCAAGTGGGCAAAAAACTATGCCGGTACCAAAGCTACTGGTATCCCTATCGGCGCATATTACTTTGTCGGCAAAAACTGCGTAAACGCTGCAGCAGGAAAAGCAGATGCGGAACGCTTCATTAAAATACTAGGAGGCAAGCAGCTGGAGTACCCGGTCTACATAGACAATGAAGCACAACCCTCATCCGCCAAAGCAGGAATCACAGAGGCTACGATTGCTTTCTGTGAGACGATGAAAGCTGCCGGATACTTTGTCGGCATCTATGGCTCCACTTACTCCGGTTTTCATGACCGAATGGATGATTCCAAGCTGAAAGCATATACCCACTGGGTAGCGCAGTATGCTTCCAAATGTACCTACTCTGGCAAATATGGCATCTGGCAGTATTCTTCCAAAGGCTCTGTTAATGGTATCAGCAGAAATGTTGACATGAATTACAGCTATATCGACTATCCTTTCATCATCAAAGCTGGTGGATTCAATGGTTACAAGAAAACAGATAATCCTAACGAAAGTACTGCTACGCCTGTTGCCCCGAAAAAATCTGTGACAGAGCTTGCAAAAGAAGTTATAGAAGGCAAATGGGGAAACAGCACAGCTCGTAGGAATGCTCTCACCACTGCCGGATATGACTACTCCGCAGTTCAGGCTAAGGCCGACGAGCTACTCTCAACACCCACTGCCGAGGCCACTGTCTGGTACACAGTAAAACGAGGTGATACGCTCTCTGCTATTGCCTGTAAGTATGGCACCAGCGTCTCTGCGATCCAGAAGCTCAACCCGACACTTATTAAGAACGTTAATCTCATCATCACCGGCTGGAAGATCCGCGTAAAATAACTGAATATCCATACACAGCATTATGCCCGGAGCATCTCTTTGCGAGGTGTTTCCGGGCTTTTTTTCATTTTCTCCCGCTCAAAATAGCTCCTCATCTCCAGTGGAACTTGGAGGTGGATATGTTATGACAAACGAAACCACAAATGTTCAATCTGGATATTTTACACAGGAGCGTATACAGGGCGACCTCGATTATAAAATGGCGCAGCAAATTGCCAAAATCATGCTTGATTCCGGCCTTATTTCCGTTGATGAATTCAACAAATTATCGGACATTAATTTTGAAACTTTCTCTCCCCTGTTCGCGGAAATATATCCGAAAAACGCTTGATGTGTAGACGCTTTAGAGTGATGTATAGACATGCGAAAGGAGGAATGAGGCTTTGAAGAAAGTCACGAAAATCGAAGAAAATAAAACCCCGCAGGCCAACGGAAAGAAACTCCGCGTAGCTGCCTACTGCCGTGTCAGCACAGACTCCGACGCACAGGCCGAGAGCCTTGAAGCTCAGATTACCCACTATGAGAATTATATCAATTCCCGCAGCGATTGGGAGTACGCCGGCGTCTATTACGATGAAGGCATTACCGGCACGAAAAAGGAAAAGCGTCCGGAGCTTAAGCGCATGCTTGCAGACTGCAAAGCCGGAAAGATAGATTTTATCGTCTCGAAGTCGATCAGCCGTTTTTCCCGGAATACGGCCGACTGTCTGGAACTGGTGCGAAAGCTCCTCGCTCTGAACATTCCTGTTTACTTCGAGAAGGAGAACATTAACACCGGGGCAATGGAGAGCGAGCTCTTCCTGTCGATCCTGTCCAGCATGGCTGCTGACGAATCACTTTCCATTTCAGAGAACAGCAAATGGTCGATCCAAAACAGGTTTGAAATAGGAACCTTTAAAATCAGCTACCCGCCCTACGGCTATGACTGGGACGGTGAGCAGATGGTGATAAACCCGGAGCAGACAAAAATCGTAAAACAAATTTTTGCTTACGCCCTCTCTGGTCAGGGCACCAGCGCCATCGCCCGGAAACTGAATGAGGATCAGGTTCCCACGAAGAAAGGCGGTCGCTGGAACGCAACTACGATCAAAGGGATTCTCAGAAACGAGAAATACACGGGCGACTGTCTTTTCCAGAAGACCTACACCGATTCATGCTTCAACCGCCATCACAATCACGGGGAAAAGAATATGTACCTTGCCAAGGATCATCACGAAGCCATCATCAGCCATGAAGACTTCGAGGCCGCCGGGAGGATACTTGAACAGCACGCAAAAGAAAAGAACATCTCAGCAGGCAGTAAAAAGTACCAGCAGCGCTATGCTTTTTCAGGAAATATCATCTGTGGAGAATGCGGCAGCACCTTCAAGCGCCGGATTCATTACACAGCAGGAACGAGCTACGTCGCGTGGTGCTGTAACACCCACCTTGCTGACAAGGACGCCTGCTCGATGATGTTCATCCGAGACGAAGACCTAAAGCTGGCGTTTGTTACCATGATGAACAAGTTAGTCTTCTCCAGCAAGGTCATTCTTAAGCCCTACGTTGAAGGCATTAGAAACGGCTCATCGGACGATTCCCTTCGCCGGGTGCAGGAACTGACAACTGAGCTTGCCAAGAACACAGAGCAGCGGGAAGAACTACAGAAGCTGACTGCACAAGGTTTCATCGATAAAATTCTTTTTAGCACGGAAACCAACAATCTCCTCTCCAAGGCGGATGATTGCCACAGGGAGATCGAGGCACTGAACAACACCGTCTCCTCGGATGTTTCCAAGGTCACGGCAGCCACCGACCTTCTGCATTTTACGGAAAAAGGTGAAATGCTGACCAGCTACGACGAAGAACTTTTTGAAAAATATGTCAGGCAAATTATGATAAAAAGCCGCACCGAGTTCAGCTTCGGACTAAAATGCGGACTTTGCCTGACGGAAAGGATCTGACAATGGGACATACACCTTACGGATACAGAATTGAAAAAGGAAAAGCGGTCATTGATGAAGCTGCCGCCGCGAAGATAAGAAAACTCTATAAGGCTTATCTGGCTGGCGCGTCCTTCCAGAAAGCTGCTAAAGAGGCCGGCATCGAAATCCAGCATTGCGGTGCAAAACGAATGATGGCAAACCGCCACTACCTCGGCGATGGCTTCTATCCGACACTCATAGACAGTGAGACCTTCGATAAAGCGGAAGCCGAGAAACAACGCCGGGCAGAAGCGCTCGGACGACTTAACCGCAAGAAGGAAAAACCCATTCAGGCAACCCCGACAAATTTCCATTTTGAAAAGCCTGAAAAGAACTACAAAGATCCTGCCATGCAGGCACAGTACCTTTACGGACTGATTGAAACGGAGGCAATGTAATGGCAAACGTAACCTTCATTCCGGCAAAACACAAAATCGGAAATAACGTCAGCAAGGACAAAGTTCCAAAGCTCCGAGTCGCAGCCTACTGCAGAGTCAGCACAGATTCAGACGAACAGGAAACAAGCTATGACGTTCAGGTCTCCCATTACACAGAATACATTCAGAAGAATCCGGAATGGGAACTTGCCGGTATCTTTGCGGATGATGGTATCTCTGGAACGAATACCAAGAAGCGGAATGAATTCAACCGCATGATTGAAGAATGCATGGCCGGGAGCATCGACATGATTATCACAAAATCGATCTCACGTTTTGCCCGCAATACCCTCGACTGCCTGCAGTACATCCGACAACTCAAGGACAAGAACATCCCGGTCTACTTCGAAAAAGAATCCATAAACACGATGGACGCCAAAGGCGAGGTACTGATCACAATAATGGCAAGTCTTGCCCAGCAGGAAAGCCAGTCGCTCAGCCAGAACGTGAAGCTCGGTCTTCAGTACCGTTACCAGCAGGGAAAGGTCACCGTCAACCATAACCGCTTTCTCGGATACACAAAGGACAAGGATGGCAAGCTCATCATTGATCCGGAGCAGGCTGAAGTCGTAAAGCGCATCTACAGAGAATATCTTGAGGGTTCCAGCATGGATAAAATAGCCGCTGGGCTTGAAGCTGACGGCATTCTCACCGGAGCAGGAAAAGAGAAATGGCACACCAGCACCATTAACAAGATTCTCCGCAACGAAAAGTATATGGGCGATGCCCTGCTTCAAAAGACTTATACGGTCGACTTTCTTACCAAGAAGCGAATCAAGAACAACGGCACGGTTCCTCAGTACTACGTCGAGGACGACCACCCTGCCATCATTCCGAAAGAAATCTTCATGCAAGTGCAGGAAGAACTTGTCCGCCGCCGGGTAGTTCACAAGAGTCCGTCAGGCAGGAAACGCACCTACTCCTGCAATCACTGCTTTGCTCAAATCGTGGTTTGCGGCGAATGCGGAGAGCTTTACCGCCGCGTTCACTGGAACAACCACGGTCGCAAATCCATCGTCTGGCGCTGCATCAGCCGGTTGGAAACGACCTCCGCCGATGTACCCTGCCACAACCGCACCGTAGGAGAACCGCTACTTGAAGAAGTGACTGTCAAGGCGCTGAACCAGATTCTAAGCAACAGGAAGGCTTTTCTGAAACAGCTGCAAGAGAATATAGCTAGAGCCGTTGTCACGACCAACACCCTCTCACCGGACGGCATTCAGGCTCGGATGGAAGAACTGCAAA
>CAIFEZ010000060.1 GCA_903789595.1 uncultured eubacterium 1-6
AAGGAGTAACCATGGTTACTCCTTTCACTTTTGTTTTTGATTATAATACAAAAGTATCAAAGAAGAAAGGGGCCTTAAATGTCTTGGATAAAAAATATGAGGATCAGATTCTGAAATCGATAGATGCCGTGCGCGAAAAAGCACCAGATATCCCGCTGGATTATTTTTTCGATATCTGGAAGGGATTCTGGTTTGGGGAACAAAAGACAGAAATGCCGTCCATAGCGGTATTGGGGACCGGTATTCCCGAATTATATATCCGGGCTGCCGGTGCAAACCCGCAATTCCTGCTTGGCGGCAATTACTTTACGGATCAATACGCAGAACAGGTGTTTCCGCAGATTTCGGACCCTGTGTTGAAATCCGCAAGCAGCATTCTCTTTTCCGGACAGCTCTCCTGCATGAGGGATATCACCGGGATGGTTGTGCCGGTAAGCAACGCAGATACGCGTAAAGTTGTGCCTTATTTAAAAGACCTGGGGCATCCGGTGATCGTGATGGAGGAGGAGCCGTTTCTGGATTCAAAAGCCACATCACGGTTTAAGTCATCGCAGATGGATTTAATTATGGAGCTGCAAAAGCTCACACACCGGCCGATCACTGCCAAGAGCATCCGAAATGCCGCGAAGCAAATCACCAGCGCACATGATGCCATCCGGCGCCTTAAGGCTATGGATATTCCTCAAATCGCAAAGGATTTTATCAAGCAGACCTATTATCTTGCTCCTGACATTCAGGAATGGATCGGCCGCGTGAATGGATTCGCCGAGGAAAGCCTGAAGCCGATATCCGAAAACCGGCCCCATCTGCTGCTGATCGGGTCTCCGATCTTTTTCCCGAATGTCAAAATCCCGACTGTATTACATAATGTCGGCATCCAAAATTATGAGAATCACTGCGGAGTCCCTGATCCGGAGGATTACACAGAGCTTATGGAACATGATCCTTCCTCGCTGAATTCAATGTTCAGGGATCTGAATGAAATTCATTACAGAGCGGCGCAAAACGATATTGCACGCGCACTGTGTACTGACACTTCTTTCCTGCAAAACGCCGACGGTGTCATCTACCACCTGCTCAAGGGGCAGCTCATGTATGCTTATGAAGCAGATCGGATTGAAAAAGCCGCCATCAGGGCGGGGATTCCGTTCGTCTGTATTGAGACGGATTATACGAATGCCGATACTGAACAGATCAGAATCCGTCTGGAAGCGTTTTCAGAACTGCTGATGCAAACCGGAAGACTGTCCGCGGCAGTATGAAAATGAATATTCACCAGTTTATAAACTCAAATTGATCAAGGAGGAACTTATGTCATTCAACTTTCTTTTACAGGAATTACATCTAAAAACTGCGGAGAAGATAAAAACGGTAAAAGTACACCGCGAAATTATAACCGTCGTGATTGTAGCCGCTCTTGTCACGATCGCATTTTTTGCTGTAAAAACGAATCTTGCGCGGAGCTCAGAGGTTGGAAACTCAGCACCCGCAAGCAATATAATGCAAAGCGCAGGGAACGCAGCCCAGCCAAACGGTGGCAATCAAACCGAAACCGCTATGCAGGCCAAAACACTTAAGCGCATTGAAAATGTTGCCTCTATTTTAGGTATTGCCGTATTGACATCGGGAGGCATAATAATCTATTACCAAAAAAAGAAAAAACGCGTTGCACCGCTTCCGGTACTGCGGAGTGAGGAGGAGACACATTGAAGCAGCGTAAAATTACGGCTTTCCGTATCATGTGTCTACTGATTGCCGTTGTTGTACTCGTTTTTCTGGGAAGCGGATACCGGATTATTATTTTGTTGCTCAGCATCTTCAGCGCTCTGGTTTTTGGGCGTCTCTGGTGCGGCTATGTCTGCCCGCTGGGCTTTTATCAGGAACTGCTTTCAATGCTTCGGAAAAAACTGCATATTCCGACGTTCCACGTGTCATTAAAGGTGAAATCCTATTTGCGTCCGCTGAAATGGATCATACTTGTATATTTTCTGACCAGCGTTTTGTTTTTTGGGCTGCGCCCAGTTATGTATATACGGCCCGACCTTTCCTTCAGCAGCGCAGATATGAGTATCTATAAAATCATTATTGTCGGTATTGTAACGGGAATTTGTTTTCTGAAAGAAAGGGCGTTCTGTAAATACTGCCCATTAGGCACTTTGAGGGGACTTTTCAATAAAATCAGCTTCGGAAAAATTGAAAAGGATGGCACCGCATGTACACACTGCCGCGCTTGTCTTGAATGTTGTCCAATGGATATCCGCTCCATTTATGAAGAACGCAACAAATCCGATATCACTCACTCGGATTGTATCTACTGTATGAAATGCATTGAGGCATGCCCGGAGCAGGATGTGCTTTCTTTTACCCTGTTTGGGAAAAAGATATTGTCCTCTAAACGGAATATAAAGCAGGTGAAATAATGGAAGAGCGTACATTAGAACGTTATAAGCGAAATATTTCGCGTGTTTCGGCTGGTTCACTGAAACAGTTGACATCTACGGGAAATGTTCCCAAGGGGCTTGAATATTTTACGAATGTTCTTAAAAGAACATTCGTCGATTTTGAAAAAGATGACAACGAGTACATAGGTAGCTACTGCGTGATGGTGCCGGATGAAATGATATACGCATTCGGCTACAGGCCGCTGCGCTTATGCGCTGGGCACAGCGTTGCGGCGATGATCGGGGATGAGATTGTCCCGCGTGATGCCTGCCCAGTCTTGAAAGCAACCGCGGGATTTCATGCGATGCGCGTCATGCCAATCTATCAGCAGTGCAGGCTGGCGGTGCTGCCGATGACCTGCGATGGCAAGCGAAAAAGCGCTGCGCTTTTGTCGCAGTACCTTCCGGTTATTCCCTTGCCGATTGAAATGGATAAGTCGGAGGAACGCTTTGCGCAGAACCTGCAAAACATGCATGCTCTCATGAAAAGTATTTCCAAAGAAACGGGCCGCAGGTTCTCCAACCGGAAACTGATTGAATCCTGCAAAAGCATTAATGCGGCACAGCAGGAAGCATATAAACTATACGGCTTGCTCTCATCCGACAATCCGCCTGTCACGGGTTCACAGGTTATGGCTGTGCTGAACAGCTATTGCTATGATACGCCGGAAAGCTGGGCGCAGCACGCGAAAATACTAAATGCCGGACTTTCCCAAAAAGCAGCTGCCATGCAGCCTTTGAAAAGGAAAAAGCCGCGTATCTTTATCGCAGGCTCTCCCATTACATTTCCAAACTATAAACTGCCGTTTTTGATGGAAGGTCTGGGGGCACAGATTGTCGGAGACGAGACGTGTATGGCGGGGAGGCTTTTATATGACCCCGTTGTTCCTGATGAGTACAGTACAGACGGCATCTTACGTGCGCTTACGGCGCGATATGTCTGCGCATGTACGTGTCCGGTATTCGAGCAGACGGACGATCGCCTCAGCAGTCTCACAGAAAAACTGCGTCAGACGAAAGCGGAGGGCGTTATTTATCATATCCTGCGCGGCTGCACGCCTTACGACTTCGAATTGTCCATGGTGGAACAGCTGGCAGATAAGCTTGATATTCCGGTTCTGCGTGTGGAAACAGATTTCTCCGCCGAGGATGCAGAACAGGTAAAAATCCGTCTGGAAGCGTTTGTTGAATTGATAGAACAAAGGAGATAAATACATGGGAAACTATTATGTGGGACTGGATGCCGGTTCGACATACCTGAAAGCGGCATTGATAAAGGATAACTGTGTTTTAGGCGCTGAACTTCTTCCAACAGGCATCGACTGTGAGGAAACTGCGGCCAAATTGCTGGAAAAGATCTATGCGAGCCAAAGTATCACACGCAATGATATCGCCGTAATCACCGCAACCGGATACAGCAGGCGCAGTATCGGCCTCGCAGATGCCACAATTTCAGAAATCACCGCTCATGCCTGCGGTGTACAATTGACAGCCCCTGAAAACGTACATCCGCGCTTGATCATTGATATCGGAGGCCAAGACAGCAAGATCATCAGCCTTGGCCCCGATGGACATATCGTGAATTTTACAATGAATGATAAATGCGCCGCTGGAACAGGAAAGTTCTTGGAGGTCGTGGCTGATCTTCTGGAAACTACCATTGATCAGATTGCTTCGCTTGCGAAAGAGAGTACAGATCCCTGTCAAATCAACAGCACCTGCGCCGTTTTTGCCCAGACGGAAGTGATCTCTCTTCTTGCTCAAAAGAAAAGCCGAAGTGATATCCTTGCAGGTATGCATATAGCCATGGCAAACCGTATCGCCAAAATGGCGCGTAAATATAAGTCGGATGGCGATGTGATGATGACCGGAGGCGGCGCAAAAAATGATGCGCTGCGCCTGGCACTGGAGGATGAGTTGATGTGTGATATTTATAAAGCCAATTATCCGCAGTACAACGGTGCAATTGGAGCTGCTTTAATTGGTATGCGGAATGCTGAAAAA
>CAIFEZ010000061.1 GCA_903789595.1 uncultured eubacterium 1-6
GTCCGCGTCCTTTCGGAAGCCATTGCGAGCCTTCCGCTGCACCTTTACCGCTATACAGACAAAAACAGCAAGGAAAAGGCTGTCGACCACCCGCTCTACCCGCTGCTTCATGACGAACCAAACCCGGAAATGACTTCGTTCATATTCCGGGAAACGCTCATGACGCACCTTCTGCTTTGGGGCAACGCTTACGCACAGATCATAAGAAACGGACGCGGCGAGGTCACGGCACTTTATCCTCTCATGGCAAACCGGATGCGCGTCGACCGGGACGAAAACGGCCACCTTTACTATGAATACCAGATGAGCACGTCAGACGCTCCGACGATGAAGGCAGGAACCGTACGGCTTATGCCAAACGATGTGCTGCATATTCCAGGACTTGGTTTCGACGGTTTGGTCGGCTATTCGCCGATCGCGATGGCGAAGAATTCCATTGGAATGGCAATGGCGACAGAAGAATATGGAGCTACATTTTTTAAGAACGGTGCAAATCCATCCGGCATTCTGTCAATGCCGGGCGTCGTGAAAGACCCGGAGAAAATAAGGAACTCATGGGAGGCCGGATTCGGCGGGAGTTCCAATTCCAACAAGGTCGCCATTTTGGAAGAAGGCATGACCTATACGCCGATTTCCATCAGTCCGGAGCAGGCGCAGTTCCTTGAAACGCGCAAGTTCCAGTTAGACGAAATTGCGAGGATTTTCCGCATCCCGCCGCACATGATCGGCGATTTGGAACATGCAACCTTCTCGAACATTGAGCAGCAAAGCTTGGAATTCGTATCCTACACACTGGAGCCGTGGCTCGTACGCTGGGAACAGTCCATGCAGCGCTCGCTCCTTTCTCCGGAGGAAAAGAAAAGCTACTTCATCCGCTTTAATGTAGACGGGCTCCTGCGGGGAGACTACCAGAGCCGCATGAACGGTTATTCGACCGGCATTCAGAACGGAATTTTTTCCGTGAATGATGTGCGGGAACTTGAGAACATGGATCTCCTTTCCGACGAGGAAGGCGGCAATATCCACGTCCTGAACGGAAACGTGGTAAAGCTCGCGGATGCCGGATCAGCATACAATCAGAATTCAAACAAGGGGGATACCAATGGAAAAGGCAAACAAGTTCTGGAGATGGGCAAGAAACAAGCTGCCCGATCCAGCAAATCCCGGACAGGAAACGGAAGAACGGACGCTGTTCCTTGACGGTACAATCGCGGAAGAGAGCTGGTTTGACGACGACGTCACTCCGGCTCTTTTTAGATCGGAATTGGAAAGCAGCTCCGGTAACATCACTATATGGCTGAACTCTCCGGGCGGCGACTGTTTTGCGGCAGCACAGATTTACAACATGCTCCGCGACTACAAGGGCAAGGTCACAATCAAGATTGACGGTCTTGCGGCTTCCGCGGCAAGCGTCATTGCGATGGCTGGCGACAAAGTTCTGATGTCTCCGGTCTCGATGCTCATGATCCACAATCCGAGCACAGTCGCTATGGGCAGCACTGACGAAATGCAGAAGGCAATCGAAATGCTGGACGAGGTGAAAAACTCCATCGTCAACGCTTACCAGACAAAGACCGGCCTTTCGAGGAATAAGCTTAGTAAGCTCATGGACGAAGAGACCTGGATGAATGCCGGGAAAGCGGTCGAACTGCATTTTGCGGACGGTGTGATTGAGAGGAGCTCCCTCTATGGTAGAAAACCGGAAACAGAGCCTGACGAAACACCTGCTGAGGATGAACCGGACGAAAGAACCACATCAGAAAAGGAATCCGATGAGGTTGAGCCGAAATCCATGCTCTTCTCCCGTTACAGAGCTGCGGCAGCCATGAACAAGAAGCTCTGCGACTACTGCAGGGAACATTCCGAAAAACCGCCTGATAACGAAAAGCAGGCAAAAGTTTACAACACAGGCAGATCGGTCGAAGACCTCGAAAAGCGTCTCGACCTCATGAAACAGTTCATTTAATAGGAGGACAACATCATGAATGTACAGGAATTAATTAATAAGAGAGCCAAGGCGTGGGAAACGGCAAAGGCATTTCTCGAATCCCACCGCAGCAGCGGCGGCATCCTTTCTGAGGAAGACGGAGCCACCTACGACAAGATGGAAAAGGAAATCACCGGCCTCACAAAGGAAATCGACAGGCTGAACCGCCAAAAGTCTATCGAAGAACAGATGAGCCAGCCGGTCAATATTCCCCTTACCGGGAAGCCAGGTGCCGGAACAGAGAATAAGCCGGAGAAACGCGGCAGAGCATCTGACGCCTACGCGAAAGCAATGCTCACAGCCATGCGCAGCGGCTTCCACCAGGTGTCAGACATTCTGCAGGAAGGCACTGACGCGAACGGCGGTTACCTCGTTCCGGAAGAATGGGACTCCCGCCTTATCGACAAACTCACAGAAGAGAACATCTTCCGCAGCCTTGCAACGACCATCACTACGTCCGGCGAACACAAGATCAACATTGCGGGCACAAAACCCGCGGCGGCATGGATTGAGGAAGGCGAAGCGTTGACTTTCGGAGATGCGACGTTCGACCAGATCGTCCTTGATGCACACAAGCTCCACGTGGCCATCAAGGTAACCGAGGAACTGCTTTACGACAACGCCTTCAATCTGGAGAACTACATCATTGACCAGTTCGGCAAAGCGTTCGGCAATGCCGAAGAGGACGCTTTCCTGAACGGCAGCGGAACCGGAAAGCCGACCGGCATCTTTGCGGACAAAGGCGGCGGTGTAACGGCTGTAACCTTAAGTGGTACAAAGCTCGCGACGGATGATATTCTCACCCTGATTTATGCCTTGAAGCGCCCGTACCGCAAGAACGCCTGCTTTATTCTGAATGACTCCACCCTCGCGGCAATCCGCAAACTCAAGGACAACAACCAGGCCTACATCTGGCAGCCGTCCTATCAGGCTGGCGAACCGGACAGGCTTTGCGGATATCCGGTGCGTACTTCCGCTTATGCGCCTGCTCTTGAAGCCGGAAAAGCCGCGATCGCCTTCGGTGATTTCAGCTACTACAACATCGGTGACAGAGGAACCAGAAGTTTTCAGGAACTCCGCGAGCTCTTTGCCGGTAACGGAATGATTGGCTATGTGGCGAAGGAACGTGTCGACGGCAAGCTCGTGCTGCCGGAAGCTGTCCAGATCCTGAAAGCTGGAGCAAGTGCCTGAATCAACTGATTCATAAGCAAAACAGAGGCGGTGACACATCATGCTGATTACACTGGATGAAGCAAAGCTTTATCTGCATATTGACTCTACAGATGAGGATTCC
>CAIFEZ010000062.1 GCA_903789595.1 uncultured eubacterium 1-6
ACGCTCGCCGCACACGAATACTTCGCATTCGGCTGCGGCTCACTGTTCGCGTAAAAAAGAGTGCCGTATACCCACAGCCTGCTGACTGTGTGCATGCGGCACTTGCTGTTTCTTCTTTTATCTCTGGCAGCGGCTGTTTTCCTCTTCATCTGGAAGTTGATGTTCCTTCTTTATCTGCCCGAGGAGGCGGCTCCTTCCGGTTCACTGCCGAGCTCTGATATTTCCTCCGGCTGGTAGATGAGCCGGTAGAAGATGATGCTCATGAAGATTCCGCCCGCAACATCGTATACCGAATGCTGCTTCAGGAACATGGTGGAGAGAATGATCAGGAAAGCAAGAACAAAGGTCCCGATCCGGAGACCTCGGTATTTCTTCAGAGCCTTGCAGTTATTGACCGCCAGGGCTGCGGAAAGCGAATTGTATACGTGAATGCTTGGGAAAACGTTTGTAGGTGTGTCCGACCGATACAGCATCGCCACCATCCGACTGAAGATATTGTGATTCGGAAGGGTCTCCGGACGAATATCCAGTCCGTTCGGATAAATGGCAGATACAATTAGGAAGATCGTCATCCCCGTAAAAAGATAAAGAACAAAACGATTATATTCCTGTACATCCCGGTTGATCGCCGTGAAATAGCCGAACGTAAGAAACATGAAGATAAACCAGGCGAAATAGAAGATGACGAAATATTCGCTGAAAGGAATATATCGGTCAAGCGGGCAGTAGATCAGATGATAGCTCCCGGGGTTCCGGATGACTTTTTCAAGAAAACGGAATACCGTAAAATAGAATATCGCATATGCAGGCAGGATCCAGTACTGCTTTCTGGACCGAAAAAGCGCTGTAACAGATGTCAGCATAAAAATTCTCCTCCTTCAATGGGTGCGGACGTCTCATGAAACGCCGCTGCCGGACAGCAAAGTGTTCTGTCCCATTTTTTGACCGCGGTTGATGCGGACTGTTTAAGCCGCGATTTCTGCCGGAAGAAATTTCTCGAAGATAATACCGTCAAAGGAATGCCTGCACTTCCGGAATTCATCTGAGGTTCTCACCGTCCAGGCAAAAACAGGGATCCGGAACAGGTACTGATTCAGGTAAAAACCGAAGGCGTCCGATGTGCGGAAATTGTATGCCACAAAATCCGGCCGGCTGAGTGCATTGACCAGCAGCGACGAGGATAGCAGCGCAATCAGCGGATTCAGATGGTCTCTCGCGGTGTACTTTCCGGACAGCTGGCCGACGATAGCGTCGGGATCCAGTTTCTTGTATTTGCGAAGCCCAAGCGGATTGAAGGACTCGATCAGGTAAGTTCCCCGATATTCCTTCATAAGTTCATATACATATCCGCAGATCTCCGTACTGACGGAGGGCAGCTTCAGCTCAATCAGAAGCGGAACCCTTCCGTTTACCAGACGAAGTACATCCTCCAGCAGAGGCATGTGATACTCCGTATGGGAAAGCGGAAGCCCCATAAGATCCTTCGCATTCATTCTTTCGCATGTCCCATGAATACTGCAGATCCGCATCAGGCTGTCATCGTGAAAAACGACCAGCTTCTTGTCCTTCGTCAGATGCACATCCAGTTCAATCGCATATCCCTGGTCCGCCGCCCGCTCAAAAGCAGGCATCGAATTCTCAGGAATATTCTGCGCCATATCCCAAAGACCGCGGTGGGCAAAATCCCACTTCGCGAGATCCAGAGTTTTCTGCTTCCTTCCCGAATCCATTCGCGGATGAATTCCCCAGAGGTACAGCAGAAACAATCCCACTACAATACCAAGAGCAATCAGAACCGCACGAATCACCATATAACTTCTCCAATTCCGTATTCCGTACAGGTTAATACTGTCTGTTCCACTAACAAGCTATATTTTGCTTCGAAAGAAGCACCGTGTAAAGACAAAAATGGAAAAATTTATTTATTTTTTTAAGTTATGGGTTACGGTTGACCGGTTAATTCTTTACGGCAAGGATTTTACAGTCCTGTTACCCTTCGCAAACTGGCTGTAGCAAAGTTTTATCCTGATTTATGAAGCTGCGGAACTCCTCAGGCGCAAGCGCCTTCATCAGACAGTCCTCGCTATCTACTTCATGAAGAATTCACGGATAAAACTTTTAACAGCCAGTAATGCTCAGGCAAAGGTACTGTAAAATCTTTGCCGTTTCAGTAGTGCGTGAACAGCAACTGGTGAGCAAGCTCCCCGTGGGCAGAGAACATTGCGACTGGACTATATAATATATCACAAGGTGTATAAGTCCCCGCGGCACGAAAGCTGCAGAGCAGCTTCCGTACCGCTAACAGGCATTCGCATTCCCGCGGTGTAAAACACCGCTTCATGCTCATACCTGTTGTCGTCGCTAATGTTCCTGCCCACTGGTGAGCAAGCTCTCCGTGGGCAGAGAACATTGCGACTGGACTATATAATATATCACAAGGTGTATAAG
>CAIFEZ010000063.1 GCA_903789595.1 uncultured eubacterium 1-6
AACTTTATTTGAATTTTCGAGGATGTGTTTTACTGTTCAGTTGTCAATGTTCAATCGATTCATTCCAATATAATATGTTAAAATATTTTCAACTTATATCATTTTGGTTGAATTGTTTTGCTGCATCGCTGCAACGAATAATACTTTATCACTATAAGGATAAGATGTCAACATGTTTTTTTAATTTTTCCCTCATTATTTTTTTCGGGGATTTCTGATACCCCGTGTACCGCTGTTATTGTTTTTTCAGCGCATTGAGATATCCGATTGCTTCACCGATGTTTGATACTGGTATGAGTCTCACCGCAAGGTTTTCCTGTGTCCCGGACAGACTTCGCATGCATGATTTCGGGAGTATGACAGTCCGAAATCCCAGCTTCTGTGCTTCCCGGACTCTCTGTTCTGCCATGGATACGGAACGAATTTCTCCGGACAATCCCACCTCCCCGAATACCACGGTGTCCGCCGGTATGGCGACATCTCTGGCACTTGACGCGATTGCCAGAAGGATTCCAAGATCGACCGCAGGTTCCGTCATCTTGACGCCCCCGGTGATATTCACATAGGCATCGCTCTGCGAAAGATTGATGTGCACCCTCTTTTCAAGTACTGCCATCAACAGGTTTACCCGATTGTAGTCCGTTCCGTTCGCGGTACGCCGCGGAAATCCGAAATTGGTACGGCACACCAGCGCCTGGATCTCGATCATGATGGGACGGGTACCCTCCATGGAACAGGCGACGACAGAGCCGGAAGCGTCTGTCGGCCGGCCGTCCAGCATATATTGTGAGGGGTTCGCCACTTCTGTGAGTCCCTCCGCACGCATTTCGAATACGCCGATTTCATTCGTCGAGCCGAAACGGTTCTTCGCCGCGCGGAGAATCCGGTATGACTGACTCCTGTCTCCCTCAAAATAGAGGACCGTATCCACCATGTGCTCGAGGACTCTGGGTCCCGCGACATTTCCATCCTTAGTCATGTGTCCGACGATAAAAATCGGAATCAGCATGGTCTTCGCGATGCGGAGCAGCACCCCGGTCGATTCTCTGACCTGAGAGACATTTCCCGGCGAAGACTGGATATCCTCGTTGTACATCGTCTGAATGGAGTCGATCACAACCATGTCCGGCTTTTCATGCTCGATAACGCCTTCGATATCGGTCAGATTTGTTTCACAGAGCAGCTTCAGATTGTCGCTGAAGGTACCGATGCGCATCGACCGCAGCTTGATCTGCTGCAGAGACTCCTCTCCCGACACATACAGCACACAAATACCCTTGGCCGTCAGGTGCTGACACACCTGAAGCAGAAGTGTGGACTTGCCGATGCCCGGATCTCCGCCGATCAGTATCAGTGAGCCCTTTACGATGCCGCCCCCGAGAACACGGTCCATTTCGCCGATGTCTGTTTTGGTCCTCTGTCCGGAAGAAACATCAATTTCCGAAAGTGATTTCGGTTTCAGGCGGTCCCCCTTCCCTGCGGATGAAAGGCCGGTGCTCCGTGGACCGGTTTTTTTTGAAGAAACAAGTTCTTCTACGAATGTATTCCACTGATGACAGGAAGGACACTGCCCCATCCATTTCGCGGATTCATATCCGCAGTTCTGGCAAAAATAGACGCTCTTTTTGTCTTTGCTCATGAAAAAATCTCCCGAAAAAGGCTCCGGAATGCTCCGGAGCCTGCTGATGACTAAAAAAAGAAAAACGTAAAATCGTTCGGCTGTGACGCAGCCGGTTCAGACTCTTACGATCTTCACGCTGACGGATTTGCCTTCGCTGAGTTCCACACTGAAGGAAAGCTTTCCGCCCATGTTCGTGGTCATATGACCGACATTTACATCGTCGAGAAGAACCTGATATTCGGTATTCTCAGCGGCGCCCACCGTGATCTCAGCGTCTTCCGGGCCTTCCACAGAGAAAGAGATCTCCTGATCCGTAATCTTGAGATTCTTCACTGCAGTACCGGGAACCGATTCATATACAAAGGTCTCATTGCACTCCAGTTTTGTGATTTCGCGGTAGGTTTTTACCTTGAACAGATTGCCCTTGAACTCGAAATCTCCCAGCTTCTTCTTCGCGTCCAGCTCATAATTGCCAAAGCTCAGTGTTCCGTCATTTTCTGCCCGAAGCAGTTCCTTAACGACAGCCATTTTGTTTGTACTCCTTCTGCTATTCAATATTGATGTATCTGACCGGCAGATACGTTCCGCGGACACCCCTCTATTTTCGCACGGATGAGGCGCCCGCTGTTTTAACCTGTGAAATCATTATACGATATCCCGCTTTTTTTCTCAACCGGAAGGATTATGAAAATCCGTAGCTAATACAGTTTCTGGTTACTGTTAACGCACAACTGAAAAGGCAACGATTTCACAGCACCTTTGCCTGAGCATTACTGGCTGTTAG
>CAIFEZ010000064.1 GCA_903789595.1 uncultured eubacterium 1-6
TCGTCCAGCATCGGTTCCACAGCGAGAACATCTCTGTGGCCTTGTTCGTTGACTCTGCAGACTGCCATCACCGCCATGCTGACGACACGCCCGTCCATACGGACTTTTTCATACAGGGCATCCGTCCAGATGACGGGATAGCGGGTATCCGTCAGAGAACGGCTGCGGAATTCCTGCACCTGCTCATTGAGCCCTTTTGTCATTTCGCTTACCTGACTGCGGGAAAGACTCTCTATTCCCAGACTGTGAGCCAGCTTTTCCATCTTCCGGGTGGACACGCCCTGTACGAACGCTTCCTGAATGACCTGGATCAGTGCTGCTTCGCTTCGTTTGTGTTCCGTAACAAAGAATGGGATGTATCCGCGGTTCCGAAGTTTGGGCACCATGAGATACATTGTCCCCACGCGAGTATCCAGCCGCCGGGGACGATACCCGCAGCGGTAATCGCTGCGAGAGGGATTGTGTGCATTCTTCTCCGCTCCCACAAGTCCGGAAACCTCTGCTTCCATTAGCTGAGCGCAGAGCCATTCCAGCATACTGAGCATTGGGTCTGGCTCCGCCATACCTCGCCTCATAGGGCATTCGATAATCGTTGTATGAGTGTGGGCGGATCTGATTGTACCCAAACATAGGCGAACTCTGAAACGGCCTGCGCCATCCTCATCGTGACCAACACATGGAATATCGTTATGGGCATATTCGACGTGGCGCAGAGTGTGGTCAACAGTGCGGCGGGAACATCGTCTCCGACACGTCCATCGGCATCAGCTCCGTCACGGCAAACCTTCAGACGCGGCTCGTGTCGATGGACCTCGGCCCCCTGTTCGGGCTGTGGTTCCAGAGCATTTTCGCGGGCTTTACCATGAGGGCGCTCACGATCTGCATTTTCATCATTGTGTACGGGAGGATGATTGAGATCTATTTGGCCACTTCCATCGCGCCGATCCCGATGGCGACGATGCTCAACCGGGAATCGGGCGGCATGGGGCAAAACTATCTGCATTCCCTGTTCGCGCTGGGATTTCAGGGTTTTCTCATCATCGTCTGCGTAGCGATTTACGCCGTTCTGGTAAAAAGCATCAGCGTGAGCACGGACATCAGCAAGGCGATCTGGACGTGCATGGGCTACACGGTGCTGCTGTGCTTTACGCTTTTTAAGACCGGAAGCCCCGCAAAATCCATCTTCAACGCGCATTAGTGGATGGAGCCATAAATTCCAATCATATTGAACATACCCGGAAGCAGAGAATTATTTACCAAGCTCAGGGCTTCCAGCCTTGAGCCACTCTCTTTTTAGAATTGCATATTGGTAAGTGTTTTCATAATGCGGAGTTCCATCTGGGTTATTTATAAAAGATATAAACTCGATAAAAAGCCCTTCTTTTCTCATTCCGAGTCGCTCACAGAGCTTTTGTGATGGAATATTGTCGTCTTCAGCATAAGCATATATTCTCCTTGCATCGAGATTGAAGAGGTAGTCGAATAACGCTTTTGCTGCTTCGGATGCATAACCATTTTTGCCGTATTTCAAGTTGAAATTCCATCCGACGCTATATGTGTCAGGCTCTTCCTTTATGGCGAAAAGGTCTCCGATAATTGAATCTGTATTAGACAGACAAACAGCGAAGTGTTCGCCTTTTTCACGTCTTTGCTCCACTTCTTTTTCAGCCTCGTCAAGTGAGTTCAACTTTTCGCTTAGAAAACAATGTACAGGTGGGTGCGCAAGGTATTCATACAATCCTGCAGCATCTTTTCTTTCAAAATCACGAACGACCAATCTTTCTGTTTTCAAATGCATTAAAATTATCTCCTCTTTATTATTTTCAGCAATTCTAAAGACTTGAAGTTATTAGTTTTTCCATATAACTTTCCTACTACTAGATATAAAAAAAGCGGGACAAGATCTTTTCGGATCTTATCCCACTTAAATAATCATTAGATTACAAGTACTCTGATAAGTACAATTATTATAACACATTTAAACAAAAGATCAACATATTTTCGGTGATATAAAGATAGAGTACAATAAAGTTCGCAATTTCGTAGAGGTATAGAAAAGCCATTGGGA
>CAIFEZ010000065.1 GCA_903789595.1 uncultured eubacterium 1-6
GCACCGATGATTGCGGCATTTACTTTACATTATCAATTGCTTTGCATAATTACCGCTGCCGGAGGCCCCTGTAACGAGAAGGTTTCTTCCTTCCTCAATCCAGGAACACTTGGACAGGCGTTCAATGGTATCGGTATCCAGCTGACGAGCGGGATTATAAATAGTGTCGTCAAGGTCAGCTTCAGGATATCGTAGAGTGGCTTTCTTGATGAAGCGGTTGAGCTTCTTGTTATATCTAAGATTCCACTCAGCGTTGATAATGCCGTTCAAGCGTTCATCAAATGAAACAAGGTCGTGATTAGGGTCATTATTCTGACGCTCAAGTTCATCAGCCATGCCCGATAGCTTCATGTGTCTTAACTTCATGCAAAGCTCTTCAGTACTTTCAAGGATTCTGCGGTCGGTCATTTGTAGAAGTCCTTTCCACGGATGTTCTTATGTTCCGGAAGAGAATCTCCAGAAGGCCTGCCTCCGTTATTCAGAATGTCATTAAGAATTCTCTTGAAGTATGAATACTTACAGCTGTTAAGCTCTATGCATTTGCGTGCAGCCATATTGACAATAACCTTTGATTTTCCGTCGCACATGTGAAGAATGCCGTTGCACGAATTGTAACTCTGCTCTTCGTGCTTGGAGCTATGGAGGACGGTATCAATCAGTGTAAACATATCCTTTCCGATCGCCGATGCCCATCTGCGATAATAATCACCATCATGCATGTTTACTTCTTTATAGAAGCGGTGCTCTGGCGACATATGCTCATCGCTAGTGATGTATTTCGGAAATTTCTTGTAAGATCTTGGATGAGTGCAGAGAAGTCTGTTATTTTCATCACAGATCCGGATTTCTGTCATAGTGGCCTTCAAAATGGCTGGCCTGTTATAGTACGTGTACAATACAGAGTAGTAGTGGCCATCATATGGTAAGTGATAGTTTGCTGGGATATGATCAAACGCTACATAGTCGCAGGTTGTGAAGGCACCGTCGGAAAGTTTCTTCATCTGCGGCTTATCGTAGAGCTCGAACATCTCTTTACGGGAATGTTCCCAACCAGTTGGCTTCCTGTCATTGATGTCCGCTATTATCTTTTTACAGGCCTCATTGGCGCTGGCAAAGCTGCTGTAAACATTCTCCTTCAGTTTTTCCAAGAGCCATGTTTCAAGAAGCTGAACATGTTTTTCCACAGTTGGTTTTCCTTTTGGCTTATAGGCGGGCGGTGGGAGAATAATGGTGTCATAGAAACTCTCAAGATCCTGATAAGTGCTGTTAATAAGCAAAACATCCTTTGTGTGCTTGGTAACCGCTGTAGCCGCATTATCAGGGACTAAATATTTCGGAACCGCATCATAGAATGCCAGGGCATCATTAGTGCCTTTCATAAAGTTCGGCAGCTGCTCGTTAGGAAACAGTTCGGCGAATAGATAGCTGCTCACTCCAACCGTCGTGACGAATACATGAACTTTCTGAAGCTCACCAGATTCTGGATTCATAATGATTTCCGGTTGGTCACCGACCCAGTCGATAAATACCTTCTCA
Source organism: uncultured eubacterium 1-6 (assembly GCA_903789595.1). GTDB lineage: Bacteria > Bacillota > Clostridia > Lachnospirales > Lachnospiraceae > Bilifractor. The sequence goes on from CAIFEZ010000065.1 coordinate 1,537, forward strand.
CCAGGGATACGTTCGACAGCCATGGAGACATCCTGGCTTCCGAAGTTCTGTTCGACATAGCGGTGGTAGTATTCCGCAAATTGCGAATATTGATAGCCGTTGGGATTGTCCTGCTTATACTCGGTCCAGAGGAAGAACAGGTTGGCTTTACTTCCTTTCTCCATAAGACGTTCATGGATTTTCTTGAAGTCAGGCAGCGGAACATCTTTGCGCCGTTTTTCATCCGGTGGATAGAACGCCTGGACAACCTTTTGGGGATCCATTTTCTCCAGGTCTGTCAAGGATAAGCCAAGGTCCTGGTATCTGGCCATGAGCAGGGTGATAGTACTGTTTCCGACCTTGAAGCGATCGTGGCATTGCCGGTATGAGAGACCCTGCTGTCTCATACGGATAATGCCCATAATGGTAGTGTAGTTTTGCATTGTAATCTCCTTTCATCAAACTACACAACCATAATAAAAGGCGCACC
>CAIFEZ010000066.1 GCA_903789595.1 uncultured eubacterium 1-6
GAGCGTTGTCGAAAACTCTTAGGAGTACAGGCAACGCTCTTTTCTCTGTGCTCCTCATTTCATAATCCCCCCACTTTTTCGCTGTCAACTCTTGACAAAATTTCAAGCGTGCCCTGCTCGCTTCGATCGCTTTTCTTGAAAAGGTGGGAGGTGAGTTAAATGCTCAAACATATCTCTTCGTCCCTGGAATATCGTGCTTTCCTTAGGGATGAAAAAGATCATCTTGGTTATGCTCAGCTTAAACGACTGGATACTTCTAAGTTCCATTCTGCTTTGCATAAGCTTCGGAAGCTGGACGTCGATCTTGCCGTAGATGTTCTGTTTCCTCTCTACTCTGTTACCGGCCGTCCGGCTCATGACCCCGCTGTGCTCATCCGGTCCTTCATTCTCATGCAGCACCTCGGGTATTTGTCCATTCATAACTGGTGTGCAGATCTGTCTTCTGATTCTCTGCTTCAATGGCTGATTGGCTCTTTCTCTCCGCCTGGTCCTGCTTCTCATTACGACTTTATCAATCGTTTAACGCACTCAGATCCACATCTCTCTGATCTGCTGCAGCAGGGTTACTATACGAAGCCTTCTCAAAAGAAACCCAAGAACCATGACAAGCTGATTAACTATTCACATTCCGAAACCTTATTTCTCGCTGACAAATATAAAAACGGCGCCGAATGGGATCGGGATCGGATGATCTACACACTTCAGTCTCTCTTCAATGCACTGGCTGTGATTCCTTCTTCCGACATGGGATTCATTGAGTCGAATAATCTCATCTTGTCCGGAGATGGTTCTTCGCTTCACATCCACGCTTCTCCATTTGGCCACAAAGTCAAATTGGATAAGGATGGAAATCCTCTCGTCCGCTATTCTGCACCTGACGCTGACATCGGATGGGACAGTGATCTTGAGTCCTACTATCTCGGCTACACTCTTTACAACATCTCGTACCACAATCCCCATAGATCAGTAGACTTGCCTATCTATATCGATCTTGAGAAAGCCTCACGGCACGATGCTTTGACCACCATATCTGCCTCAGCACGTCTGTTTGACATGAATCCCGATATCCACCCGCGATACATGTGCTTTGACGCAGCTTCTGACAGTCTTGCCATCTTTCAGTTCTTCCGTCATAAGAATATTATTCCAATCATCGACCGCAATCAACGGTCTGCTGGGGACAATCCCTTTGATAAGTTCAAGCTGAATGAGAATGGCGTGCCTGTTTGTCCGAATGGAACACCGATGTATGACTATGGCTACGACATTCAGAGAAAGCGCAGAAAATTCCGCTGCCCACTCAGGATGAATAAGATTTCCTCCTGCCCATTTGCGAATGAGTGCAGTTCTTCCGCTTATGGAAGAACGATATACGTCAATGACGGTGATGACATCCGGCTCTTCGGACCTGTTCCATACAGGTCTGAAAAGTGGAAAGAGATTTACCGGAACAGAACTTCGACAGAAAGAATGAACACCAGAATCCTGAACGACTATCATCTTCACCAGATGAAAATCTGTAATGGATCCAAGCATGCTTTCTTCGCAATCTTTGCCGGCATCAATATCCATCTTGATGCCTGGATAAAGGATGAGCTGTAAGCATTGAAGATTCAGTTTTGAAAGAACGAGTTCCAAAGTTGTTTTTATTGCGCCTTGGCCGCAATTTTTTATATCTCCGGCTTCTCAGCCGTCAGATACCTATCAGTTGCCTTCCGGGTTTTCGACACTACTC